>PAYP01000123.1 GCA_002714785.1 Candidatus Poribacteria bacterium | reverse complement strand
TCAATAATTGTATAATCCGGATAGAAAGGGAAATAGCAAAAAATCCTAAATTTTTGTTATTAATAACGGATTTAACTTAACAAAACTCGAATGTTCAGCTCAACGTAGTCGGATAATGATATACGTGGAGAATACAGTCGTCAGAAGCGAAAAACAGTGTCAGTTTATTGTTTCTTAGTTGTTGCTAAATTTTGCCTGCTGTGATACAATCGGGTCGCTTGGTGTTATAGTGCAATTATTTCGTCAAGTGCAATACAGTTGACGAATGGCTATAGAATATTCAAGTATAGATAGCTCCTACCTACTGCATGTTTTGGTTCTTTTCAGAGTAGAATTAAAAAGGCAGAAAGTTGTTTGTAAGAGTAGGATGTAAACTCAAGATAGAAAAAGGAGTGTAAAAAAACAAGATATGAGAAAATTAGTATTATTGTCCCTGTTATGTTTGTTAGCACTGCCGGTTTTGTCATTGGCTAATGATCTCGCTCATTATTCGGGGCCTACCAACCCTGGTTGGATTGCGGGTGGTGCCGTGGCGGCTAACGTGAAAGCAATCGATACTTTCCAGGGTGTTAAAGCAATGTTTAATAGTATCGAAGACTTTGGAGACGGAGATGAAGAAGGCGACGGATCCCCATTGGCCAAGTGGCTGATAGAACATACCAATAATGGACAACAAGATGTCATTATCACCGACAGTGGAACTTGTCCCAGTGCTATGTACGCTTTCCTTAATAAATATCCGGATGGTTCTAATATTGAGAACTTCATTGAAGCTGGAAACGTTCACATCAACGTGGCTGACTGGATTTATTACATGAGTTACGAGGGTGGTGTTCGTAGTCCCGATAACGGAGCCGATGGCGCTGCTAACGTATTTGATATCAAAGGACTCAGTTTTGGTAGTCGATCTGGTAATATAAAGCCAAATGCTAATGGGAAAAAATACATTCCATCGATGAAAGCATTCAAGTCTGACCGACCTTGGCATACTGAACAATTCAAAGGTTCAGACTGGGATCTAGTACTGTTTGGTGAAGACGGTGACGATGCAGACCCTGCTGTAGCAATTGCAAAGAAAGCTGGTAAAGATGGTAATGGAATGATTGCTGCCATGTGGCAAGCCGCCAAGCCAAAATGGCCCGATAAGCCGGATATCCGCGGTATTGGTGTGGGTGAATTCATGGTCAATTGGTTACAAGAAAATGGTACTTTTAACGTAGATGCCAAGCATAAAATGACCACGACTTGGTCTAGAGTCAAGTCAGCTAATATCAACTAATATTCTTTTAAATCAGATTTAATAAAAAGGCCGTAACAAAATGTTACGGCCTTTTTTGTATTCTCTGGAAAGGGCATCAGTAATTCAAAATGGTCTAATATGTCCCGATAAGACCCATAAATACAGTGTTTAAATTCTGATTGTATTATCGGTATTGCCTATAGATAAAGTAAAAAACTACGGTTCGCTGATTTTAATACGAACTTGGTTTTTCGCTTCCTTCTTTCCTTTTCGTGTATCTATCCTCGTTTTGCCCATTCAGATTTCATAAACTTGAGAGCATCTTTGGCCAATTGTTCTTCGCTTTCGTACATACGTCGCCAGATTTTGGTAGCTGCGACTAGTTCTGGTAGTGCGAGACCAAAAGCCTCAACAACCATCCAACCATCGTAGCCAGTTTCTTTCAAAGTGTTAAAGGTTTCATCCCATCGAACTAATCCATTTCCAGGCGTACTTCGGTCATTTTCCGAGATGTGGACGTGTACTGTTTGTTGTTGGCAAGCACGAATAGCTTCAGCGACACTCTTTTCTTCGATATTAGCATGAAAAGTATCATACATCATACGACAATTAGGGTGATTGACAGCATCGATGAAGTTGGCAGCATCAATGGCTGAGGTCAGAAAATAACATTCAAATCGGTTAAGGTATTCAACGGCTAGGGTTACGTCACAAACCTGAGCGTGCTCAGCTACCAATTGCATACTCTCAATTCCCCAGGCTTTTTCTTCGTCAGTTGGACCGGTACCACTGAATTCACCCAGTGCTGAATGGTAAGGACCACAAAGAAAAGTTGCTCCCAGAGCTTGGCAACAGTCCAGTGCTTGTTTATTTAATGCAACTCCATTAGCTCGAATGGGGGCAGATGGACTAATGGGGTTATCTTCCGCATTACGAACGGTCACCGCAGTTCGTTCAAGGCCAAGTTCGTCCAGCTGTTTACCTAATTTTGCACAATGATCAACATCGTATTCAAACAAAGGAACTTCTACACCATCGTAACCCATAGCTTTCAAATTTTCGAGAATAGGATAGTGTTCCTCCCCGATATTGCCACTCCAAAGCAATAAATTCATACCAAATTTCATAGTATTAACTCCTTTAGTTTAGATTAAATTTATACTTTTCTGAGTCGGACAGCAAAGCTGCCATCCATATCATGCAGATGTGGAAATGTTTGCCAATATCCTTCAATTGTTTGCATTGTTGGGTTTTTGTTTGGCAAATAACTGCTAATTGCTTCAACAGAAAAGTTTGGATACTGTTTTTTAAATCGCAGAATCACTTGCTGGTTTTCTTCGATTTCGGTTGTGCACGTACTGTAAATGATAATAGTGCCTGCACGGATTTGATCTGCAACATTAGACAATATTTGGAATTGTAAATCTGCTAAATCACTGATCTGGCTACGATTCTTTTTCCAACGAATATCAGGATGACGACGTAAAGTACCAAACCCTGAACAAGGAACATCAACAAGAACAATGTTAGCTTTCGAGAGTGGTTGAATCACTCGGTCTAAAGCAGATGCCACTATAGTTTCGACATTTGTGATGCCTAAGCGTTGACAATTTTGCTCAACGAGTTTTATCTTTTGATCTGTTATATCCATAGCTACAACATAGCCATCATTTCCCATTAACTGAGCTAAATGAGTAGTTTTCCCACCAGGTGCAGCACAAACGTCAACAACCAACTGAGAGGACTCCTTTGTAATACCAGCCAGATGAGCAATTATCTGGGCGGCTTCATCTTGAACCTGACATAATCCCTCAGCGTAAATATTAGATTGTACAAGGTTGCTAATACCTAGCAATTGTATACCTTCCGGACTTGTTGATGTTTTACGTGCGTCTATACCACTTTTAAGAAATTTTTTAACCAGATTACACCTATCGATTTTTAAGGTATTAGTCCGTACAGTTAAGGAAGCTAAGCTATTACTAGCCTGACAAAAATCTTTTGCCCATTCTAAACCGAATTCCTCGGTCCAACGTTCCACTAGCCATTTAGGATAAGACTGGGATAAACTAAGCCATTCTATCGGTTCATTTACCTGATCAGGAAATGGCAAATCATTTCTATTCCGAGAAAGGTTTCGTAAAACAGCATTAACAAAACGAGACGTTTTGATTTTGGGTTTAGCTAACTCAACTGTTTCGTAAATAATAGCATGAATCGGAATTCGGTTGAGATGTAAGAGTTGGTAAGCACCAAGTCGTAAGATGTTTCGTAAATGAGGGGCTAAACGAAAACGATTAGGTATAAACGGATTAAGCACCCAATCTAGTTGTCCTTGCCAACGAATTGTGCCGTAAACTAACTGATGTAGAAGATTAAGGTCAACAGGCTGAACCCGAGTCTCAATATTTCGGATAACACTGGAAATACGACTGTTAGGGTGCTGAAGTTTGTTTAAACAGTCAAGAGCAGCTTTACGAACATTCACAGGATTTGAAATATAGAAAACCAGTAGTTATAATTTAAAGTAGGGTAGGGTAAACGTTCAATGAATCACTCATTTTTCAACTTTCGTCCAAGTAGGAACTTACGTATTTTGCGTTTTCTACTTAACATACCTAATTTTGTTAAGTTGGCTTGGCGACTGTTCAAAGATGCTCGGGTGCCTATCCATACCAAGGCCGTTTGGGTGTTAGCTGAAGTCGTAGCTTTTGCTTTTGCTATTGCTTACTTCATTCTTCCAATCGACTTCCTTCCTGATTTTCATTTGTTAACAAGGTTCGATGATTTACTAATCGGTCTTTTCCTGATTTCTGCCCCCGGAACATGGCTCTTTGTGAAACTATGCCCGCGCCAAGTCGTTTTGGAGCACGTCAACAAGATTGCCGCCGACAAGCAAAGTTGACAAAACATCATTACTTGTGAGACCCAAGTGTGCAGGTAGTCTTTATTGAATTACAAGAACCTTAGGATGAAATTTGGGAGTTTACTGAGAAATAGTAGCAGTTATCTTGCTCACAGGATCGGGGGTAAACCCCCTAATTACAGTCTCTATTACCTGATAAGAAGGTTCCCAGAATACAAATAGCAGAACGGTCGGAACTGCAAAGAAGAGTAGAAGTAATTGGTTGGCGAATGTGAAAGTCAGCGGCGTCTCTTCATCTGACTTTTCGAAGAACATTGCTCTTACAACACGTATATAGTAATAGAGCGAAACGGCACTATTCAAAGCAGCAACAACAACTAGCCAATAAAGGCCTCCTTCCAAAGCGGCTGTGAACAAAAGCCATTTCCCACTAAATCCTGCCAAAGGTGGTAGCCCGGTCAATGAAAAGAGAAACAGAGCCATAGAAACAGCCAGTAGCGGTGCCCGAGAAATGAGGTTACGATAGTTTTCTATCATTTCACCACCTAATCGATTGGAAACTAGAATAACTACAAAGAAAGCACCTAAATTCATAAAAAGATAAATAGTTAAGTAAAACAGAATAGCTTTGATACCAGTATCATTCAATAGTACTGCACCCATCAACAAATATCCACCATGAGCAATGCTCGAATAAGCCAACAAACGCTTGACGTTATTTTGGGGTAAGGCTGCCAAATTACCGAAAGTCATGGTTAAGGCCGATACAACTGCTAACAATATAGTCCAGTTAGTAGTGCTAAGATCCGTAATTTGCCCAAACCCAAGATAAAAAATTCGAATCAGCAAAGCGAAACCCGCTGCTTTAGAGGCAACAGAAAGGAAAGCTGTTACCGGAATTGGTGCTCCTTCGTAGACATCAGGCCCCCACATATGGAAAGGTACTGATGCAATTTTATAACCAAGACCAGTCATGACAAACACTGTCGCAACAGTGACAGCCAGCCGTGAGTTGGGCTCAGCGATAACTTCAGCCAGCCGAGTACCGATTTCTGGAATACTAGCTGTACCAGTTAAACCGAAAATGAGTGATAAACCAAATAGCATTGTACCAGAAGCAACTGCGCCGTAAATAATGTATTTAAAGGCGGCCTCGCTCGACCGGCGATTATGCGTAAGAAAACCTGCTAAAATATATGAAGCTATCGATACAGTTTCCAAAGCTAGGTAGGCAATCAATAGGTTAGTCGAAGACGCCATTAAAAACATCCCCAAATTAACAGCTATTAGAATTGAGTAATATTCCCCTTTTGTATTAGGATCTAGTTCGTCAGATTGCATCGAGAAAATGATTGTCGCAGCCGTTGTGACTAAAACAATCACCTTAAAATAGATGGAAAAACCATCTATCTTAATCATGCCATCAAACAAAAACTCAGATGGTAAGCCTGCAGAAAAAATGGCAATGAGTGTCAGAGCAATTCCACCTAAAGCGATATACGCCGTTCCATTATTGTGTTTGCTATCAGGTGTCAAATCATAAATAATAGCAAGCAACGCCGTTCCGATAATAATCAATTCAGGAACAAAGTACTGGAGACTATCAATACTATTCACGATATAGAGTCCTCAATCACTAATGACTTACGGTAGAATACCAACAGCCTTGCTACTTGCGTTCACAGCCTTGACTATTGCATCGACATTTTGGTCAAACATGTCGATAATGAAATGTGGCCAAACACCAAGAAGAATAGTTAAGACACCAAGAGGAAGGAGCGTGGCAATTTCCCGGGCGTTGATTTCTTCAATTTCCTCATATTTGGGGTTAAGTTGCCCAAGGAAAATGCGCTGTAATGTCCATAGGAAATAAGCGGCACCGATCACAATACCGATAGTTGAAAGAATCGTTAGAAACTTAGCATTATCAAAGGCTCCATCAAAAGCTCCCAGTAAAGATAAGGCTTCACCAACAAATCCGCTCAAACCGGGTAATCCCAAAGAAGCCATAAAAGCTAATGTTGTAATGCCAGTATAGACAGGCATTTTTGCACCAAGTCCACCAAAACCGTTTATATCCCGATGGTGAGCTCGATCATAAATCACACCAACCAACAGAAACAACATACCACTTATGACTCCGTGGTTGAACATTTGTAGAATCGCACCGGTTATACCTGGTTTGTTTAAAGCGGCAATACCCAGTATCACAAATCCCATATGACCAATAGACGAATAGGCAACCATTTTTTTGAAGTCAGTCTGGAAAAGAGCACACAGTGAACCATAAATGATATTGACAACTGCCAGTATCGCTAACCAACCGGCTGAAGCTGCCATACCTTCTGGCAGCATGGTTACGTTAATTCTTACTAAACCATATGTACCCATCTTCAGCAAAATACCAGCGAGAATAACACTTATAGCAGTTGGTGCTTGGACGTGAGCATCTGGCAACCAAGTATGAAAAGGGAAAATAGGTACCTTGACAGCAAAACCAACAAAGAAGCCCAAAAAGACAATCTTTTGAAAATCTGGGTCAGCCAAGGGGTGACCAGCAGTCTGGGCCAACTGTGTTAGCTCAATAATATCGAAAGTTCTAGCCCCAGCCTCGCCACTCTTCAGATAAACAGCAATCATCGCTACGAGCATTAGAACACTTCCGAATAGTGTGTAGAGAAAGAATTTGATCGCCGCATACTCACGACGTTCTCCACCCCAAATGCCTACTAGGAAGTACATCGGTAATAGCGTAAGTTCAAAGAAAACATAGAATAGAAATAGGTCTAGAGCACAGAAAAATCCGATCATACCGGTCTCAAGCAGGAGAAATAAAGCCATGTAAGCTTTAACTCCTTTGTTAATTTTCCATGAAGCTCCTACGCAGATAGGTCCAAGCAAAGCTGTTAATAACACTAAAGTCACACTCAACCCATCAAGGCCAATGTGATAGCTAATGCCAAAACTTTCAATCCAGGGAATTGTTAATTCATGTTGAATACCAGCTTCCGAATTATCGTAATTTGTAAACAGAAAAACCGCGATCAACAATGGAAGCAATGTTATAGCAAAAGTCAACCATCTAGCGGCGTTATCTTGATCACGAGGTAGAAGTAAGACCAAGACCATACCAATAAGAGGTATAAAAATCATCCATGTTAGTAGCATAAATCACTCAACTCTTTCATTTAGTAGTAATCCTAATAAACTGCACACTTTACAACATTATTAGCGAGGGAAGAAGATAGAACAACAGTACCAAAAGAATCACACCACCTAGAATAAAGGCAAGATAATTCTGGACTGTACCGGTTTGGATACGACGAACCTGGTTTCCAATGGATCGAATACCCTTGCCAACTACAGTTACTACAATTCCATCAATAACAATCATATCAAACAGACCAACAACACCCGCGACAAGAACGCGAGTAATCCACGCTACAGCATTAACTATACCATCAACAACATTGATGTCGATCTTACCGAAAACATTAGCTAAGCCCAATGTAATCCGCTTTACCACCACCCCATTATACAATTCATCAACGTAATATTTATTCCAAAGGACGGCATGAAATGGACCAAGAGCTTTCTCAACAGGATCTTCATCAATCGATTGACGTCCATAAATTAACCATGAAATTAAGATGCCCAATCCAGCCACAATAATTGAACAGATCATAGCAATCTTGTGAGCTTTGTGATGAACATCGTGATGTGGATCATGATATTTACTATCTGATCCATAATCAGATTTTCCGGCTGCCGCATACAATTCTGTTAATTTTTCGTCGGCCCTACTATGTCCATTATGCCCATCAGTGGCACCATTATGATATTGGTGTGGTGTTTGTACTAACTTGTCAAAACTCCAACTAAAACTAATATTGAACGGTAGATGAGCGTGCACGACCGGGAATGATAATACCATTAAGATCACTAAAGGAATAACCATTTGACTTGGAGACTCATGAGCATGATCATACATTTCCTGATTTTTTGGTTGGCCAAAGAAAGTGAGAAAAACAAGCCGAAACATGTAGAAAGCCGTGATCATGGCTGCAAAAAGTGCGATACCAAACAGGATATAATAGTGAATTGTGTACTGGCCAGCTTCCATAGCTTTACCTAGAACTCCACCCAAAACCGCATCTTTACTGTAAAAGCCAGAAGTTATGAAAGGCACACCAGAAATGGACAAAGTAGCAATTAACATCGTCCAAAAAGTGGTTGGCATTTTGTGCCTGAGCCCACCCATATTTCTCATGTCCTGTTCAGGTGGAATTCCATCTCGTTCTACCGGCCCATGGTGGTCGTGTTCATCATGAGCATGCTCGTCATCATCGCTATGGTGAACATGCAAAGCGTGAATTACACTGCCGGATCCAAGAAATAGAAGAGCCTTAAAGAAAGCATGAGTGGTTAGATGGAACAAACCTGCCATGTAATTACCTGCCCCAATTGCCAGCATCATATAACCTAATTGGCTAATCGTCGAATATGCCAAAACACGCTTTATATCCCAACGAACAATGGCAATAGAAGCTGCAAAGATGGCCGTAATCCCACCGATATAAGCAATAAAGAGCGAAGATTCTGGTGTTAGTATCGGGAACATACGAGCTGTTAAATATACGCCGGCCGCCACCATTGTAGCTGCATGAATTAGAGCACTAACAGGCGTTGGACCTTCCATTGCGTCTGGTAACCAAGTATGAAGTGGGAATTGAGCTGATTTGCCAATCGGTCCGCAGAAAATTAAGATGCCAGCCACTGATAACCACAACATATCGCCGGAACCAAGGTGTGATACTGCTTCAAATATTCCATGTTCGCCAAATAGAGAAAGTGTTTTGAATTTGGCGAAAAGCATCATCATACCGATAAACATACCAACATCTCCAACTCGTGTGGTCAGAAATGCCTTCTTACAGGCGTCAGCGGCAGAATCTTTCTCGAACCAGAATCCGATTAGTAAGTAAGAACAAAGGCCCACAAGTTCCCAACCAATATAGATTCCTAGTAAATTATCCGAAACGATCAGGAGAAGCATCGAAAAAGAAAACAGAGATAAAAAGGCAAAAAAGCGGGGATACCGAGGATCGCCGTGCATATATTGTCTTGAGAAAATATGTACAAGACAACTGACTAGAGTAACCACTATCAGCATGACAGCAGTTACACTATCAAGCATGAAGCCCATCTTAAACTTGAGACTGCCGATAGTTATCCAATCGATTACCATAGAATCAATTTGACCACCAGGCTTTTGTAAGTCAGGATTAGTTAAAACTTGACCAAATAGTAGCAGTGAACATACAAAGGCTATTAGCATAGCAGCCGTAGAGATTAAGTCTTGTGAAGGAGAACGTTTCCCCATAAGACCCAAAACGCCAAATATCGCAAATGCAGCTAACGGACAAAGGAGTATAGTGAAAATTAGCGAAAGAATCGACATATTAGGAAAACCCCGTTAGTTATGCGAAGAAGATCAGCCTTTTAGAGTATCTGTATCGGAAGGGTTGATCGACTGGAATTCGTAATAAATAGACAGAATAATCGACAAGAAAACTGCGGCTTCTGCAGCGGCTAGTACAATACCGAACAAAGCTACCATGTGCCCTGTAATATCAGTCGTAATAAAGTGAGAGAACGCTACAAAGTTTAGGTTGCAAGAATTCAAAATTAATTCAACTCCCATCAAGATACTGATTGCATTTCGACGAGTTAGAACAGCAAAAACACCAAGAGAAAACAAAACAATAGAGATGTATAAGTAGTGTTGAAGTTGCATGCTTATTCTTTGATTTCCTTACGTGTAATTAGAACTGCTCCAATCAGTGCAATCAATAGAATGATGGAAGCAGCTTCAAAGGGAAGCAGAAAATCCCCCATTATTGCTTCTCCAATAAGCCTTGTGGTTCCTTCTCCAGAATCAAACGGTGTTTGACTAATTTTCCATTCAGTCTGATTGACAACCAGTAGAAGAATCGCAAAAATCCCTGCCGAGACAATACCACCAAGAACGAGCTGCCCTCGCTCCATTTTCAGATTCATATCTAACTTACCACTAGTCATCATTACACCAAACAAGACCAAAACTAATATACCACCTACATAGACAACAACTTGGGTTGCAGCTAGAAAATCTGCCTTCAGAAACACATAAAGGGCTGCCACACAAAAAAGGGTAATCATCAGCCAAAATGCAGCATGAACTAAATTACGAACAGTGACAACACAAATGGCCGAGCCAATAGTGATGAGAAAGAAAAACCAAAAAAGTGCTTGTGTCCAATTCATACTTCAAGGATCCCCTATCGTCTTGCCGTAATTTCCCTTATTGCTACTAACCTTACTTGTACAGTGATTGATCTGCGAACTTATAGATCAGGTCGTCCCTATCAAATTCTGAGTATTCGATACCTTCTAACCCATCCTTCATAGTTAAACACTCGGTCGGACAAGCTTCTGTACATAGACCACAGAAAAGACAAAGCGACATATCAATATCAAATCGGTCCATAAATAATGCGACTTTTTTTCGATCGACGATCCTGTCAACTTTTTCCCCACCGATTTTTACGGTCGCACCAGCCGGAATATCTGGATAGGTTGTACCTTCAGGATTTATATGTTGGACTGTCAGTTGTATATCATCCGTTATCTCTTTTGGCGGTTTCTTGTCCAAGATACCAACAATTCTGGTTTGGTCTTTTAAGTGAATAACATTCATTGTTTCCCAAGCTTTTCCTTTCTCGGGTTTTCGAGAATCAATATAAATACAATCCACTGGACAAGATATAGCACATTTTTTGCAAACTATACAATCTTCCACTCGATTATGAAGTTGCCCCCGGTATCCAACTGGAATTTCACGAATATTATCATTGACTTCAAATTCGCGTTCGTAGGGATATTGGTGGGTAACATTAGGTCTGAATAACTGACGTAATGTGATCGTCATCCCGAGCAATACAGAATAAACACCATTATAAATGTTGAGCATGTATTTGGACATGGCAATACCTTCTGAGTTGATTGGTCTATTTAATTCTCTTTCGTAAAACGATACTCTAGCTCGGTTAGTTGGCCATCAGCTATGCTTACGATCTGATGCCGAGTTCCCATTTTCTCATGCCAGAACTCAAGCTCGAACTGACCGTCAGGGAGGCCAGCTATTTCAAATTGTCCATTTTTCTCGGTTACTGCAAAAAATGGATGTTCAATAACGTGTACCCAGCACTTCATCCAAGGGTGGATGTCGCATTTGACAAAAAATAGTTCTTCCGCATCGTAAGTGCGGTCAATAGGTTTTCCCCCAACATTGACAGCTTTGTTAAAAGCTGGATTTGCTTCTGATAGTGTATGGACGTTATGAGGTACAACATCCGAATTCTTATAACTGATCGATTGACCTTTTTGAATAGCCAGAACGTGTGGTTTATAGACACATCCATACTGATCGACTTCAGCTATGTCGGATGGTGTTGTGTAGCTGGCTGTAGTAGGTAAACCTCTCCGCACGCGCACCAAAATGTTCGCTATAGAATTATCGTCGCCCAAAACCAAAGTTTCCGATTTCGGGTTGCCACCGTGAATGTCCATACAACCAGGAGTCGATCCCATATCTACATCTTTGATTTTTGGTATTGGCCCGTCCCACACCACTTTCCCTCGAACGATCCCATTACCAGCACCTTGGGTTGCTGTAACTTGGAACACATCAGTATCATGAGTTTCAGTATCATGAGTTTCAGTATCATGAGTTTCATCGTGATAACTAGATCCTTTAATTTTGGCGATAGCTTCTTCATTTGCTGCTTGTACTGCCAGTGACGGCTCACCAAGTGTATCGGCTTCACCAGTCAAGGTTAGAAATATCATCACAGTAAAAAACAAAACGGTCAATCCTAAGAATCCATATATGATTTTACGCTCATCATTGAGATGCATAAAAACCAGTGCTACTAATGAAGCTTTGACCGAAGCGATCAATAGACCAAGGAATATAGCCACAGGGAACGGAACTTCCAAGTAGGAGGCTCCCACGGTGAAAACAGTCAGAACTCCAAGAGCTAGAAAAACAAACACATAGGATTTGACATGGACGTGCTCATGCGTTTTATCATCAAGGAAAGTATTGATTACTTCATCCGTCATTTCCGGATGTTTGGCTTTTAGATACTCGAATTCTTCGTTTCGATTAGTGGTCATGTCTATCCCTCCAAGAAGACTCCAGTCTCCGTAGATTGGTAGTGCCAATATTACCAGCTAAAG
>PAYP01000122.1 GCA_002714785.1 Candidatus Poribacteria bacterium | reverse complement strand
TGTCCGAATATCCATAGCATATACCGACCCGTCAGCATTACCTGCTATCAGAAGGCGACGGTCGTTAATCGTAGTAACAATAGGTACGGAATAAGTCGTATCCTTCGGTGGACCGCCAGGTGTGGAAACCCAAATTACCTCACCAGTATTCTTATCGAAGGCAAAATATCGATGTCTACCTGGGGCCTGACTCCCCCAGCTTGTGTTGAGGTAGCTAATAATGACTAGATTTCCATCAATGAATGGTGTGTGTGTCCGACCTCCATAGCCGGAAATCCGGCCAAATGTCTCTGTCAAAGATTTTTCCCACAATTTTTCTCCGTCACTATTAAAAGCAAAAAACATACCTTGGACGCCATGCACATAAACATTACCAGTTTTAGGATCTCCAACAGGGCTTGCCCAACCAACTCTGTTGAAGGGAATTGTTGTATGGAACACATTGAATTTATAATCCCAGAGTAAGTCACCATTGGTTACAGAAAAACAAGCGATTTGTTCCTGCTCAGTTATCTCCCGACCACTTCGTCCTATGACATAAACCTTATCATTCATCACTATAGGTGTTGAGCGGCCGACAAAATCAGCCTTCCACAATAGTTGATCGCCGCCTTCTTCCCACTGATCTATTAAGTCTATTTCTGACGAGGTTCCATTTTGATTAGGGCCTCTCCAATGCGGCCAATCAGCGCTGTTAATATTAGTTGTTAGTATGCAAAAGAAACACATCAAAACCAAAATTCGCATATTACTCCTCCGAACGTGTACCTAATTTTATTGAATAACCTTCAGTGGAATTATTAAATTTAATTCCGAATTGCATAAAGTGCTTTGTAGCTACGTAAATAAAGCGTACCATCTGCGATGGCTGGCGAAGCCGATATTTCTTCGCCAATTTCATTCTTTGCCAGTACCTCAAAGTTTCTACCAGCTTTGATCACTGTTACTAATCCGTCTCTAGAAGTGAGATAAACTTTCCCATCAGCATAAATAGGGGAAGAACGATGCCGGTTGTTATGAGTCCGTCTTTGGTATATCTCCTCGCCTGTTTCCGCTGACATGCAAATTAGAACACCATTCTCACGGCAAAGGTAAACTAAACCGTCATGAATTAGAGGCGATGGAACATCGGGTGTATTATCGTTTCTCTTCCAAAGATGACTATCCGATTGTTCCGTTATTCGCCCTGTAGCTGATGGGCTCAACCCAATCACAGGTCCATTTTTAGCGGATGGTACTACGATCAGCCCAGGTATAATAGCCGGTGTTGCAACAAAACGAAGGCTAGGATTATAACGGGCTTTACTGTTGAGTCCGCCACAACGCCAAATTTCACTACCATCAGTCAGCCGATGTCCACTGATATAATCAGCAGCATGAACGATTATAAATTCTTGTTTATCATCCCTATACAAGACAGGAGATGCATAGGAATGCTCACATTCTGAATGAGCATCGCTAAGACGTTCATGAACCCAAATCTCTTCTCCTGTCATTTTATCCAACGCTATGAGCAAGCCAACCGACTCTTGATCTTCTTGCCGTTTTTGCTCAGCATCTTCATCTACCAAAGACAAATTACTATGATTAAGTTGCAAATAAAGCCGATCACCATCTACTATCGGTGAAGAAGACATCACAAAATAAAGGGAAAATTCACCATACCATTTTTCCAAATTCCCTTTCCAAATTTCATTACCCTCAAAATCGTAACAACCAATATGTCCAGTACTAACATAGGCCCACACATACTTACCATCAGTACAAGGAGATGGTGAGGCACAATTACCTTCATTACCTCGAGCATTACGATTCCCGGAACCAAGTTTTTTCTGCCAAAGTTTTTCACCACTGGAGTTCAGACATATCAATAGTAAATCGTCTTCGTTCTCGGAAGCCGAAGTTAAAAAAATTCTATCCTGCCAGACAATAGGTGTAGAACCCGCCGGGCCAGGTAAAGGAATTCGCCAAGACACATTTTCAGTTTTCGTCCAGCGTGTGGCAATGCCGGTCTCGATACTAACTCCATTAGAATTAGGCCCACGCCATGAAGGCCAATTCTCAGCCATCACCAATAGCGGTGAAACGATCAATATTACGAGGCAAGTAAACAGAAACGATGTACCCAAATGTCTCATTTTCAACTCTCCCTTAAATGATTTCAGGTCAACTTTCCCTACGAAAACATGAAGCCAAATTATAACAATCATCTACATGATCAACAATAAAAAGAAAAACCGAATGGCCAACTCAAAAATTCAATAGTGTGTAACGCGATTGTTATTCAGCCTGATTAGATAACTGACGCAAGTGAGAAACAACTGATGTTGATAGCCCTTGTAGATCATAACCTCCTTCTAGCACAGAAACAATATGACCTCGACAGACTTGGTCTGCAATTTCCTGTACAATTTTAGTCAGATCGGCAAATCCTTCTGACGTCATATTCATTTGAGACAGAGGATCTCGCTCGTGGGCATCAAAACCAGCTGAAATAAAAATAAATTCTGGTTTGAATTCAGTCAATTGAGGTTGTAGAACTTTTCGGAATTTCTCCGTATAATCAGAGTCTCCACTGTAAGGCGATATTGGACAATTCAACGTTGTACCAACTCCCCGCCCGGTCCCTTTTTCTTTAACCAATCCAGTACCAGGATACAATGGAGATTGGTGTATAGAAAAATAAAAGACTGATGGATCTGAGTAAAAAATATCCTGTGTTCCATTACCATGATGTACGTCCCAGTCAATTATGGCAATTCGATCTAGCCCGTGTTTTTTTTGTAAATGCCTAGTTGCAATCGCAACACTATTAAACAAACAAAAACCCATAGCTCGAAAGGCTGTCGCATGATGGCCTGGAGGGCGCATCAAGGAAAATCCATTGTCAATAGTTTTATCGATAACCGATTCTGATAATGAGATGGCAGCTGCTACTGACAGTAGAGCTACTTGATAAGAATCCTTGGCGACGGGTGTGTCATATTCCAAAGGATCTTCAGTTTGACAATGCTTATAGACTCGATCAATATGCTCTTTAGCGTGAACATAGGCTAGTTTTTCTTCGTTAATGGGCACGGATTCTACTGGTACCAGATTTAGGTTTGCTTGCTCAATAGCAACCAGGCAGGACCTAATTCGATCAGACCTCTCTGGGTGTCCTACTCCGGTGTTATGACCTAGACAGCGATTATCGGTTGTAATTCCACATTTCAGCATTACTATTCCTCTTGTCTCATTGTGGTTGTAACTTCAACTGTATCTATTGAAAATGAACGTTAATAGGTACTGCAACGCCTGTAATATTACTCAAAACTATTTTTTTTAAACCTAAATTGACCTTAGTATATCCTCATGATAGAATCGATGACTGCTGAGTAACGTCCCGAAACCAAAGAGGTATCATATGAGAGACTTTGCCTTTACTGGTGGTCGACCTGATCCCGGTACATTTCCAACTCAAGAACTCATCACCGCAAGTGCCAAAGCTTTAGAGAAAATTGGTAGTGATCTTGTTAACTACCCAGGAGAAGACGGAAATCTACAACTGAGAGAACTGGCTTCTCTACGCTTTCAACGGAGAGAGGGGATACCTCTGTCCCTGGACAACATTTCACTAACCTCTGGTTCGATGCAGGCACTAGACTTAATATTTCGTGCTTACTTGAACCCAGGTGATATTGTACTTACTGAAGAACTTGTTTATAGTGGCACTTTGGGTCTATTAAAGCATTTGGAAGCTGATATCGTTGGTATACCTCTCGATTACGCTGATGGAATGGACATGATGGCACTTGAACAGCAATTAAACAGACTAAAATTAGAAGGGAAATGTCCTCGGCTAATTTATGTGACTTCTAACCACCAGAACCCAACTGGAGCAATCCTGACTCTCGATAGACGAAAACGACTTCTCGAATTAGCCGACGCATTTGATCTATTGATTATTGAAGATGACTGTTATGGTGATATTGACTTTATTCCCAATGTAACTCCAGACTCATTATACAAGCTGGATCCATCCAATCGAGTAATTTACGTGGCTTCCTTCTCCAAAATCTTAGGGGCAGGAGTCCGATTAGGCTATTTTGTGGCTTCATCCTCACAACGGAATCAAATCCATTCTGGACGTTGGGATTTAGGAACAAGTGCCCTTGCTAGTGCTATTGTAGCTCAATTTTTCACTGATCATTTGGAAGAACACTTAGAGAAAACAAATTTAGTAGTAAAAGCTAAATGCCAAGCTGTACTCGACACACTTGATTCTAATGTTAGTGATCTGTGTAGTTGGACTAAGCCACGTGGTGGACTTTTCTTGTGGATCGAACTTCCTCAAGAAACCGATATGAATAAATTAAGGAAACTAGCTGGACAAAAGGGTATCGGATTTAGTCCCGGTAGCGCATTTCACTGCCGGCACGAACCAATAAAAGCCATCCGACTAGCATATGCCTATTGTGCAGCAGAAAAAATTCCACAAGGTATTACCTACCTATGTCACGCTATCCGGGAGGCCCAACGATAAGAAACTATGACTAAAACTAATCAAACTTCGTCATGTCGATCAAAACACGCTTGACTTCCACGCTCAGGTCCAACAAATTATTTTTCACTAAATCCATCTCACTACGAAGTTCTTTGAATTCTTTTTGGCTAGTTTTAACGTATCCTGTCAATTGATCAAAAGTTTTATGATTGTATGTTTGCCGAAATCGAATGACGGTCATTAACAAGACAAATGAAAAAATCAAACCCAAACAACCCAAAAGAAGAATGACCCATTTCATTTCGATGAACCAGGGTTGAGGAATCTTTGCCAGTTCAGCAACTTTTTCTAGTTGTTGCAGATTTTCGTCTTTAGCTTGTTTAAGACCTTCAACAAAACCCTCATTGTATCCGGCTTGGTATCCTTTTTCGTAGGCCTGATCAATTTTTGACTGCCCGCGGTAATTGAGGCATCCTGTAGCAGAAAGTATAACTACCAAAAACCAAATCTGACCGAAGTAACAGCCAATATGGCCATATACCCTTTTGAATTGATAATTACTCAATAAAAACAGTTTGCCTATCAGCTGACGAATAACAGATGACCATTGACACTGGTTCCTGTCCATTGTTGGTCGCATTGTGTTTGACACCCTGTGGAATTCTTAGCATCATTCCTGCTTTCAGTTGGTGAACTTCACTGCTTAGGCTATGTTCACATTGGCCAGAGATTACATAAATCAGCTCTTCACAGTTTGGGTGGTAGTGAACAGGGTTAGACTCCCCGGGATTAATATGAACAATACCAAAAGTCATCTGTGCTTGAGAGTCAATCTGGCTATTACATAACCATTTAATTGCCCCCCAATCGAAATCGAGACTAGCTTGTTTATCCATATCTGTAAGAGTAGTTACCGGTTGACATTCACCCAAAATTCCAAGTACTTGTTCTGGTGGACGACCTAATGCTACTTGATCACCATTAATAACAAGTGGCCTCTCAATCAGAACAGGGTTGTTAAACATTATTTGACACCACTCTTCATCAGTCAATTGATGATCAATTGATAAACCCAATGACTCAAATTTATTTTCTTTAGATCGGATAATGTCTATTGGTCTAACTGATAACTCCTGGCACATCCCGTATATCTCAGCTGCTGTTGGTGGATTCTCCAAATAATTTATGATATTAACTGGCAGGCCGCGTTCTTGTATGAGTTGTAGCGTAGCTCGGCTTTTACTACAATCTGGGTTGTGGTAAATCTTTAGATCAGCCATTTTGTGTACTCCTCCGTTGTCAACTCAAGATTTGGCTTCATACTGACTAATAAGCGATTCAAACTGCAATGTCCAACCAATTTCATCTAAACCGTTGAGAAGACAATATTTTTCAAAATCACCAATATCAAAACCATACGTTTGATCATTGGGTGTTTCTACTTGCTGATTTTCTAAATTGACAGTTAGTTGGTAACTCTCGCTTGCTTCAATTTCGCGCATCAAGACTTCTACTACTTCAACATCCAAGACTACCGGCAAAATCCCGTTTTTATAGCAGTTATTTTTGAAAATATCTGCGAAGGAAGGAGCGATAACAACCTTAAATCCATAATCTAATAGTGCCCAGGGAGCATGTTCTCTCGAACTTCCACATCCAAAGTTAGCTCCAGCCACCAAAATACTTACATCACTATAACGATCTCGGTTGAGAATGAAATCCGTGTTGATACTCTCATCATCATTATAACGCCAATCAAAAAACAAAAACTCTCCAAATCCACTACGCTCTATACGTTTCAGAAACTGCTTGGGAATAATCTGATCCGTATCAACATTTATATAGTCGAATGGCAAAGCGTTACCAGTATGAACCGTAAAGGCTTCCATGGTAGACCTCCAATCTTACTCAAATTTTACCAGTCGTAGTTCCAATCCCACTCTAAACCTAGGTCAGTTATCATCTGAAGATCGTCTTCTGCAGATCTCCCTCCTGTTGTCAAGTAACTACCAACCAAAGTGGCACTGGCACCAGCCATGAAGATCATAGACTGAAGGTCCCGCAGGTTAGGTTCTCGACCACCAGCAACCATAATCTCCTTGTTTGGTAAAACAAAACGAAATACTGCAATCGTTTTTAGTATTTCCATCGGTGGGAGGGGCTCATTATTTTCTAAAGGTGTACCATCGATATGAACTAGAAAATTCAGAGGTACTACATCAACGTCTAGTTCTTGTAACTCAAGAGCTAACTCAATTCGTTGTTCTAGACTCTCACCCATTCCGAAAATCCCACCACTACAGACTCTCAAACCTGCAGACTTGCAATGTTTAATTGTATTAATCCGATCCTGGTGGGTGTGAGTGGTGCAAACTTGGCCGAAAAAGCTATTGGCTGTTTCTAAGTTGTGGTTATATACTGACAACCCAGCATTTTTTAGTTTTTCAGCTACTGCTGGCGATTCAATTAAACCGAGAGACGCATCAGCGCGAACTTTTCCACCTTTTGATAATTCTTCGATTCTTTGGCAAACTTGATCTAACATTCGCCCCTCGCGCAAACCGCGCCATGCAGCTACTAAACCGAGTGCCTGGGCTCCATTAACCTCTGCCACTTGGCTGGCATCGGCTACTGTATCTTGATCAAGAAATTTATAAACTGGACTTTCAGTCTCATAATGGGTCGATTGTGCACAGAAACCACAATCTTCGCTGCATGCACCTGCTTTGGCATTTACAATCGAACACAGATGGATTCGATTTCCCTTGAAGTGTTGACGGATTCTGTTTGCCCAAGATAAGAGATCAAAAACGTCGGCCCCATCTGTTTTGATTAGCGACAGTCCCTGATCAAAGTCAATCTGGTGCCCGTCCATAACCTTCTGGCCAAGATGCTGAATGAAATATTGCTGATTCAAGTCGGTTCCTTATTTTTTCAAAAGGTGGGTTTTTGGCTGATCGTAGATTAATCCAATATTTTGAAACATACGTACGATATTGTGAGACAAAAAAACTCACTTATTTTAACCAATTTTGCAATTTTGGTCAAGACCAATACATCAAAGCATTTCACGAGTGAAAGTATAGAATGGTTTGAGCCAATCAGCATAAAATATACCAGTAGTATAGGCCCAATAACTCAACTTAAGTATGGATACAGTTATAAGCGAAACCATCAAGACAAAGACCAGCAACCAATCTTGCAAACGGAAGTTTAACTCATTTAAGTAGGTTCGTTTAGCAAAATTTTGAGATGAGAACGATCGACTTTCAATGGCTTCACTCATTTTTGTTGTCCTGCGAATATTATGTACCAAAATCGGGCGTACAACACCAATCAGGTATCGTAGCGTTGTTACTGGGTTGGCGTGAAAATGACGAGCGCCTCGCAATTGCTGAGAACGAAATACGATTTCTGTTTCCTTAGCTAACATTGGCAGATAACGGATAGCTGTGATAACCATAAAAGCAATAGGAAAAGGTACGCCTAATCGAACCAAACCTAATAATAGATCTCTCGGTTGGGTTGTCGTAACAACAAAAGCTCCAATGATTACTACCATTGAAAAACGAATTGATTGGCGTAGACCATACAAAACTCCCTCTTGGTATAAAAAAATACCATCAGTTAGTGGACCAACTACTGGCAAAGTTCGAGGAATAAGAGTGAGTATAGGTGTGCGAGGGTACTGATCGTAGAAAAGTCCCTGACTATAAGCTGTCGCCCACGTACCAACAAATAATAAAATAATTAACGAACCTACTCTTCGTCTAGATCTTGGTTGACTTAATACTAATCCTAACCCAGATAACAAGCACAAACACATTACCAAAACGCCATCCAATAGAATAGCTAGAATACTAAAAACAACTAAGAATATAACCTTGGTCCGTGGATCTAAAAGTTCCGTAGATCCTAGAAACTGATTCCTTGACACAAGTCGGTGGATCAAGCGTGAATATCAGTCGTAGGCACCTTTTTGATGGCCCCCCAAGAGCCTACGTTGACGATCAGTAGCCCAATCTAATACATGTGGCTCAAACTGAAATTTATTCAGATAAGGTGGGAACTTTTGTGTAATCATCCTCTGAGCGTAATGAACTTGAAGCAAGTATCGATTCTCGTTACTAGTGTTAGCAGTACCTCTATGCCAAACTTCACTACGAAAAATTACAGCATCTCCGGCTCCACACAAAATGCTCAATTCCTCTGACGGCTCAGGTCGGTTTTGTTTTACGTGGGTACCAGGAACAAACTTGGTTGGTCCCAAAGCTTCATACATATCATTGAGGTAGAAGTGAGTAGTAGTAATAAAGATGGGAATTCTTACCCGTGGATCAGCCGTAATATCATCGGGTAGAGACACCGGCTTCCAATCGGTATGCAAGGTTTGATCAGGCCTACCTGGACCGGTCACCCAAGCCGTCATCCCAATTACATGACAATCGCTACCGTGAACACCTTCAGCAATCTCAATCACACCTTTTATGTCGAGACAATCAAAGAATGATCTATCTCGATTGAAAGCATTGTTGATGTGTTTTTCGAGAAAGACTCCAGGTTGAGCGGCACGATCTCGGTCAAAACTTTCAGGTATCCCTTCCAAGTGGTCCATTTGGTATTTCAATTCGGCTACTTGTTCAAGTGTTAATGCCTGTGGAATATATGCGTAGCCAATTTGGTGCATAGCTTCGATTTGATCTTCAATCTGAGAATGATGAATAAGTGGTGCTGTAGATGCCATTTGATTTAGACGTAGGTCTCTCCTGCTTTTATATATTGAGTTACTGCAAAAAAATCGGGTCTCCGTTCATGGATTGACTATACCCAACTCCACTGATAACCGACAAACCCTGACACCCCACGTTGCTTATTAATTGGGTGTCATTTTTAAGGTAGTCTTTCCGCCTCTGACGACTCTCTTTTTTTGGCCATTGTACTAGGCCTTTTTGAAGGAAGGTTTGTACTGAACGTAGATGTTTTTTCAAAGAATCAAATTGGTCAAACAACCAACTTCCGTAAGGCAGAATAGCTATAAAAACTCAGTTGATCCACCCAATGATTTGGCACGTCAAACGAAATCGAAGCCTAGGGGGTAAAACGTTTCAGATTGGAATAAGTAGTTCGAGTTGGTTGGTGTTTGTTTAGCTATTTTTTACCCAATTTCGATTCTATCAGATCAGTTAAGTCGTTGCAATGAAGAAAACAATTTACTAGGTACCTCTTGACCCATTTTGCTAACCTTGTTAGAATTTAACACCTATTTTGATTAGAGAAGCTAAGTAAAAAAAACGTACACATGTCATTCAATCCCAATCAGGTCAAAGACTCGGCCTCTCACATTCGCATCACTGATTTTCAAGCATATCCAATGGGGCAAAAAGCCTACGTGAAGATTGTAACCAACATGGGAGTTGAAGGTTGGGGCGAAATCAATAACATGGAAACGAAAATTGCTTGCCAATTATCAGTCTCACTATCAGAAATGATAATTGGTGAAAATCCAACTAGGATTGAGCATCACTGGCAACGACTGTTCAGAGCGCACCGAAATTTGAGAGGTGGAGGGCTTATGGTTCATTGTATCTCAGCCATCGACATGGCCCTCTGGGATATCGCTGGCAAACTGTGGAAAGTTCCTGTTTATCGATTACTCGGTGGCCCCTGCAGGAAAAAGGTCTGGTGTTACCCTAGCCCAAAGGCCATTAAAATCGGACCGGGGAGTCCAAAGCCATTTGCTGGTACCCCAATGGAAATTACTGATTTAGTTAATCGTGTTAGAAAAGCTAGAGAACAAGTCGGACCAGGTGGTGCAGTAATGTTTGATGCTCATAGTTGCCTACCTCCTCCAATCTTGCAACAATTTGCCGGCCAACTTCAATCGGATGATTTGCTTTTTTTAGAGGAACCTTGGCTACCGGGAAATATAGAAATGATGCGAAAAATTCGTCAATCTGTTTCTGTTCCGTTAGCCACTGGTGAGCGAGACCGCACTATTTGGGAAGTTAGGCAAATATTGGAAGCTCAAGTCGTTGATGTATTACAACCCGATTGTGGGCATGGTGGAGGCATAAGTCAGATGAAGAAAATTTCTACACTAGCAGAAGCACATCATGTTCCTCTAGCGCCACATTGTACCATGTCTAATCTAGGCTTAGCCGCAAGCCTTCATGTCTCGGCCTCAGTACCCTTTTTCCTGATCCACGAAGGATACGACAATGTTTTACCAACTAACATTGCTAACCGATCTTGGCAGATGGATGTAGATGGATATTTTTCTCTACCTGAAGGCGTTGGGTTAGGGATTGAAGTAAATGAGTCAGCAGTGATTGAGTTCAGCCAAAACCCATCTAAACAATTCACTTGGCCTGACAATCGCTTAGCTGATGGCTCTATCGCTGATTATTAATCCAAATCGATAAGTTGAAAATATAGATGGTACTTGGAAAAGTAGAGCGAAGTGGATCGGGTTAATTTTGATGATATAAACTAACATTAAGACAAAAACCTCTATTGCCGACCATTAATTTTCGAGACTTTTTCTTTTCTTGTGTCAATATTCCACGATTAGACTAACTGGAATTATTCTATTCCAGATTTTTCAATCTAGGGAGAAGATTCAATACAGAATACTTGTTCATCGGTATGGTTAATGGGTGCCCGAGTTGTGCAGCAAAACAGATATGTTGATTCGGTCGCATAGTACACAGCCCTTAATGTAAAAGTGAAGACCGAAAAACAATTAATATCCTCTGATATCAGTATCGAAAACTATTTTATACACTTAGCTATCAGTAACATCTAAGGATTTAGTGGCACACAAAAATATTTTATGATAATTTGTCGACCTTTCGATTTGTACAAATACGAGCGTTAACCTCTGACATGAATTTAGTTATCAATCAAGTTAAATAAATAAACTATATGCAAGTTTTAGATTTACACGGGGTAAGACACAAAGAAGTTTCAGGATTGGTAGAAAATCTAATCCGTTCCTCAAAAGAACCAATATTCAAGATAATTGTCGGAAATAGTAACAGAATGCTAGAACTAGTATCAGAAGTCCTGTCAAAACACTCTTTTAAATATGATTATGAAAACTGGTCTAATATGGGATCGATAATCGCTTATAAAGACATTGAGTAAAGAATTCCATAATAATAAAACGAAAAGTTCATTTTATAATAAACATACTGGTGTAGTTTAATTAGGACGTGAATGTGCGACATACCTATGCTTAGACATATTTACTATTGATCTTTCGTGTGAACTTGACGGCTTCTTTATCCAAACACCCGTTAGTATAGAGATTATTAACACTAACGACTAAAGCCAGATATCTTATGCAAATTTTGCTGGAACTTTACCTACTAATTCTGAAAACTATCTCGACAGCAGACAAGCATATTTATATTTGAGTCTTTTCTTATAACTAGAAATCAAGACTCGCAGCTCCTATCCACCAGTCGCTTTGTAGGTCGCTATATCGGGCAACTTCTAGATGGATGAATTTTAGTAAACGAAGATCTCCCCCCATTGTTAAAAAACCTTGATTATTACCAACTCGTAAGCCAACCTCAATAAATTGGTCAGGCAACAAGCGGACCTCAGCTCCTAAATGAAGGTTGTCACTTAGCTGATCTAGGACATAACCACCCAAGGCATCGTCCCCATTAGGGTTATCATATGTAGCTGCAAGAGTCATATCTAACAGAGTATTGGTCTTTTTAAGCAAGTTCAACGGTCGTACTGCCATTGAAATAGCAACATTGGGTGGAAATGTCTTTTCACCAATACCTCCAACTAAGTTCCGCCCAACTATACCTAGATTCAGCCCATCAAATGGTATGACAATTGTACCGAAGTCGATACTATAGCCAAACTGGCGGTCGATATTTTCTTGAATAAAATCGGCAATATTTTGGTTGGGACCTAGATCGAAATATTCTTCCGTAAATTGCTTAGGATTAAGAAGATCTGAAATAGTAAAAGGATCATCCACATCGCTAAATTCGCCCCTGCCAATTAGGCGGGCTGTAGTACCAAAATGAACAGATTTTAGGAACGGCTGATTTAAATCTACACGATAAGCTAGAGAAGTAGCCAAAGCACCTTGACCCACCGACCGATAGATAACTTCATCATCTAACATCTGTAGGATTGGATCCGGCCAAGGAACTCCTTTTTTAGCTAGACGAAACTCAGTCAAGGTTTGGAAGTAAAGAGACAAACCGAGAGCCATCTGTTTATCAACCATAGGAACAGATAAACCAAGACCGAGAAAGTCGATGTTAACTCCCAAATGCTTCGAAGATAAATTACCAACTTCTTCTACTAATTTTGACCTAGCTGATACTACTGTTGGGTCGAATAGTGGGTTAGCAGAATTGGTTAACGGAGAAACAACATCATCGAGAAAGGCTTCCATACTCAGTGCTTGGTCGAAAATATCTTGTGTTATTCCCCCTCTAATTGGTAACAACTGAAAGGAAATTTTGTTAATTTGTGTTAAACCAGCGGGGTTATAATGAATAGCTGAAAGGTCATTAGCAATAGCCTCATAGGCATTTCCCAAACTAGCAGGTCTCAATCCTCGATACAAAAATAATGGTGTTTCATCAGCTGAAACTGGGCTTGGTAGACATAGAAAAAAAATAGAGAAGCCTAAAACCATTAGCCTCAAAAAGGCTGCTAATTTTTGATAGCTCATGTTCTACAACTCCTTATTGACTTACCAGTTGACGGATTCGGGCTTCAACTTCGTCTCGGTTACCGATCGAAAATCCCCATTTACTGACTTCATCGAGTAACTTGTTTGTAAATATATCAGCCACATTTTCATTTAGATTTTGAATTGATGTCGCCAAATCGGGCGCCAATTGCTTCGCCATTTTTAGACCTTGGTCTAAATGGTATAATGCGTCTTGTCTGCTAATTCTTCGATCTATTAAAGTTGCCTGATTTTGAATTAACTTCCCATATACATCTTTGGTGCCTGGCTGTTCTATAACCCTAATTCTAGCACTAGTCAAAAGTGTTACGGCATCAATAATAACTTGCCGCTGTTTTATACTGAATTGAAGAAGGTATTCTTCGGGCTCCAAATTATCAAATTGTTTTTTGGCTGATTCACTCAAGTGAAAATCGTATTGTCCGTCTATAAAGTCAATCTCGAACAGATCTCCTTTTTCAGTTTGTAATTTACGTAAGGCATCTGACAAATAGAAATGAGCTAAATTGATGTGCATCAAAATTTGATCAGTCTTGGAAAGAATAGAGTTACTTCCCACTTGAAATGGGCTAGCTGTTATCGCTACATCAGTCATAATAGGTATCTCAACACCCGAAGCATCTAGTACCAAATACATCGCACCTATCGCATCTTGAATCGCAGGCTCAGGGATGTTCTCGAGATCTTTTGGACTGACTAAAATGGTCTCCAGATTACCTAAATCACCAAGTTCTGACAGATCAATACCTAAACCTGTTTTATCTATGGCTGACTGCGCTATAGAAAATGCCTTTTGCACTTCGACTTCTCTGGGATCTTCGTCTCCTAAGATTGGCCGCTCGACTCGGTCTTCTGGGCTAGCACACCCTAAGCATAAGCTTACCAGTAAACAACCAACGAAAAGTTCAAGCCTTCGAAGCCATTTGTTGATTTGGGTCATATTACTTTCTCCCTGGCTAATTAAAATTGGTTCAACGCTCTAGGTGATCAATTGGGTTTAGAGCCTTTTGGCCTTTTCGTATTTCGAAGTGAAGATGTGGACCTGTCGAGAGACCGGTACTGCCAACTTGTGCGATTTTTTGTCCTTGTCGAACATGTTGACCTTCTCTGACCAAAATTCGAGCATTGTGAGCATATCTCGTTTCATATCCACCAACGTGTTCGAGAATCACTAAATTTCCGTATCCACCCATAACACCACTGAAGGCTACTCGACCACTGGCTGAGGCCCGAACGTTAGTTCCGGTCTTAGCAGCTATATCTAACCCTTTGTGCAATCGCCTACGTTTCAAGACAGGATGAATACGATAGCCGTATCCGTCAGATATACGGCCCTTAACGGGTAATATAAACCTAGGGTTGACAGCTTTTCCAGTCAAACGTCTCTTAAGTCTTTCTCTTACTTGGCGATTAGTCAATTTTGCTCCCGGTAAGAACAAATCGGTATTAGCTTGAATAAAGTCAGGGTCCTGAATAGAATTAGCTGAGATAATTACCGACAACCCAACTTGGTAACGTATAGCTATATCTTCCAGTGTTTCGTTCTTGACGACTGTGTGCAAAATACCTCTAGTACTGGGAATACGAATTTTTTGCCCTTTTTTAATTAAGTTAGCATTTGTGAGTTTATTAAAAGTTAATAGTGTATATATGTCTAAATTATTTCTATCTGCAATTTTCCAAAGGCTATCATTCTTTTTAATGTGATAGATTTTCGGTGAAATAGAAGGTTGATTAGCTGGGGATTCAGTAGTCGATTCGGTTATGCTTTCTGAAGGCTTAACATCCTCTTTGCGGTTTCCTTCCGGGATGTTTTTTACGTCGAACGTTTTGTGAAGTCCGACTTCAGGTTCAACGTATTGAGGGATAGGAGATGTAGGACTATTTGATACTTCTAGTGTATCGTTATTGGTACTCGGATCCAATTCAAATTTTGGCCTAAAGTTGGTATCGTTACCTAATATAGCAGCTAAATCAACTTGGTCAGTTGTATCGATCGTCTGGGCAATAGCCGAAGTGTCTCTAACTTTAGAGATAAGAATTAAGCTAAGTGCTATAATTACGGACGCCCAAACCAATAGTTGACGACGAGTGGACATACACTCGGACTCCTTTAAAGTACAATTAAACTTAGTTTAGTGAACCAAATCATTGGTTTAATATGGTGTAATCTACAGATAAATCTCTGTATTGGTCTTTGAATAGAATAGAGCAACAAAGACAGCGATTAATACGATGATTGATGGTCAGAGTTACACTAAATTGCCATTTGATTTGACATAGCTTGGGGCTGAATGCGCATAAAAATTGTATTTTCAAGAATAATTTGCAGTAATGAAGACTTATAAAAAAATGCCGAAAATTGTTTCGAAGAACAGAAAAAATCAGATACTTTATTCTCATCTGGGCATCATTTTCATTTTTTTGTTGGCATTATCAGTCAGAGTCGATGGAGCTATCGACCCGGTGTTCGTTTGGAAATTTAACCAAAGTTCAGGAGTGGTAGCAATTGAATCAGAAACAGGACATGATGGGATAATTTTAGGTAGTCCTCAATGGGTAGATAGACCAGTTGATAATGATGTTGATAATAAGGCCCTTCGATTTGATGGTATCAACGATTATGTGTCAGTACCCAATCATAATTTGATAAATATAGCAGGTCCTTGGTCTAGTAAAACTATTGTTGTCATATTTAAGGCCGATGATACTTCAATAGCCAATAAACAAATCCTTTATGAGCAAGGAGGC
This sequence comes from Candidatus Poribacteria bacterium, assembly GCA_002714785.1. Taxonomy (GTDB): domain Bacteria; phylum Poribacteria; class WGA-4E; order WGA-4E; family UBA9662; genus TMED15. Next base: position 484 of record PAYP01000122.1, on the reverse strand, counting down.
AATATTCGTGGTTTGAACATTTATATAGAAAATGGAAGGTTATATGCTGGAGGGTGGAACCAAAATACAAGTGAAAGTAACTGGTCTGGAGAATGGGCTTCTACCCCAATTGAGTCTGATGTTTGGTATGAAGTTGCACTGGTCTTAAGAAAAACAACTGATATTGTATCTTCGAACAAATTAGAATTATGGTTGAAAGAAGATAAGTCCATATGGTTGTTAGTACCAGCGGCTATATCGCTCGCGCTTTTTGCTTGGCTGTTATCACTGCACCCGACTGCTGCCGGGCGCGTATACGCGGCTTACGGTGGTGTTTACATTTTCATGGCTATTATGTGGCTTTGGCTTATTGATGGTGTGAAGCCAACGTTATGGGACTTGGTGGGCACCTTTGTCGCTTTGATTGGTATGGCGATAATTATGTTTGCACCAAGAAGTCACGGATAAGAGTCTTGCTTGCAACAAATAACGAAGAAAACGCGAT
>PAYP01000121.1 GCA_002714785.1 Candidatus Poribacteria bacterium | reverse complement strand
TGGTTTTCGAGTGGTTTTCTCGGTTTGTGAGTTGAGATTCCCAAGACCACGAGAATTCAAATTTTGGATGAGGAGGGCTGAATAGAGGGATTCTGGGGGGGTTTCGCGGAAAATTTGAAAATTCGTGGTCTTGGGAATCTCAACTCACAAACCGAGAAAACCACTCGAAAACCACTCACAAACCACTCACAAACCGCCCACGACCCGACCCAGTCCTCACCCTCTCCACGACCAAAGGTTAGGATGTCTGCTTTCGCGGGTCTCACCAGACAAGCCTCTATCGCCCTTAACAAAGGGGGTCTCACCGAACAAGCCAAACGGGCCCTCAGACCCTGCCTCCCCCCTACTGGAGGGCAAGCTCCTCCTACTGGAGGGCAAGCTCCTCCTATCGGAGGGCAAGCCCCTCCATCAATCGAGAATCACTCATTCGTTTCAATTGTACTTTCGCATGACCAGGGAGCCCATATCTATGATATCGAGGGGTTCTCATCAGAAGAAATTGATGAAATGGAAGCCTTCATGGACAAGGAACGCATGTGTGATAAGTCAAAGGAATATCTCTCCGAAGACAATCAGATCATAAAGGAGCTTATTTCATCCGGGGATACTCCTTGGAGTTCATGCGAATTCGACGGGTTCTGTATGGACATGGATACATGGGAGGACCAATGTCTTACAAATGAAGCATTTCATGGCCTTCTCGCTCGATCAGCTCAGGGCGGGGGGCAGTATCTTACCCAAATGTGGATGCCCGGGTACGGACATCCTATTGTGGAATGGAGACACCTCGATTATCCATCATCTATCCGACCAGACCAAAGTACGGTAAATGAGGGATCTCCAGTGTTGGACCGGAAGGATAGGTTGATGGTTGATGTGACAATTACCAATAAGGGTCCCAAGTACGACAACGCCCATTTCCCGGAGGGAGCTGTTTACATTGACAAGAAGTTCAGTAAGTATGTTCCAGCGATTGGTGGTGGAGCACGAATGATTGTCTGCCTCAAGCCTATCTCCAATGTATCTGGAAAGAAGTATACCCACAGGTTCTCTTGTCTGAGAATCCTCCAATGATCAAAAAAGAAGAAAGACAAAAAAAAAGACAAAAAACAAAAAAATATTTTTTTTTAAATTTGATTTCTTAGTAAAAGAGAATACAATAAACAAAACGGAGATGGGAGAAGAAAAAATCACACAAGATCTCAACGAACTCGTCAACAACAGTGTCTGTCAATGCTCACTAGTCAACTATGAAAATCAATTACTAAAGGTTTTCTGCTGTCAGTATAAGGTTAACAGAGGATATATGGGAATGTATGATTACATGCTGATATGTAAGGACAAGGCTCCAAAAATTGACGTCCCAAAGAGTGAAAGCGAAAGACTGAAGGGTGTTTGGACAAAGAATGGGAACACATGGACAGAGTGTAAAGAAACAGGCGAGATTACGTTCAATAAACCGGATGATTCGTAAGGGAAGTGAATAAAATAAAAAATAAATATACATTTTTTTTTTAAATTTGATAAATTTTATATGAGTTAGTACTAACAAGACAATCCATAATGGGTTTGATTCCCCGGTGTAAGTGCAATCAGATAGACTGGTCTAAGGGACCGAAGGAATACAGGTATATATCCACAGGAGAACTCTACGATCCTTTCATTGGGTATGAAGAAACAGTACGCCTTCGTCCTGGGGTGGTGGTGGGGTGCCAGGAGGAGGTCAACGCGAACTTAATGTCACTGCAAGAATATAACATAACTTGCAAGTATATCCCGGGCGCTCGCGATTCCAATTTTCCGGAGGAGGTCTATAATAATCTTCTCGAGGGCAACTATTCAAGTTCGTAGAAGTATTATCTTGTATTATAAATTTGATTCTTTTTTGTAGGATTAAATAATAACTTAAGAAACGGATCATTGAACGATGCTGTACCTCTACACAATTATGATGCGCGCTTGGGATCTGGACAAGGACACTCATGCCTACTTTCGGGAGTATCTGGAGGGCTTCATCAACAAACGAAAGATCTCAAAAGATCTGAGGGAGTTTGTCCTGAATAACCGAAGTCGTGCCATCTCCACTGGTCTAACTACTCATAATGAGAAACATAAGTTTAATGAGTTACGGATTAGTTTAACTTATCGGGTGGGCCTACCAACACAATACCTTCGCCACGAGCAAGACCTTCGCCGCCCCAAACTGATTGAAAATATTCATCCTCCAAAATACTATCACGACGCAAGGGAACTTAGTGCCCCATCGAGACCTCACACAAACCCTTAAAGGTGTGTAAATTTGATTCTTTTTTGTAGGATTAAGTAATAACTTAAGAAACGGATCATTGAACGATGCTGTACCTCTACACAATTATGATGCGCGCTTGGGATCTGGACGAGGACACTCATGCCTACTTTCGGGGGTATCTGGAGGGCTTCATCAACAAACGAAAGATCTCAAAAGATTTGAGGGAGTATGTGGTCGATATTGATCAGCGCCGCGACCCCATCCCACCCCAGAATGAGGAAGACAAAATCAATGAGTTACGGATTGGCTTATCTTATCGGGTGATTGACTCCATGACCACTTACAAGGACCGCTCCCTTGACAGCCCGCCGCAGCTGTGGAACGTAGGCCGCCCCTGCCGGATGCCGGAGGAGGTGTGGAAGTGGAACCCCTCCCCGATTGAAAAGATTCATCCCCATAGATACGATCACAATGCAAAAGAACTGAGTACTCCGCCGCAACCACACACAAATCCTTAAAAGACCTGTAATTGTTCATCCAATGTAAATTTGATTTTTTTTTTTTGAACGATAAGTAATAAACTAAAGAAAGATAAGTCTACACAATGATGTCAAATGAGATTCACCCCGCATTCCTCCGAGATTCGGAAAAGGAATTTCTACTTCGGGGAACGAATAAAATGCAGGTGAGAGTGTTTTCCAAGAAGATAGTAGATCTTAAGGATGTTATACAGAAGGAAGTCGATAAACAATTGGACAGTAATGGTCATCTTGAAAGGATCCAGTTTCAGAATGAAATTATCAAAAAACAGAAGAAAGAGATTAAAGAACTGAAGGAAATGATGGATATGGAAAGAAAATGTATGCAATACGAATTGGATGATGCTGAACTAGAAATTTATACTCTGAATAAGAAAAATAAAGAAATGACTGGTAGTCTTGTGAAAGTAGAATGGGTCATTGAGCAGGTAAAAAAAGTGGGGGGTTTTACAGATACTGGGAAGGCGGTTGCCGAAGCATTTGAGTATATCGATTTCCCTGAAACTTCAGAAGTTGAAAAAGAAGACTTTGTTGCTTCTTCAATTACCAATTCAGTTGTTCGGCCTTCGTCAATTCAAGAAGACCGGGAATTTTATGGAGAGGATTTCCATGAAGAATCTGATGTGGAACTTGACACTCCTATTCCATGGTATGAAGAACGTTATCCAACCACCCTCGAAGTTCAATCTGCTATGACGATTCAAAACTATATTCGTAATCATGATTAAAAGAAAATAAAAAGAAAAAGAAAAATCATCTTTTTTATGATATCATTTAAAAAGTAAATTTGAAATAATATTTCTCATTTAAGTAAAGTAATAAATGTAACTATGGGGAGCTCTCAATCAGCTTGCATGGATACGGATGATTGTGGATGCGAATGTCATAAGATCAATTGGTTGAAAATCCTGGAGAAAGGGGATTATGAAATGGTTGATGGTTCTCCTGTTCAAATTGGTGTCAGCTGTGAAGACAAGGTTGAGAATAATCATATGTCTGAAGAAGAATATGAGTCCATTTGTAAATATGTTCCTGGAGGAGAATGTTCAATGTTCCCCCAGTCGGTGATTCAATATCTTCTTGAAACAAATAGTGAAACGGAGATAGTAGATAACTACAAAAAGAAGACTTCTGTCAAGTCCCCGGATACGATCGCCTGGTGGCAAGAACCAGGGGATTCTCCGGTAAGATGGGAACATCAGACCCTGGACCCTATCCTCTTGGCCTTGAACTCAAAAACGATTTGTCCAGGAATGAATAGCAGAATTAGATAGATAGTCTTTTATGTAAAAAATGAAAGAATATTTGGAGGAGAGTTAGTGTATTAGTTAGTGCAAAGAAGCTGAGTACTCCATCGCAACCACACAAATCTTAAATGCCTAAATTTGAAAAGATTTAATCTTTTTTTTATATTAACTATCCATAAACCACCACGGTATTACAATGTCGGAAATCCGTACTTCAGCATTAAGTTTGAGTCAGAAATCTTGGAAGACCTTCACGTTAATAGTTTCTGTTTATCCAGAACTCCCCCGAGATGTTTTTGAGAAAATCCGTATTAGCGTCTACAGGGATGCCCTTCATCAAGACCTCCTTGAAGAAATACGGAATAAATATCTTAAAGGTTTACCTGAAATCCTTACTTCTTCGAAACTAAACATGTCATTAGAAAGCATTATTAATGGAATCGAAGAGAGAGAAGGACTACTTAAGGCCCGTGTATCCCTCTCCAACGATATATGCTCGAGATGTGAAGGGAGCGACTTTAAAGGACAATGTCCACGGAGATGGTGTGCCAACAACTCACTTCTTTTCCATCCCGGAAGGATTTCACTTCTAAATGATCTGGATATGTGTCCGAGGAGGAGTGGGGGGCGGCAGGAGGCCATCGAGTACCCAAATCCAATTGAGATGTATGGGGGTCGAATATTAATGGACCGAATATACTTTTCAGGTGGAAGGCCTTTAATACCATGGAGATCTCCATACGATGATTCTATAGGTTTAAAGATCTGTCCACCAGATATTGACCAAGGTGAACGCCATCTTATGCTAGAAGAATATGCATGGAAGAATTCAAAACAGCTAATCAATTTTGCTGTACTTCTCCCTCACCTTCCTGATGAGTGGACATTCTGGGCGAAAAAGGACGATGATAATCCAAGATCAGTAAACGGGCGCTTCCATGAGAAACCATGGGCTTGGGATCAAGGACGACCCATTCCACGTACTTATATGGGGAGCCACCTTTGGAGACATAGACATAAAGGGGGTAAGATAGATGTTTGTCCGGAGGAAGACGGATATAATGATCCTTATGCCTGGTTCATTCAGTCATTTGAAGATGTTGATATGATTCCACAATCTATGGACTGGTGGGAATGAAAAATGAAAGAACGAGTGGTATATTAACTTATTAAATAAGATCTTTTTTTATAAAGCTATACAAATTTGAAAAGAAGAAGAGTAATTCTTCAACTATAAATTATATGAAAAAAAACGATTATAATACTACTCTCTATAAATTAGTTTCCGATATAAAATGCGATGATATCCTAAAAATAATTTCCTATAAACTTAATATTAAGTTAAATATAAAGAGACTTTCTCCATTAATAAAAGAATTAAATACCTTTATAGAGGATATTCCTATCCGAGAGAAGGACGATTTGTTTCCAATGAACCCTATCCGGGAAGGCCTTTCTGGGAGGGTATATTCGCAATGGAATTGTATTTATGTACGGGACATAAGACAAAGACAATATCATCCAAGAAGGATCGATGATATACATCGTGTGAGTCTGACGCCTGAGTTGTGATTTCGTCTCCCTTGGTGGTGGCCATAATGAGAAACAAAGTACTATTATTAAAATTTGATTACTTATAATATTATTTTTTATAAATTACGATCTAATGGGCATTTCCTTGGAATTTCACAATGCCCTCATTAAATCTATTGTCGATATCTCTAAGAGAAGGGGGATCAATATCTTTAGGATCATCAAATTGGTGATTAGTGAAACAAATTGGACCCTTTCCCCAGGAGAAAGGGGCTTTGGTGATAAACCAATATCTAAATACGTCCAAAAACATATTGATGGTGAATACAGCTACCCCCTTGTCAGTCAACATCCGGGTACCCGCCGGGAGGTCCATCTAAACCTCTACAGAGATTGTCTTATCAGAATCCATGAATACTTGAATGGAGATTGGGAAGTATCATGGTTTGATTTTCTGACATATCTGTTATTCATTCAGTCAAACTGTCACCACAAAGGAGGTATTAACTCCCATAAACTATGTCGTAACTCGGATTCTTTCCTTGATTTCTTCTACAAGTCCAAAAGTGGATTTGATCCGTGGTATTTCACCGCAGATTTTGGAAATAATGTAATTCTAGAGACAAAGAAAGCAGAACTCCGTGGGGATTGGTGGGTAAAAACATTTGAACTAGAGTTGAATTCTTTCCTAATGTTTGACTCTTTGGCTCCGACACGTGGCCTCAAGGGCCGTAATACTACAGGGTGGATTGTTATTGGCATGAATGGTATAGGTAGTGATTTCCTCCCCCACGGATCTGTCATAAATCAGTTACGTATGTATTATGGCCTTCCTACTCTAAGCGGGGAATATGGGCTTGGGGTGATGGCCGCTGGAAGTAATGTGTTGTATGATCTAGATAAAGATGACACATTACTTCTAGATGAAGATGATAAGGATAAAGGGTTGAATGATGGGGTGGATAAGAATACGGGGATTAATGATGACAAGTGTGTGTATTTTAATATGGGTGTGTGTTTCGGAATTGGAATCGTATGTATATTTAGAGTCTTGAAATCCATGTAAAAGTAATTAATAATGAATTATTTAGAAAATATGTATCTCTTTTTTTTTTTTACATTTTTTTATATGTTTATTAAAATCATGATAAGGTATTACTCCATTACAGTGAAAACAATATTTATTTTCTATTAATAATGTATTATCTTCCTTTTTATATAATGAAAATATACACCCCATTATAGTAAGCAATATATTTCTTTACACTTTTGAACATTTAAGACGCCGATTTATATTTGTTTTTGTAAAAAAAATTTGAAATCTAAATATAATATATATTTAAAAATATAAAACGAATATAGAATAAATAATGTCATCTAAAAAACCTAATGAAGATGAATATGATGAAAAAGATCTTCGTACACATGTATTCGAATCACCGGATACATATGCTGGAAGTGATGAACAATCCCCTGACAGACTTCCAATAATGAAGGAAGATGGTATGATTGAATTTTCTGATATTGAGTTAATCCCTGTAATATATAAGATGTTTGATGAGATAATTGTTAATGCCCGTGATCAACACGAAAGATTAATCAATATAAAGAAAGCAAATAAAGTAACTGAGATCCGTGTAAATATAAATACCGAAACCGGGGAAATATCTATATATAACAATGGAGATGGTATTAAGGTAGCGAAACATAGTAGTGGGGTTTATAATCCGGAGTTAATATTTGGAAGATTATTAACATCTGGAAATTATAAGAAAGGTCAAATAAGGACCGTTGGTGGTAAGAATGGTTATGGAGCGAAGATAGTGAATATCTTTTCAAAATCATTTGATATTGAGACAGGTGATAAGAGTACCAAATTGAAATATTTCCAACATTTTTATGATAATATGAAATCGAAAGATGAACCAATAATTACTAAATATAATGGTAAACCGTATACTAAGATAACCTGGCTAACTGATTTTGGGCGATTTAATATAGATACTTTTTCAAAGGATATGATTTCTTTAATGAAACGACGTGTACATGATATAGCTGGAGTCACAGATAATAAGGTAAGGGTTTATTTAAATGATAATAAAATTAAAGTAAACTCTTTTTCTAATTATATTGATCTTTATCCAACTACAACTAAGAAGATATATAATAAATTATCTGATCGATGGGAATTGGCTGTATCGGTATCTACAAATGATAAGTTTAACCAGATATCATTTGTAAATGGGATAGCTACAACAAAGGGTGGTGTCCATGTTGATACTGTAGTTAAATTATTAATATCCGGAGTTGTTTCTTATATTAAAAAGAAACATAAGAAGGAAATTCCGGATAAATATGTTAAGAATTATTTATCAATTTATTTGAACTCAATTATTGAGAATCCATCATTTGATTCTCAAACAAAAGAGAGATTAATTACACCAAAATCTAAGTTTGGTTCAATGCCTCAGATAACTGACAAGTATGTTAAAGAGATATGTGACTCTGGTTTATCAGAAAAAGTATTGCAATTTTCTGAATTTAAAGAGAAGACCGCTGCTAAGAAAACAAATGGTAAGAAACAGAATAAGTTGCGTGATATTCCTAAATTAGATGATGCGAATTGGGCTGGGACCCGGAAGTCTGAACAATGTACATTAATCCTTACTGAAGGGGATTCAGCTAAATCAATGGCTATTGCTGGTTTATCTGTTGTTGGAAGAGATAAATATGGTGTATTTCCTTTAAAGGGTAAAGTCCTTAATGTAAGGGATGCCTCAATAAAACAGATTACAAATAATTCAGAAATAACAAATATTAAAAAAATATTAGGACTCGAGAGTAATAAGTCATATAAAAATACTAAAAATTTAAGGTATGGTAAAGTGTTGATTATGACAGATCAAGATCATGATGGATCACATATTAAGGGATTAATACTGAATTTATTTCATAGTCAATGGCCTGAGTTACTTCAATTAGATTTTGTGAATTGTATGGTTACACCAATTATTAAGGTATCACAGAAGAAAAAGGTATTGTCATTTTATACATTGACTGATTATCATAAATGGAAAGAGGATTTTTATAATCATAAATGGAATGTGAAGTATTATAAGGGATTAGGGACATCGACATCAAAAGAAGCCAAAGAATATTTTAAGGAATTAATGATAAATAAATACACTACAAATGATAAGACAAATGAATCAATGGAATTAGCTTTTAAAAAAACAGAGGCTGATCATAGGAAGGACTGGTTAAAAACCTATAAGGAGGATGAGATACTTGATTATAATAAGAAGAATACTTCGATCACTGATTTTATTAATCTTGAGTTCAAACATTTTTCAAATTCGGATAATTTACGGTCAATCGGGTCAAGTATCGATGGTCTAAAAGTATCACAGAGAAAAATATTATATTCTTGTTTAAAAAGGAAATTATATTCTGAGATAAGAGTTGCCCAATTATCTGGATATGTGAGTGAGAATGCTGCTTATCATCATGGTGAAATGTCATTACAAGGGGCGATTGTTGGGATGGCTCAAGATTTTATTGGATCAAATAATATTAATCTATTAACGCCAAATGGTCAATTTGGAACAAGAATAATGGGGGGGAATGATTCTGCGAGTGCAAGATATATCCATACTCAACTGAACCCTTTAACTGATTATATATTTCCATCAAAAGACCTACCTTTATTGGAGTATATTAATGATGATGGTCTACTTGTTGAACCAAAATGGTATTGTCCCATTATTCCGATGGTACTTGTAAATGGTATGGTTGGTATAGGGACTGGATTCAGTACAACAATTCCTCAATTTAATCCTATGGAATGTATTGAGAATATAAGAAGGAAGATGGATGGACTCCCATATCTATCAATGATGCCATTTTATAAAGGATTTACTGGGAATATTTTAAAGAAAAATGAGAAAGGTAAATTAAAATTCATTACCAAGGGTAAATATAAAATTGAAGATGAAAAAGTAATTGTTACTGAATTACCTATTGGAAAATGGACACATGATTTTAAAGAGTATATTGAGACAATATTAAAAGAAGAGGATCCATGGATATTAGATTATGAGAATCATTCAACCGATGAAAAAGTAAAATTTATTATCAAAGTTTCTGATGAAACATTATTTGACAATACTTATAAAACCGCGGATATTATTGAAAATAAATTGAAGTTAACAACGACAAAATCAATCAGTAATATGCATTTATATAATAAAGATGGTGTTATTCATAAGTATGATACTATTTACCAAATAATGGATGAACATTATTATACAAGATTAAATATGTATAGTCGTAGGAAGATCTATGAATTAAATAACTTACTGGAAGAAATTAAATTACTGGAGGCTAAAATGCGGTTTATTCAAAAAGTAATTGATGAAGATATTATCATTTATAGACAAAGTAAAGATACTATTATCCAACGACTTATAGAACTTAAATTTCCATTCTATGAGAATAATGAAATCATTGATTTTAATTTAGAAACAGATATAAAAAATCATTATAATTATTTGTTGAACTTATCAATTTATAATTTTACAATTGAGAAGTTAACAGAATTGGAGGAAAATATTATTTATAAAAAGGGAGAATATGATAAACTTCAATCTCTAAGTAATAAAGATATATGGCGGGAAGAGTTAGATATTTTCGAGAAGAAATATAATGAATGGTTATCATGTGGTAAATGATTTGGGGTTAAATGAAATACCACAACCACAACTTGTCATTAAATCTTTATTAATTTCGAACTTAAATTTACTTTCAAAGATCCCTTTATTATAATCTTCTTGAATAAAGTCAATTGTTGTACCTAATAGAAATAATTCACTCAAAGGATCAACATATAATTTTGAATCATTATTACTAAGTACTGTGTAATATTTTTTTTTAATAATTTCTTCATATTGTACCTTTTTAATAAGATTTAATTCAAAATTAAAACCATTACAACCTCCACTTGATGCGGAATAAAGGAATCCTAATTTATTATTAGATGTTTTTAGGATTGTATCTATCTTTCTCCAAGCATTTTTAGTAACCTTTATTACTGTCATTTAATTATATATCAGGTTTTTATCTAACAGATGAAAAATTTCGCGGGTTTTATGGATGGGAAATTATTATTTACTTTATTTATAATTACCAGTTATTTCTTTATCTTTTATTAATATAACATGGGTATTATATTTTATATACATATATTACTTAAGAATAATATAGATTATAATATAAAATAAAATATAAGATGTTAGATTATTTATGGATTGTTATTTCTGGGGGCATAGCTTCATTTATTTCTTCTATGGGTATCGGGGCGAATGATGTAGGTAATGCTTTTGCTACATCAATTGGTTCTGGAGCTTTATCAGTTAAGAATGCTGTCGTTATTGCAAGTATTTTTGAATGTGCTGGAGCGATTCTAATGGGTTCCCATGTTACAAAAACAATCCGTAAAGGTATCGCTGATTATGAATGTTTTGAAGATGAACCTGAATTATTAATGTATGGTTGTTTTTGTGTCCTTTTATCTGTTGGAGCATGGTTATTTTTAGCTTCCTATTTAGAGATGCCTGTATCAACAACTCATTCGTGTGTAGGCGGTATGATAGGTATGACAATAGTCACCGGGGGGAGTAATTGTGTAATTTGGTATAAAGCGAGTGATTCTTTCCCATGGGTTGGTGGTGTATCCGGAATAGTTCTTTCATGGTTCTTATCACCAATATTTTCAGCGATAGTCTCATCATTTATATTTTACTTGACAAGGTTAACTGTTCTAAGGAAAGAAGATAGTTTTAATAAATCTTATAAGACGTTTCCTATCTTTGTAGGATTAACAATAACACTCAATACATTTTTCATAATCTATAAAGGAGGGAAGGGTGTCGGATTAGATAATATTTCAGCGGGGGGATCATTATTCATTGCTTCTGGAGCTGGTTTAGTTACTAGTTCATTAATTATTCCTTTTATCCCAAAAATGAAACAATTAGTCAATGATAGATTTCAACAAGAAGTAGTGGAACACGTTGAAGAAAGAATCGAATGTCCTAATCAATTAAATGAAATAAAAAAAATAAATGGGGTTCAAAAATGTATTGGAAGTATCAAAAGAAATATTAATTATGATATGGATCAAATTAAAATAAATGAAGTGAAGGATATTCATGATCAATCTGAAAAATTCGATAAAAAAACAGAAGAAAGTTTTAAATATCTCCAAATATTTACAGCTATATGTGACTCATTCAGTCACGGGGCGAATGATGTAGCAAATGCTATTGGACCTTATGCGGCTATTGTCAGTATTTATATGAATGATGGTGAATTAGAAAAGAAAGTTGATATGGATCAATATGCCTATTTAATTTTAGGTATGGGTGGTGTAGGTATTTCACTTGGTTTATTGATATATGGATATAAGATAATAAGGGCTATAGGTATTAAATTATGTTGTATTACACCTAGTCGGGGTTTCTCTATTGAATTAGGTTCTGCAACAATTATTATTATTGGTAGTCGATTGGGTATTCCATTATCAACGACCCATTGTCAAGTAGGAGCTACTATGGGTGTAGCGGCTTTAGAAGATATAAAAAACTGTTCAGGGATTAATTGGAAAATCGCATGGAAAGTATTCTTTGGATGGATTATTACTCTATTAGTTGTGGGGGGTACGACATCTTTACTCGTAGCCCAAGGAATCTATGCTCCAACAAAGAATATAGATTATTGTAATGTTACTGGAATAAATCGAACATTTATTAATTGATTATATGTTTAATATTTAAAAAATAAATAATTAATATTAATATAATAAATGACGGATAAAGTGGAAAAAATTGATTATTTGGAAGTCGATGATACAATTCCTGGACAGAATTATGTTTGTTTATCATTTGTTTCACCGGAAGAATTAATCGAATCAAAAGAAGCATTTAAAGTTTCTAAATTCCTTCAATCATATTGTAAGGAAAAGGAATTAGATATAAAACAAGTTATGAAAGAATATGAAGATTACACATATAAATACAGCAACGAACTTCAGGCGGATTTTGATAAACGGAATAATTTTCAGACAAATATACGTGGATTAAAGGTCCGGGGTGTATATAATACAAGAGATGAGGCTGAAAAAAGAGCTAAATCTTTACAATCAATTGATTCTGATTTTCATGTATTTGTAGGACAGGTTGGATTTTGGTTACCATGGGATCCGTGTGCTGATAATATTGAGGATGAACATTACATAGATAGTCAATTAAATGAAATGATGGAAAAATATAAAGAGAATAATATTAATCGAGATGTTTTTTATGAAGAAGAAAAACGGAATAAGTTAAAGGCTGCTAAAGAAGAGTACATACGGAAGAAAATGGAAGAAGGAAAGAAACTGGAAGAAGAAAAGAACCTTGAAGAGGAAAAGAAACTGGAAGAGGAAAAGAAACTGGAAGAAACTGTTTCGGATGATTGTCCTGAGAAAGAATGTAATGATTGTCCTGAGAAAGAATGTAATGATTGTCCTGAGAAAGAATGTAATGATTGTCCTGAAGAAACGAAGGAAGGAGAATGTCAAAATAATAACGAAGAAATATTTGAAAATAAAGAGGGTGTATTAGATGAAACGCCCGATGAAATCCAGAAAGGTATTGATATTAATAAAGATATAAAACAATCTTTAGAATCAGTTGATCCTTGGATGGCGAATCGATTAAAAGAAGAATAAACTTGAAAAAAATATAAATGATAATATAATAAAAATGGATATATTAGGTGTCATACTATTAATTGTTTTAGTATTTTTCACCTATCATTATGGTTTAAATAAGGATAATAAATATTTAGGGGGTTGTAATATAATCTATAAACCGATTATTGATTAAAAAGATTATATTAATAATAATAAATGAGATTTGATTTAATATTAATGATAGTATCTATATTATTTATAACACTTGGTTATTCAAAACAATTGAGTCCAAAATGTAAGGAAGAGGTTGAGATAAAATATGTTCCAATGAGTGTATATGATGATATGTTATTAAGTAAATCATATTTTTAATTTATCTACATAGACGATAAAATGGATATTCACCTGCTTTCAAACTTTTCCTTTTAATTTCACATATATCTCCTGGAGATAATCGTAATAATTTACTAATTGTATCATTTTTAAGAATAATGGGTAATTGATTAATTGAACAATTTGACCTTTCTAGGATTTCTTGTATTGTTTTTTTATCACGGATTGATTTATGTTTTGGCACCAAACGATGTTCTAGTAGATTATTTGTAACCATATTAATATCTAGTATAACAACATTTCTAAAATGTTTTTTTTCTAGAGGGAAATTATTTTTTTGCATTTCATCAATAATTTCATCACTTAATTCTATATGTTCGAGGTCATTTTGTAATTTAATATTAAATTCATTAAAACTTCTTTCAAGAGATTCAGATATGGAATCATTAATAATAACCATTAAGCTATCTTCTGGTGATATACTTTTATCAATATATAGATTATTTATTTTATCACAAGATGATTTAGTAACTTTTGAACTTATTTTCCCTACTTCTGGAAAATTAAAATAGATTATATGTAATCTATAAGAAGGTAATGATTTATGTTTAACTGTGAAGTTACAACCAGAAGCTACACCAAATTGTGCAATACTTTTATTTTTTGAGGAGGGTATATTATATATTTTTTCAATTTCTAGATTAGATAGATCTGAGATTGTCGATGTATCCCATTCATCCTCTAGGATTTTTTTTAATGTATATCTTGAGCGTGTTACTTTATCAATTATATTCATATATTATAATATATATATATTATGTTTATATAATAAATCAATCAAATTTATAAATATAGATTATCTTTATTTTTCTTTTCAAAATGATCTGAAGAATTACTATCAATAATTTTGAAAAAATCGTCAATATTATTATAAATGGTATCCTTTTTTCTATTAAAGAATAGGAACTCTTGTAACATAGCTGTTGTATATTTTCTATTTTTAATTAATTTATAAAATTTGGGAAATGTTTCTTTATCATTTTTAGGGGCTATTTTTTCAAAAATACATTTTGTTTGATATTCATCTGCATAATCTAATTCATATTTATGGTCAACTCTACATGATCTAAATAAAGAATTATCTATAATTTGGGGTTTATTTGCCGTAATAAATAGGAGGGTCCCTTCGACACAAGAAAATCCATCAAAACAGTTTAATAGACCTTGTAAAGTGATTCCATTCTCATCATCTCCTTTTTTTCGATCAATAAAAATAGTATCAATATCCTCAATTACAATAATTCTTTTTTTGTCTTCTTTTTCATCTAAATAACTAATCGCATCAATTAATCCATAATCAGTTAGTTCTTTTGATATAGGTATTGTATATACATCACAGTCAAAGTGTGAAGCGATTGTATTAATCGTACTTGTTTTCCCTGTTCCAGGTGG
This sequence comes from Candidatus Poribacteria bacterium, assembly GCA_002714785.1. GTDB lineage: Bacteria > Poribacteria > WGA-4E > WGA-4E > UBA9662 > TMED15. The sequence goes on along the minus strand of PAYP01000121.1, from coordinate 25,096 downwards.
GCCGTGTAAGAGAAATACACTTTTATATGGGATTCCATAAGAAAGATATTCCGCCCTTGTATATGGATTATAAAAATCTTCAATTACATTTAATATTTCTTCTTTTTGACCGTTTTTAAGATAAAGTGTTTCAAGAGGTCTTTTCGGACTTTTAAATAATATATTCCAATAATCCTTTCTCCATATATTAATTTTAATTGTTTTATTTGTTGATTTTTTTGATAGATTAATTTGTTCTTCAGCATATTTTTTAGCTTCATCAATATATTCAATTAATGTATCATTATTATCCGATTTCAAAGTAATTTTTTTAATAATGATTTCCTCTATATTTGAACCACAACCTGGTCCTGGAATAATTATCTTTTGATAATTATTATCATTATCAACAATTGTTTCTAATTTAAAATTAATGGTAGTATCATTATAATTGATATCGAAGTTACTATCAAGGGGATTACATACTTTAACAACTGTAATATTATTCCTTCTTATATATTCATATGGTTTTATTAAATTTTCAGATAAGTATTCAAAAGATTTTATTTTATCTTTATTTGTAATATATATATAATTAAGGACATATTTATAGAAAGTGGTATTACTGAATAGTACTAATTGAGAGTTCATAAAGTATATTACGATTACTTCCTTAAATATAAATTTGATTATTTAGGAAATGGATATATTAAGGAATACAATGGAGATATATGATATAATTCATGGTAATATTTTATTATGTCCGATCGCTAAAAAGATAATTGATACGATTGAATTCCAGAGATTAAGAAATATAAAACAGTTGGGTTGTTGTTATTTGGTATTCCCCTCCGCGGTACATACACGATTCGAACATTCAATTGGAGTATATCATTTAGCGAATAAATATATTCAAAAATTAAATAAAGATAAAAAGTTTTTTACAGAAAGAGAAATTGAATGTATTACAATCGCCGGATTAATTCATGATATAGGACATGGTCCATATAGTCATTTATTTGATGAAACAGTTGACCAGGATAAGAATCATGAATATCGATCTGGTAAATTATTAGAATTAATGAATCAAAAATATAATTTAGGTTTTACAGAAAAAGATATTAATTTTATATTAAAAATTATTTATCCTAAGAAATATACAATTGATCCTTTAGAGAAATATAAATATCAAATTATATCAAATAAGACTGGAATAGATGTAGATAGATTTGATTATATTACTAGGGACATACATATGACCGGTTTAAATTATGGAATAGAATATGAACGTATAATGAATAATTCAAAAATAATTGATGGAAGTATTCAATACTCAGATAAGGTACAAACTAATATAGAAGAATTCTTTCGAATAAGGTTTATAATGTATAAGGAGGTCTATAATCATAGAACTGTACGATGTCTAGAATATATGATGAAAGAATTTATGAATGAAATTGATTCAGTTATTAATATAAAAAGAATTATTAATGAAGATCAATGGGATGAATTTATAAAGATAAATGATAATATTATTGATATTATTAATTTTATTTCAAATAATGATAAATTATCAAAATTAAAGGAAATAATACATAATATAAATACTCGAAATATTTATAAATCAATTGGAGAAATAGAGGTCAGTATTAGTAATGGGGATAAAGAACATTTTAAGAATATTAAAGAATCAAAACTAGAATCGTTAATTATTATTGATAAAATAGAAATTAATTATTATGGCGAAGAAGAATGTCAATATTATAGTAATAATAAGTATCATAAGGTTAAAACGGAATATCCGGATAATAAAGATATATATATAATTAGTATATATTATAAGAATAGTGAGAGTAAAGAATTCGCTAAGTTATTCTTTCAACAAATATTACCTTAATTAGTTTCTTCCTCAGTATTTTCTTCTTCACCTAAATTATCATCAATAATTGAATTATTTGATATATTTTTATTTAATTCATTTAGTATTATAGGATTTACATTTGATTTAGTAATTAATCTGGCCCCAATTGCCATTGTTTCAAGTTCTTGTAATAATAATTTCATAGAATATGGTAGATTAATTGATTTTTTATCTTCAGCATTGATATCATTATATGATATAAGTCCTGTTTTATTATCTATTTGAACTTTATATTTATCTGATCTTTCCATAACTGATTCATTTAGAAAATTAGATATTCCATGAGAGATAATAGAATCCCTTTCCATTTCCCCTATTCTTAATCCACCATTATTAGCCCTTCCAGCTGCGGGTTGTTTTGTTAAATATTGTGAAGGACCTTTACCTCTACTATGCATTTTATCAGCAACCATAATTTTTAATCGTTGATAATATGTGGGCCCTATAAATATCGAGGATTTTAATTGTTCTCCATTAATACCTGAATACATGACTTCATTTCCATTTTTTTGATAATTAAAGCCTTCTAATACTTTTGAAAACTCTGTGATATCATTATTTTGAAAGGGTGTCGCATCTCCTAAGAATCCTCCAAGACATGATGATTTCCCTAAAATAACTTCGAGTAATTGATTAATTGTCATACGACTTGGTATTGCATGAGGATTAATAATTATATCTGGAACAATGCCTTCCTTTGTAAATGGCATTTCCCAAGCTGGGAGGACCATCCCACACATCCCTTTTTGACCACATCTTGACGAAAATTTATCACCCACACCAGGGACCTTTTCTTTACGAATACGTATTTTACAAGAACGCAAACCTTCTTTATTTTTCATTATTGATACTTTATCAACAATACCTGATATTCCAAATCCAGCTCTTTTTCCTTTAATTTTTGTGATTTCATTTCCATTTGAATTTGAAGATAGAATACATTTTGAAGATAATATATCATCATCTGTAATTGAAGTACCTTCTTTAATAAAACCATTATCATCTAATTTATCAAAATTTCCAGCACTTAATTTCTGTACATTTTTTTCCTTCATTGGATTTCCAAAATATTCTTTTTTACCATTTTCATTTTCTTCTTTATCTTCATAACTTCGATAATATAAGGAACGAAACATTCCTCGGTCAACGGATGATTTATTTAAGATAATTGCATCTTCTTGATTATAACCAGAATATGAAGCAATAGCTACAATCGCATTAATACCATATGGTAATTTATCCACATCAGTATATTTTTTAAATCGAGTTGTTACAATTGGTCTTTGTGGATAATTTAATATATGGGAGAATGTCTCAAACCTTGATGGATAGGATGATGAATAAACTCCCACCGCCTGTTTTGTTTGTTGACAAGAAAAAACATTACGCGGATATTGACTATGTTCTGGGAATGGTATGTTTAAAGATACAGCACTTAACATTAATGAATGATGGATATCACAATGACTATGTATATTCTCAAAGGTTCTAATATCCTTAGCAATAAGTATATTCTCTGATTCAATAGGATCAATGTATTCAATAACACTTGATTCCTTTTCAAGGATCTCTAAATAATCCTTATTTTTCTTTAATATGGATAATTCTTCTCTAAAATAAGTTGGAGTACTAAAATTAATATCATCTATTTTATTAAATAAATATCCATGAATCGCCCTATTCCATGTTTTAATATATTCATAATTTCCAGATATTAGTTCATTATATTTATTTCCATTTGAATCTGTCTTTAATCTAAAAACCGGTCGAATTATTCTTCCTGAATCAGTAAAAACATGAAATTCGTCCGTTTGTATGTTCCAGGAGATCGATGTCGTAATATTAATAAAACTATTCAATTTCAATAATTTCATATATTTTAATAATAATTTTGGAGAACGATGGATTCCAATTAAACGACCATTTAAGAATACATTTGTATATTTAGATAAATCTTGAACACTTATATTATTTAAAACCATTATTTCTCCATCGATTAATGATTCATATACACCATCTTCCTTTATATTATTTGTAACACGAGCTATGATTGATAAATGATTAATAATACCTACATTTCCTCCATCAGGGGATTCAGTTGGACATACAAACCCCCATTGGGAATTATGTAGTTTTCTAGGACCATCTACTTTTGATCCGGAGGGTAATGGTATTGATAATCTACGGATATGTGATAAAGTACCCAACATTACATTTCGATTTAAAGTTTGAACAATTCCTTCTCTAGCCGATATCCCTGTTCCAAATCTAGCTCCAAAAGATCGATTAACTGAATCCATAATTGAATTATCAAATATCTTTCCAATATTTGAGTTATTAATTAAATTAGATATATTTGATTCCGGAATTGATTCATAATTTAATTTATATTCGTGATCAATTTTTAATGATGTATTTCTTTTAAATTTACCCCATAATTCGCGATATAACTCTAATAATAATGAACCAGGTAAATCAATTCTTTTATTAACATATGAATCTCTATCTGTCTCTTGTAAAAATTTTATATGTGTTAATAACATTTTACGGATAATATACCCTAAATAATATGCTTTTGATGTATTATCACCACCATAATTTGGGAAAAGATTATTTAATAATATATCAATCACATTAAAGTTTTCTTTACCCTTTGTATTTAAAGATAATAATTTAAAAGCTGATTTCTGTGTATATACTGGTTGAGATGCTTTAATTGTTGGTCTTAAAAGTTCAATTAACTTATCTTTTAGAACAGTTGTATCATTATCATATATAATTAATGATAATATCCTTCTATCAGATTCAAATCCAAGGGCCCTAAATAAAATAAAAACGGGTATTTGTATATCTATTCCTAAGATACGGATATTAAATGTATTCTCTACACGTGTAACTACCGTTGATTCAATTTGTGTCCTTATTGTATTCTTTACATAACTAATTACATTTGTTCGTGAAGATTGAAATCCTTCATTAGATACAGATTTAATATTGCCTTGTAGTATTATATTATCTTCACTTGACCCGTTAATATATAATATATTATTAACTTTTTTTTCAAGTGATAACATCACTTTTTCCTTACCATTTATAATAAAGTATCCTCCTTGATCAAAAGGACATTCACCAAACTCCTTTAGTTTTATTGAATCTAATCCATGAAGAATACATAATTTGGAATGTACCATAATTGGTATTGATCCAATATTCACTTTCTTTAAATTCAACACTTTTGAAGGAATAATTTCACCCTGAGGGCCTTTATCATGGAATATATAATGAATACCTATATTACAGAATATATTTGTCTTATATGTTAGATTACGTAATCGAGCTTCATTGGGGAACATCTCACTCATTTTATCACCTTCATATATAGCTGGAGAAGAAACATAAATATTTTCAATATTAGGAATTATCTCACCTTCTTCATTTAATGTTTCTCCATAGTATATCCTTATTTCATATGAAAAAGTATTTGTAGTAGCATCTTGACCTTTGTATAGAATGAATGGATTTTCTCTTTTAATAATATTTCGAATACCATTTTCTTCTGAAAATATAAATTCATCAAATGATTCAACCTGATGTTGCGATTTATAATATTCAGTATCTCTAAATATTGTATCAATTACATCCCATTCATCTATTAATTTTTTATCTATTGAAGACATTATATTATACTATGGATTTTTTATTCTTAACCTTTAAACCTTTTTTTAAAAATAAGATTTAAGTTTATTAATTTTTATTTTAAAATTAAAATAAATTTATAAAATATGAAGAATCAATTATTTAAAATTTCACCTGACCGTGAAATTACTATGGAGATATTAAGAAATTTCGGAATTAATAGCTTTGAAGATAATCACTCATTTACACGTTCTAATTTAAAAGATTTAGAAACAGTTGATAAAATAAATATTCTATCAACAAAACTTAGAAAATATTATTTACCGTGTAAGGCGAAATTATATTTAATTGATTTAAATGAAAAAAAATGCATTACTATTCTTCGTCAATTCCTAAAAGTACATAATCATACTTTGATTTCAAAAGAAAAATATGTGAATGGAATAAAACATTTATTTTATCAAGTAATCCCTCTACATATTGATATGTCGACAAATAGAACTTCTGAAAAGGTTATTATTCTTTTTAATTAATTATTTCTTTCATTTTACATGGGGCAAATGATCTACGATGCCATTTTGTTATACCATACTCCTTAATCGCGTCCATATGTTCTTTTGTACCATATCCTTTATTTCTTTCAATACCATATTTTTTTAATTCGGGATTTTTATTTACTAAATCAATAATATAATTATCACGATATGTCTTAGCTAAAATACTAGCGGCGGCTATACTCTTATATTTATTATCACCCTTTATAATACATTTATGATCTATAAATTGATCATTTGTACTACAATAATATGTATTAAAATGATTACCATCCACTAAGATTGTATCTACCATTTGGTCTCTTGTAATGTCATTAAGACATTTATGCATACCTTCTATGGAACATTGTAAAATGTTTTTAGTATCTATTTCATTATTATCTATCATTTGAATGGAGTAAGAAACTGCGTTATCCTTAATATATTCGAAACATTTTAAACGATATTTTTCAGTACATCTTTTAGAATCTTTAATTATCATTGATTCTTTGGGATCTTCTTTTGGCCAAATAACTCCAGATATACATACAGGTCCAAATAAGCATCCACGTCCCGCTTCATCTAAGCCAACTTCAATTTCTCCAATTTGATCATATTGTTTCAATTCAATATTAGGTTTCATAGTCATTAAAAATATAGGTATTATTATATATATATAATACGATGCTTCTAAATAATTTTTTATATAAAAAATCAATTCTTTCAAATCAAAATAAAATAATATATGATTCTTTATCTAGTTTAATACCTAAATCAGATATATATTCATTTGAAGAATCACACCTAAATAGTGGTAAGAAAAAAATGGAAATTAAAAAGATTAAAACTAAAGAAAATGATTTAAAAATGATGAGAATCGAAGATATAGATATGGTTGAAATACCCGAGTTAGCTGAAGAGGAAGAAATAGAAGAGGAAAATAAAGTGGAAGAAAAAGAAATAGAAGAGGAAAATAAAGTGGAAGAAAAAGAAATAGAAGAGGAAAATAAAGTTGAGGAAAAAGATATTATCGTACTCAAAAAAGTAGAGGAAGAAAAAAAAGTTGAAAATGATATAACAGATGAAAATGATATAACAGATGAAAATGATATAACAGATGAAAATGAACCTTTACCTGACTCGCAATGGAGGGAAGAAGAAGAAGAAGAAGAAGAAAAGAAAAAAATCCAAGAGGAAGAAGGGGGGGAAGAGGAAGAAGAAGAAAATCAAGTGGAAGAAGAAAAACAAAAGGAAGAAGAAAAAAAAAAGGAAGAAGACGAAATTCAAATAGAAGAAAAAAATGAAAAAAAACAAGAAGGTGGTTCTATTAAAAAGATAATTGTTACCTCGTTTTTTTAGATTGATTATAATATTTTAAATATAAATGACAATTAATCTTGTATACATGGCAAAACCAATTTATGGTGGATGGGTGACATTTACCGCCCATTTATCATTAAAATATAATTATGAATTATTTAAGGTTGGTAAAAGGACAGAACCAAATAAACGGGATTACGGATATGGTATAGAATATAAAAATATGAGAATAGATGATTTACTTGAAAAAAATAATCTATTAATAACTGCTGTTGATAAACATTATTGGAAATATCTTTATCTTTTTCCAAAGGGGACTAGACTAGTTATTCATGATCCAACAGAATTAAAAGGGAAAGACAATAAAATAGTTGAATTACTAGATAATTTTGAAATAATAACCATACGTAAAACAGTACAAGATTTATTACTCAATAAATATAATAAAAAATCTACATTTCTGTATCATCCATTTTATCAATATCCAAAAACAAGTGAATCCTCCGATTATTATTCTCTATCGATATCGAGGATTGATTTTGATAAGAATACTGATCTAATACTAAAAGCAAATAAGATGATAAAATCGGATGATAAAAAGATCCAAATTTTTGGAGCTGAAAATAGGCTTTATGTACATCATAAATTAAAGGACTTAGAATTTCCCAAATACTGGCATGGGAAATTTCCAAAAACATTACCATTAAGTTATAAAGGAAAAGATCTATTAAATAATTGTCATTATATAATTGATATGTCAATTATTAAAGGAGACGGTGGAGGGACTCAATATACATTTTTAGAAGCCATTTATCATAATTGTGCTTTAATTCTACACAAAGAATGGGTTCAAAATGGGGATTTATTTAAAAAAGATTATAATTGTTATGTTGTTGGATATACAGATGATATTGGAAAAGAAATCGCTGATATTATTAATACACCATTGAATAATAAATATAAATCAATTATAAAAAATGCTAGTAAAATATTAAAATCCCATACCCAAGTTAAATGGTTCTGTGAATAAAAATATAATCTAAAAAAATGGATTAATATAAAATAAATAAGAAGTAAAAGATTATAATAAAAAATATATTTATTATAATAAGATGACTAATGATTGTTTAACTTGTATATCCGAATCATATGATAATACAACCATAGATACAGAAAATACAATACCACAATGGTATAAAGAAGAAGGGAATTATTCGCTCCTACCAAAAATAATAAGTTGTGATGATAAATATAATGCCTTTAAAAATGATATAAAAAATTGGGTTGAAGAAGAGCCCAAAATAACCGGAAGGAAATTAAAAATTAAGTTTAATACTGGTAAAAAGAATACATGGATCTTTTATTGGGCGTCTGATTCATATGAAAATATAACTAAAATAAAAGGTCCTAAAGAAGCCTATGGGAACCTTAAAAATAAAGGATTAAAAAAAACAGATCGGAATGGAAACTGTTATTTAATTCTAAATTGTCCACAACCATATCAAGTGAATAATGTAACATACCCCGGACACATACATTTTATTCATATGAACGAAGATAATACTTGGAATACAGATGTACGGACAATTAAAAGTAATTGTATGGTTACTAAGAATCAGTTGAAAGAGGTAATTAAATCGAATGACCATATAATTATTAATGCCCTTCGTAAGGAAGATTATAATCAATCAATACCCACATCAATTAGTATTCCATATGATTCATTCTATGAAGATGATAAGAAGACTAAGAAAAAATTAATATTATATATAAAAAAGAATCAACAAAAAAAAGATAAATTAAAGAAAATGGAAATATTTAATCTCCCTATTATTATTTATTGTGCTTCTCCCAAATGTAATGCATCAAGAAAATTAAAGGAAAAAATGAGAAATGTCGGATTTGTAAATATTTCTGAGTTTCCGGGTGGATTAAAGGATTGGTTTTCAGAAGAAAAAGATGGGGATTCTAATGAAAAATCAAAGAAATATACTTTTTTCCAAGATAATATAGATCTAAAGAATATGACAGAAGAAACATTAATCATTAAAAATAAGAATAAAATATTTAGGTGTCAACATAAATTATCGGATGAAAGTTTATATTATATTGTAGATGGTGATGAGATAGATATTGGATATTGGATGGGTGATAAAATAAAATGGAAGAAGACAGACGAAGCTTCAGAAATTAAGAATAAATATTATGATGATGATGACGATGACGATGACGATGACGATGACGATGACGATGACGATGACGATGACGATGACGGTGACGATGACGATGATGATGACGATGACGATGACGATGACGATGACGATGACGATGACGGCGACGATGACGATGATGATGACGATGACGATGACGATGACGATGACGATGACGATGATGATGACGATGACGATGACGATGATGATGACGATGACGATGACGGTGACGACGACGATGATGATGATGATGACGATGACGATGACGATGACGATGACGATGACGATGATGATGATGATGATGATGATGACGATGATGATGATGATGGCGATGACGGTGACGATGATGACGATGATGATGATGATGATGATGACGATGATGATGATGGGAAAGATGATAAAAAATTAAAAGGAGGAGGAGGGGCGATAAAAAGAATACGGGAAATATTAAATGGAGGAACAAATATTAATGATAATATATATATTGTCCAGAATGGTGGAGGAATAAATATGTCCCACCATAGAGGATACGGATTTACATTTTTATAAATTTGATTAAACTTTAATATATAATAGATCATAACATTATGAATAATTTAAAGAAAGATAGAATAAAGTGTAATTTTTGTAATAAAAAATGTAACTTACTTAATTTTAAATGTAAAAGTTGTCATAATGTATTCTGTCAATTACATCGATATACTCATTCACATAAATGTATTGATATAAAAAAGGCTAAGAGTAATAATAAAATAGAACTAATTAAATCAAATCCTAAGGTTACTTCTGATAAGGTACAGAAGATATAATGATTATTTATAGGTATTACTATATTTTTTGATGGAATTATTGACTCTTTTTTCATTCATTTCTATTTCTTTAATGAGAAAATCTTTTAATCCATTAATATCTTTTACGGATTGAATAATATTTAGATCTTCTATATTTATAGATCCTTTATATCTTTTAAAGTTATATTTAGCACAATTTACTTGATCAATATAGTCTTTTGGAAAATCATAATTATTATTTTTAAGGACTATATTATCAATTGTTTTATATTTTTTTATTAATTTTAGAGCTGTAATAGCTCCAATTCTAGGTACAACTGGACAATAATCGCAACCACAAAGTATGCAGAAATCTAGAAATTCTTCTTGATTTAATTCTAGATCTTTAATAATTTTTGAGTAATCAAATATTGATATGATATCATTTCTTTTACATGATTTATCAATACATTTCCTTATTAATTTGGGACATCCATACGCCATAGTATCCATATCTTCTGTTAAAACATAATCAACGTACCCAATCCTACATAATTCACTAGCATAAGCTTCACCTTCACCTTCTTCTGGATGAATATATGGTATACCCATTAATTTAAGTAGTGTTTTTACATCATTAATAATTTCTTTAGTAATCCTTAATGAGTTTTTTTCGTGTTTATGTTTTTCTTCTTCTGATATAGATTTATTAGCTTCCTCAAGAGATTTTTTTGATTTTTCTTTCCTTTCATCAATACATAATTGTTTATTATCTGGTGGTTTTCCATCAAAGATAAATATTAATTCAATATTTAAGGAAACATAGTTCATTATTTTGTAGAATAAACCTGTAATATGGTTTGTTATCTTTCCATTACTATTTCTAAATACTTTAACATTTGGAGCCCCTTTGAGTTGTTTATATATTAATAGACTTGCGTCAACAGCTATTTTCTTACCGGATAATTTATATAAATTTTCACTATGTATTGAGTCTGGAGAATATTTCGTAATGATTTTTGTGAGTCCTTTAATACCCATGGTATTTTATTTACTTTATACATTATTAATCAAATTTATGTTTAAGTGATATTATTATTTGTTATTTTCCTTTTATAAAAATATCTATAATATGAAATGAAACTAAATAATATAGTAAATACATATTTAAATCAAATATCTGATGAAATAAAGAAAGAAGATAATATGAATATATTAAGGTTAAGAGTAATTAATCCGATTATAAAAGAGATTATAGATGAATTATATCCTTATTTTATTAAAATATTATTAATAGTCTTAGTACTTATAATAATATTATTAATAACAATTGGATTAAACATACGTGTAATATTAAAATGATTAATATTCCTTCATACTTCTATCAAATCCATCTTTTTTAAAGTATTGTCCGCTGAATCCCTTTTGAGCTTCTTCTATAACTAAATAAACTATAGCGGGATAGTAAATGCTATCTAATAGTTCTGGATTCTTTTTTTGTATTATTGCTAATTCGGAATCAATCGCCCTTAATCTATCCTTTGATTCAAAAAACGTCAGAAGTTTTTTCGCGGCTTCTTTTGTTGGATAATATAATCCATGAGTACTACCTATTTTAAATCTGGAAGGAATTATTTTATTTACTCTATTACGTTTGAATGTTTTCTTTACTTTATTATAATTCCATTTAGGATCTTTAAATTTTAATGGTCTTAGTACGCCTCCAAAATATATCATTTTATCCGTTTTTAATTTATTTAAGTTAGTGCGTTTTAATAATTTCATATCAACAAGGGCGTCATCTTCAATAATAAGGACTTTGTCCATTTTTCCGGAAACAATCTTTCTCATTAGACGAATATGTGAAAGAAGACAACCAACAACATTACCTTTTTGTTTTTCTCCAGCATTCCACATCATTATAATTTTATCAAAATAATGTTTATCTTTTTTATCTTCTTTTGTAGAAGGATTTTTTCTTAAATAATTACCATCAACCGCATTAAACTTTTCATATTTTATATAATTTTGTGATGGAATATTTTTATTATATTCTTCATATTTTGTCCATCTGTCTTTATTTCTTTTAAGATTAATTACAAAGATCCTTAGATCTTTTTTATCTCCTTCTTTTTTAATAAAAACATGTTTATCTTTTTTTGTTTCCTTTCGAGTGTTTCTTTTTGTGGTCCTTCGAGTGTTTTTTCTTGTGGTCCTTCGAGTGTTTTTTCTTGTGGTCCTTCGAGTGTTTCTTCTTGTGGTCCTTCGAGTGTTTCTTCTTGTGGTCCTTCGAGTGTTTCTTCTTGTGGTCCTTCGAGTGTTTCTTTTTGTGGTCCTTCGAGTGTTTTTTCTTGTGGTCCTTCGAGTGTTTTTTCTTGTGGTCCTTCGAGAGGTCTTTCTTGTGGTCCTTCGAGTGTTTCTTCTTGTGGTCCTTCGAGTGTTTCTTTTTGTGGTCCTTCGAGAGGTCTTTCTTGTATTTTTTTTTACCATTATATAATATAGATATATTAAAATATGCGTACATTTAAAGATTATCGTGAGTTTCAACCGAATATAACACCAAAAGATGTATTTAAGGATGGAGCCTTTGGTGGGACATATTTCCGTCCAATATATTCTTCAATTACCAATCGAAAATATAAGGGGGGAGAGGTAATTGCTGAATATCCTAAAACATGGTTTCAAAATATCGATATTAATAAGAAAGTTATATCTAACGAATATGATAATAAGGTTAATAAGTATGGTGTTAGGTGTGGTTCATCATTAGAAGAATGGGAGAAAAATAATTGGATAGTAGAGGAAGATCCTTATGGTTGGTTCCAATGGTATTGTAGATTTTATAATGGGCGTCGAATAGATGATGATGAAAGACAGATAAAACGTTGGTTAAACATCGCTGGACCAAATGGTCGATTCAGACGTCGATTAATGAATAAGATTATACAAACTGGAAAAAAATATAATGATAAGAGTGTGAGCCCTGTAATTCGTCAAGTATTATTGCATTGGGGATATGAATTAACGAAGGAAGATTTAAGAAAATATAAGGAGATGATAAATAAGAAAAAGAGTTAATTTAGTTATAAAAGATGCCTATTTTTTTCTTATTTAATGTTAGGAAGAATTTGAGAAATTTTTCTAATATTGCGATTGGTATTTTATAGTATTCAATATAATCTATGATATGTTTTTTAACTATATGATTTGAATTATTTGAATTATAATATAAATTAATCATATTATATAAAAAGGATAGTATATCTACATTTATATTTATGGTTGATAGTAATTTAATATTATGAATATAAATAATACATTTACTAATATATTTATTATATGGAATATCACCATCTATATTAATTTTATTTAACCTCATATTTACAATTGGATGAACAATACTATATGTAATGATATGTTCAATTAATGTCCATTGATTATTTTCTTGAACTTTATTTAAGAGTTTATCTGAGATTGAAAATGAATGATAGATATCCTGAATAAGTATTATTTTTTCCTTATCATTTAATTTATTATCCTTATTAATCCATACGTGTATGTTTTCTAATATATTTAAACCAATAATGTTATAATCTGTATATGAATGATTATATATACTAATAAAATCTTTTATATTAATAATATTTTTTATATGTAGTGATAAATCTTCTTCTATAGTATCAAAACAATGTATGTTTTTTACATTTGTATTATAGAAATCTATATTTACTATAATATTATGTAAATTATTATTTGATTTATTTACTAGACTTTTTATAATATCATCATCAGTATTATTTAGGAAGAACTTTTTAACGATACATACTAATTGAGAGAATGAATAATCAATTTTAAAGGGGAAACATTTTTGTATTATTAGTTTAATATTTTTATTATATGTTGAATTAAGGATATATATAATTGGATGATTTTTTAATTTTTGTTTCACAAAATTAATAATTGATTTAAATAATTTTTTATCATTATTTTGTATATAGTATATGTCATCTATAATGAGGGCTTTATAGATATTATTATTAAACATCATTGTAATACTTTTTTTATATAAGGAGTCTTTTAGATAATCGTTAAAATTTATATTATTTTTACAGAAATCATTTCTAATATATATTTTAACCCAATCTTTAAGGATATAATCAGCGAGTGTTGATTTACCTATACCTGGGGGGCCATAAATAGCTAATGATTTTTCTTTATATTTATGTGATAACCAATCATCAATAAAATCTTTTTTATTGAATAATTGAATTATAAATTGATTAAGACTATTATTCATTGTATTTTAGATTAAATACTTTTTAAATAATGTAATCTGGCAATACCATTGTTACTATATTACTATATAATGTATGTGGATTATTTTTTATCCAATCATAACTATCAATCATGTATATATCATTTTTATTTTTAATATTTTGAAGTAAATTGAATATAATTAATTCATTTGATATTTGTGCATTATTAGTGAATAGATTGATATGGTTGTCTGATTCGGGTATATAAGTAATGGCCGCTGGTACTAGATTAACCAATGGTCTAAATTTATTATATTTGTCTATAAAGATTCCTTTAATGCTTTTTGTCCCGTGTTTATAATATTCATTATAAATATTATCAATAATTAGTTTAAAAAATCGACTACTGGGAGGTGCGATTGATATAGAATCAAATAATGAATTATAACTATTATTGGTAAATAGAAATGTGTTTTTCTTTTGTATGAATTGTTCATATGGACGAATACTAATTGTATTGATATCAATAATAATTCCACCATATTCATAAATTATTTCAATTTCTAATATTTTTTTAATATCTTCTATATTATCTACTTGTCTACCTTTGATGTGAGTATATACATTAGTTATTTCTTTAAAAACTATATTAGGGATTTCTTTTGTTTTTTCCCACCATATTCCGTGTGGTTCGTATCTGTAATGGAGGTAAATATTATTTGGATTATTGACTTCATAAGAGCTTAGAATTGATATGTAATGAACAAATTGAAACTCCATTGTATGTGGTGATAAACCGAATACAAAATGTATTATATTTGGTGTAATATCTAATTTTTTATACATATATCTATATATTTTATTTTTATAGTATTTGATAATGTATATGAGTAATATTAATAACGGTGGTAGTATATATAATAAGTAATTATATAATTTATTGTCTGTATTAATATTTATCATAATCGATTTTTTATTATATGATATAAAAAAAAAACAATAATTATGCCGAATAATTTATTTGGGGTTAATTTCATTATTATCATCTGATTGTGTCATTATTTTTCTTTTAATAATATTGAGTATATTTAATTTTTTTACTATTATAAGGACGCCGATGATTAATAAGATAAATAGAATAATTAAGAATGGGTCAACATTTTTATTAGAAGATTTGGATGAATTATTTTTTGTTATAGATGATTGATAGAGGAAATTAGGGTATGGGTTTTTATTATATGATTTTGTATTAAATGGTTGATTATAATTCATTCTATGGTTCATAATAAATAATAGAAAATAAAACAATAAATTACTTAAAATATGTATTATACTATATATATATAGATAAATGAAAGTTGAAAAAAGGAATGGTCAAATGGAGGATGTTTCATTTGATAAGATAATACGGAGGATACAATTATTATGTACAGGTGAGGAGTTTAATGATAAATTAAATATCGACCCTACAAGTATTGCCCAGAAGGTTTGTTCTGAAATATATGATGGTGTTAAGACAAGTGAATTAGATGAATTAGCATCTGAGATAGCTATTTCAATGTATTCAAACAATCCAGAATATGCTTTATTGGCTGGACGGATTGTTGTATCAAATCATCAGAAGAGCACTACAGAGAAATTTTCTGATGCGATAAAAGAATTACATACTAATAATATTATTGATGATTATTTATATAATTTTGTAATTAATAATGAGGAGAAATTGGATGATGTAATTAATAATATGAATGATTATATGATAGATTATTTTGGATTTAAGACACTTCAGAAGAGTTATCTTTTAAGAGTGAAAGGGGTAATTATTGAGAGACCGCAATATTTATTTATGCGTGTAGCGATATGTATACATCGTGACAATATAGATAGAGTGATTGAAACATATAACCATATGTCACAGAAGGATTTTATTCATGCGACACCAACATTATTTAATGCCGGAACAAAACGTGAACAACTCGCTTCTTGTTTTTTGTTAGCTATGAAGGAAGATTCTGTTGAAGGAATATATGAGACTTTAAAAGATTGTTCACTTATTTCTAAATATTCTGGTGGTATTGGATTACATATACATAATATCCGTTCAGATGGTTCTTTTATCCGGGGTACAAATGGTTATTCAAATGGTATTGTTCCAATGTTGAGGGTATTTAATGATACTGCTAGATATATTGATCAAGGCGGTGGTAAAAGAAATGGATCTTTTGCGATATATTTAGAACCATGGCATTTTGATATTTTTAATTTTTTGGAATTAAAGAAGAATCATGGAAATGAACTTGAGAGGGCTCGCGATTTATTTTATGGACTATGGATACCGGATTTATTTATGAAACGGGTTCAAGAGGATAAAGAATGGTCATTAATGTGTCCTGATGAATGTCCTGGTCTGAGTGATTGTTATGGTAATGATTTTGATGAATTATATATAAGATATGAAAAGGAAGGTTTGTATCGAAAGAAAATAAAGGCTCAAGAATTATGGTTTTCAATATTAACATCCCAGATTGAAACCGGTACGCCTTATTTACTTTATAAGGATGCTTGTAATTATAAATCGAATCAAAATAATTTAGGAGTTATAAAATCATCTAATCTATGTACAGAAATCATTGAATATTCTAATGAGGAAGAGACCGCTGTATGTAATTTGGCATCTATATCTTTACCTAGTTGTTTAATTCGAAAGGATTTAACGGATTTGAATCTTACAGTATATAGTAAATCCGGATGTAAATATTGTGATTATACGAAACGTTTATGTGATTCAATGGGTATCAATTATATTATTAAAGATAAATCGGAGTTATCATTAATTGAAGATGAATTATTTGGAATTAAATTTCCTAGGATCTATCATAATACGAATAAATTAATTGGTGGATATATTGATTTAGTTGAATATATTAAACCAACATTTGATTATAATAAATTAAAAGAATTATCAAAAGTATTGACATATAATTTAAATCGGATTATTGATTATAATTTTTATCCAATTCCCGAGACAAGGTTATCAAATATGAGACATCGTCCAATTGGTATAGGTGTACAAGGATTAGCGAATGTATTCTATGAAATGAAGACCAATTTTGATTCTGATTTATCAAGAGAAATTAATTTGAAGATATTTGAAAGTATTTATTATGTGGCTTTAGAAGCTTCTATGGAAATAGCCCGAGATCGGGAAAAAGATATATTAACTGTAAAGAAAGGTATTTCTCAATATGAGAATAATAGTTTAGATGATTTCATACCAATTGAGGTATTGCGAAGATTACAAAAAGAAGTACATTATATTCCAGAAGAATTAAATCGTGAGGAATATCTTGGAACGTATTCATCATATATTGGTTCTCCACTTTATGAAGGGAAATTACAATTTGATCTATGGGGTGAAACCGTTGATAATACTTTACATGATTGGGATTATTTAAGAGGAGAGATAAAAAAATATGGAGTCCGTAATAGTTTACTTGTAGCTCCTATGCCTACCGCATCAACATCACAAATACTGGGTAACTTTGAATGTATTGAGCCAGTGATATCTAATATTTATACTCGTAGGGTTTTAGCTGGGGAGTACATGGTTATTAATGAATATTTAGTAAAAGATATGATACAATTAGGTATATGGAATGAGGAAATTAAAGATAAAATCATCTTAAATGATGGTTCGATTCAGATGATACCTGAGATCCCTAAATTTATCCAGGATAGATATAAGACCGCGTGGGAAATAAGGCAAAAAAATATATTAGATATGTCTGCGGATCGGGGTCGATTTATATGTCAATCACAAAGTCTTAATTTATTTGTAGAGTCTCCAAATTATAAATTATTATCGTCAATGCACTTTTATGGATGGAAGAAGGGATTAAAGACTGGAATGTATTATCTAAGGACAAAGCCCAGTTCAAAGGCTATGCAATTTACAATCGAACCGGAAAATACTTGTGAGACTTGTTCAGCTTAATTTTGAATCAATAGATATGTTATATAATTATTATACAATTTTATCAATTTCATTAAAAATAGTTATTTTATCTTGAACTATTTCAATATTGATATCTTCTTTTTTAGTTAATTTTTTTTGTATTTCTTTTTTTTTAGAGACTTCATTTTTCTTTTTTGATGCAAACATTTTATTAACATTTATTTGTACTTGAATGAATAATTTAAAATTACCACGTACGGGTTTATTAAAATCAATTGTATGTGTTAAATAACCAATCGCATTAAAAATTAATGGTAGACGCGTCGTCCTTTTATTTGGAGTAAAATTATCTGTATAAAGTGTATATAGAGAATTAATTTGTTGAGTTATATTTTTATCATCCCTTATTTTAACTTCTTCTTTAATAATTGTCCATATAACCCATATAATATTACATCTATATTTTTCATTTACTTCTTTTATTTCTCGATAATCTATATTCCACGGAATTTCCTTTTTCTTATGAAGATTTTCCCATTTAAGTAACCATAGTATCCAATAACAACATCTATCATAGCCAAAATGTTTATTTTTACACATTGTAAAAATTTCATTGATAATAATACGAATATCTTCTGGATCATTAAATTTGATAATATGATCTGGGAGTATATTCATTCCACTACATAATCTCTTTTTCATATTTGTATAATTAAAATCCTCTAATTCATTTATTTTTGGATATTTATCATATTTTTTGGTTTTAGAAGAAGTAAATAATGTCGTTATCATATCAAAGAATAAATTTCTTATCATTTGACTATTTCTTAATAATAATAATTTATCCTTTGACTTCGTATCTAATAATTTAACTTGATTATAATAAACACGGGTCTTTCTAAGTATATATTCTGGTAATTTTGGATTATTTAAATGAATTACTTTCGAAGAAAATAGAATTATTTTTTCAAGTAATATATCTGAATATCCGGAAAGAATACATTCAGTAGTCCAATGACAAGCTTGTTCAATTTTCTTAGATTCAATTGATTTAAATACAGCATTAATTACTTGATTCTTCTTAAATCCTGAAAATGTTATTGTTTTAAAAGATGTATGGTCCCTAGTATCATTTATAATCGATTGTTCATCCATATAAAAATTATTATAAAATAAAATTAAAAATAACGTTTAAGTTTAAAAAAAAAAAAATAACCTTATAAAAAATGGAAAATGATAAATCTGAGAAAATTGAGAAAACGGAGAAATCATCTCAAAGGAAGAAAAATCAAAAAAAGAAGTCAAAGGATGAAAAAGTAGTGGCTGATAATGTAGTACAAGATAGAGTTGTAGTCCCATTACCATTAGATGTAATTAGATATATATATCGTGTGTTACTAACCGCGAATTCAAGGTGTCATTGGCAGCCGGATGAATTAATACCTGTTGGACGTGTCATACAAGATATTTCAAATATAATCAGACATTATGAAACGGATGTACCTGATAATAATTCAAGCGGAAGTACCTCCAGTGCTTCCAATTCCACCTGATCCCCTTTCAGTTTTACTAAGTGAATTAACAATATCAAATGTGATTGGTTTTAGATCCGCGGAACATAATTGAAATAATCGATTACCAACGGCGAGTCGATATTCATTATTACTCATATTATCAACAACTGCCATTATATTTCCGCGATATGTTGAATCAATTATACCTATGGAATTAGATAATCGTAATGGGGTTTTCCCCATAGAGGAACGGGGATATAGATAATAACCAACATTTTCTTGTTTATCATCCAATGCTTCACAACATATACCTAGATCTATGATATAAGAAAGGGCATTTCCTGGGATGGTTATTTCCCGTGTAATGAATAAATCAATACCAGAATCCCCTGGATGATATGTTGAATGATTCATGTATAAACTCTTAATAGATTCATTCACTGGTTTTATTTTAAGTTGCATATTTTATTATTTGATTTATAATTAATGTTTTATGTTTATATATTTTCAATTTTTAATAAATTTGATTATCCCTCTCGAAGTATATCTAATATTTATGATAGACCTGTCACATGATAATGTATTTATTAAATAATATTAATTAATATTAAAGTATTTCATCCCTGGATTAACGATTCATTTTTGTATGTCATCCTCCCCCGGATTGATGATTCATTTTTGTATGTCATCCTCCCCCGGATTGATGATTCATTTTTGTATGTCATCCTCCCCCATCCTTTAATTTATTAACTTTAACTTTTTCTAATGTGTTTTTTTTAGGGAAACCATAAAAGTTTACATTTGAGGATATATTATTTTCTTCGATATATTCTTTAAGCATTTTAGTTACATTTTCCTTTCTATGTTTCTTTATTTCAGAATTATTAAGATTCTTCCATAATTCAAAATCATCAATATCACTAAGGTAATACTTATTACCCTTTTTATCTAAAATAATATAGAAATTATTAATACGGATATTTGTTTTCTTCATTATATAAATAAATAAATATTATTTTTATATATAATATAATATAATATAATATAATGGTAGAACTCGCGGATGAACATAACACGAGCGCCGACGACTACGACGTTGGATCTATTATTAGACTAATAAGATGGGGTATACCTGCATATATTCTTTGGAAGACTCAGAGTTGGGCCGGAAACACGACCGGCGAAGGTTGTGCGGCTAAATCGTTGTCCTGGGCGAATACTATCTCGACCCCGCAAGGAGTCTCGCTGGATGTGTATTCGCAGAACGCCCCCGCCATTTTTATGGTTCTTAGTTTTATTATAATGGTCTTCACCTCCGAGGTGATACTGGGTTGGAAATGGTCTGGGAACACCGGAGGAGCGAGGATTGGTAATTGGATTATATACACGACAATTGTAACTATTTGTACTATTCTTATGTCCATATTTATGATGGGGAAGTTTTCCGAGCGCGGGAGAGATGCCGGCCAGGGGAAGTCTCTATGGAAGTGGAATATTGGGCCGGGCGGCGATAAGCCACAAATTGATCCAATGGCATTAACAATATACTTAGCTATATTAATTATAATTATAAAATCTGTAACTTATATGTATTCATACCTTAGAAAGACCGGGTCCATCGGCCAGGGGGATAATGAAGTAGACGCATCACATGTTTCGAAAACCATTTATTATGCTCAATTAGCTGTAATGGTTATTTTCTTGTTAGGGGCGTGCATTATTGGTTTATTGTACTTTAGATTCGGCAAGACGGCGCCCGGCGTCTTCGGGTGGTGGAGGGAGGGGTCTCCGGGTGCGCAAGTGAAGTCTTTTAATAAGTTTGCGACTTTTTTCTGGTCATCCCTATTAATCATTATTCCAACAGCGTCTATAATTGCTATCAGCGTTTCCAAAGAAACAGCTAAGATTTTTGGACGTTGTGGAGATGCTGGGGGCTCCGGCGGGCAGGGCATACTCTGCTTCGGCGAATAGATACCGTCGCTAACACCTTAGCCTCGGATGTGGGTGGTTGGGTAACAAATAGCCCTTCATGTTCTTTTGGCGGCCAAAGAAATAAGTACATTTTAGTTTTCCACTTTGTTGAGTCCGAAGAAATTTGAAAATTTTATTATATTTTTTAATAAAATATATATGAAAATAGCAATACATGGTCCAATGTGTTCAGGTAAAACAACTATATCAAATATAATTAAAGAATATGATGATGAATATAATATATATTCATTTGGAGGGAAAATTAAAGAAATTGCTCAAGATTTATTTAAAATGAATGGTAAAGATAGAACACTATTAATAACTATCGCTAAAAAAATGAAAGAAATAGATTCAAATATATGGATCAATTACATTATAGATAAAATTAACCATGATAATAGTGATAAATGTATTATCGATGATCTCCGTTTTCAAAATGAAATCGATAACTTAAATGGATGGAAAATTATTAGTTTAACAACTCCTAAAGAAGTAAGAATAAAACGAATAATGGCTACTTATAAGGATAATTATAAAGATCATCTAAAAAATATGGATGATATTTCAGAAACAAGTGATATAAAATTCCCTAAAGGAACAATCTATATTGATACATCAATTGAATATGATGAGTTAAAGGAAAAAATATATGAAATAATTCAAAATAATTGTGTTTAATATTTAATAATTTTATATACTGATAATATAATTAAATAATTATCTTTTTTATTTTAAATGGGCTTTACAAATTTTATAAAGTGGTTATATACGAAAATAGATCGTTATGGAGAAAATACATATAAAGATCTATTAGATGAATTATACTGTCCTTTAGTATCATGGATTAATAATGAAAATTTAGATTTAATTATTGATATAGATGAATTACATATATATTTTTATTTATTTATGTATAACAATACGATTATAAATTACAGTATAAAAAATAATATGGATTGTATTAATTATTTTAATATGCGATACCATGAAGATATTATTGATTTATATATTCAATTAAAGGATATATCTGATATATATTGTTCTAATTTATTTAAATATAATACCGCGGACGATTTATTATATTTTCTAAGTAAATACATATGTATGGAGGATATCATACCAATTATACAAGAAGAAGAGGATGATATAATATTAAATGATGACCAGTATTAAAATATAATATATATTATACATATGCCTAATTTAATGAGATCTTTTTTACAAATAGCGGGATCAACACCCTTTTCTTATTTTTTAAAAGGAGGTGGAAAGAAAAGTACAGTCAAGTCCCTTAGGAATAGAAAGAATAGGACAAATAAGAAAGTTGACCGTAGATTAAGAGAAACACTTAAAAGAAGAAAGATGACCATAAGAAATAAGAGTGTAAATAGAACTAAAAATAGAGGATTAATAGAAAGGACACGAAAAAAAAAGAAGAGAACATCGAGGAGAACATCGAGAAGAACATCGAGGAGAACATCGAGAAGAACATCGAGGAGAACATCGAGGAGAACATCAAAATTTATTAAAGCTAGAAGATTAACGAAGCGTAAATTAAAGGGGAAACCTGGTAGGTATGAATGTGTTACTTGTAATAAAGGCGTTAAGGCTTATTATACAGGTAAAGAGCCCAGTCCTAAAGGATTAGGATATTGTGCCCGTTGTACCCCACTTAATATAACTATGAAAGGGAAAGATGGAAACTTATGGGAAATTAATAAATATTCAAAAGGTAAAAGATGGGTGCGTATTTAATTATTCATCACGAATATAAAAAAAACAATAAGGTGTTTCTTTTTCTATTTCTTCAATACTTATCTCATTGACATGTGTATCATTATGTACTCTCCATACTTTATCCCTATAATCATAACATATCGCATAATAATGTCCACCATGTAAATCCCCTGTATGAATACACATACCTACTAATTTATAGGTTAAATTATCATTATTAATATTAATACAATAATTATCCATATTTAATACTTGTGGAAAATCAATGTGTTTATTGATTTTCTTATTTAATCTAAATTGTTTAATAGATAAAATTAAAATAGGAGATAATTCCCAAAAATTCATTTTTTTATGGGGTTGAACATATTGATTACATTTATCACATTTCCAGGAATTATCGGTATCTAATACTTCTTCTTCTATAAATTCATTTAGACAATCATATAATGTATTATAGTTTTCTTTTAATGTTAAAGTAATACATAGTATTGGTTCATGATTTGTTGTATAATATTTACATTCAGGACAGGATGTAAGTGATAATAATTGAGAATAAAAATTGATAATTATGTGGGAATAACTATTCTCAAAGAAATCCTTCCAAATTTCTATGCTCTGTAATTTAAGTTTATCATAATTATTTTTAGGTTTACCAGTAACTGTTACATTAACCGATCTTTTAATTGATGTATGTAATAAGTCCAAGAATGTATTCAAGAATTCAGTTGTATCATTTTGATCAAATGAATAAAATATAACATTTTCATTCCTACAACATCTAATAAATTCTTTTAATATATTTAATGTTGAAACGACCTTTTCATTACTATTCCATACATTTTTTTGAAGATTTAACCATTCTTTAATAAGGTTTGAATTGTGGTTGGAGTCCCTTTTCTGTATGTCTTCTATAAAATCTTCACAGTTAATGTTTAATTGTGGTATATGTGATAAACATTGTAATGCTGCATTCATATAACATGTATTCCCGAGATTTGTAAATCCTTTACTCATTTATTATTTAATTTATATTAAGAACTTTAAATAGGATTTATTTTATTTTATTTTATTTTATTTTATTTTATTTTTATATATATTACTATAAATGCCGCAAGAAGAAAATCAACTAACTGAAGAAGAAGCCACTCGTATCGCTGAAGAGGAAGAAGCGGCCCGTGTCGCTGCTGAAGAGGAAGCGACCCGTGTCGCTGCTGAAGAGGAAGCGGCCCGTGTCGCTGCTGAAGAGGAAGCGGCCCGTGTCGCTGCTGAAGAGGAAGCGGCCCGTGTCGCT
>PAYP01000120.1 GCA_002714785.1 Candidatus Poribacteria bacterium | reverse complement strand
GACCACGACCATCATCACCACGACCACGACCATCATCATCACGACCATGACCATCATCATCACGACCATGATGACCGAACAACCAAAATTGTTTCGGCTATCATTGTCACCTTGTTGATTTTAGGGTTTGCTGCTTGGAAGTATGGTCTTTTTTAATTTGAGGAGATCGCTCAATGCACGAAGGCGGACACGGAATTCTTGATAACCAGAATAAGCCAAAGACACTATTCCAAACTGTTAGTAAATTTATTCCTCCCCTATTTCTACTAATCTTCATTATTTTGTCGATAGTTCAGAATTGGTCCCTAATCCAAGCGGATCTTCTCCATCATGGCCAAGATGAGGATGGGTCAGGAGACTCAGTAAGAAAATGGTTTCAATTAGATTTAACCTTGATTCCTATGTTGCTTGGAGGAGGTATGATTACCTATACAACACTAGTTTCCATGATTGGAAAGCGACAAATTACTGCAGGTTTGTTGGTTGTAATAGCTCTTGTTGCCTCTGCACTCACAGAGGAATATCTGGCTGGCGCTATTGCCGCTTTCATTATGATTAGCGGTGAATTTTTGGAAGATTTAACGCTAGCTAAGACACGTAATGCAGTTCAGTCTCTCATCAAGTTAGTTCCAGAAACTGCTTGGTGTCAGTCAACAGATGATGGAAATAACGATTGGGTACAAGTTCCACTTAAAAAAGTCAAACTTTCTGATCGGATTTTGGTAAAGGCTGGTGAGCGTATCCCCGTCGATGGTGAGATACTATCTGGTGAAGCTGCCATTGATGAATCTAGCTTAACAGGTGAATCCTTGCCGGTTGATAAGAGTTCTACCGACTTAGTTTTTGCTGGAACTATTAACCGCGACGGTGCTATCGAGGTAAAAGTCACTAAAATTGGTCGCAACACAACAATTGGTCGTATCATCCAAGTGGTCTTTCAAGCTCAACAAAACAAGGGAGAAACCCAAAGAGTGGCTGACGAATTTGCCCGTTATTTCACTCCGCTAATTCTGGCCATTGCTACCATCGTCTGGTTTTTGACTGATGGTAATGTCACCAATGTGACCGCAGTTTTGTTAATTGCTTGTCCCTGTGCGTTAGTTTTGGCCACACCAACCGCCGTTGTAGCTAGTGTGGGTAATGCTGCAAAAAAAGGCATTTTGATTAAAGGCGGCACCATGGTTGAGGCGGTAGGTCAAGTCGATACCGTCTGTCTGGACAAAACAGGTACATTGACAAAAGGACAACCGGCTGTTGTAGCTTTAGAAACATTTGGTCTAGTCAGTGAAGAAGAGGTCTTACAGCTTGCACTGTCAGCTGAAATGCGTTCTGAGCACCCGATAGCTCAGGCGATTACAAGTTTTAGTCGGCAAGCGGGGGCTGAGTATCAGGCTGAAGGTAATAACATCCAACCACTTCCCGTAACTGAATTTGAAATAATATTTGGCCTTGGAATCAAAGTGAAATTAGAATCAGGAGACGACGTATGGGTAGGCAACTGGCGACTACTGGCTCAAGAAGGCATTCAATCTCATCCTTTGGCTGACAAGTTCTTGTCTCAGCAAGAATCAGCTGGTCGGACAGCGTTATTGGTTGCTAGGAATGAGCTCATTTTGGGAGGTATCGCAGTTGCTGATACGCTGAGAAAAGAAGCTAAGGATATGGTTACTAGTCTTCGTCAGAGCGGGATTCAAAACATTGTGATGTTGACCGGGGATAACCAGACTACAGCTAATACAATTGCAGAAGAAGTTGGCATCGATTCAGATTCAGTACGCGCACAACTTTTACCAGAGGAAAAATTAGACTATATTCGTCAGTTGCAATCCGAAAATCAGAAAGTGGCAATGATTGGTGATGGTGTTAACGATGCCCCAGCTCTAATGGTAGCTGAGGTTGGTGTTGCCATGGGAGCTATTGGTACTGATGTTGCAATAGAATCAGCTGGTATTGTGTTGATGGGAAATGATTTACGTTTGTTGAATCATGTTATTGGTTTAAGTCGAAAATCACTTCGTTTAATCAAGCAAAACATTATGTTTTTTGCTGTTGGCATGAATATCGCTGGTATCGCACTAGCAGGTAGTGGATGGCTTACTCCTATCATGGCTGCAGTAGTTCATAATATTTCGTCCGCGTTTGTCGTCATTAATTCTTCACGT
Organism: Candidatus Poribacteria bacterium; assembly: GCA_002714785.1. Lineage (GTDB taxonomy): Bacteria > Poribacteria > WGA-4E > WGA-4E > UBA9662 > TMED15. Next base: position 12,259 of record PAYP01000120.1, on the reverse strand, counting down.
TTATTGGGATTTGGTCGGACTGGAAACAGTGCTGTCAGTCAAGAGAATTAGTGATAGATATCAGCGGCAGGCTGTCGATGTCCTATCATCCTTGCTCCGTTTTAGAACAGTGGGGGACAGCTCAACTGTCTATCATGAGGCCGTTTCTTATTTAGATAAAACTGCTAGGCAAATGGGGTTAACATCTCAAATTATGTATCCCTCCACTAGCCGGCCATTACTGGTTATTAAACTTGATGGAGAATCAAAAGAAACATTGTTGTTGTTAAGCCATTTAGATGTAGCACCAGTCAGTAACGCTAGTCATTGGCAATACCCACCTTTTGGTGGGTATTTGGCTCAAGGTGCAATTTGGGGCCGTGGCGCTGTCGATTGTAAAGGTTTAGTGGTTGTTTGGTTGACTATTCTAAGGTTGTTACGAGAGTATCGAAAAAGACTAAAGACGAGCATTATTTTTTTGGTCACAACTGATGAAGAATTAGGTACAGGCGATAGTCTTCGATGGGTGGTTGAACGTCTATCTACTAAAAAGTATATAAGTTGTGCTTTGAACGAAGGGGGTGGTTATCCTATCCAATTTGGCCAGAAGAGTTTTTTAACCTGTCAAGTCGGTGAAAAGGGTCATTCTCTATTTTTCACTACTGAACAAGATAAAATTAAGAAAATTGGGCCAAAGAAAAGAGATAAAGTAATACATCTTTCTCAGCCATTATCCGCAGTATCTCATCACTTAGTAAAGATGCTGCTCCCACCATTATTTACTCAATTCAGTCCTAGATTACTGACAGCAATACTATCTTGGCAACAGAGGAACTCTCCTCAGCAGTTGGATCTCACACAATTATTTTTCCATCAGGCAACTATTCATTCTGGCCAAGACTCATTATCTCTCGACTTCAGATTTTTACCAGACAATAACATACGATCCATTGAAGAAATCCACCAAAACTTGCAAAATCGGCTACGCTTGCAAGGTATCCGATGGATACTACAACACTGTTCTCCTAGCACGTCATCTCCGATCCACCATTCACTGTACCATTGTATACACACGACAATAAAGTCTATCTGCCCTCAGTTTAATGTGATTCCGCATATAACCCCAGGCTATTCGGACAGTCGAGTTCTAAGATTAATGGGAATTCCAGTTTTTGGCTTTTTTCCCCTGATTGCAGGAACTCCAATCACCAATATTCACTCTGATGATGAACATCTGAAAACTTTCGATCTTTATTATGCTATCGAAATTTTATTGGAAATTATTTTGCGCGTAGCGTCAACTCCTACTGCGGGTTTGCTTTAGCTCTACTGTTTTGGTTATAATTCCCAAAAGGGTTGTATGGTTGAACTAATAAATTTCGTTTTTTAGATCGACGTGTTCTCCATAAAAAAACAGACCTCCGCAGCCGTTCGCTTCTTGGTTACTTACTTCCTATTAGGTGTATTAATACTACTCTTAGCATTCTTCTACTACACTAGACAAGTACTGAAACTCAACCAGGATTTAGAGGCACAAGTGGAGTCTCTGGCTAGTTTAGCCGCAGAAATACCAGAACTTAGTGACAGTGGATTGCAAAGCAGACTTAACCAGATTGTGAAGCAATCAACTCAGGTGGGTCGTTTATCCTTCGTTATTACCGATGCTGAAGAGCAAAAAGTGGTTATTGCTAAGGGAATAGATCCAGAAATTGAACGAAAGTTACAAGCTGAGCCCCCGATTAGACTCAATTCGGATGAACTACTCCTAATTGAGTCTACAGTGGAGCGTATGCGACGGAAAGGTATTCGTCGTCCGATACGGTATCTTGTGGAAGATCGGGAAATCTACGGTTACTTGTATCACGGTGTGTCGGATTCTGCGGCAATTGAGCAGATCCCCTTCGTTTTTACTGATGCAAACAATAAGCCGAAGAAATGGCAACGTTGGGAGGGATTAGTAACTTCCGCCAGTTCGTCAGAAGATCAGCTGTCCCAAGCTAAGATGTTGGTTCGTAGCGCGACTGCACAGAACCATGTTATTCCCTTGCAAACAACGCCGAATTGGCAAAAAGGCTATTTTTACTACGAAAAAAAGCCATATTATGGTCTAATGGTTATGCCAGTCGTTTTGGTTACGGTGTTTTTGACCTTTTCTCTGGTTGGATTTATATCTTATCGCAGAATTAAAACATATGAGCAATCTGCAATTTGGACGGGGCTCGCAAAAGAAACGGCACACCAGCTAGGAACTCCTATTTCTTCATTGATCGGTTGGGTCGACTTTATTATTGACCGTGAAGGTAATAAATCAGATCCACTTCTGGGTAGAACTTATAAAAATATGCAGAAGGACCTCAATCGTTTACAGCAGATCGCCCGTCGATTTAGTAAGATAGGTTCACTCCCTCAGAAAGAATGGGTTGATGTCAACTGGGTAGTCAACGAGGTCGTTACCTACTTTCGAGCCCGTCTGCCAAAAAGCAAGGAAGTTAACCTAAATGTTGACTATGGAGGGTTACCACAAATTAAGGCCAATTCGGAATTACTACAGTGGGTCTTTGAGAACCTGATCCGGAATTCCATTGACGCAATGGATAAAACGGTAGGTCAAATAAATCTAAGACTGGCGTATGATTCAACAAAGCGTCTCATTAATATCTTATATAGCGATAATGGTAAAGGTATTGGGCGTAAGGATCGACGGAAAATCTTTAACCCTGGCATGACGACTAAAAACCATGGCTGGGGGCTAGGTCTTACATTAGCAAAGCGAATAATTGAAGAGTATCATAATGGTCGAATTCGTTTATTACATACCAGTACCAGTGGTACCACTTTTGAAATCCAGATTCCAGTTTCTCAGTCGAAATAACACTTATTCCCTAGGTGAATTGCCCAATCGAAATGAAAGGGGACAACATTAGAAATATTAACCATAGTGCTTCAGCGCCAATTCATAACATCTTATGGGTTGATGATGAGATTGACGTCCTCGAGCCACATATTCTCTATCTCAGAGAGAAATCTTTTCAAGTCACCCCCGTAACAAATGGTCTTGATGCTCTTACTTTGCTTGACCAATACCACTACGATGCGGTCATCTTGGACCAGATGATGCCCGGCTTAGATGGTATTTCTACGCTTGACCGATTGAGACAAATTGACACTACAATTCCCGTCATTATGTTGACGCAAATCCAAGATGAACCATTAGTTGATGAGGCTTTGTCAAAGCGCGTGGCTGACTTCCTTATTAAGCCAATTGGCGGAGTGCAGATTGCCTCAACGCTAAAGCGAATCTTACATCGTACGAAAATTATTGAAGAACAAATCCCTCAGTCTTATACCGATGATTTCAATGATATTCATAATTTAATTAACAATCAGCCTGATTGGAAAGAGTGGGTAAAGGTTTACCAAAAAATCACTACTTGGGATCTCGAGTTCGATCCTCTTAGCAGAACCGGATTAGAAGAAACCCATCAGGCTCTCAAAAAAGAGATTAACACCAAATTTTCTGACTACGTAGAAAACAATTACCCGAAGTGGTTAAAAGGAAAAAGTGGGCCGTTATTATCAGTCGATGTCTTAGATCATTATGTTCTTCCTTACTTAAGAGAGGAAAAACCTGTTCACTTTATCGTCGTCGACTGCTTACGCTTGGACCATTGGTTGACTATTGAATCCTTGCTTCAACCCTACTTTTACATTGATCTTAACTGCTATTATTCAATTTTACCAAGTGCTACACTCTACTCGAGAAATGCACTGTTTAGTGGGCTTTTCCCTTCCCAATTGGCGGATCGTTTTCCTGAATTTTGGCAAGAGGGGGCTGATGGCGAGACCAGCACCAATCGTTATGAGCGACAACTCTTACAGTGGAAAATCCAAGAGGAAGGACTTCAACTTAAACCTGGATTAAGATATTTCAAAATTTTTGATGCCAAAGGTGGCAACGAGTTTATTCGACAAGCCACTACTTTTGATCAGATTACACTGTCTGCACTAGTAGTGAATTTTATCGATATTTTAACACATCAACGTTCTGAATCAGACTTGTTACAGCAAATTGCGCCTGACCAATCTGCTTTTTGCTCATTGGTCAAATCGTGGTTTTCGCATTCCGCGTTGTTTGAAACTCTGAAGATTATTGCAAAGCAGGACGCTGTCGTGATACTAACTTCTGACCATGGTTCCGTTCTCTGTAACCGGCCGGCACGTGCGTTTGGTAATCGGGAAACATCGACTAGTTTACGCTTCAAAGTTGGCAATAACCTAGGGTGTGATCGTAGTCAAAGTCTCTATATTGATGACCCAAAACAGTACAAATTGCCGACAGGAAATTTGGGGAAAAACTATATTATTGCAAAAGAAGATTACTACTTTGTATATCCGAATCAGTACAATGAATATACAAGGCAGTTTCGAGGTGGATTTCAACATGGTGGTATATCGCCAGGGGAGCTGATTATACCTATTGCGACCATGACACCTCGCGGAAACAGCTAACGAGACTTATTAGTTCAAACAAAATGGATCAGAAATTAATGTGTTCGTCAGACCGATGCAGATGACCGATTGACTACTCGTTGTCTCCAAGAAGCAACTGGAGGCTAAAATGGAAAAAGAAATCATCATTGCTGATGATGAGTATGAAATTCGATGTGCAATTTTGGAGGATGGTGTTCTCAATGAAATTCATATAGAGCGACACAACCAAGAGCTAGTTTTAGGCAATGTATATAAGGGGTCAGTTCGAAATGTTCTACCCGGAATGCAAATTGCCTTTGTCGAAATTGGCCTTGAGAAACATGCTTTTCTGCATGCTTCCGACTTGCATCATGACTTTGAAGAAGACTCTGAAGATAACAATAGCGATGACTCAGATAAAATTTATTTGAATCAGGGAACCACTGCCCCTCCGCCTGCACCCAAATCGAAACAGAATAGGGGGCGTCCACGGCGTAGGCATGTTGCGATTGGCGATGTTTTGTCTACTGGAAAGAATATTTTGGTTCAAGTCATCAAAGAAGCAATTGCTCATAAAGGATCTCGGATAACCACGGCTATCTCTTTACCTGGTCGATATGTTGTCTTCGTTCCAAACGCCTCCCACATTGGTGTGTCGAGACGTATTCCCTCAGTAGAGGAGCGAAACCGGCTGAAAACCATCGCGAGAGAACTACACGCTGAATTTGAAGGTGGGTTAATCATCAGAACTGTAGCTGAAGGTCGTTCCCGTGAAGAATTATTCAACGAAGTTCAGCATCTGAAAAAAGAGTGGTTGGCAATCTGCGAAAATGCAGAAAAAGTGAAAGCACCGGCGGCAGTTCACATTGACCATGGTTTTGTAGGTCGCATTATTCGCGATTTTTTTGGCGATAATGTCTCACAACTAGTCATTGATTCAAAGACGTTATATGACAAAACAATGGACTATCTGTCTTCTGCATTGCCAGAACTTCAACAGAAAGTCAAGTTTTACGATTCACCGATTTCGGTTTTCGAAGCCTATGGTATAGAGAAAGAACTTCGCAAAGCGATGCAGGAAAAAGTATGGCTCAAAAGTGGTGGCTACTTAGTGATTCAAGAAACCGAAGCTTTGGTTTCGGTTGACGTCAACACAGGCAAGTATGTCGGTGAAGACGACGCGATGAATACCATCCTCAATACTAACCTAGAAGCCGTTGAAGAGATCGTTCGACAAATGAGGTTGCGAGATTTAGGTGGAATTATAGTGATTGATTTCATTGATATGGATTGGCGGCAACATAGACAAATGGTCTATCGAAAATTCCAGAAGGAAATCCAGAAAGATCGAGCGCGAACCAACATTCTTCATATATCAGAACTAGGTTTAGTCGAAATGACACGCCAACGCATGAGACCAAGCTTAGCTAGTCTGATGACAGACAAATGCCCTTACTGTGAAGGGCGCGGAACAATCTTGGCCACTGATACAATTTTGGTTAATTTACTTCGGAGTGTTAAATCAGCTCATCAGCGTACACGTCGTCGTAAGCTAAAGGTTATAGCAAATGACCAAATTATCAACAAATTGAGAAATGACTCACGTGTCAAAAGATTGGAGCGTAATCTGGATATACGACTTCGATTACAGAACAATGTTGATCTCCACCTGGAGGATTTCCATATTTACGACGATCGAGATAAGGAAATCTCGTTGAATTGGTAGAGGCAAACAGTATGAAAGGTGAGAAGTGCCGAAATTAGGAACCGAACGTACAGTTTAGAGAACCCGATTTAGTGCTAATCCGTTTTCCTGTACACCAGTGGTAATCACAATTGGTGCCGGATCAGAGTTAGAATAAGGTGTTCGTTGTTGCCCATTAATTCTAGAGACTTGTTTCAAACTTTGAGTCAATTGTTGACCTGACATGGCTTGGTTGGCAACCCCTAGGTTATCAGAGGACATTGAAGATGCTGGAACTTGACCTGCTGTCCGTCGAGCACCATAGAACTCATTCGCCCAATCTCTGGCCTCTCTCAGGTTGCTTTCAACTTGCATTTGACGAGTCGCGTCAACAGGAACGAATCGAGTCGTGTCAACCCCTTGTTCTGCGGCTACTGATGTATCCTCGTTTGGGTTGTTTTGTGGCCTATTTTGCCGCGATCGAACACTACGAGCCTGAGTATCCGAGATGAATTTCCGAGCTTCCTGAACGATGTTACGAGAAATATTAGCAATTAACATTACAAAAAACCGCTGGCTGGCTAGATTTTACCACAAAATATTAATAATAAAAATAAAAAAATCCTATTAAAAAGTAAGACCCCGATAACTAAACAACTAAGGTGATAAGATTCGTAGAAAATCGCCCCCACTTTATATAAACGAGTAGCGGGTGAAAAATGTCTATCAAGAATTTCAGAGATCGGCTCAGTTGACATGAAAGTTACGATGAGGCAAAATTCTCGACTGGATAATGGCTACGTTGACAGTATAACGAATGTACCGTTTAAACCTGGCAGGTATAACTGCTAAACCACCGAAATGGCAAATCACCGTCGAACTGAGAAAATGGTGTGTGGGATTATACTGTCTCATGAGAGCCTATCAATCATGCAAAATCGTGGTCAAAGCTACAGAATAATCGGTTCGGATCAATCTTTAAAAGAGGATAACTAAAGTGCAATATCGTAAATTAGGAAAGACTGGCCTAAGCGTTTCGGAAATTGGCTATGGTGGTGGCCGCATCAAAAAGGATCAAGGCCGCAAAGAATTAATTGATCTCATTCATAAGGCTTTAGACCAAGGAATTAATTATATCGATACAGCTCCAACCTACGGAGATGGTTTTAGTGAAACCACTATTGGTGAAGCCATTAAGGGACGCTCATGTATTGTAGCGACCAAAACAAAAGCATACAATGCTAATAACGTTACGGCATCGGTTGAATCTAGCCTAAAACGACTGAAGGTAGAAACGATCGATGTCCTTCAATTTCATGGAGGTTGGTTCGATTCTAAAGAAACTGAGGAAATATTCAATCAAGGTGGACTAGAAACCTATCTCAAACTGAAGGAAAGTGGAAAAGTACGGTACCTTGGTTTTTCTGCCGATGGCCCATCAACTGGCGTTGATAGATTAATTGCTAGTGGCGAATTTGACATGATGCAAATTCACTACAATCTAATGTATCAAAGTACATGCGACCTCTTCAGCAATCGTGGAGTAATACCCGACGCACACAAACATGAAATGGGAATTGTACTGATGCGTTCAACCACCAGTCACGCTTTTACTAAGTTGATGCGACAGTGTTTTCCTGAACAAACAAAAACGTTGGAACTCAATAAATTTCTGTTAAACTATGTTCTCTCTAATCCTTTAGTTAACGTAGCTTTAATGAGTTTACAATCAATAGAGGATGTAGAATGGACAAATACTGTATCTGACCGTATCAGTGATCGGCTTGATCTGCAAGCTTTTCACTAGTGTAAAAAGCCTGGATAGAATCAGGCCAAGTTGAGAAAATCGAATTCTAGAGATTGTAACCTCAATTCTTTGAGCTCAAGACACGTTTGGCATATTGGTGAATGCCTACTGCAATAGCTTCTGCTATTTGGTTTTGGTAAGAAGTTTCATTGAGTTTTATCGCTTCCACCGAATTAGAAATAAAACCAATCTCAACCAAAATGGCCGGTACTTTGGTGCCCGTTAGTACAACAAATGGAGCGTGTTTTACCCCTCTATTCTTAGCCATTGTTTTTTTGATCAGTTGCTGCTGTACCATTTCTGCTAATTGCTGGCTTTCTTGAGTTTTACTACCCTTCAGAATAGTGGAAATCAAGCTTTCCAACTCCTGTATGTTTTGTTCCATTCCTTCATTTTCGCGTAGGGCAACCATTTTGGAAGTCTCATCAGAGCCAAGAGCGAGATAATAGGTTTCAATACCCATTGCTTCCTCTTTGTTGCTAGCGTTGGCATGCAAGCTAATAAACAAGTCGGCTGACACCCGATTAGCTAATTCTGTTCTTTCTTTCAAGGATACGGTTTGATCTGATTCGCGTGTCAAGTGGGTTTGGTAACCCAAAACTTCCAAGTGAGATTTCAACATGCGCGCCACTTTCAACACTATGGATTTCTCAGAGTTAAATAAGCCAACAGCCCCAGGGTCTCTACCACCATGTCCAACATCAATCACAACCGTTTTGACTCGTAAGCCAAGTTGTTCAACCAAAGATGGTTTTTCTTGTAAATCAGGCAAATATGGTACTTTAATAATTGAAGATTCTGGTTCGACGATCACATCAGGAGACTCCAATGCGACTTTTTCTTTGGACTCGGATGTTTTCAGCTTTTGACTTTGATTTGATTCTTTCGTTGTTAAGTCTAGTTGGTGTGCCGAATTCATTTTGGTTGACTCAACCTGAATCAACGGTAAATCAACACGAGGAGCGGACAGTTTTTTTCTGCTTTCTTCAGCCAAAAAAAGGATCTCAGATTCTTTTAAAGATTCATACAATTGAAAAGCGTCCGTCATATTTTTCTGCTGTATGTATATATCAATCAAGTCTTTTTTTACAAATGGTATTAGTCTGTGGTCAGGGAATATTTGCAAAACAGTTTGGTAGTGTTGGATAGCTGCCGTTAGTTGGTTATATTGACGTGCATAGTAGCCCAATAAGCATTCGGCCTCTGTTCGATTAGGTGAATCCGGATAAGTCCTCGTATACTCCTGTAGGAGTTGTGTTGCTTTAGTAATGGCTGCCCTATTATTATTTTGTTGGCTCATTGCTATCCAGCACATCGCAGTCGCCCAAAGGGACTCTTGTGACAATTTACTGCTTTGAGACTCAGCGATTTTTTGCCATTGCTGGATTAAAATGTGCCACTCACGCTCAGAAGAATTATCGTTGAGCAACATTTGTTGGTACTTGGTGGATAAATTATTCATTTGGTGTTTAGGATCAAGTCGTGAAACACAACTTGTTAAACCAAAATTCATCACCAAAAATAACCAGAAACAGGAAATACTAGGTATCTTTTTCATTAAATATTGTGGCCAAGGGTTAGGTGGCGTAAAGTTGTTGATGAATTGCATTAGTTAGAGCTACAAACTCAGAAATTGACAATGTTTCACCACGCCTATTGGAATCAATGGATACTTCTTTCAATGCCAAGTCGAGAATTTCCATGTCAATTTGAACGTTACTAGCTTTAACTGAGTTTCGCAACATCTTCCTTCTAGTATGAAAGCAACCTTTTACTACTTTTCGAAACAAAGATATATCAGAAACACAAAACTGCGGTTGCATCTCAGATCGCGTTCTTAGCGAGACTAAGCTTGAATTGACTTTAGGTGCCGGGAAAAACTGTTGTGGTTTTAATGTAAGCTCAATTTGACACTCTGTGTGTAGACCTGACCAAACGGTTAATGAACCATATGCTTTACTTCTTGGGCTAGCTGATAGACGAGCAGCGACTTCCTCCTGAACCATCAGAACCAGACTTTGTAGCGGTGAATAACCTAATAATCGCCATAAAATGGGGCCCGAAATATTATAAGGCAAGTTAGCTACAACCTTGTTAATTCCACAAGATTGAATCAGTCCGTGTAAATCTAGCTTTAAAGCATCTCCATGAATCAAAGTTAGATTCTGAACTGTGGAAAATCGCCTCTCTAGCTCACTACACAAGTGAGAGTCTATCTCAATACCTATTACTTGCTTGGCTTTCCCTAATAGTTCCTGCGTTAAAAAACCAAGACCCGGTCCAATTTCAAGGATAATATCGCTGGAAGACAGGTTGGCGACATCAGAAATTTTAGGTGGTATATTTGCATCAATTAGGAAATTTTGCCCGAGTTTCCTATTTGGTGAGCGTCCAGTACGGTGGATGAAATTTAGAATTTCTTCCGTCAGGCTACTCATAACTTATTCAGTAATTTCAATCGACTGAAGCTTAGGTTTGATAAAATCAAAAATATTTTCTGCCACTTTCTTTTTGGACATTACAGGTAATTGGTAACTATCTTCTTTATCGATTAGTGTGACAACATTAGTTTCGATATCAAACCCCGCTTCTGGATCCGTTATGTCGTTAGCAACAACTAAATCACAATTTTTAGATTTTAACTTCCGTTTGGCATTCTCAGTCAGGTTTTCAGTTTCGGCGGCAAAAGTGATTAATATTTGTTCTTTCTTCTTTTTTTGCCCCAAATCTGCAGCAATATCAATAGTCGGTTGGAGCAACAAAGTAAGTTCGTTGGTTGTGGGTGATTTCTTAATTTTCTGGTCAGCTACGCTTTTGGCTTGATAATCAGCAACAGCCGCAGCCATGATGATCACATCAACTGAATCCACTTTGGACATAACTGCTTGATATAATTCATTAGTCGTTTGGATAAAAATTGGGCTGATACCAGTAGGAGCTTCAATCGAAACCGGTCCACTAATTAGTATTACTTCTGCTCCTCGTTGGTGAGCTACTTCAGCAATCGCATAACCCATCTTTCCGCTTGATCGATTGGTAATAAATCGAACAGGGTCTAGGTACTCACGAGTGGGACCAGCTGTGACAAGTACTTTTTTCCCTGCTAAATTATTACTACCAGTGGAGTGTTTCTTCATAAGTATATCTTCAATAGCAGACAAAATGACTTCTAACTCATTTAACCGGCCAACACCTTCATAACCACAAGCCAACATACCAGAAGCTGGTTCCACTACTTTAAGCCCCTGTGGTTCCAGTTGTCGTTTTAACCTTTTCATATTAGCTCGCATCGCAGGATGTTGATACATGTGTCCATTCATTGCAGGTGCGACCAAAGTCGGACAATTAACCGAAATAGCAATAGTTGACAGAGCATCATCTGCTATTCCGTTTGCCATTTTTCCTATAATGTTTGCAGTTGCTGGTACAACTGCCAGTAGATCAGCTTGATCGGAGAGGTCAATATGATACGGTTTCCAATTCTCACTGAGATGAAAAAGGTCGACCAAAACTGGTTTTCGTGAGATAACTTGAAACTGAAGCGGTTGGATCATCTTGGTTGCGTTCTTGGTCATTACCACATGAACGTTGGCATCTCTTTTCACTAGCTGGCTGACTAAATCAAGTGACTTATGAATTGCTACGCCACCTGCTACACCCAGAACAATATTTTTTCCTTTCATATTAAGAGACCACGGGTGGGATTTGTTGTTTAATGGATTGAACCAAATTTTCGTCGATTCTGAACCTATCCACTTGTATTATTTTTATCAACTGCTGAATCGCTAGGGGTATTTGATCGTTGACTACACAATAATCGTAGTATGCAACAAGGTCAAACTCAGCTTTCGCTCTTTCTAGGCGCTGGTTTAATTCAGATTCTGTTTCAGTTTTTCTTTCTTCAAGCCGTTGTCGTAAAATTTGAACTGATGGTGGCAAAATGAAAATTAGCAAGCAAGAAAGGCCTAATTTTTTTAATTGAATAGCTCCATCAACGTCAATTATCAGCATAATATCCTTACCAGCTTTTATAGTCGATTCAAGTGTAGACTTTAGGGTACCGTAGTAATTCTCTCCGTATTTTGTCCACTCAACTAAACCATTTTGTTCAATTAGCCGCTCAAATTCCGATTTAGGTAAAAAATGATAATCTACACCATCGGTTTCACCACTACGAGGTAACCGGGTAGTAGCCGAAACCGAACGGACAATACTTGACGAATGCTCTAGCATTGTCTCAACTAAAGTAGTTTTTCCGACACCGGAAGGCCCAGAAACTACGATGATTCTTCCTTGTTTTTGAAGTTCTTCTATCACCT
>PAYP01000119.1 GCA_002714785.1 Candidatus Poribacteria bacterium | reverse complement strand
TTGTCGGGGCATAATTATATGAATATTATTTCAACGTTATTTTTATTAAACGACTAACTTGGCTATATCATTCTCGATTAATAAGTTTGAGGAAACGAAATAATTCAGCCAAATATGGTCTGTCTCATATTATTTTAAGCATCCAACACCTAGTCTCATGACTTTGAAAGTGAAAAATATAGCTTGTTGAGTGCTAACGATTAAGTATATAATGACCGAGTGTCCGCTTTGAAGCTTTTGTCAACTTACACCCCGATCAGAAACATCCGAACCTCATATTCTGAATAGATTTTACTTTTTTTCAATATCTCAATATCTCAATACTGTGCAACGAGCATAGTTAGTGTAAATTTCCTTTGAATTGTGGCTACCGAATTATATTTGTGCTGCTTTTGTATCAAAAGGATGATGTAACCAAAAAAAGAAGCGATACTAAGAATACAAAGGGAGACAATGGGAATGGACAAATACAAATTCACTTTACTAGCTAAATCAAAAAAAAATATCCATCATTGAATCTGTTGTTTTTCTTGCCTGATTTCGTTGAGGTGAAAATATGAAAAGACCCGCNGATCAAAAGATTATCTGCCATATTTACCAGTTACTTGTTGTTGTGCTTTTTTCTACTAGTTTGATGGCGTCACCATATATTTTCGACGGATATGATCACCAGCATAATGGGATTGCCCATCACCACAGCCATGATCAAGATGAGTATCAATTTAATCGGCTCTCGGACGCGGTTCCGATTGATTTGAACAAAAACCACTTGAAAGTTTTACCAGTCTTGTTAATTCCTANCGATCTGANTCCAACAGTTGNCGATAAAGATNCTGTAGCTGGCCAAATTAAGACACTAATGCTAGAAGTTCAGACTTTTTATCAAGACCAGATGGCAGCAGATGGTTATCTGGATGATGATGGAATAGGAAAAACGTTTGAATTGGTTGAGGACCCATNAGGTCAAGTCANTGTCTACCAGAAGNNCGGTGCACATAGCCTTAGTGAATACGATTCGTGGGCCNCGAATTGGAGTGGGAACTTGATCAATAATATATACCCGGATCTAGGATCAGACAATACGTTACAAGCTNACTACCCGGAAGACAGGACCATCTATTACGTGGTTATGTTAGACGTAGCTTATACAGGTGGTATAGCTAAAGCGAATAGCCCAAGTTCGGGCATCTGTGTGGTATCGACAGANAATTTAAATTCGGCGCTGACTACACATGAACTAGGTCATGCATTTGGTCTAGGTCATGATTGGAGGCCTGCAACTTTCGGTGCTGATGGCCGGCAAAAATATTATATTTTGGGATACCGTTGGTTTGGTAAGAGTGGGTCAGATATTATTTTATCTAGCCTAGCTAAGGCTATTGTGGGAAGCAGCCCTTTTTTCAATAGAGGAGATTTTGACAGCTTTGATATTACTGCTTTTTCAGCGCCTCAGATAGAAGTCTCCTCCAANTCCTCTTATCCTTCCGGATCGATGACTCATCAAGTAGATTTTACAATTACCGATAATGATGGNCTTCATATGGTTGCCTTCTATGGAAGGGCTGATGTAGGCAGTTCGTTCAATAATTATCGTTACAATGGTGATACGGTNCCAATCTCCTCTATACCTGGAGAATCTTTTTCTTTGATCGACGGTAGAACTTCTTTTACCGGGTCATATAACTTTGGTACGCATGAATCAGCCACAACCGATTTAGAAACCTTCTATTCACCAGGCTCCTCCAGCCAGCAAGCTGAAGTGCGACAGGTTTATCTGCTAGCAATTGATAGGACAGGAAAGCAAACCTGGCACAACATATTGCTATATCACGAAAACCGAATTCCAACCAGACATATAATCGAAGCCGGTGAATCTTTGAATGAGGTTTTGTATTCCAGAGCGTGGCCTAAAGATGAAATTATCTTCAATGCTGATTCTGTCGAGACAGAACCTATTTATATCTACAAGAACAANTTGAAAATTTCGTCAGCTGACCCAAAAAACCCTAGACGAATCCCTGTTGAGGTCAGAATCGAGGGCGCAAAATCAATTCGATTAAGTTCTCTTTCTATGCCTAACGTATATATGGCTNCTGATTCGACCGATATAACGGTTGAAAACTGTGAAATTACCAATCCAAATTCCTACCCGTATGTTGGAGTGGATATTGGTCAAGGAGCAGAAGTGACTTTGGTCAACACTCTGATCTATGACCATAATGTGGGGGTTCAGCTGGCTGGTGCTGATTTAAGTGTCATCAACTGCACCATCGTTGACAACACTTATGAGTTTTTATCTCCAGGAACCAATACTATCAATATTGTTAATACTATTTTTGCTGAAAACTCTTCCGGTTGGGATGTTCCTTCCTCACAACTGATAAATATATCTAACTCATTATTCGATAGAACTTTACCAACCAATGTCTCAGCTGAGAATGGAAATATATCAGGGGACCCGAAATTCCAAGATGCAGCAAACAGGGATTATCAATTGCAGGATAGTTCTCCGGCTATTGATGCGGGAAGTACTAACATAACTAGCCTACCAAATACAGATAAGATCGATAATCAGCGAATTTTCGGTGATACGGTCGACATAGGTGCTTATGAGAATGGAAGTCTCCGACAAACGGTCACTGTCAATATTCCTGATNCNAATCTACGATCTCTTCTAGAACAAGCACTGGGCAAGGGTANTGGTGACTCCATTACTGACCTTGAACTGGATGGGTTAAGTGGACAACTGGATGCCTCTAGTTCCAGCATTAGTAATCTAGCCGGTTTAGAATACTGCATTAACTTGACTGTCCTCAATTTGCATGACAACCAGATTAGTGACCTTAGTGCTTTATCCAACTTGTTGACTAGTCTAACCGAATTGGACCTGTCTCAAAATAGGATCAGTAACATCAGGCCAATATCTAATTTGACTAAGGTGACGGACCTAAATTTGCTGGGCAATCAAATAACAGACATAAGTTTATTATCCAATTTAGCTAACTTAATCGAGTTGAATCTGGGTGGGAACCAAATAACTGATATAAGTGTGTTATCCAACCTGTCTAACTTGGCAGAACTGAATTTACTCGGCAACCAATTACCTGCTGAGGCAGGACTAATCATACAAGANCTTAAAGATAGGTCCGTAAACGTTACACATGGTTTCATTCAAGAACCGATAGATGTCAATATTCCAGATGCTAATTTGCGAGAATTATTAGAATGGGAATTGGGTAAAAATGCTGGAGATCCAATTAACCATCTTGAAATGGCTAGTATAGTTAGTAGTTTTTGGGGCCTTAATCGTTTAAGTAATTTTATCAGCGACCTAACCGGTTTAGAATATTGTGTTAACCTTACTCATTTAGATTTGAGGCATAATCAATACATTAGCGACCTTAGCCCCTTATCCAATTTGACGAAGCTGACTCACCTCGACCTAGAAGATAATCAGGTTCGCGACCTTAGCCCCCTAGCCAATTTGACGAGTCTGACTCATCTATATCTACCCGGTCGTGCTGGTAAAAACCAGATTAGTGATATTGGACCTTTATCCAATCTGACTNACCTGAAGGTCTTAGTATTAAGCGGCCACCCGTTCGGCGGGAATATTAGTCTTCTATCCAATCTGGTTAACTTGACTTACCTCGANCTAGAAGTTAACCAGGTTCGCGACCTTAGCCCCCTAGCCAATTTGACGAGTCTGACTCATCTAAATCTTCACAACAACCAGATTAGTGATATTAGTCCCCTATCCAATCTGGTTAACTTGACTTACTTGAGTCTGGGTGAGAACCAAATCACTAATCTGAGAACTTTGTCTAATCTGACTAACCTAGAGTCCCTACACTTAAGTGGAAACCCGATCATCAATATTAGTTCCCTATCCGGTCTGACCAATCTGACTGAATTGTATTTGAGTTCGAACCGCCACCGTGATGAAATCAGAGACATCACCCCCTTATATAGCCTGACTAGCCTAGAAGAATTAGGCCTGAGTCACACGAAGATTAAAGATACNAGTTTCTTGTACAACATGACTAGATTGACCCGATTAGTTTTAGTAGATAATCAGCTNGAAGACATAAACTTTGTTTCCAACTTGACTAATCTGACTGACTTGACGCTAAACTCCTTAATNAGCGAGGAACCATATGCCAACCAAATCACCGATATTACTCCTCTGACTCATTTAGACAATTTGACTGAGCTATATCTTTACAACAACCAGATTAGTGATATTGGACCTTTGTCCAATCTGACCAATCTGAATAGGTTGTATTTGTATTCTAACCAAATTAATGACATTAGCCCGTTGTCTAATCTCAGCAACCTAACAGTCTTGGACTTACAGCAAAACCCATTAACTACGCGTTCANCATCGATCATNCAAGAATTAAGGGGGACTGGAGCAACTGTTTTACATGATGATCCACTTCCAGAGGTTGTGATAGCCAGTATTCCCGATACTAATCTGAGAAAGTTGCTCGAACAAGAATTGGGTAAGGATGTAGACGATCCTATTTCAGTGTCAGAACTTTCCGCGTTGAGTGATAGACTGGATCTTTCTGACGCCAACATTGGAGATGTCAGAGGTTTAGAACACTGCAACAACCTAAATGAGCTGAAACTAAATGCTAACCAAATCACCGATATTACGCCTCTGACTCATTTAGACAATTTGACTGAGCTATATCTTCACAANAACCAGNTTAGTGATATTGGACCTTTGTCCAATCTGACNAATCTGACTGAATTGTATTTGTCTTCTAATCGGATCAGTGACATTATCTCATTGTCTAATCTTAGCAACTTAACCTACTTAGACCTAGAGAATAACCCACTGACGGATAGTGCAGAATCAATCATACGGATCCTCCAGAATAATCAGACTACGGTTCAGTACAATCCAATTCCTACCGCATTAGTAGTGAAAATTCCCGATGTTAATTTACGTTATCAGATAGAACAAGCCCTCTCTAAAGATTCTGGTGCTTCCATTACTAGGATTGAATTAGGTCAAATAAGTAACTTAGATGCCTCGAATTCTAGTATCACGGACTTGAGAGGTTTAGAACACTGTACCAACCTGACCAACTTGAATCTAAGTAGTAACCAGATCACGGATCTTGGTCCTTTATACAGCTTGACTAACTTGGGCGATCTTAATCTGCATAACAATCAGATTAGTCATCTTGGGATTTTGTCNAATTTGCCTTATCTTTACAGCTTGAATCTATCCGATAACCNACTCGATAATATTGCTTCATTATCAAGACTATCCTACCTAGAGGTCTTAGACGTTCAAAACAATCATTTATCTGCCAGTGCCGGAAGTNTCATACAGAAACTCCGAGATGGTGCGACTACGGTCATTCATGACCCAATACCCGCAGCAATAATCGTGAANATTCCCGATTCCAATCTGAGANCAGCATTAGAAGGCGAACTGGGTAAAAATCCAGGCGAACCTATTACCGATCTGGAGTTATCTGAGTTACATCGCCCAACCGAAGCACAAAATACAGGGGGCTGGTTATATCTCGTATCTAGGAACATTACAGATCTGAGNGGTTTAGAATACTGTACCAACGTGACCAAATTGAATCTAAGTAGTAACCAGATCACGGATCTTAGTCCTTTGTATAGCTTGACTAACTTGGGCGATCTTCGTCTGACTAACAATCAGATTAGTGATATTGAACCTTTATCTAGCCTGGTTAATCTTACTAACTTGGACCTCGGAGCGAATCAAATCGACGACATCAGTCCGTTGTCTAATTTAATTNGCCTGACCGAATTGGCTCTTTCTATCAACCAAATTACTGATGTAAGTTCATTGTCGAGCTTGACCAGCCTTACTGATCTAGATCTAAGACATAATCTGGTTAAGGATCTGACTNCTCTGTCAAATTTGAGTGAACTTCGATTTCTGAATCTAGGAGGGAATCGGGTAGACTACATTGGTAGTTTGTCAAAGAACAATTACCCGCATCTTATCTANCTGGATTTAAAAGAAAACCNGTTGACAGCTAGTGCGGGATCGATCATTCAAGGACTCAAAGATGACGGAATTAATGTTGAGCATGAATCGATTCCAGAAGCACAATTCGTCAATTTTCCTGATGCTAATCTAAAAGCTATCTTAGAGCAAGCACTGGGAAAAGATAGTGGCGCTACAATTACCGACCTTGAACTCAATGAAATTAGCAGGATAGATGCGTCAGGCTCTAACATCACTGACCTGACAGGTTTAGAACTTTGCCATAATCTAATTAACTTAGACTTAAGCCACAACCAAATTAGCGNCATTACCTCTTTGGCCGGATTAATNAGCCTGACTGACTTAGATTTAGACAACAACCAGATTAGCGACATCAGCCCCTTAACTGACTTAATCAACCTTATTAATCTGAATTTAGTTGGTAATCAATTGACNGCTAATGCAGATTCAATTATACATACCTTCAAAGAGGCCGGCACAACCGTTATACATGACGAAATACCAGAAATCATCCCTGACGCTAACTTACGCCATAAAATCGAGCAAGCTTTAGGTAAATATTCAGGTGATCCTATTAGCCATCTGGAGCTAGCTGAACTTAGCCAAAGCNTAGATGCTTCGGGCGCTGGTATCACTGATTTGAGTGGTCTACAACACTGTACTAACTTAACTTCTTTAAATCTAAAAAATAACCAAATTGATGATATTACACTCTTGACTAANCTGAGTAANTTGACTCAGTTAGAGTTGTCAGGGAATAACATTAGCGACCTTAGCTCTCTATCCAGGTTGACTACACTTAACCAACTCGAACTGGAAGATAACTTGCTGACGAGTATAGGTGATCTCAAAGATCTAGTCCAACTTCAAGTTTTGCGGCTGGNTAAGAACCAAATCACTGAAATCAGTTCTCTGTCCGGACTGAATCAATTAATCGAATTAAGTCTTTCAGAAAACCAGATTGTTGACATCAGTTCTTTGTCCCGGCTGACTGATTTAGCTAAACTCCATTTATATGAGAACGAGATCATCGATCTTAGACCAATTTCTGACTTGACTGATCTGACTAGATTAAGTTTATCCGATAATAAAATTACCAATCTTAGCCCTTTAGAAAAATTAACCCAACTAACTCATATCTATCTGGACGGTAACGAGGTTAGCGANCTGAGCATTTTGTCCAACTTGGATAACGCTACCGAATTATGGTTGGGCCAAAACCAGATTCGTGACATCAGCCCCTTATCGAATTTAGCTGGCTTAACAAATCTAAGCTTGCCTGACAATCAGATCAGTTATCTTGGCACCGTGGACAGCTTGAACCAACTAGCCATAATAGATCTGAGAGATAACCAAATAAGTCACATTAACGAGTTATCCGACTTATCTCAGTTGTCGGAATTGAAACTGGAAGGGAATCCGTTAAAAGCTGGTGCTCGGTCGATTATACAAGACTTGAAAACTGATGGTGCCATCGTAACACACGATGAAATTCCTACTAATATCATCGAAGACTCAAACCTAAGAGCTGTACTTCAAGAAGCTTTAAATATAAGTCAAAACGACCCAGTCACCGCAGCCGACCTAGATGACCCGAATTTGACAACTTTAACAGCAAGTGGACGCTCAATATCTGATTTGACAGGTTTGGAATATGGGATTTATCTAACCAACCTTGATTTAAGCGGAAATGATATCGACAATATTACCCCTTTATTAAGNCATTCGGGGCTTGGCAGCGGTCATGTGGTTGACTTGACAGGAAACCCATTAACCTACGAAATATATTCCAAACAAATTCCAGCCNTAACAGAAAAAGGAGTAACAGTCTACTTCAATCCTCCCGGCGATACTATTTTTATTCCTGATGCCAATCTTCAAAGAATACTGGCAACTGCTTTTGGCTTAGAAGACACAAATCAGTTTATTCCTTNATCACACTTTTCTACTTTGACTGAACTTGATGCTCCATTGTCATCTATTACCAACCTAAATGGATTGGAACACTGTGTCAACCTGAAACAATTGTCATTGGAATATAATAATATCAATAACATTGACATACTTAGTTCTCTAAATCAATTGTCTTACCTCGCTCTAAGTTTTAACCAGATTGACGACATCTCGTCCTTAGAANAATTGATCAATCTCGACGAAGTCTATCTCGATAACAACAGAATAAAAAACATCCAATCTTTGGTCGATAATGATGGCATTGATTCTGATAGCGACTACCTACTCTTGACTCACAATCCATTGAGCAATGTTTCAATGACACATCTAATTCCTCAATTAGAAAGCAGGAATGTNACAGTAAGCGCAGATTATATTGATAATGTGATTGCTTTTTCAGATCCAAATTTAGAAGGNCTAATTCGGGCAAAATTGGACCAACCTATAGAATTATTAACGACTACTAATACCTCCAGCCTTAAAGATTTAGATGCCCAAAACTCCGGTATAACTAATTTAGATGGCTTGAATGATTTGAAAAACCTAAATGAGCTAAATATTAGTTTTAATCCACTAAGCGAACATGCGGCATTTCACCAGATTGATGAACTGCAAATCAGTGGTGTAGAGGTAACTCATGCCGTTGGGCATTGGTTAGTTGATCGACAACAAGACTNAGATCCAATCGAAGTTTTATCTAAACCGGATGAGATTGACTCTGAGTCTGATCTAGCATCAACTCCCTACTTGGATGGTACTCACGACTGGGTTGCAATACCTAATCATATTTTGATTAATTTAGGTGGACCTTCGGTTAATAAGACTATCACCACTATTTTCAAGGTCGATAATTCCTCAATTGAGCAGCATAAACAAGTGATTTATGAACAAGGAGGAGACAAACGCGGTCTTAACCTATATGTTCACAAAGGTCGGTTATATGGAGGCGGCTATAACAGAGAAGTTAGTGAAAATAATTGGCAGGGTGAATGGATTTCTACTTCTATTAGTTCCGACAAGTGGTATAAGGCTTCTTTGGTTTTACGGCGGAACACTCAAGTCATTGAAGATATTAACCTAGAGCTTTGGCTCAATGGGAACCTGATTTCTATTCAACCGGCCGCTAAAATTTATGGTGATACTGGCGAAATTGGTATTGGAAATGTCAATCAATCCACACTATTTCATGATGGTACTAGCCGTCAACAACCGAACCATTTTTTTGCTGGTTCAATTGCTAGTATTTCTATCTATAATACAGCTCTTCCTGAAAACAGCTTGCAAGCTATGACGATTGGNTCTTTAGCTANTTTAGAAACCATCTGGTCAGATGACCCAGAACAACCATCAACAATTGAGTATAGTTCCGATGAAATAATTAAACCACTAGGAAAACTGAATTTTAAGCCTGTTAATGGNAGCAGTACGATAAAAAGTATTAGATGGTATTTAGATAATGAGATTACGCCAGATGGTCNTGGGGATGAATTGGGTGNTCCGAAAACGCTGGCCAATCCAGCTGCCATTAAATTATACGGATATATCGGGGACAAAAATGAAGATCGTCTAATTTCTNCAGCTGAGACGTCTGGTCANGGTAATAGTTTCGTATTCAAATTTNGCCCGACCTCATCTGAAAATCAAAATGAAGATGTTTTATTCTCCGTCAATTCAGGGGAAACATTCTATATCGATTTAGCGATTGATCCTAGCAAATTAACAACGCTCGAAAATCGACAACAAATNGTACAGCTAAGTTTGTCTCTGAGTAATATCGAGACTACTGCTGTCGGTGGATTAAGTCAATCCTATGATGATTATGGCCAACCGAAGGGCCATCGCTGGAGAGATGAACTCCAGCCAGCATTGGATTCTCCATTAGAGATTAGAGTGGAATTAGTCAAAAAACAACCATTGAGTGTATCACCGAAGTTTGTTGAGCTCCGTTATCAAGCAGGCGGTATCATTCAGATGTATGAACCCTCTGTTGAAAGTTGGGTAACTCCAAGGCTAACTTTCACCAATGAAACCAGCTTGGAAACAACTTATTCACTACAAGAAACAGCNCGAATTTCACAGCCTAGTTTGGTATCACTCACACCGGTNGACNATGATTCNNANAATCCATTANCTNNGGGGTCAGCGGATATTAGCGACATTAAAACTTTGTTTACTGATGACGATCTGACTNTAGAAATTAGCTATAGNGGAACTTTGACTCACCATCAANATCANAAANTTATCGGCCAAATATTGATAGACACAGGCCGGNCNGACAACACTATGTCANCACNTNCGGCTAGTCATTTCGGNTTTGGAGCNAACCAGNCAATGGAAGTCGATTTACAGGTTGAATTGATCCANGTTNANGGNAAAGTTGTAGCTGAATTNAATGANACTCAGGATTCCGANNCNATCGGTCGTATCTTNGTCAAGCAAGTTTTTNGNCAANCCGGTCAAACNAATCAGTTACTGGTTAGAATTCCTAGGTNTTTGTTGGATAAGCCGGATAACCAACCGATCGGTTTNGCGGTTCAGCTGGANGNAGATTGGATGCCGAATCAGNATTCGCNNGCTGCGACNATCACTTTTACTGANGTTGGNCCNTGGACANNAACTGACCTCAGCTGGTTCCAGCTGGAAGCNAATAATGTNGCCTTAGGCATAGATGAANNCACGAAAACTAAAAGTTTANATGTCACTATGCCAAATCNACCNAGTGCNGGTATTCACTATGCNAGTCTAAAAATTGATGATGGTAATGGCTTCTCATTNAATCTCCCAATCAGTCTGTCGGTCAGTGATAACCAATTAGCCAACTTAGACATAAGACCTAGGACAGTGGGTGCAGATATTCTAGTCCGGGTAGGTGACACCTACCAATTCTCCGTGATTGGAAAGGATATTAATGGTCTGAACGTGGATATCAGCGGACAAACAGTCATCAACTGGGTTGTGGGTGATTCCACCAAAGGTGGAGTATCGTCCACTGGTTTATTTAATGCTATTGCTGTTGGTTCAGTCAGAGTGGAAGCTAGTATTGGCAATGTGGTAGGTCAGTCAGCTAGGATCGAGATTATAGAGAAGATTTTGGGCGATTCGACTGGTACGACTCCATCGATAGACTACCCAGATGGTCAGCCAGATGGCCAAGTAGATATCTTTGATCTGGTCAATATGGCTAATCATTGGCATCAGACTGAAGCCGATACGACTGCCAGTGTTAAGGAATTTAAAGATCTGGATATTGCCGGTAAAAATCGAACTGGTGATAAAGGTGGATTCGATCAGGTAGACAAGAAAATTGATATTTTTGATCTAGTAGTTTTAGTAGACAATTACGGTACTGGGCTAACACCTGCACTAGCCGCACCGGCTATTCTAGCCAGATTGCCGATCCTGGAAGGTGGGAGCAGCGATTTGCAAGTAGTCAGTACCGATAATACCAGTCAATCTGGCAACCGAGTTCGTACGATTATTGATCAGCAAATCGAGCTAGATGTACTACTAAATCAAGTGCCCAATCTATATGCCTACAGTTATGATCTAGTCTACGATCAACAGAAGCTAGACTTAATAACTCAAGAAGATGGACGGCCCGTTTTCCAAAATGGATCTATATTCAGCACTGAAACAGTTTCAAGCCACAGTATAGTTAACCAAAAGCCAACCGAGGGTGGTGGCCAAATTGCTAG
>PAYP01000118.1 GCA_002714785.1 Candidatus Poribacteria bacterium | reverse complement strand
GCTTTTCCTCAAGTAAATAATCCCTTAGCTGCTCACAAATAGAAATGCTCACCCCTTCTTTAGCTTCTTTCGTAGAAGCTCCCAAATGCGGAGTTGAGAGAAAATTATCTAACTCCATCAGCCGATGATCAGCTGGTGGCTCATGCTCAAACACATCTAGTGCAGCACCAGCGATTTGTTGGTCTTTCAATGCTATATAGAGTGCAGATTCGTCAATAATACCGCCTCTAGCACAGTTAACCAGTCGGCAATTTGATTTCATCAAAGCAAATTCATCAGTACTGATACTATGGTGAGTTTCGGGTGTTAGCGGAACATGAATCGAAATATAGTCGGCAGTTTGAATGAGAGTGTTTCGATCGACTAACTTGATACCTAATCGGTCTGCAGCTTGAACCGAAATGTAAGGATCGTAGGCTAATAATTTCATGTCGAACGCTTGCAATCGACGAATTACTTCGGAACCAATTCGCCCAACACCTATTACGCCAAAGGCCTTTCCATACAACTCACTGCCCATGAATTTACCACGGGACCATTCCTGATTTCGCAGGGAAATACCTGCCGGCAAGATGTGCCGCGACAAAGATAGCATCAAAGCAATAGTATGTTCAGCTGCTGCTATAGTGTTGCCAGCTGGCGTGTTAAAAACTAGGATACCTTTTTGGGTTGCCGAAGAAACATCAATATTGTCTACACCCACCCCAGCTCGCCCGATCACTTTCAGATTGTTTGCGGCTTCGATAACCGCTTTGGTAACTTGCGTTCTACTTCTGATTATTAAGGCATCATAATCACCAATCAGAGTAATTAATTCGTCAGGACTTAGCTCAGGTTTCAGATCGGTGATTATGTTGGGCTGATTATAAAGTAGATCCAGACCGGACTGAGAAAGTGAATCGCTGATCAATACTTTCATCTTTGTCCCTTTATTGAACTTTCTAATGCTATTGAGGCAGGCGGAGAAAAAATAATTCTATCACTGATCCATACTAAATTCAAGCATCTTTGCTTGCTTACATTTCAACAATACCTGCCAATAATTCAATTTTTTGCTAGACATATATTCTCTTAAAACACGATTGAATCTCACAACTAAAAAATACGATTTTCGTTTTGGTAGGTCGTTTTTCTATTGATCTGTATACTGGTATGGATTTTGAACTAGATTGAGCTATAGATTTTTCAGCTTTCTATTTGCAAGAATGAAAAAAATTACAAATTGTTGTGTGCAATATTAAATTTTCTCACACAAATAAAAGGAAAATTACGACTCAGAGGCCGAGGTAAGCCAGTATTCAAAACCGGAGCCTATTGGAAATATCTTACGATAAAAAACGGTTAGATGCATAGGAGCCGGCATCACAAACTAAAGATCATATTATCAAATTAAGGAGAGTGTCTAAACGGAATAGCAGGTGTAAAATGATCCCAAACGATAAGATATGTGCTGTCTCAAATATACCAAATCATCACGTCAGGTATATTTGATTTCATGCAGTCCGAAATCAAAACAGGGAAGAATCAATATTTATTTCTGCATCGATAGAAAACCACTAACATACCAGTTCGAAATAAGTGGATTTTGTCAAGTGAAAGATACGACTTAGAGTTTGTAGCTTTCTACATGTTCCATTGGGAACAACTAATACAGACTTTGTTATACCCAAGAATTAATAAATTAGCATTTATACATTTACGGTCTTCTTAAAATCATGATTTAAACCGATAACCAACGCCATGAACAGTTTGTATATGATCGCCACAGGTGCCTAATTTTCTACGTAATCGACTCATGTGAGTGTCCACGGTACGATCAACACCGTAGTAATCTTGCCCCCAAACTTGGTCCATCAGAATATTACGACTGAAAACACGGCCCGGTGATTTAGCCAACATCAACAGTAGATCAAATTCGGTGGCGGTTAGCTCAACCTCTGGATTGGAATCATCATCAGACAAACACTTAACTTTTCGCCTTTCAATATCAATATGGACATCATGAACCTTGAACCAGTTACCCTCAACTTGGGATAAATCTTTTGGGGCATGGTTTCGTCTCAATACTGCTTGTACTCTAAGGATTACTTCTCGAATACTGAATGGCTTAGCAATATAATCGTCAGCACCTAATTCAAGGCCGACGACTCGATCAATTTCTTCAGCTTTGGCAGTTAGCATAATGATGGGAATATTTTTGGTACGGTTATTGTGACGAACTGATCGATATACCTCTAACCCATCAATTTTGGGAAGCATCAAGTCCAACAAAATGAGGTCAGGTGTTTGTTTTGATATGAAATCGATAGCAGCTTCTCCATCATGGACAGCTGCCACTGTAAAATTCGCTTGTTCTAATGGCACCCTTAGCATATTGACTATTTCAATATCATCTTCAACTAGCAAAATTTTCGGGTTCATAACCTTTCTGTTTGTATAAATAAAAGTACATAAAAATGGGTCAGTTAGATTGTACTTGGAAAATCACAGGTAAAATCAGACTGAGCTCATTGTTGTTATAATCATCGGGCAATTTTGAAAAAGGCGCGGCCGACTGAACTACAGCTAACGCCAGCTGATCTAAGGTTTTAGAGCCAGAGCTTTGGTCGACTGTTAGCAAAACCAGACTTCCCTTTTGGTCAATCACGAATTGCACGTCTATAATTCCTCCCTTAGTAACATTAGCACTCCGGGCAAATCTCTGAGCACGTTTAATTTTTTCACTAACTTTCTTTATGTAAGCGTCTATGGATTCAGATGAGTTACTAAAATTTACAGCGCCCATCGTTATTGAATCTGGTTCAAAGTTGGATATACTGGAATCTAAAACCCCCATATCCATCGACGTCATCATAGTTAAGGAAGTCGATTGGCTGTTCGCGGTAACTGGAACTGATGTCGCAACTCTTACTGGTTGGAAATCACTCATTAAACTTTTCATCGAATCGCCCAATGAATTTGCAGATAACCCGCCAGAAGGAAGTTGTGATGGAGGTAGAGTGAAACCCGAATTGTTACTGACTGGTAGATTAACCGCTGTTGTCAGAGGTTTCTGAGTTTTGATGGCAGTGGGCTTTGTCATCCTCGGCTGTTTCAGCTGTCGC
Source organism: Candidatus Poribacteria bacterium (assembly GCA_002714785.1). Taxonomy (GTDB): domain Bacteria; phylum Poribacteria; class WGA-4E; order WGA-4E; family UBA9662; genus TMED15. The sequence continues at coordinate 16,649 of PAYP01000118.1, read as the reverse complement.
ATCTGGGCCCTAGGTTTTGTTAATCTTCTCATACCTGGGGGGCGTGTGTGGGTAATAGATGCGAAATTTTCCTGCCTCTGCTCGACGACTTCTTTTATGGCATAAAAGGTGATGTAAACAGCCAATAATACGTGGAGTAAGATGGAGATGGTAAAGGCTGTACTGTTCTTTTTTGTAGCTGATTTTTTTTGATACATTTGATTGCCGTGCATTTATCCCATGCCAATAGCAAAAGAATAATTAACTAAAAAGAACGAATTGAACGAAAGAAAATACGACACATGATTAATCTTTATAACTAAGTAATTTATATTCGCCAGATTTTTCGATGACAGACCCAAGAATGTCAAGTCTAAGTACCTGTCCTCTATCATCTTTTACTGACAATATTGTTCCTCGTAATAACCTAAATCCTTCGTATGGTATTGGCTCTTGTTCAAAATCAAGGGACACGAACTCTAGCTTTTGGTTTTGGAATTGTTTAGCCCATTTTTGTACTCCAACTATACACTTTTTATTTAGGTTATCCCAAACAAATTCCTGCGGAAAATGCGTTTCAGGAAAGGCCGGTAGAACCCAGCCAAGATATTCAGTCTTGGAGACTCGATGTTTATGCAGATCTTCTGTCTGATATCTCAGATTCTCATTAACGTTGTTTTCTGAATGATTCGAAATTGACTTAACGATAGCCTGTCCTAAGTCAGATGTGGAACGATGAGCATGAGACCAATTTCGCTTATCACCACAACCAATAAAACAAAGAAAGCCCAAAAAAACCGGAACTAGCAAAAAAATCTGCCAGTTCCGTTTTTTTGTAAGGAGAAAGGCAGTACTGAAATACTGCCTATATAACAAAAACCTATTAGTTTTGTGCAAAGTTAGTCCAACCTGCGATCCAATTATCTCCTGCTCCCATGGCTCCGACAAAATTGGTCTTATCAAAGAACCCATCAGAAGGTGGAGTCGCGGCACCAGTTAGAGCCGGTGATCCGGCGGCAGGGGTGAAATTTGGCGCCGTTAAATCGTACGGTGCACCCAATTCAGGATCAACTACTCGATTACTATTAGCTGCATCAAGTGCCATATTTTTCTCAAAATCGCTATGGAATTGCTTTTCAGCACCTTCAGACGTATTACCGAAAAAGATACAGTTTTGTATAATGGTTTTACCTTCTGCAGCCATTCGTTGAGATACATCTCCGTCAATCCTGAGACCAGTTTTACGAAAACCCATTGCAATTATATTTTTGTACGTTCCCGCGGCGCCTTCCCGAACTAGCATGCCAATATCACTTTCTTTACCTTTGGGATCACCAACCAAGGTTACATTGTAAATCTGAGCATCTGATCGAGGCGTAGCTTCATTATTCTTGCTATTGTTATCAATTTCAAATCCTTGGTCAGCATCGTCTCCTCTCTGCTGAGCAATCCAATACTGGCCTTTACCAGTCCAGCCATAAGTCCAGTCAAAAGAATCATCCCGAATTCCACTACATACGAGGTGCTTGGCGTTAACCGTCCCACCGAAGAATTCAATACCATCATCTTGATTGAAATGTACTTGAACATAGTCCACGACGGTGCCAGATCCAACACCTTGGAAAGCAATTCCATTCAACTCATTATCCGGACTAAATTCAATACCTGCAAATTCGATTCTAACGTATTTAAGAGTACCACTGCTATCAGCTGGATTTGTTCCACCGTAAGATCCGGTATCCCCTTCGCCAAACGCTTCTGCCCCAACATTAATAGGTGCTGAACCGTTAACAATTAGTCCACCCCACTGTCCACGAGCACGTGAGCCTGGTGCTTGGTCACATGTCATTATAATTGGCTTAGAAGCTGTACCATTAGCTTCTATTTTTCCGCCCTTGGAGATGATAAGTGTACCATTGCTAGCACCTTCACCATAGATAGTGGTTCCTGCTTCAATATCGAGAGTGGCACCCAGTTCGACGAATACACCGCCGCGTAAGAGATACTTATAGTTGGCTGTTAGCTTTGTATCTTCTGTAATTTTCCCACTAAGGACAACGACATCACCTAATGCACCGGCAGATGTTAAATCACCAGCCAATTCATCACCATCCTCATCATCATCCTCCGAACAGCCCATAAAAACGACTGTTACTACCATTAATATAAGAAATAAAATGCGTAGATCGTAGAACTTCATGAAAACCTTCCTCTTCTATTTTTTCTAATTTATTTAATTACTAAAGTGAATAACCAAGACTGATAGAAAATGAGCGACCTAAGTTATAAATTAGGTAATTTTCGCCACCTTGGCTATAAATGACATCTCGATTGAGCAGGTTCTTGGCAGAGAACCCAATTTTAATGTTAGAACCTAGCCTCCGGCTAAATGATAGATCTAACTGTGATTTTGGCATCTCGTAAACATCCGGAATGCCGTTATTACCGACTTCTGATATTCTTTCTCCTGATTGATGAAAAGTTAGCATAGAAGTGATTCCACTATTTTCGCTATCATAAGCCAAAGTTAAGTTTATTACGTATGGCGATTGGCCTTGCAGCGCTCGCTCTGAACTGGTCTGCGAACCACGGTCGGGTAATTTAACTTTCGAGTTTATCCATGCCAAATTAGAGTTAATTGAATAATTTTTCAATGCAGGATGAATGAAAGAGAAATTACGTCGAAACTCACACTCTATTCCGTAGTTATTGGCACGTTCAGCATTGGCATATGTGATGCGCACTTCTGCAGCTGGTACTACGATTTGTTCAATTGGATTCGTAAATTTCTTGTAGAAAGTACTAACAGAGACTACACCACCTGACTGTGGGAAGAATTCCCAACGAAGGTCATAGTTATCCACGGTTGTTTGTTTCAGGTCTGGGTCCCCTAGCTCTGTCCTTCCTCCAACAAAATCGGTAAATTCGAAGGGAGCCATTTCCCTCAGGTCTGGACGGGTTAAAGTTCGTGACACAGCGGTCCGTAAATTGGCTTGATCTGTGAGTTGGTATATTAGGTTGATGCCGGGCAGAAAGTCGGCTTTGTCAATCTCTGCCACAATGGGAACCAACTCAGCAGCAAAGGGATCGAAGGTTGTCACACTTTGGCGAGAATCCTCCATTCTGATACCGGTAGAAAGTTGAATTTTTTTACTGATGGGCAAGCTGAGCATAGTATAAGCAGATCCAACTCTGTGGGCAGCGGTATAATTATCAGTTGCCAGTGTCGATTCACGGAGCTCAAAAATTCGCGGCGCAATATTCTCTTTGGCAAACAACTTTTCACCCGGCCAAGTTAAGTCAATACCGCGATCGTCGATACCGTCCGCCGGTAGAAATCGAAAACGTCGAGCATCAAAGTCACGATTCCGATCTCGATATAGTCCGCCCACTTTTAACTCTGTATCTGAATTAAACCACCATCTCCAATCAACCCGGCCACTGATTTCTACGTCTTCTAAATCGAAGAAAAAATGACAACCACTCTGCGTAATATCTCTAAAATACCAAAGATCGAGGTCCCCCCTTTCGTAAACCATTTCTCGGGTATCTGGCTGATCCCTTTTGGCGCGAGATAGAGCTAGACGCCATGTTAGTTGGGATCTTTGTTTTATTTCTGTGTCTGAGGCTCCAAGATTTAATTGTCCAAATTTGTGGTTTCCTGATAATTGACTAGAGACCAGTTGGCGTTCAACGAACATCAGCCTAGCACTCTTCATATCGGTAGCCCGATCCATGTTATACCCTTCCCATGTTCGTGCTTGATTATCTCCATTGTGACTGAAGATGGTTTTTAGACTAGTTATATGACTTTCATTGAAGCGTAAACTTGCATTCAAGACACCACCCCACATAACATCATTAATACTCCGTTCAACTTTGTACTCAGTGTAAGGCGCCAATAACGCGCTTCCTTGCTGATCAACACCCTTAAGAGTAAAGGTGTTACGGACTTCTTGGCGATTACTGTAGCTATTGGAATATGAAAGGATGGCTAGATATCCAATTTGTTTGCCCCAGACAGTAGATGTGTCACCATAGGTGAACTTGTATCCCTGATTGGCTGGCGCAACCGATTGGTATGGTGTCCATTCGTTATTGAATGTCTTTCCCAAAACGGCAATGTCGGCAGCACTAAATCCCTGTTTAGAGAATAGGCCTCTTTCTCTAATTGGAATTTGACTAGCATACTTGCTAACTAATCTTGGGATTTCACGACTACCATCGTCAAATCCCAGAAAATCGAATTTGCCTCCATCATATCTAAGGGTATCTTTCCCAGTTACACCGCTATTTAGACCGGTTGAAGCCGAAAATGATAATGTTCGTTTGTCAGGGAAATCTTTTGTATGAACCTGTACCGATCCTCCGGCAAAACTACCCGGCTGATCAGGAGAAAATGTCTTCATCACTTGTAGGCTCTGAATTAAGTTGGCGGGAAAAATGTCCATTGGTACTACTCGTCTTGTAGGTTCCGGACTTGGTACTTCTACCTCATTCAGCAGCGTATTACTGTAACGCTCGCCTAGGCCTCTAACGTAAACATATTTACCACCCACAACACTAATACCTGTAACCCTCTTTAGCGCATCTCCAGCATCTGAAACCGGCATCTTACTCATTAACTCAGTACTGATATTATCCTCGAATACCTTACTTTTTTGCCGTTGCTTCAGTAACCCGATTTCGGTAGCCCTACTGGGCCGTAGATATAGGCGAATTGGATTCATTCGAATAGATTTATATCTCGCGGGTACATCTGAAATGCCAGTAATAACTTCTTTTTCTTGTGCAACTAATCTTGAATTAAAAGCAAAACCAATTAGGCTAAAAAAAGCCAGCATAGAAACTAATTGGTAAGAAAAAGGACGTAATGAGATAGCTGTTATAGTCGACTTCATCCAGGTATATTTGATCTTTTCTCCGCTAATAATAATTTAGAAGCGAAATAATACCTGCTGGTTGTTACGTCTTTTTGCCATCCGTTTGTGGCTTGTTACGAAGTCTTGTCACTAGCGAATAGTCAACTGTCAAAATCTAACTAAGAATCGACCGAAAAGTTGAAGTAACCGCTTTTTTTACTTTTTCTCTCTAACTGGGCGAATATTATCTTGTTCATGTCGACTAAATATTACAAAATCATAGATTGTTCATAACATACAACTCGAGATAATAATTGATATAAAAAACTAAGGTGAGTTTGTTAAGTGATTGGATCATTAACTCATTATTATGCTAAGTAATACGAATTTCACTATTTATAGGAATTGAACTCATCTCTCGTGAAGTCTAATTTATGAGTCAATGGTATAATAGTTTTCAAACTGAGGATGGTCTGTTTAAGATAATCACTCAGTTGTTAGTTTTATTTTTTGGAGGATTCTTATGATTCGAATTGCAAAGTTAAGTATGGCACACGTCCATGCTAGAGGTTATGTTAATCAGGTTCGAGATAATGCTGAAACCGAACTGGTTGCTATTTGGGATGAGGAGGAGTACGGTGGGAAACAAGCTGCCGAAGACTACGATGTTCCCTATTACGATGACTTAGATCAAATTTTAGGCCGAGATGATATCGATGCAGTGGTTGTTGATGCTATTACCTCCGATCACCCAAAAGTGATGGTGGCAGCTGCTGAAGCCGGAAAGCATATCTTTACTGAAAAAGCGTTAGCTATTGACGTGGATGGTTGTGACCAAATAATCGATGCAGTAGAAAAAGCTGGTGTTAAATTTATGATCTCTATGCCTCAACGATGCGATGAAGGGATCCAATTGGTCAAAAAAGTGGTCGATGACGGTTTGCTAGGTGATATTACCTTTGGTCGCTTTCGTATTGCCCATAGCGCAGGTCTTGACAAGTGGTTTAGTGGCTCTAGTGACTGGTTTGCAGATGCAGATCGCGCGGGCGGCGGTGCTTTATTCGATTTGGGTTGTCATCCTGTTTACCGTATGCGTTGGTTACTTGGTACCCCCAAACGCACGATGTCTTTGATGAACAACTTTTCTGAAAGTTACCCTATTGACGATAACAGTATTTCAATCGTTGAATTTGAGAACAAAGCTCTCGGTATTGTTGACTGTTCTTGGGTTCATCGATCCGGACCCAATATGACAGAAATATATGGTACTGAAGGGTCAATTGCTATAGGGCATGGAGAATTACATTTCGAAAGCCGAAAATTAGATGATGAAGCTCGTCAAGCTTACTTAGCTGATAGTCCACCAGCGCTGGCGTCCCCTATGCAACAGTGGATTGATGACATTTTGCGTGACAAACCGATGTCAATTACCATTCAAGACGGTCGTGATCTGACCGAATTAATGCAAGGATTTTACATGTCTAACGAGCAGGGAAAATCAATTAATTTTCCACTCTAGTAACACTTTCTATACACATTAGAGTCTCTCATCTTGTCTCTGATAGTATTTCAATAATATCTTATCAAATAGTAAGATGTTGTTTGCTCATTTGTCTTGAAAAGTAATTTCGGTATATTGGATGCAAACTGATTAACATTTGGTCTTGGTTTAGCAAAATCAGGAGATTAGTTAGTGGGAAAGATGAATCTGGTGAAGATCAGTGATTCTGTTGGCAAGATAAAGTAACGGGGTTGGCAAACCGTTAGGGAACCTGCCAACCCTACACCTAAAGTGTTTGCATCCAATTATCCTAACGGAAATTGATAAACTTTGCTTCCGTATTGCAAAAACTTTGATGACTTATTACAGAAGATCACGCTAAAAACAGATTTAAGCAAATTAATTAGCGTCGTTTAAACCGTGTTTCTAATTCTCTTTGAGTAATTTGAATAATTATGGGACGTGCATGTGGACAATTGAATGGGTGCTTTGCCTGCGATAGTTCTTTGACTAAATGGATCATTTCTTCCATCTGAAGTCGGTCCCCAGCTTTTATAGCTGATTTGCACGACAACATAGTCATTACTTGATCATGTACATCCAACACTTCAACACCACCATTAGCCGAATCGGATAAATGGTCGATTAAGTCTGTTACAGTTGTAGATACTATACTATTCGGCATCATTGAGGGGATACTCCTCACTATTAGCGTTTGCCCACCGAATTTCTCAATCTCAAATCCCAGTTGATCAAACAGGTCTTTTTCTTGATCGAATACACTGAGCTGAGGTGGTGTTAGTTCGATTGTAATTGGCAATAAAAGCCCTTGGCTTGGTACTCCGTCGTCTCGAATTTGGTTAACCAGCCTTTCATAAAGAACCCGTTCAGAAGCAACATGCTGGTCAATTAGAAGTAATTGATCTTTTGCCTCGGCTAGGATGTAAGTATTGAATAGGTTAGCTTTCAGCTGTAATTCTTGATAATCAAGTAGTTCCAAGGTTGCTTCTGGATTGATATCTATATCTGGTGGCTGAATATTTGTCTTAACATCTATTATCTGCTGGCTGTTTTCCGAAACTTTTATCTCAGGTGGTGATTCTGTATGAGAAGGAGGAGTAAAGGACGAGGGGGTTGGCAACCTGGATACTGATGAGCCAAAACCAAGAGAAGGCTCAGTTGTAATTGGTCTAGATGACTTAATTGATGAAGAACGAAAAGTTCTTTCTCCTACTTTTCCAAATTGCGCTGGGCGTTCAAATGTATCATTTTCTGTCGTGTCAACTTCTGTTGAGTCAACAACGGGTATGAACTTTGTTTGGTATATACCTTTATTGAGTAGTTTGACCATCTGGGAATATACAGATCGCTCATCGCGAAATCGAACCTCGATCTTAGCAGGATGAACATTGACGTCCACTTCTTCTGTATCCATAGTCAAGAAAATAAAGGCTACTGCATGACGACCTTTGGGCATGGTTTGGCGAGTGGCTTCAGTTAGTGCACCACTCAAGATTTTGCTTCGTATTGGCCGCCGATTAAGAAAAAACAGCTGCCAGTTCCGATTCGACTTATTAACATTGGGCTTGCCCAGCCAGCAATGTAAGTGAAAGTTAGGCAATTCAGCCTCGATCTCAACTAAATTCTCAGTCATTTCTTTACCGTATAACAATCGAATTCTTTGTGTCAGATCTTCACATGGCCGCACATCGATAACTTTCTTCTGATTGTGTTGGAGTAAGAAGCTAATATCTGGGTGAGCTAAAGCAGCCCAACTTACTTGTTTAGTAATATGACTCATCTCCGTCATTTCGGTCTTGAGAAATTTGAGACGTGCCGGCACATTATAAAATAGATTGTTAATTGAAATCTGTGTGCCGGGCGAGCAACCACTTTCTTGAACTTTCTGAAAAATACCACCCTCAACTAGAATTTCGGTGCCAGCCAGCGCCTGATGTAATCGCGTCTGTAATTCTAATTTGCATACCGAAGCAATAGAAGGTAGAGCTTCTCCCCGAAAACCAAACGTTTGTAATTTTTGTAAATCGTCAATTTCAGACAGTTTGCTGGTGGCGTGTCGCTCGACAGCCAGTGTGGCATCTTCTTTAGACATCCCGTGGCCGTTATCTGAAACACGAATTAGCCGTTTCCCTCCAGCCTGAATATCAATTTGAATACTGCTACTCTCAGCGTCGATAGCATTTTCGACCAATTCTTTAACAACCGATGCAGGTCGCTCGACGACCTCACCGGCAGCGATTTTATTCGAAATCTCTGGTGGCAAAATATGGACAGGCATTTGTTTACTCTACGGTTAGTTTTGCGACGAACTTCTAAGAGATCGATCTTTATAAAGTTTATAGGCCAGACTTTCAGTCAAGGCTTCCCAACTAGCTTGAATAATATTTTCAGACACTCCGACAGTACCCCACCAGTCCGTACCATCACTAGCCTCCAATAGCACTCTTACCTTAGCTCCAGTACCAGCCTTAGTATCTAAGACACGAACTTTGTAATTAGTCAGCCGGACTTTCTTTAGTGTAGGATAAAATTTTTCTAACGCCTTTCTGAGAGCGTTATCCATGGCGTTGACAGGACCATCTCCATCAGCTGCTGTATGTGCAGTTTCACCACTTGGTCCAGTAACTTTGATTGTAGCTTCTGCTTTCATATCAATCGTACTTGCCCCTTCCACAATAACTCGAAAACCAACCAACTGGAAATATGGATGATAATGGCCAAAAATTTCTCCCGTCATAAGTTCAAATGAGGCTTCTGCCACCTCGTATTGGTAACCTTGTCGTTCTGCTTCTTTCATTCTCTCAAATAAGGCTATTATTTCAGGTGAATTCTTGTCTCGATCAGGATATTCTTTCTCAATTTTTTTCAGGATTGTGCCACGGCCAGCTTGTTCAGAAACCAAAATTCGTTGTTCATTACCGACCTTTTCTGGATCAATATGTTCATAAGTCAGACGGTTCTTCCGAATCGCGTCGGTATGAAGCCCACCCTTATGAGCGAAAGCAGATCGCCCCACATAAGCCTGTCGGTCATCGTGAGGTAGGTTCGCCAATTCACTAACCAAGCGAGATGTTTGTGTTAGTAATTGCAACTGTTTGTCCGAAATACAATCCAAACCAAGTTTAAGCTTCAGAGTAGGAATGATCCCAGATAAATTAGCATTTCCGCATCTTTCACCAAAACCGTTGAACGTTCCTTGAACGTGGGTGACACCGGCCTGTACTGCTAATACAGAGTTCGCCACACCGACACCGGCATCGTTATGAGCATGAATACCAACCGGCAGATCAATTTTGTCTTTTACTTGTTTAACTCCGTCCTGAACCTCTAGTGGTAATCGGCCACCATTGGTGTCACATAAAACGAGGCACTTGGCGCCACCATCGGCAGCAGCTTGTAATGAATCTAGAGCGTAAGCCGAATCATCGTTAAATCCATCAAAAAAATGCTCAGCATCATATATGACTGAACGACCATTACTGACCAAAAACTCTACTGATTCCCGGATGATGGCTAAATTTTGTTCCGGGCTAACACGAAGCACATCGAGTGCATGCAGCTTCCAAGTTTTACCGAAAATAGTCACGGTTTTAGACCCCGTATCGAGCAAAGCCTTAAGGTTTGGATCATCTTCTGGTTGATATTTAGGATAGTAAGTACTACCAAACGGTACAATCTCTGATGTTTTTAATTCTAGCTCTTGAGCTTTTTTAAAAAAGTCGACGTCTTTAGGATTTGAACCTGGATATCCTCCTTCGATATAGTGAATACCAAGTTGGTCTAAGGCTTTAATAATTAGTAATTTATCTTCAACGGAGAATACTACACCTTCTCCTTGACTCCCATCCCGTAAAGTTGTGTCATAGAGATGGATCATTTATACACCCGCTCAGCTTTATACATTTCAAAATTCATTTTTCTCGACCACAACCAGCGTTTTTCTCTCAATATTCTACAAGGATACCTATTACTACTAACAAAGCACCAGCAAAACTATAGAATTAAACAATACCTATTTCCACCGGTATAACTAGTTAGTTGAAATATCAATCTTTCCTCATACTGAGATGTATACCTGCACGTAGAATTATCAGTATGGGTTGAAATGGGATGAGGCTATTTATGGATGGATTGGGAACAGGAGTGAAAAATGAAGTATCGGTTTCAGCTAATAAGACATAGACATGAGAAATAGTAATCAAGCAAACACAGGGCAACACACCAAATTCAATTAATGATTGACAATTGAACATTGTTCGTATCATCAATCGGTGAAGTCCATCTTATCATTTGATATTGAAAAAATTGAATCGTACGAAGACTAATGTTAAGTATTAACTCTGTACATCAAATCTCGATGTCAATGAAATTAGAGTTCGATGGCGCTAAGGGGCAACTTGCCTCCTAGGCCCTAATCGTAACCTTTCTGATCAACTGAGATAATATAACCCAATATTCCAGTGGAGATAGCTTATTAAAACTAATGAGATATGTTTTTATATCTATGAGTTACGTTGACTCAGAAATTGCTCAACAGTAGGAAGATCAGGTAACCCTGTTCGCCCACCCAAATGCATACAGTTCAAAGCTGCCACAGCCGAGGCAAACTGAACAATTCGTTCTAAAGACCATTCCTGTAAAAGTCCATAAATGAAGCCAGCATGGAAAGCATCCCCCGCACCAGTGGTATCAACAACTTCAACAGAAAAAGATGGCCAATGAAATTTTTGTCCATCTTGTTGGACAATGACACCTTCTTCACCCATTGTAACAGCGCAGGTTTTGATGCCATAGCTGGCTAGTTGATCAAGTGCAATTTCGGGAGACACGTTCGGCATCCATCGTTTCACAAAAACATTAGAAACTATTGCGACGTCAACCAATGGCAAAAAATCATCTAGTAATTCACTATACCAAGTACCATCAAAAACGACCAAGGTTCCAGAATTTTGTGCTATTTGAGCGGCCCGGATCGTATGTGGCTCAGCGTTGTCTAGGTGTAAAATCTGTGTATTTGAAATGACTGACCGATCAATTTCTGCCTCGTCAATTTCTTCATAGTTTCCAGGTCTGGAAGTAAAACAGCGTTCTCCCGTCTGTTCATCAACTAAAACCATAGCAATTCTAGAGGAGGCATTATCTTGCATATCTAGATGAGTAACATCAACCTTAGCTTCAATGAAAGATTGACGAATGAACTGCCCCTCAGAATCATTACCAACTCGACCGATATAAGCTACTGGGATACCTAGTTTAGCTAGCCCAACTAGGGCTGTTGCTACTGGCCCTCCTCCCTGACGAAGAAACTCACTAGCTTGTAGTTGTTTGCCGAAAGAGGGAAGTTCAGGTACGATCAGTAGATAATCGACAGTAGTCATACCAATACCAACGACTGAGAAAGGAACAGCAGGTTTGATCTCAGTAATTTTAGCGTTTGGAGATAGTTTCATCGAAGTTGAGAAGCATACTAGCAACAACACAGGTTGCGGCTGTTGATACTGGCGGTAGAGATAGATCTTTAGATTGATTCCCAGTGGACAAAAAGTCGATCGCTGATTTTTTGTCTGCTTGAAATATGGCTTTTTGTTGGAAGTAAAGATTTGTGATAATTTGTAATTCATCGTTTGTCGGGATTCGACCAGTGCAAAGACGGAAACCGAATTTTAACTGATCCGACAATCTGGCACCATAGTTAAGCATTCGCTGGGCTAAGAAACGTGCTGCTTCAACAAATTGTGTATCATTCAGTAAAACCAGGGCTTGAGTGGGTGTGTTAGTCAACTGGCGTTGTGCGACACAAACATCCCTTTTGGCTGCATCAAAAATCATCATTGAAGGGGGNGGTGAAGTTCGCTTCCAATAAGTATATAGACTCCGTCGATACAACCCATCATCTTTATCAGTTTCATAAGTACGACCGGATTTTTCCTTCCACAATCCATCCGGTTGATAAGGTTTTACACTGGGGCCACCGATTTTATTAACCAATAGGCCACTAACCGATAATGCATTGTCTCGAATCATTTCCGCTGATAATCGATGTCGAGGGCCACGACTTAACCGGATATTATCGGGATCTGCAGGATTGTCTGATTCTTTAGGCACTGAAGATTGTTGGTAAGTAGATGACATAACTATTTTTTTTATCATGCCTTTCTGGTCCCAATTGTTATGAATAAAATCGTTTGCCATCCAGTCCAATAGTCTTGGAAAGTCTGGTCTTTGTCCCTGTATTCCAAAATCTTCAGGCGTTCGAACTAATCCTTGACCAAAGAGTATTTGCCAGTACCGATTGACAGCAACTCTGGCAGTGAGAGGGTTCTGAGGATGAGTCAACCACTGAGCTAAACCGAGTCGATTACGGGGGAGTTCAGCTGGAAAAGGTAGAATAGATTTCGGAGTATCTGGACGAACCAATTCTGTTGGGGCATCATACAAGCCTCGCTTGAGAATATAGGTAGATCGTCTTTCGTCTAACTCCCTCATGGTCATAATTTCGGTGATTCCATCGATCATTTGGTTATAAGATCGGCGTTTAGCTCTGAGCCCTGCTAGGGCCTGCTGGTATTTCTGGCTGTGACTGACAAGATAATATTCGAGTAAGTCAGTCTCAGCTGGAATATTCCGCAAACCATACAAGTGCTGGATTTCCAATTTTGATAACTCACGGTTAAAGACCTTAAAGTCATCAACTAATCCACCTTTGAAGCCACGATCTCTAAAACGCTGACCGACAGTTAAGTGTACATCCCCTCCACCAGTAATATTTTTATATAAATTATCTCGAACAATACCAGTGTCGGCCAATTGCCCATTTAGGTAAATGTGCAGGCCACTAGCTCGACTTGATCCGTCATAGCTAACTACAACTTGCAGCCATTCTTGGGTTGGTACTTTTTCTTCAGTACGAATTCGGATTGCATTACCAGGCCAAAAGTGAATTAGAGAAGCGCTTAACCTGCCATCTTCTATCAGTAATTGGTAACCTCGACTGCCGGCGTCAGTCCAAGACCGTGATCTGTGAAAAACCACGGCTCTCTCCATGACTTTCGGGATCTGAAGCCAAAGTGAGATAGTAAAAGGGTCAGATCTTCGAAAATCGCCTACGTCTTCAAAAACTAGGCTATTTTCTCCGCTCATTTTGAGGCCAAGGCCAATTTTACCTTCTACTGAAATCGGTTGATCATATAACTTGGCTGGTTTTTCTATATTAGCGATATTACTGGCTTGATTGTCAGTGATTTTGTCAAAAGTATAATAGCCAATCAAACCCAAAGGCATAATTTCTTTTTGTGTCTGATAAGCTTGTTTCCAAGCCTCAAAATTATTTCGTTCTGATAGCCGAGTACTATCAATCAGTTTTTCCGATTCCTTTACAGCTTGGCTCAGTCTTGTTAAGTGGGTTTCCTGTTCAGAGTCGGTTAGCAATAGGGTGGGTGTCGGTATAGATTGGGTAAAGTGGGAATAAAGTCCTGATTCATCAATATTATTAAAGAAGGCGAATAAGCTATAATAGTCTTTTTGGCTAATCGGATCATATTTGTGGTCGTGGCATCTGGCACATTCAATTGTTAAACCAAGAAAAGCTGTGCCTAACGTGTGAGTCCTGTCAGCGACATATTCAACTCGGAATTCTTCTTCTACGCTACCACCTTCGTTAGTTTGACGATGGTGACGATTAAACGCTGTAGCTAGTTTTTGTGTTGCTGTAGCGTTAGGTAATAAATCACCAGCTAATTGCCAAGTTAGAAACTGATCATAGGATAGGTTTTCATTGTAAGCTTGAATAACCCAATCTCTCCATGGCCACATGGATCGGTAAACATCGCTTTGGTATCCATAAGTATCAGCATACCTTGCCAAGTCTAACCACTTGGATGCCATTCGTTCCCCGAACCTTGGTGAAGCAAGCAAACGATCAACTAGTCTTTCGTAATCGTTTGGTCTGTCATCGGCCAAAAATTGGTCAATTTCTGCTACAGTTGGTGGCAAGCCGGTTAAGTCAAAGCTAAGTCGACGAATTATACGTTCTTTACTCGCCGGTTGATTAGGAGCAATTCGATTTTCTTTCAGCTGGTTCAATACAAAATGGTCAATTGGGTTTGCACACCAACTGTCTTCCTCTACAGATGGGATTTGGACAGGCTCAAGTGGAGTAAAGGACCAGTGTTTTTTGTAATCAGCGCCTTCATCGATCCACTTTCGAATAATGTCGATCTCGTCAGCTGACAGTTCTAATTTAGATGATGGGTGAGGCATTATCAATTGGGGATCGTCTGAGATAATGCGACGGTAAAGTTCACTATCGCTAGATCGATGAGGAATAGTGACGGTCGCTAGACCATTAGCTGTGTCAAGACGAAGATTAGCCTGGCGTGATTGAACGTCGGGCCCGTGGCAGGAAAAGCAACGGTCAGATAAAAGAGGGCGAATTTGACGGTCAAAATCAATTTTTGTAGTCTGAGCAGACAATGCTCGAGTCAATAATAGACAGTAAAAGCCAAGCACACTGAACAACCGCCAATTCCTACTCATAATCAAGCCTTCACGTTTCATCTACTCAAAAGAAACTGGTTTTCCAATTTCTGCGCTATGTAACAGACCTTCCATCATTTTCTGGACAACTAGACCGTGTTGCAAAGGTGCCTCACAGGCTACACCATCCAAAATACAATTAATGAAATGGTCAGCAATCCGATCCCAAGAACCCATTTGCTCAGTTGGTTGCAACTGTATATCTTCTTCTTGATTATCATCACAACGGTATGCCATCAGAGGGTGTAATTTAGCACCGGCTTCCGTACCAAACAGTTCCATTTGAAATTCGCCCGGTTGGTGTGAAGCCCAGAAACTCTCGATTTGTAGACCCAGGCCATTCTCAAACGTAATAAATCCACCTGCGTAATCATCCGCTTCAAACTGCTGAAAAACATCTTCGGTGTATTCTCTTCCGAAACCATAACCACGACCGTGAGGACCAAACTTTGCACCAGCGGTACCGATAACATGTACAGGCTTAGGTGTTCCTAAAACCCACCAAACCGCATCCAAAGCATGAACACCCATATCCCGAAAAGCACCGCCTCCTTTTTTAATGAATCCCAAATTCCAGGCAGGAATACCGTTACGACGAACACTACGAGAACGAGCGTAGTAGAGCTCACCAAAATAACCATCTCTGGCTAAATGGCCTAAGTGGCGACAACCGTCATCAAATCGAGTCGATAAAGACATCATGTTAACCACTCCAGCTTCGTTAGCGGCTGCGACCATTTCCTCAGCTGCTGATTCCGAATCTGCTAATGGCTTAGTAATCATTACATGCTTACCGTTTTTGACCACTTCTAATCCGATTGGTACGTGCCACTGGTTAGGTGTACCGACAAATACAGCATCAATATCTGGGTCTTGACACATTTCTTTGTAATCAGTGTAGTATCTGACCGAATCCGGAAGATCTTTGGCAAAATCTTCCATTCTGGACTGATCAAGGTCACAGAGAGCTACGACTTTCCCGCGTTCGTTATTAGCCAAAGCTACGCCGTTAGGGCGACCAATTCCCATTCCGACGACGGCTATATTAACGCAATTTTTCGACATAACATTTTCCTCTTCTCTTTTTCTTATGTTTTTATAAATACAAATATCCTGTCAGTACCCGGTCAACAAATTTGCGCCTAATAAGTGAATCAGACTCAACCAAATCAATTTATCTGACAGCGAATTAGATTGTAAAACAGGTGGACGATTCGGTCAATCAAATCCTTTTTTACTTTTAACAAATAGTAGTTTGCGCTCTGATTTTTACCAAAGACTTCAGTTTGACTGATTGGATAAGTTCAATCTTAGTCTGACTCAGTAGTATTATAAATATACATTCGCTGGTAGCAAAAGAACTCTAGATTTTAAGTAGAACGTCGACGAGACAAATAGTTTTTCTCCCTAGCGGGGCAAACAGTAGATCAGATGGCAAATAACTTTCTCTCCACGTCGATGCATATAGACTGATTTTCAAGAATGGGACAACTTGAATTTAAAAATTAACATGAACCGATGTCTCCCGTTTCCCGTAATGTTCTTACAAACCATACATTCATTTTATTTTGACAAAAGTGCAANTTATCAAACTAATCAGGTTTTAAACAATTATGTGATTCAGATTATCATGGGACTAGATTATGTACAAAGTTCTTGCCCCAATAATGTGGGCAGTACGCTTGCCTGAGAATTTTAGTCAGCAGATTTTAAATAAGAAATTGCGGGATAGCGAGTTTTTCATCAATTGC
>PAYP01000117.1 GCA_002714785.1 Candidatus Poribacteria bacterium | reverse complement strand
ATGGGTGGTTTCCGGGCTCCGTTCCTTTATTATTTTTGACATGGTCTCCGATTTTTATGCCGTTGACATAAGCAACTTCATCTTTCCCATCTAGTGTCCAGGCAACGTGATACCATTTATTCTTCTTCCAATCAGGGTCTAGTCCGGCGACTCCTCCCATACTTGCCATGATTCCTTCATCATAGCCGCCAGCCAGATCGCTTGTGTAAGTGTGTAGAAACCCAGTGTCATAAATCCCTACTTCATACTCCATGAAGTGTTTGCCAACTACAACCTGTCTATCACCCCATCTTGCAGCTTCGTTCATCTTCTTACTTGTAGAAACCCAAAACATAATAGTGGTTTGCTCTTCCATATCAAGACTATCACTGTCTTTGACTTCGACATAATCTGAGACTGCACCTTTCAGTTGAAGTGCGTTTCCAAATTTTCCTTTCCCCCACTTAGCGTTACCTTTCAGAGACCCATGATTCTTATTACCAGAACTGTCCTTAGCAACCTTACCTGAGCCTTCGTCGAAAAGCCACATACCGACACAATCTTTTTCAAAATTTATTTTTGCTTCAATTGCTAATATACTCGAAAAAAAGAGCAGAGAAAAAATCAAAACAGTTATATTTTTTAATCCCATCATTCTTCAACCTCAATTATTTGAATTATTTACCCGAATACCATTTAAAACTGTTAACAACCAATTTCCGCAAAGGATTGTACATCGTTTATCAGCAATATTTGAACCAAAATTTTAAAAATCGAAGCAACAGTAAGTAAGGGGTTTGGTAATTTTTCACTTATAGACAATGCAAAGATAATTAGCACTATAACGCTTAAGAAGCAATCAACTTGTTCGTTTTTTCATTAATTGACAAATAGTCAACTTCGAAAAAGGGAACTATTTAGGCACGAAAAATCGTTGCAAATATATTTAGTCTGAGATTCAGGACTCTACTATTGAGATCAACATTTCAGAGAATAAAATCATGTAATTCAATAGTTCGACTCCAAGACCGCATTTCATATTTGATGTTTTCTATCTAAACTGCTTTTTCAATTTATTGGGTCTCTGAGCACATTTGTTCTGCTTGAGAGAGAAAACTATAGCTACTTCCAACACTGCTTAGAATAAAACCGTTGATCTAAGCACAGGAATACTGGTAGAATGAGAATGATAGTTGGCGGAAGGAGATTGAATTAATTGAGTCGTTTCGTTGCCCTAATTAACGATGATAATCGTGCAAGTAATCAGACCACGATCTATATTAATTTGGATAATATATCAACTTTTGACACTACCTATCCCGTTAATGAAGAAGATATTGGTCAATTTCGGTTGACAGTCCGCACCTTGAAAGAGACTCTTACCTTCAAAGGTGAGGTAGCGAAGCAAAACATTCGTCTGTTAGAGGACGCTGTTAATGACCGAAATTGGTCTCGTGAGCTACGCTAATAATTATAGCTAAGTATCCGATCCAGCGATTAAATCTAACCAATAATTAACTCACTTTCAACTAGTAATAGTCGATTATAGAAGTCTAAGCCTCTAATAGGTTAAGCCAATGAAGCGAGTTCGAAAAGCCAAATCTAGAATATTTGACATTACCGAGACGCAAGAAGAAATCCAAACAATTTCAGAACGACTCCCTCCAAAAAACGTAACTGTTATTCCAGACACGTTAGTCAACGAAGTTACAGCGTTAAGAACTGAAGTCAAACAAATCAACCAAACACAAGCCAAGTTAGCTGAGGCTGTCTCTAATTTGGCTATTCAAGTAACAGAGAGACAAAACAGTACTGACGTACAAGTGTCTCAACAAGTGGATTTGAGTGAACCGATGGAAGCTCTCCTGAGCCAGCTAGTCGAAGAACTTCGACACATCCAAGAGGATGTTCATACATTGAGTTCGGCCCAAACACAAACGGAATTGGCTTTGAGTGACGTTCAACTTAATACAACTGGTGAAGTTCATGCACTCAGATCCGAATTGAGTACGGTTTTAGAAAATTTCTTTCAGAAAGCTCTAAAAGAGGGAACTGAATTACGCAGTCGAACTGAGCAAGAACATAAACCGTTAGAGGCCGAAAGTCCCCCCCTAGTCTCACCTAGATCAAAATCGACTGAAAAATATGGCGATGACGTCTTTTCGGATGACGTTCTAATCGAGGATGAAGATCTAATCCAAACTGACTAATCAAAATTATAACTATCGAATAATGTGGATTTGGTTTTTCCCTTCGACTTTAGTCGCACTTCTTGATGTGGTTTCCACACATACGATCCATTGCTTCGAGATATCAATTTGGTCATAAGGTATTTGTCCGGACAACCGGTAAGTAAATGCATGTTTATCTACTACAGTACCGTTTTTTTGCAAGTCGAATACAGTTAATGCATTTTGCTTGGTCTCGTTTGTCCCGGCCTCTCCGTAATCTGAACTTGCAACCACAATATACTCATTTTCTATCTTGATACCTTGTGGCATATTGCCTAATTCCCACTGACATGCTAATTGTCCGTTCCACTGATAGGCGAACAGTGTCATACCATCGGGGTGCGACATCGGGGGACGACTAACACCAGCCTGTAAATGGTAAGGAATGAAGGTATCGCCAGTAACAAACAGGCTTAATTTGTCAGTGGCCAGTACAGTACCAGCAGTAGCTGTTATAGGCATTTGGTTAACTACAATAGGTGTAGTTAAATCAGTTTGCCAAATTTCCCGCCATTCATTATCCGTTTCTCGAAGCAAAAAGGCTCGGCCATCATCTGTGGTGATGTTGACTGACTTTCCATTAGGCGTAATCGACACGCCTCGCCAAAATGTGACTGTCTTGTAGTAAGGTTCAAGTGGTTTAAAAGCTTTTTGGAATAGTATCTGCCCATCACTGGCGTTCAAAATAACGATAGACCCGCTCCGAATGCCGGCTGAATCGTACTGCTTCCCAACGGACTGCTTGTCACATACAAAGGCTAACCGATCAACTGAAATATCAAACCACCTGACCAAGACCGGTAAAGGGTTATCCGCTGGAAATTTCCATTTAATTTGTCCACTAGCGGAATCAAATCGGTATA
Source organism: Candidatus Poribacteria bacterium (assembly GCA_002714785.1). GTDB lineage: Bacteria > Poribacteria > WGA-4E > WGA-4E > UBA9662 > TMED15. The sequence continues at coordinate 42,369 of PAYP01000117.1, read as the reverse complement.
ATTGTGATCTGACATTAGTTCCCTGTTTATTTGGCCATACGTGAGTAGCAGCAACTAGTAAGTCTCCATTAATCCATTGAAACTTGGTCGCTGTAGGCAACTCCAACCAAGACCATTGAGATGAGGGAGAAGATGGTTTTGATGTTTCGACATCGTTCGCTAATCGGTAGCGCCAAGATAATTCATCGTGATCATCCAGAGAATAGCAGGATAACCAAGCGTCAGATGATTGCTCACTGATGTAGATTTGTTGGCCATCTGGGCTTAAACTAACTTGCTTAATAATCGACTCGGAAAATCGTTTCTTCCAGATTACTGATCGGATTGATAAGTCCCAGACAGCAACATGTCCTTTGTTGGTACCAATCGATAATTGATCTTTGGCTAGATCGACCGTTGTTATTTGACAATCCCTTGGCAAAAGCGACCAAATTTGCTTTAATCTCAGATAATCGAACAAATATGGAGTGGGCTTGGTTGGTGATGTAGTTGTCTGCTTCGTTACCAAATGTCCACTTGATTTGCGGCGAATTTCTAAGTGGTAAATTTGGCCAAGTTGCCAATCATAAGGAGACAAGCAGAATATAGTTTTGTGTTTTCTTTGAGATGAGATCGTTGGCTCAACCACCAGGCCATTAATCGAAATGACAACGGATTCTACTAGTTTTGGCTTCAGCTCCACAACCAGACCCGAACGAGTGAATACCAACTTGGTTTGGTTCTGTTGACCTTCAGCATCAGGTAGATTAATAGTTAGACCTAATATTGCTGAACAAAAAAATAAAACAGAAAAAGATGATGAAATAATAGGATAGAGTTTCAGATTTAAAATCATGGCCAATCTTTGTTATTTTGTATTAGTGATGAAAACTAGTCTGACGAAGTGATCATATTTAGGAATACGTACGATTCTTTTTATCTTATAACCGAAGTCTTCTAGGTCTGAACTGAGATTACGCGTAGACACAAAAGTGGCTTTTGGGGCTAAATGACGAACATTCGCTAGGATATGACGGTCACGTTCAGTATCAGCTACAAGTGCAAACCCATAGGGTAGATCCGTGATGATCGCATCAAACATCCCATCGAACGTCTGGTGTGAAATATTCCTTGCATCTGCAGTGGCCACCGTTGCCATTAACCCAAAATGATCCAAGTTTTTTTGGCTAGCGAAAACCATTTTGGGGTTAAGATCTGCCCCGAAAACCGATAAACCCATATTTGCCCCCTCTAGCAAAATTGTACCAGTACCACAACATGGATCTAACAATCGACCATTCGACTGAATAGTTAGATTGATCATCGCTCTAGCAATACGAGCAGGTAATGAGCTAGAGCTCGTATGTGGGCGCTTATTGAACTGGACCCATCGTTTGTCAGCACTGGTTTCAAGGCGTCCAAACCAGAAATTATTTGGTGTCAGTAAAAGCCAAAATTCTGTTGCAGGTTGATTCAAATTGACTGATCCACCTATCCTAGCTCCAATGTTTCGAGCTACTTTGAATTGATCAAAATCCAATTTCATTTTCTTCGGGCGCTTGATCAGGCGAACGCAAAAATTATGACTTTGTAAACCCAATTCGCCAATTTTTCTATATAACTTCTTCCTGCCAATTTGATTATCTATTGATTCAGAATCCCCTGAAATCAGGACTTTGATAACTGATGAAATGAAGGCACCTTGTTTGATATCTGCTAAAGTCCCGGAAGTTGTGACACCTAATTCACTGGGCTTTGCTCCTGTCACGATTACGGATTCGGCCTTAATTAGCTCAGCCTCCCGGCCAATAGGTTTAGCAACGAGATAGACGTATTCAGTACTAGACATTTGTTCCATATCGTTGTATTCTTTAAGCTGGATTGGGGTTTGTGGTTGGCAGACTACAAATTTATTATCCTACACCTTGTCTATTTATGTCAAATGTCAAATCAAGTCAGTGGAAATGTCTCACCTTAATCGGATAGAAATAACTGATGCCATACAAGTTAAGATGTCTTCTCGGTGGAGAACTTAAGTCAGACCTCCATGCTTCATAATGTTGACTGTAAATTAAAATCAATTGGGAAAGGCGTCTGTCTGCATACACAGATCGCTGACACCAATTATACTCCTCGTTGGTATAACTGGAAATATGGATTTTAAGACACAATACTTAGAGACGGTCAAGTTAAGTTTGATGGATGGTCTAAACACACCCGTTCCAAAAACCATCTTGTCCCCTCAAACATTGGAAGAACAATCAACTGACGAGTGGTTTGACCATTTTTGGTTCGGCAAAACCTTGACGATGTGTAGTCAAAAACGGCTAGACAATGTTCAGTTTTGTATTGAATCTTGTATTGGGAACGGTATTCCCGGTGATTTGATTGAGTGTGGTGTTTGGCGTGGAGGGGTGTCTATACTGATGAGAGCAGTTTTAGCAGCTCACCAAGTTAACGACAGAACTGTCTGGGTTGCCGATTCTTTTCAGGGATTGCCAAAGCCTAATAATGATTTAGACCAAAAAATGTATAAAATGCCTGAAGTACAGGAGACTAATTGTTTTTCAGTACCTTTAGCTACTGTTGAGTCCAATTTTCATCGTTATGGTCTCCTTGATGAACAAGTTCAATTTCTTCCCGGTTGGTTTTCCGACACATTACCGTCAGCTTCCATCTCAAAGTTATCTGTTTTGAGGGTTGATGGTGACTTTTACGACTCAACCATACAGAGCTTAAGATATCTATACCCAAAGGTTTCCACTGGTGGGTATATTATAATTGATGATTGGGGGTTAAGCGATATCTGCGGTGAGAAGGCTGCAGTTCTTGATTACCGGAAGCAACATAATATCACGGATCCTATCATTGAGATTGATTATCATAGTGCGTACTGGCAAAAAGGTAGTTATTTGTTCCAAAATTAACTTACAATAAAATCCATTCACTTAATATATAAGAGGTAGGTAAGCCTACATGTTTTCAACTATATTTTTGACTTTACATAGTAAAGTGTCTCCAGCTGAAGTCGTTTATCAAGAAGCAAACGGACTACTCAACACTGGCAAATATCTAGATGCCATAGAAAAATACACTGAGGCTATCAAATTAGATAGTAGACATTTAGAAGCATATGCCAATCGGGGTTTATCTTACACCTCAATTCCTGATTTTTTTCGGGCTACCAATGCAGATGGGGAATTAATTGACCCTGATCAACCGGCTTGGGATTTGGCCATCGATGATTTCACAGTTGCAATCGAACTAGATCAGAAACGCCAACATCCAGAAATTGCTTTACTGTTTATGAATCGTGGATTCGCTTATGGAAACTTCAATAAGCCTGAAGAGAGTTTAGCTGACTATAACACCGCTATTCAAATCCGACCAGACTTTGCTGAAGCCTACTGCAACCGAGCCCTTCTACATTACAAGCAAGATCGATTCGATTTAGCTGAGGCGGATTTTCAAAAAGTTCTTGAATTATCACCTAGTGCTCAGGCAGGAGAAATGGCTCGAGACATGTTAGAGAAATTGTCTGAAATGACCCAGCAGTCTTCCACTGAAACTATAACCTTGGATGAATCAATCAGTTTAGATTCACCACAGACGCTTACTATAGAACCAACTGGTGACGCGGATAGCAAATCAATATCGATTTCAATTGATGAAGAAAACAAATCATAGTTAAAGCAAAATGTCGCTAATCACTGTTGAAACGGTTAGTAAATCTTATGAAACCTTTTCAGTTCTGGAAGATGTATCTTTTTCAATTGAGAAAAGAGATCGACTTGGCTTAATTGGTAAAAACGGATCAGGAAAGACCACTTTGATGAAAATTTTGGTTGGTCAAATTTTTGAATATCAAGGAAGAGTGCAATTCGCCAAACAGTTACGAGTCGGTCACCTTAGTCAGGATCCTGACCTGAATCCAGAGCTAACTCTCCATCAAGAATTACTACAAATTTTTGATAAGCAGCAGCGACTAGAAGACCAGATGTTAGAATTGATGCTGGAGCTAGAAGATGAATCTAGTCAACCTGACTTATTACAAAAGTTTGCTCACTTGCAGGAAAAACATGATCAGAATGGAGGTTATCAGTATGAGCTATCAATCAAAAAGGCCCTGTCAGGATTAGGGTTTCAGGAAAAAGATTGGAAATTACTTACCAAAAACCTCAGTGGCGGACAACGTAATCGGTTAGCTTTGGCTAAGATTTTGCTTCAAGATCCAGATTTGTTATTGCTAGATGAGCCAACTAACCATCTCGACATCAAATCTACTGAATGGTTGGAAAATTATCTCAATAAAGTCTATTCTGGTTCAGTTTTGATGATCTCGCACGATCGATATTTCTTGGATCGAGTGGTTACAAAAATTCTGCAATTGAGAAATCAACGTCTGACGATTTATCGTGGTAATTACTCCCAATACCGCAAAACAAAAGCCTTAGAGGTTCTAACACAAGAGAAAGAGTATAAAAAACAACAGCAATTTATTGCCAAAGAAAAAGAATTTATCCGTCAGAATTTAGCGGGGCAAAAGAGCAAACAAGCGCAAGGCCGACGCACTAGACTAGATCGATTGGAAATGATCGAGGCTCCGGAAGTTACCGATGGAACGATGAAAATAAAGTTTCAGCCGCAGATTCGAGGTGGAAATGAAATCCTTCAGTGCCGGCAGTTGAACAAGGTCTTTGACGATAAAATAGTTTTTTCAGATCTAAATTGCGACATATTTCGAGGAGATATCGTCGGGATTTTAGGGCCTAATGGTTCTGGCAAGACAACCTTCCTGAGGATGATATTGGGACAGCTACAACCAAGCGGCGGTACAATTTATGTTGGCCACAATTTAACGTTTGGTTACTATGATCAAGAGTTGACGGACTTAGATGAAGGGTCTACTCTTCTTGACGAAATTCGGCGACAGCAGCCACTTTGGACTGACGGGCAAATACGTAGTCTGTTGGCAACTTTTTTATTCACTGGCGAAGAAGTCTTCAAATTGGTTGCCGATTTGAGTGGAGGAGAGCGGAGTCGATTATTATTAGCTAAACTCTTGTTAAAGCAAGATAATGTTTTATTACTAGACGAACCAACCAACCATCTTGACATTCATGCCAGAGAGGCTCTAGAAAAGGCTTTGATTGACTATTCAGCGACAGTTTTAATGATTTCTCACGATCGTTATCTACTGAGTAAACTGGCTAGTCGGTTACTGATTTTTGGTGAGAATAAAGCCACTTTTTATTCTGGAACCTACGATGAGTATCAAAGAGAGCTAGCCGAAGCTAGTCAAAAGCAAGATACTCCAGTAGACCAAACAATAATATCCAAAAAAAAATCACCAGTCGGATTTAAAGTGCAATCTCAGCCATCAAAGCGAGAGCGAGTGCTGGTTGCAAAACGGCATAAAAGATCCAGATCTAGATAAAATTCATGCGCTATTTCCCCTATACTTGGCTTAGACGCTCATTTGGATATTTCTTCTTTCACTCATTGGCGATCTTTCTTGGGCTAATGAGTTGCCAAAAAGATGAAAGTGAACCAAATATAGAACCAGTGAGCCCGAAAAATTTATCATTTGAGCAATTGAAGGATGGACTTCAACTCAGTTGGAATGTAATTATCGATACCAGTATTGATAACATTCCGGACCGCTACCAAGTTTATCGTCTCGTCCATGACCCCGACGGTAAGCAATACGAAAAAAAAATAGCCGATACCGACCAGCTATATCTTCTTGATACTGATGTCGTACCCAATCGAACTTACATTTATAGCGTTAGTGGAATTAAAAACTACGAAAGTGGAAATCTCGAAAGTGTTAGATCAGAACGTATCCAAGCTATTTTTGCAACAGGAATAGCTGATATTGATGTAGATTTTATTGACTTTTCGGAAACCGAAAACCAACGAACTGTAACTATTCGTAATATAGGAAAGGCTGACTTACATTGGTCGACTACCATTGATGGAGACTGGGTTAAAACGACACCGAGTACTGGTACTGTTGCTGCCGAGTCAGAAATAATCGTTTTATTGACTGCAGATCGAAGACAAACACCTGGTCGATTGGGGGCAATCTTAATGGTCCAAACCTTTGAACAGGCAGTACCTGATCCAGTAGTTGAACCTACCTTTGTAAAGAAAATTGATATTACCTTGAACATCCCACCCAAACCTGTACTTGCGGTTATCCCCAATTCGGTCGATTTTGGATTGAATCGTCAGTACAGAATGGTCAAAGTACTAAATACGGGCTCAGGTCGTTTGGATTGGGAAGCTGAAAAAACCAAGCGTTCAGATTGGCTTTATATCTCACCGACTTCGGGAAGCATAATGGCCGGTGAGGTTGAACTCGTTAAGTTGGAAATTGACGAAGATGAATTAGCCGATTTTCCAGTCGGCTTCCAGATTAACGAAACAGTTAGGATAGAGCGAATAAATAATCAAGATCTTGATTTAGTACAGCCTCCAAATTCAGAGGATCTCCGTAGTTTATTTATAACAGTCAAGATTCCAGAACCAAGGTTAAGCCTGTCCGCAAAAATTATCAATTTTGGTGAAGATAAGAATCGATTACCACTAATAATTGATAACGTAGGTACAGGTCAATTTGGTTGGCAGATTTCTGGTGGAGCCGACTGGTTATACTACACGCCTAAAACTGGGTTAACTGATATTGACTTAGATCGTGTTGAGCTAGTCATCGATCGGCATCAATTACCGATTGATGATTATACTAGCGAAGTTATGATAAGAACCCAAGGCCCAGCCGGTTATAACGACCAGCAAACAGTGAAAATTCGGATGAGCGTGGGGGAAGAGCCCGAAATTTCGTTATCAATTAACCATTTTGATTTTGGCTCAAGTCAACAGACCAGGGACTTTACCATAACAAATATTGGTACTGGCCGTTTGGTATGGAATGTTGAAAAGGAACAGCCTAAGTCAGAGAGTTCCAATTGGCTGACATTTTCTCCCACTAGTGGTCAACTACGAAGAGAAAATATGACAATCCAAATGAATGTTGACCGTACAAATTTGGCTGCTGGTGAATATGAGTCGAAAATAATAGTTAAGGCTGAAAAAGCCGAGACTAAACAGGTTTCAGTTAAAATGAGTGTGCCAAGATCAGAGTTGCAACTATCAACTACTATGGCTGATTTTGGCATAGGGACTACAGTCGACCTCGAACGGTCGAGTCAATCTATCAAATTCAACAATCATGGCCAAGCCGTTGTTGATTGGGGGTTGTCATCATCAGCTAGGTGGATAGGTCTTCGTTATCAACAGAAAGTTGTTGGTAGGCAATCACTAACTGGTACTTTGTTATCGTCAACTAGTGACGAAGTTGAAATCTTTATTCAAAAAATAGATGAACTACCCACAGGACAACATCAAAGTGAAATTGAGATTTCAGATGGTAGCCGGTTACAAACAATTCAAGTAAGGTTTAGTAAAGTTGGAGAAGTGAGTGGAACAGTTATTGATCTAGAAACAGAGCAGATATTAGCCCCTGTCCAACTTCAGCTACGGTCAATCGACAATCAGCAGGTAGTAAATTTAACCAGTGCTGTGGGACGATTTCAATTGCCTTTTAGTCAAGATGGGCGGTACGAGATTTCAGTCCAAGCAGAGGCCCATATACCACGGACAGAAACTGTGATTACTCGATTAGGACAGGCTAAAATACATGTACGCCTGAGCCCGTTCTTGAATCGATCGTCCAGTATCAGAAACGGGTTACATTCCCCTAACAAGATGACTATAGATAGTCAAAACCGCCTCTATGTTAGTAATCAAATTAGCGGAACCATAACCGTTTTGGACAACTTAACCCAAACAAGTGAACTTGTGCTGAATCAGCCAGACATTTGTCAACCTTCAGGTTTAGCAGTCTGGCGAAATCAACTGTTGGTTTCATTATCTGCTACTGACCAGATAGCCGTCATTGACACTCAATCACAGCAGGAGATCCATCGTTTTGCCATTGGAGACTATCCAGACCATTGTCAAATTGTTGGTAATCGAATGTATGTGGCTTTGCGAAGAGAAAATAAAATTGCTGTGGTAGACCTAACTATACCAGCTAGGAAATATCGAATTCCAGTGGCTCGCGAACCTGGCCCAATGGTAGCGGATATCAATCAACTTTACCTCTACGTTTGCAACACTAGCGATGATACTGTTTCAGTTATTGATTTACAAGCCGAGAGGGAATTGTATCGAATTCGAGTCGGACAAAAACCTAAGCAAATTGCTTTAGGTAATAAATTGAATAATGGTCAGAAATATTTGTACGTTGTTAATTCTCTATCTGGGGACGTTAGCGTAATTCAAACCGAAAATAGGCTTGAAGTCAATCGTATTAATACAGGTCGTCGTTCGGCTGTTGTAGCTATTCAACCTTTATCGTTGGGAAGAGAAATTCTCTATATAATTGACCGAGGTGGAATCGTATCAGCGGTTGAAATGCCTCGCCAAACCATGGTGAGGGACATTGGTCTAAACCTCCCACAGGGACCGAGTAGCGGGAATTATAATCCTAAAACTAATCAAATTTATGTTTTGCACCGAACCAGCCAGCAATTGAGCGTATTATACGCCGATTAGTTCAGACTACGATCGAAAATTAAAGCTACTTGGAACAAAATTTATAGTCTTTGTTTAGTTATTAACCATTAGTCAACGTGATTTAACTTACTATAGAAAGGTGATTTTCAACATTATCAAAACCATTATCCCTATCTCATATTATAAATAAACCAAAAAGGACAGAAAATTTTCAAATGAATTTTCCCTAGAGTATTTGTGATCAATTGTTGAAAGTGATTAATCATCCTCTCCTCGGATGATTTCTTCCAATCGGAGAGACATAAAAAAAGAAATAATGCCACTGATGAAAGACAATCCAAATAAGTGGTTAATGGTGACCCAATCACCGAAGAATTTTAAGGTTGCACCTCCAACCAACGGTACAAATGCGAAAGGGAACAGTAGAGTGTTCATGAACCCAATGTAGGTAGGCCGGTTTTGGCTTGGGGCGATATTAAGAGCGTAAGTCATAAAACCAACCATTACACCATTGGTTGAAATACCACTAATAGCATAGACTAGGAAGTAATAACCCATCTGCAGTTTAGAAGGTAAGAGTAATGTGGTAATTGCCACCAACGGAGGCAGGCAGAACAATCCTCCCGTTACTATCAAGATCGAACGAGTGCCAAAACGTTCTCCTAAATATCGCCAAAAGAAATTGGAAATAACCCCAGTAAAGGCGGCTGTTGCTAAAAAATGGCCAGCAATGGATGGAGAAACGTCTGGAAGAATATCTAGTGCATGAGTCGCGTAGAAAGGAGTAGATATACCAACGAAGTGCCCACAGACGCGAAACATTAGAAAACGACGATAGTGCGGATCAGTTTTAATGATTTGAGGCCCTTGCCTAAGATGGTCGATAAGCGATAACTGATCAGTTCGTACTGGTAAGATTGGTTCTCGAATGCGTAAAAACACCAAAAATGCAAACAAAGCTGAAACGGTTGTACAACCAAACAGAAATGCGTAGTTATGAGGAAACATAATCCCAGATCTCTTTGAATCTAAGACATAAGATACTAAAAAGTATCCGATTAAAAATTCAAAGAATCGACCCAATAATTGTCGCCAACTAAAAAATCGTGCTCGTCGGTCTGGCGGAATCGACTTAGAAATAATGTCCATATAGGGTAAAGTTGAAATACCCATAGAAGAAGATGATAGAAAATAAAGCGTCAAAGCAATGCCCGCCAAGAGTGAAGACTGATCAACTGAAATTAAGAAAGTCGCCCCACAAATCAAAGACCAAGCAAGAACTCTACAGGTCATACCAACAACGTAGTAAGGCATTTTGCGGGGATGATGCTCGATTAAATTTGAAATTAACAGTTGTGGCAACATCCAACCAGCTGTCATAACCGAACCGGTCAACCCAACTAATAAATCATTCTGAGTCAATTGTTTGATAAAAACAGAAAGGATAGTAGTTGGCTCGGCAAAGGCAAGGGAAATTCGAATTAAGACTCCTTGTACCAAGGCTACTCGAAAATTGTGTTTTTGGTGTTGATAGGGTTTATCTTTGCGATTAGGAGTACCAAAAGTTTCTTTTGAAATGGACGACATAAGACAACTATTCCAACCTACGGAGGTCTAATTCTTCATTCTAGCATAGAATCATTAGAATGTATCGGTTCCATCTACCAGCTGAAGATGATTTTGGTAAAATTAATTTTGTGCTATAATCGATCGAAAGGGAGAAAATTACGAAAAAAAATAGAATGAAAAAGGGAAAAAATATCCAAAGAGAAACTAATGGGAATGGTCAGAAACAGATTGCACAAAACCGAAAGGCTAGACATGATTACCATTTAATGGATCGATTTGAAGCTGGAGTTGTGCTTTTAGGGACCGAGGTCAAGTCGATTAGGGCCGGTCATCTTAGCTTGATCGATAGTTATGCTAAAATTGATGATGGTGAGGTTTTTCTTCATGACGCCCATATTGCTACTTACGAATATGGTACACATGACAACCATGAACCTAAACGGCCTCGCAAGTTGCTGCTCAACCGAAAAGAAATTCGTCGCCTAGCATCCAAAACTAATGCTACTGGTATAACGGTTATTCCAACTCGCGCTTATTTCAGCCGTGGCAGAGTAAAAGTCGAAATCGCCTTAGCCCGTGGGAAACAAAACTACGATAAACGAGAAGAATTAAAAAAGCAAGATGATCAACGGATGATGCAACGCTACCTTCGACGCTAATATTTTATTCCTCCCTGAAAATACAGGACATCTGTCTACCGCATACACTCTCCTTACCCAACATCTAGAAGCTAAAAACTTTTTTATTCATCAACCCGAGAACGGTATCGGATGTTCTTTATATTCGTTTCCTCCAAGCAACCTGAGAGCTAAACTTATAAGCGACCAATTGATAATAATTTGCCAAAGACTATCAAGCTTTCGCTAACCAACGTTCTAGTGGGTGTTCGCGTGGTTCTAGTGGGGTATAAACTCGCGATTGTTGCCGATGAGATTCCCAACTCAAGTGAATCATTTCGAGACATTTAGCACCATCTTCTCCACTAGCGAAGGGGATACGGTTGTTTTCGATAGAATCAAGTAAGTCTCTTAACATTAACCGTTGAAGGAAAAGTCGCTTTTGGCTATTAGTTCTAACTTTTCCATTTAGGTCTAGATCTTCGGCAGGGCATTGCACCCTTTGCCAATGTTGGTCAGGTGATTGATGTTGCCCCTGATGTAGAAACATGCTGGTGCCAACACTTTCTCGGATGGCAATTCGACCTTCGGTTCCTATAATGTCAATTCCATAAGCAGTATCATTAGTTTTATCTTGAGCCAAAAATTGTATATCAGAATGAATTCCGTTTTTGAACCGAAAGGAAATAAAACCTCGTTCGCCTAGAACTAAACCAGCATCTCGATCATTCGGATGTACCTCTTGGGTGTGTTTGATATCTTGGGCTGTTGATTCTGCTCCATCAATTTGGGTTAAATGTGCGTTAGCCCACTCAACATCCCCACCAAATAGTCGTAACCAATCATATAAATGTGTTCCCATCTCCATTAAAGAGTTACCAGCCTTACGCCCTCCTTTATCTCTCGCTTGCATCTGAACAATTTGTCCAATTTTTCCATCAGCGATCATTTGTAAAGCTAATTGATTGTAAAGGCTACTACGTTTTAGATGGTTGACCGAAAATTTGATCTTGTTAGATTTGCAAGTATCAACCATACGATCAGCTTGTACCAAGTTGAGTGCTATTGGCTTTTCGCAAAGAACGTGAATACCCCGTTCAGCTGCGGCTAATGTTGGATCATGGTGATCGGGTGCCTGTGTTGAGATGATTACTATATCAGGTTGTTCTTGTTCGATCATCTCAATGTAATATTGGTAGGTGGCCATAATACCAAACTGATTTCCCCATGTTTTTCTTTTTTGGCTTTGAGTATCACAACCCGCTATAAGTTGACAGTTTTCTTCTGCTTGAACAGCTTGAGCGTGATGTCCTCCCATATCTCCTAGACCAATAATCGCTACTCGATACATTTTCATGGAATTATCTTACTCCTTTAGAATAGATAGAGCTTGAGTTTTTGCTAAATCTCAAATACTTTTATAAGCTAACAGCGCAACATCTTTTACTAGAGTTATCACTCCTTGGTTGTTTACCAAGTAAAAATATATTAAGAGACAACTCTACTTACCTTGGGACAATTAAATTTAGTTAGATTTTCCTTGGCATTCGCTAACTGATTTAGTATTTGCTATTCAGTTATTTGGTTTAGCGTTTTGTAAATCTATTGCTAACGAAGTTCCTCTGAAACTGGGTATACTTGAAAAATCACGGCTAATTCAATTAATAGGCTATAATGACTAACAAGAAGAAAGAACAAGAAATGGATAATTGGATTTCGTACTTAATAGGAACCGGATTAGCTCTAGGGTTGGCTGATTTTTGTACCAAGTTGGCCGCTGGAAAAATTTCGAACGGCCTCGGGTTTTTAATTTTTGGTATTTGCACATTTACAATTTCATCAGTTTGGTTCTTGTGGCAAAGTTTTCATCGCGTTGATCACTTAGTTACTCCATCCGGTGTTGTGGCAGGAACTGCGGCTGGTATTTGCTTTAGTCTGGTAACGTTAGGGTTATATGCGAGCTTTGCCTCGGGCGCACCAATCACAATCGCATCTCCTGTTATTCGCATATTAGGACTATTGATCGCAAGTTTACTCGGTCTAACAGTTTTGCAAGAGCCTATATCTTGGCGCTATTTATTAGGTGTATTATTAGCTGCCAGTGGCATACTACTTATCATAACCCGCTAAAAATATCGTTTTCTGCTACAGATGATCTATAGATCAGTATTAATGAAGTACTCATGGTATTTCGTTCGTATATGGACAAAATTTGGGTAAGCTTATCTTAAATTACTTTACCTACATTGGAATTTGCTCCCATTGAGATTTTCCTTCTATGATTCGAATAAACTGACAAACGGGAACTTGGCTGAAGGTTTGGGTTTGGCCGGTAGTTGGCCACCAGATCTCTAAATTTTCTACTACTTTCGCTTGTCCAACACCAATAGTCTGTCTAAGTGGATTAGCTCCAAAAGTTCCACCACTGTTGACGTGCTTAAAAATTGAACGAGGTTGTCCATTTTCAACGACTTTCAGGTGAATCCTCGCGCCAATTGCTGATCTATTGGATACCGTTCCTATTAGTTGAACTGTTAGCCAGTTATTACCAAATCCGTCATTCTGATACAGTACATTATTGTATCGATCCGCCGGAAAGGCACCACCCATCTGTTCAAAAACATCCTGATCTCCATCATTATCGAAGTCAGCGAAACAGACAGCGTGTCCTTTCTGTAAGTGGGCAAATCCACCTGAATACGAAACTTCGGAAAATTTATTTCCTCCTTGATTGCGATACATCATACCAGGCATGATATTCCAGAGGTCAGGATTACCGGTACCAAGATAAAAATCAAGAAACCCATCGTTATCAAAATCACCGAAATTAGATCCCATAGGAGCTGTAGGGTGTAGGAGGTGAAACTGGTCAGTCACATCTTCAAACCAGCCACGATCAGTACCTTGATAGAGTTGGGGTAGAGCTTCCGCAGGCACTCCGAGGTTTTTAGCGTCGGCTGCTAAAATACCAATATCAGCAATATAAGAAGCCACGTACAAATCAAGAATACCATCGTTATTTACATCCCAAAACCAAGCAGGAAAGGTCTCTTCGTAGCCCATAACACCCAATTCTCCTGCTCGATCTTCGAAAGTCCCATTTCCATTGTTATGGTAAAGGCGGTTAGCATCCCCTAGATTGGAAACGTAAATGTCTGGCCAAGAATCATGGTTATAGTCTCCCCATATGACGGCTTTCGTTGGACCATAATCTTGCACACCTGCGATGGAAGCTACATCGTTGAATTCACCATTTCCATTATTACGGAATAGCTGGTTAGGTGCGTCAGGTAGAAGCTGATTACACTCATTACCGATGTACAAATCAAGATCACCATCATTGTCATAGTCAGCCCAAGATGCAGTCTGAGTTGGATAGTGAACATCACCTAAACCCGCGGAGAAGGTTACATCAGTAAAGGTAATGGTCTTAGCTTGAAGATTATTCTGGAGTAATGAGTTAGGATGCTGACCGTTGGCACCCAACCAAGCGCCACGTAGGACTAGAACGTCGAGATCTCCATCATTATCATAATCGGCCTGAACTAGATTTAGTCCCCCCAAAATACCGGTCAAACCTACGATTTCTGTTTGATCAGAAAAAGTGCCGTCTCTATTATTAGAAAAAAAACGAATTTGACCCGAAGGATCCCAAGTTGAGGTCAGAAGGTCCACATAACCATCGTTGTTAAAATCATCCGCGACAGCACCACCAGATAGATCAAAGATGTCGAGACCTAGTTCTGGAGCAATATTTCGGAAACGGGGGATTGTTTCCTCAGAAACAAAGGTTTGGGTTGGTATTTGCCAATCAAATGGGACTAATTCTGGATACTCACCGATCGTCATGTAAGCGATATTAAGTAGCCAAAGAGCTTTAAAATAAAAAGGATTGTTGTTTTGCCCCATTTCCAGTACTTTAGTCAAATAACGAATAGCTTGTCGTGCAGGTTCTTTCCGCGTGTGAATTGTATGTTCCTGTAAAGGTAAGATACAACTATCTGCCTTGTGCCGAAGACAACAATTTTCTGTCTCAGCCTGCCTCATATGGGCTACTGCTAGATAAAATTGAGTGCCAACGATCACAGAGGGTTGGCCAGTCTGCTGGATAATAGACAAAGACTGAGTGAAATGTTGGATAGCTTTACTTTCTAGTCCTAAATTGAGCTCGGCCTGTGCCAGTTGAAAGGTAAGTTCCCATTTTCGACGGACAGGAGCATCCAACGGTAGTTCAGAGAGTTCCCTCTGCAATTGTTTAACTCGAATCGAACCAAGGTAAGGGTTATTTTCAGCTGTTTGATCAGCGATCCTTTTTAAAATCTGAATCATTTTTTGATGACTTTTGGGAATTTCGGTTGGTAGTTTCTGAGAAAACAATGGAAAAGTAAAAAAAACAAGAAGTATCAGATGAAACAGGTATGTCATTGCAGCTAATTTTCTATATGAATGTTTTAGTGGCCAAAATAACCAATTTTTGTGTGATTTGTGGTATGAGTGACTAACTAAGTTATATAATTTAAGAAATCCAGCAAGAAAGATCTTGTTGAACTTGTTCTTTTTTCAGAAGAGGTTTGAATTACCGCTCAGTCAAATAGAATTCGTACTAAGAATGCATATCGTTGCAACTATTGTTGGTAAAAACTAACTGAATTGAGTAAGTGCTTGAAATCTAAAGTGTGAAAACAATCTTAATTTGTTTGGCTGGATATATTCCTCTAAATCAAAACAAAAGGGAATACTTGGCCAATGATTTTGGTGGATCAAACAAGTGATTGTTAGTTAAGCAACCAAATCATGAATGACTTGACCATGAACATCAGTCAACCGATAATCTCGTCCTTGGAACCGGAAGGTTAATTTTTCATGATCTAAACCCATAAGATGCAAAATAGTAGCCTGTAGGTCGTGAACATGAACTGGGTTTTCGGTAATAGAAAAGCCAAGTTCATCTGTCTTGCCGTAGGTTAATCCACCTTTAACTCCACCCCCTGCCATCCACATTGAGTAACAGTCCGGATAGTGGTCTCGGCCTAGGATTTCACCGTTAGAAGTTCGTCCTTCGCGAAATGGTGTTCGACCAAATTCTCCTCCCCAAACTATCAAAGTTTCGTCAAGTAGACCTCGAGATTTCAGGTCGCTAATCAGCGCAAAAATAGGTTTATCCATGGTAGCACATTTCCGAGTTAAACCGTCCCTGATATCTTCATCAGGGCCCGTGCCATGAAAATCCCAACCCCAATCAAACAACTGCACGAAGCGGACACCTGACTCGACCAGTCTACGAGCTAGTAGGCAGTTATTAGCCAAACTCGTCTTACCAGGTTCAGCACCGTATGCTTCTAGAATTTTATCAGGTTCCCTACTAATATCCATCACTTCTGGCACTGAGACCTGCATTCGAAATGCTAACTCATATTGTGCAATCCTAGTCAGGGTTTCAGGATGCCCCATTTCTTGGGCTTGTAACTCGTTTAATCGTTGTAAAGTGTCTAAGCTCTGTCTACGCATGCTTCGATCCACACCGGGTGGATTGGAGGCATAGAGTACGGGGTCTCCCTTGGATCTGCATTGTATTCCTTGATAAACAGAAGGTAGGAAACCACTCCCGTAAGAATTATTACCACCGTTAGGTTGAACTCCACTGGAAATTAGAACAACGAAACCTGGTAGATTTTCATTTTCACTACCTAAACCATAGGTGACCCAGGACCCCATAGAAGGGCGGCCTGAGCGAGGTGAACCTGTATAAACCATCAATTCCGCAGGGGCATGGTTAAACTGATCGGTATACATTGAACGGATCATGCAGATTTCATCGGCTATTGAACGGAAATTAGGAATTGCGTCCGACAACCAGAGTCCACTTTCTCCGTATTGAGCAAATTGGCGACGTGTACCCATCAATTTGGGGACACCAGTCGTAAAAGCAAAGCGACGATCTTTCAAAAATTCGTCCGGGCAATTTTGGCCATCACGTTTCACTAGTTCTGGTTTGTAATCGTAAAGATCTAGATTGGGTGGTGAGCCAGTCATGTGTAGGTAAATAATGCGCTTAGCCGTGGGTTTAGTATGTGCGGGTTTAGCTCTCAGCGGGTTCACCTTTGGAGAGGCAATTATATTTGGATCCATTAGTGTCGTCAGAGCAATTGAACCGAGACCAATGTCTTTGAGGAAGTGTCGACGAGTCAAATTCTGAATATTCTCAAATTGAGGATGCATTTTTGCTCCTTATCGCTTCATAAACATTTCGTCCAGATTGAGTAGTGTATTACAGACTATAACCCAGGCTGCTAAACTTACGGTTTCTATATCATCGTTATTTTCTAAATTGTTCGGATTCAATGGGTTAGTAGTAGCCAGATAGGCTTGCTTCGGATTTGATTCATAGTATTGATAAGCTGACTGATAGAGTTCCCTTAGGAATTGGACTTCCAGATCTTTGGCTGGTCTAATTAATGTTTGTCGAATACCTAAACGAATCTTGTCGCTTAACTCCCATTTGGTTACTGTCAAAAATTGGGCTAGACTTTGGGCAGCCTCGACATAAACTGGATCATTTAACACGACTAAAGCTTGTAGTGGTGTGTTAGAACGCGAACGACGAACTGTACAAACTCGACGGTCAGGGGCATCAAAAGTCACCATCGATGGATAAGGGTTAGAACGTCGCCATCTGGTGTATATACCTCTCCGATAGCGATCTTCACCCGTACTAGTCTCCCAATCAATACTACTACCAAAAGCAGCCTTAATTCCCATTGATGGCTGTGGTGGGTTCACCGGTTGGCCAAACATTTTAGGACTTAACAACCCACTAACAAATAATGCTTGGTCTCGAATCATTTCGGCTGATAAGCGAATGCGTGGCCCACGCGCTAACCAATGGTTTTTGGGATCGAGCTCTAATAGTTCTGATGTAACTTTGGAAGATTGACGATAAGTAGCAGAATTGACCAAAATTCGAAGTAAATGTTTCAAATCCCAATTATTATCCATGAGCTCAATAGCTAGCCAGTCCAGTAACTCCGGATGAGACGGTAATGTTCCTTGGGTTCCAAATTCTTCACTGGTTTGAACAAGTCCTGTACCAAACAGTTGTTCCCAATATCGATTAGCAATTACCCTAGCAGTCAGTGGGTTTTCTCGACTAACTAGCCATTTGGCTAATCCTAGTCGATTTACTGGCTCTGACATGGGAAAACGGTGAAAAACACTTGGTGTTCTTGCATTAACTAAATCTGCTACCTGTTGAAAATTACCACGCAGTTGGATTCGTGTTTCGCGCCTTTTTTCTTTTGCTAACTCTTGCATGATAGGTGACGTCGTATACGGTTTTAAATCAGTTAATTTTTGTTTTAATTTGTGTAGCTGATCCCGCTCAGTTTTCAATGAAGGAGTAACATTACGATAATACTGAGATAATATTTCCTTTTGCTTTGTTGTTCGATCTGTTAATGGTAAGGATAAGATTGGCTGAATATACTTTGGTATCTGTGCGAATTCAGCGACCGTACTTGCTGAAGTCGATTGAATACTAAATCGATTTATCAAGAGATGTTTGTATACAGATTGTTGACCTAGTTCAATTACCAATTGTCCCGCTTCAGTATCAAGTGGACTTTCTAAAATCAGAACTAGGTGGTGTGGCTGATTCAGTTGGTCGGCTACTGCCCAGCCGGTTTGAGAGTCTGCCTGATATTGTAATACTGACTTGGCAGGAAAACCTTCCTGTTCATAGTCAGCCAGAGCCAAACTGAAATGGAGCATTTTTTCTCCATCTGGATAATGAATAGTATTCGGTTGTGGAGCCTGCTGATTCTCCTCTTTCCAAACTATCGATCGGTTTTGATCTAAAAGAAACAACTGATAGTTGGCCAAACGATTGGTAATATTTTCACCGCCGTCGGTCCGATTCCAGATTTTGACAAAATCAATTTGTTTCGTTTGCCCTAAATCTAATTCCCACCAAGGTTCATCTGATTGCGATGTATGAGTTGTTGATTCAACTTGGTTATAGTCACCATCTGTATTACCGTCGTTAGCTCGGTTAGCAGTACCACCGTAAGCCGTTGAACTTTGCTTGGCTACTGCCTGGCAGGCTAAATTAGTCTTTCATTGCCAAACCTCAACCTCAGCCAGAGAGAGGATTTTATTCTTGCCCGGTAGTTGTAATCTTACGTATCGAGCGTTAATTGGACGACTTTGCTCTGGCTTCCAAGTTGCTGTAAATTTCGACAAAACGAAATTTGTGTCTTGTGAATCTACTTTTAACTTCAGGGCCGAGATCTTGGACATGTCAGTCTTGAACTTTAACTGGTATGTATCCTGCTGTGGTAATATTCCTTTAGCAGCAATTGATCCATCAATTTCTATTTCAAGTTGTGTTTGCTTGGCCGAAGCTGTCACTGGTCGAAGTGTCTGCCATTGGGGTGGTGGTCTAAGCCGGTTTTCCCATTCTATTTGGGCTTTTTCTAGCATTGGCGTTGGTTTAGCCAAAATAGATTCCAGAAATTTTATTTTATCTTTCCACTCACTACGCTTCTGTTTCTGTGTATCGTTAAATAATTTGATTGTGGGTTGCTCATCTCTTTTATCACTGTCTAGTGTATTATTGAAAAGAGCAAATAACTGAAAATATTCTTCTTGAGAAATAGGATCGTATTTATGTGAATGGCACTGAGCACAACCCATAGTTGTTCCCATCCATACTGTCATAGTAGTATTAACTCGGTCAACAATTGCCTCGTTACGAAACTCCTCGTCGCTAGTACCGCCTTCATTGTTAGTCATTGTATTTCGATGGAAAGCTGTAGCAACTAACTGCTCCTCAGTTGGATTGGGAAGGAGATCACCTGCTATTTGTTCAATAGTAAACTGATCAAAGGGTTTGTTTTGATTAAAAGAGCTGATTACATAATCCCGATAGGCCCAAATCGTACGCGGTGGGTCATCAGCGTAACCAGCTGAATCGGCATAGCGGGCTAAATCGAGCCAGACTCTAGCCCAACGTTCACCAAAACTAGGTTTCTTGAGTTGAACCTCAACATAGTATTGGTAAGCATCATCTCGATTATCGTTGACAAATTTTTTAGCTTCTTTAAATGTTGGGGGTAATCCAGTTAGGTCGATTGCTACTCTTCGCGCTAAAGACCAGCGATCTGCCACTGGCTCTCTCTTCAATCCAATCTGTTCTAACTGGCTCTGTACGAAGTAATCAATTGGATTACGGCACCAATTCACATCTGTAACCACCGGTAACTCTGGGCGTTCAGGCTTTACATAAGACCAATGTTCATCATAATTAGCACCTTCCTGAATCCACTGATGAAGATATCCAATTTGCTTCGCTGTGAGCTGAGCTGCGTATTTAGCTGGCGGCATTCTCCTTTGCTCATCATTTGTCTTAATACGAATTATTAGTTGACTAGCTGTCGGCTGATTAGGTACGATTGCGGCTTGGCCGTTTCGCGTGGAGGTCGCTCCTCGATAGTCGTCTAAACGAAGTCCTGCTTGGCGCTGCTCTTGGTCTGGCCCGTGGCAGGTAAAACAGTTCTTGGCTAAGATCGGACGAATATCTCTGTTGAATTGGACGTCGCTGTTTTCAGCCTGAGAAAGAATACAGTCCAGAACCAAAATCAATATTAACAGTGTATGTCGAAGTCTCAACAGTTTATTCCGTCACTTTTTCCGGTCGATAATGGTAGCAGACCGATCTTGTTTCGTCAAACAACGGTCAGTTGGGTAAATTTTCTTCGAATTATCCTAGTTAACTAAAAAAATCTTGACGAGTAAGACAGATTTATGTATAATTGGTCGATTTTTGCTTAGATTCTCGCCTAGAAAGCCCCTTCAACACGATCAGCCCATTTTTTAAATCGCTCCTGAATCTAGTAATTTTGAATTTAGTAAGGTCGTCCAAGGCGGCCGTTGAGTGCTATATCTTGGATCGGTTGTCTGTTGAATTAGAAGTCGGTGTATACGGATCGGACTTTGGGGCGGAATCCTGCCAAATATAACTTTTACTAATATTTAATTAATGAACATACATACGATTTCAATTTATGGGAAACAATTCTCATCAACAAAAGGAACGTCGAGGTAATGAGTAAAAAACTCCACATTTCTCAACTTCAAGATATGACGATTTCCCAACTAACCGAAACAGCTAGGGGAATGTCTTTATCCAACTATGGTGGGCTTAGAAAACAACAGTTAATTGCTCGGATCCTTGAGGCCAAAGCAACTTCGGGAGATGGTGTATTATACGGAGGTGGGGTCCTCGAAGTCTTGCCAGAAGGGTATGGTTTTCTCCGATCTTCTCGTTTCAACTACCTACAAAGTTCAGAGGACATTTATCTGAGCCAAACGCAACAGCGGAAATTTGGCCTAAGGACTGGCCATTTCGTAGAAGGTACTATTCGACCACCCAAAAAATCAGGTGATAAATCTGAGAATTACTTTGCACTACTGAAAATTCTGAGCGTTAACGGAGCTAACCCTGAGGTCACCAAAGAAAATATTCTATTTGACAATTTGACACCAGTCCATCCTTTTGAACGCTTACAGCTTGAACATCACCCCAAAGAGTTTGCAACCCGAATCATTGACTTAATGGCTCCTATTGGCAAAGGCCAAAGGGGTATTATTGTTGCGCCACCATATTCGGGCAAGACAACCTTGCTCAAAAACATTGCTCATGGAATTTCCAAAAACCACCCAGAAATTGTGTTGATGGTTTTGCTTATTGACGAACGGCCCGAAGAAGTAACTGACGTTATTCGTTCCGTCAGGGGAGAGGTGATAAGTTCGACTTTTGACGAACATCCGGAGCGCCATGTAGCGGTAGCTGAAATGGCAGGAGAAAAAGCCAAAAGGTGCGTAGAAGCTGGCCAAGACGTGGTTATTCTGCTTGATTCGATGACCCGTTTAGCTCGTGCTTCTAATATTGTTACGCCACATTCTGGAAAGACGCTAACAGGTGGCTTAGATGCTTTTGCTTTTCTCAAGCCAAGACGTTTCTTCGGTGCAGCTCGAAAAGCCGAGGAAGGTGGAAGTTTAACCATTATTTCTACAGCCCTGATTGAAACCGAGTCTCGAGCTGATGAAGCCATATTTGAAGAATTTAAAGGAACAGGAAATATGGAGATACATCTGGACCGGACTTTACTAGATCGTAGTATCTTTCCTTGTATCAATGTGGTGCAATCAAAGACTAGGCGCGAAGAATTACTCCTTGAGGAGGATGTCCATAGCAAAGTTATGGTTTTGCGTCGATTCTTGTCTCAGATGGGTGCGGCAGAATCAATGGAACTTCTAGCTGAGCAGCTGAATAAAACCGATTCTAACGAAGATCTTCTGGAAATGATGGCTCAAGGTGGTGTCGGTAGTAATAAAAGAAGTAAGCGGTAATGCAAATAGACAAATAACAACCTAAAATTATTAAGGAGTCAAAAACGGATATGAAAACCGAGATTCATCCTTCAACTGTTGAGTGTACGATTACCTGTGTCTGTGGTGCGAGCTTTACGACAAGATCCTCTGTCGCTTCCATGAGAATCGAAATCTGTTCTAGCTGCCACCCATTCTATACTGGTCAGCAGAGTAAAATGATCGATACAGCCGGCCGTGTGGAAAGATTTCGTCGTCGTTACGACAAGAGCTAGCCCTAGACTACAACTTAAACACAATAGACAATTTAGGTGGCTGATATGGCTGAGAAAAGCGACTATTATCAGGTCCTCAATTTGGACAGAAATGCTAATGCAGAAGCAATCAAGAAAGCTTATCGCAAATTAGCAGTTCAGTATCATCCGGATAAAAATCCGGATAATCCTCAGGCTGAAGAGAAATTCAAAGAAGCGACTGAAGCTTTTGAAGTATTGTCTGATAACGAAAAAAGACAGCGTTATGACCAGTTTGGCCATGCTGGTGTAGAGGGAGTTGTTGGTAGTAGTGGGTTTGGTGGAGGGTTTAGCAACTTTGACGATATCATTAACAATGTTTTCGGCGACTTTGAGGACCTCTTCGGTGCTAGTAGTAGCCGCAGTCAAAGGGGCCCCAAGAGAGGGGCTAGCCTACAGTATACGATGACAATCAGCTTGGAAGACGTGATTTCTGGCAAATCAGAAACTATTGAAATTCCTCGCCACGAAACCTGTGAAGTTTGTCAAGGTAGTGGCGCCTCGGAAGGTTCAGTGCCACAGACTTGCCCAGATTGTCACGGTCGAGGCAGAGTCACATCAGCGACTGGGTTTTTAAGTGTTTCTCGGACTTGTCCTCGTTGTCAAGGTGAAGGACGAGTTATTCTGAGCCCTTGTAGACCTTGTCAAGGTACAGGGTTAGTACGAAACATCAAGAAACTAAAAATCAATATTCCAAAAGGTGTGGATACTGGGCACAAGCTTCATCTAAGAGGAGAAGGTGAATCTGGGTCTCAAGGTGGACCAGCTGGTGATCTTTACGTTGTGATGCAAGTTGAGCCGCACAATAACTTTCATAGTGAAGGCAATAACTTGATGACAAATACGACAGTATCCTTCGTACAAGCATCGCTAGGTGCTGAGATTGAAGTTGCGACCTTAGACGGCTCAGTTTCTGTCAACATTAAACCTGGTACGCAATTCGGAGATAAAGTCAGAGTAGCGGGTAAGGGGGTACCTTATCCTCGCCAAAATGTCCGTGGAGATCTTTTCGTATACGTCGAGATCGAAACCCCTCGTCGTCTCAGTAACCAAGAAACGGATTTACTTGAGCAGTTTGCGGAATTGCGTGGCGAATCAAAAAATTCAGCCGACGATGACCGTTCCAGTCCATTTAGTAAATTAAGAGACAAATTCTTTTCCCACTAAAGACGAGTAAGATATTGGCCTGCTAATTTCAGCCTAAGCCCAAAACTCATGGAGCAGAAATCCTTTTTACAAACAGGTGGTAGATGGACGCAGGTGAAAATTAAAACAGCGATAGCTTCTGCAGATGCAATCGCAAATTATCTGTTTGACCACCAGGCTGTGGGACTTGAAATTCAAGAAAATAATGATGAATATAGTACACTACTGGCTTATTTCCCGCAGGACGACCTAACTACCATGCGCCTGCGTAACCTCCGTCGTTTTATCGCTAAATTGCCCAGCTTTGGTCTACCTGGTGAAGAATCAATCACTATCGAAATGCGGGCTTATGATAGTCAAGATTGGGCTAATAGCTGGCGTTCTGCCTTCCCACCACAAGAAATCGGCGATCATGTCGTCGTAGCCCCCACTTGGCATCAAATGGAAGAGGATGAGCCCCAAGACGATGAATTGGGGGACCAATCAGGGACTGAAAAAATCCTGATCCGTCTTGACCCTGGTATGGCATTTGGTACTGGCCATCATCCAACTACTCGGTTATCCTTGCATTTGCTATCTGGTTTATCCTTTAAAGGGCGAGAAATAGTTGCGGATATTGGGACTGGTTCGGGTATATTGTCTATTTTAGCAGTCAAAATGGGAGCTAAAAAGGTCATAGCGCTAGATATTGATGAAACTGCTCTAAATGTTGCTGAGCATAATTTTGTGGTCAATGGTATCAAAGACCACGTCGATCTGCGTCAGTCAGAAGGTTTGGTAAACCTAACAGGAAAATTTCACTTGATAATTTCTAATATTGTTAGCCAGGTAATTTTGCCGATGATTCCTTCTTATCCACAGTATTTACGTAAAGGGGGCAAACTGATACTATCAGGAATCTTAGACAGTGAGTCTCAAACGATCAGGACAGCTTTGCGTGATCACGGGTTCCAGTGTTTACAAGTTCGGCAACAAGATGAATGGGTCGGTATATTGGCGCAAAAAGGAAATTAAAACACTGGCTATGAAGTGGAAAATCGAGATCTACAACAAATTTTCTCAACCATCTGGGGTAGCGCAAGATATTATAGACTTAGGCATTGATCAAGTGGAGTCAATTAATTTTAGCCGACTTTATTTTTTGGAAGGAAACCTTAGCATCGGCCAAGTTGAGCAAATTTGCTCCCAACTCTTGGCTGATAGAATCACTGAAAATTACCGTTTTTACGAAGAAAAAAGTGCACCCAGAGACAATGGTATCTCCCAAATAGAAGTAGTTTTCAAATCAGGAGTGACGGATACTGTAGCTGAGAACATTTGTAAGGGAATCGGTGATTTAGATATTTCTTGCCTGCCAGAAACTATAACGGCCCAAACAGGCCGCCAGTACAATTTTCACTTTCGGGCTGATCAAACTAGCCCTCAGTCGAAACGAGACCTCTTAGAGATAATCGCTACTCGTTTGCTTGCCAATGAGGTAATCGAATCGTTTAATATTTCGATGTAACTGACAGTTGAACTGAACTATCACTTGACCCTATCAATCCATTTGTAAGCTACCTTGGAGTTTTGCCTGAATACTTTGTCCGTAGCATCTTTTCCTTTTGGCTCAAAATAGTCCAAAACTAGTTTTTGGACCGTGGCATACTTGGCAAAACGTGCTGAGACTGGCCAGTTAGAACCGTAGATTAGCCGATCCTGGCCGAACTTATTCCATAACAAATTAAGCACAGGCTTATAAAATTCCACTTCGTGGGGAATTGGTTGTGTTTTATCAGCCACACTTTCGACTAAGCCTGATACTTTGCAATAGATATTGGCTTGCTGGGCCAACAATTGCATTGCTTCAGTCCAAATTCGATCTGGTGACTGACCATTGATACTAGGAGTTCCGAGGTGATCAATTATGATACGTAGGTTGGGAATATTTTCTGCAATTTCAGCTACACTTGATAGTACATCAGCGCCACAAAGTATATCCAACGCTAGGTCACAATAAGCCAAATGCTCCAATCTCGCCTGTTCCAGTTTGGTTAATTGTTTGGTTATTATGCCCCCTAACCGAATTCCCCGGAATAGTGGATCTATTCTTAGTTTATCTAAATGTACATCAAAATCATCCGAATTTAACTGTAGATTACCCACAAATCCGATAATAAAAGGTTCAGTTTTGGCTAATTCTAGGACCCATAGATTATCTTCAAATCTTTTACTCGCCTCTACGACGACAGTTCCGTGTACGCCCAAAGGTTTAGTCACGGCCTTGTATTCGTCAGGTAGAACAGTTCGGTATAGAAATTCATCGTTTTTATTTGGCCAAGGGATCCCTTGTGGACGTTTCGGATCGTAAAAATGTGTATGGGTATCGATCACCCGCAAATCACTCATTGTACCTCACCTCTGTTGAGTAGTAATTGGCCCAATTTTATGTTGTCCTTTGGTGGACAAATTATATCACATTTAATCTAATCATTCACCGATTGACAAGACTACAAATCTTTTGATAGACTGAATAAGTTACATTGTAAAAGTAGGTTAAGATAAGATTACCAAGGTTAAATCGGAAGTTGGATTGGCGTTTCACCATAATTTCGTTTTTACCCAAATTATCGCCTAGTAGTTACCTACCATTCGTCTCAGAGGATCGAATCATCTCTACTATTATCACTTGTCTTCTATAATCTATAATTCATAAATGAAAAGTCGTCTTATTTTTACCATTTTAGGCCCACTAGTCGGAGTGTTATTAATCCTATTTTTTGATTTTAATACTGACAGGCCAGAGACCACTCGGATGGCTGCGGTTGCTGCTTGGATGGCAATTTGGTGGATGACAGAAGCTGTACCACTGGCAGTAACTGCTCTACTCCCTATTTCTTTGTTTCCTTTGTTAGGAATCATGAATGGTAAATTGGTATCATCTGCTTATTGTAACTATATAATTTTTCTATTTATCGGTGGTATTTTGGTTGCTCTGGCTATGGAACGATGGAATTTGCATCGCCGGATTGCACTTAGGATCCTTCTTTTTGTTGGCATACAGCCTAGCCGAATTATTCTTGGCTTTATGTTAGCTACGGCTTTTCTATCGATGTGGATATCTAATACAGCCACTACCATGATGATGGTACCAATTGGGTTGGCCGTCGTCAACAGTTTGGAACAACAAATTGGGGAAAAGCAGATCAGTAAGTATTCGGTAGGCCTATTTTTAGGTATTGCTTATGGAGCCTCCATAGGTGGAGTAGCAACTTTAGTGGGGACACCCACAAATTTATCATTTTCTCGTATTTTTCAGATTAATTTTCCTCAAGCTCCAGAAATTACCTTCGCCAGTTGGTTAATGTTTGCACTGCCTATCTCAGCTATAGTTTTGGTATGCTCGTGGTCGTGGCTTACCCATCTCTTTTGCCGCCACTTGGAAACCGTCCAGCTAAACCCAAGTCTTTTTCAGAACCAATATCGTCAGCTCGGGCCAATGTCCTGGGCAGAAAAAGTCGTTTTAGCTGATTTTATTGTGTTAGTTTTATTATGGTTATTTCGGTCCGATATTCGTTTAGGTAGTTTCACTTTATATGGCTGGTCAAATTTGTTTGACCAACCATATAATTTAAATGATGGCACGGTTGCTATTACGCTAGCAATTATTCTATTTTTAATTCCAGCTAGTTTGAATAAGAAAACTGAAAATGAAAGAATTTTGGATTGGAAAACAGCTACTAAAATTCCTTGGAATATTGTTCTTTTACTTGGGAGTGGTTTTGCAATTGCTAGTGGGTTTAAAAGTTCGGGCCTATCTGAATGGTTAGGTGGCCGTTTATCTGAGGTCGTAGGCTGGCACCCAGTAATTTTGTTGGGTATCACTTGTTTATTAGTTACTTTTTTAACAGAACTTACTTCAAATGTAACGACAGTCGAAATTTTGCTCCCGATTTTAGGCGCATTGGCAATTGCAATCAAGATTCATCCGTTGTTTCTGATGGTACCAGCTACTATATCTTGTTCTTTTGCTTTTATGTTACCAGTTGCGACACCTCCCAATGCAATTGTCTTTGCTACTAATCGAATCCAGACTTCGGAGATGGCCAAAGTTGGGGTTTTGCTGAACTTGTTGTGTGTGTTTTTAGTTACCATTGCTACCTTAGTAATAGGAAAAATTATATTTGATATGGATCTTAGTCAACCACCAAGTTGGATATTCCAAAAGTAACTCTAGTAGGAGAAAGAATAAATGAGTAGTCAAGAAATCTTCTCATCAACCGTTCTAACACCAGTACAGCAACGTAAACTTAGAGAAGAGTTTACAGTAAACGGATTTGTTAAAATTAATCAAGCTTTCACGGGTAAAGACCTATCTCAAATTCAGCGAGAAGTTGATAAAATGATGGATCGTTCTATCAAATCTGGAAGGAGGTTGGAAGCTCATTGGGGCGGGGAATGGCGCGAAGATGTGAAAGTTGAAGGTGATAAGCAGGCTAGAAGTGTGCTGTCAATTCATAATATTCAATATCATTCATCCTATTTGGCCCAGTTAATGTTTCATCCCAATTTGGTGGATCCATCTGCAGCCGTGATTGGTTCGACTAATTTACAGTTACATCATACTTTGATGCATGCCAAACCACCAAAGGTTGGGGCTGCTTTCCCGATGCATCAAGACTACGACTATTTCCCTCACAAACTGGATACAATGATCGCAGCAACACTCTACTTGGATGACTCAGGAGTAGAAAATGGCTGTTTATGTGTTTATCCGGGTAGCCACAAACAGGGTTACATCGAGAAACATGTCCATCAAGGTTCACATCATCTTCCAATGAACGAATACCCTATTGATCAAGCAACACCGATTCCAATGAAGGCCGGTGACTTGTTAATCTTTAGTTATTTGACAATTCATGGTTCGACACCCAATACATCCGATCAATGGAGACGGATGTTACTGTTTGAGTTCAGATCCCCACTTGACAACAGAAAAAGCGAACCTGACGGTAGCGTAGGACAAGGCTTTATAGTACGGGGTGTTCATCCCAACCCAGTGCCAAAATCAGGCGAGAGCTACTAAATAGAAGTCAATGGGTAACCTCAATGCCGATAATATCACAAAAGCATCATAAACATTTTGAGCGTTACGGCTACATGGTGATCGAAAATTCNGTTCCGATTGAANTATGTAACGCGGTCGTTGAAGCGATTTTCGATTTTTTGGAGATGAATCCTGATAACNCAGATGACTGGTATCAGCTACCTCATAAACCNGGTGCGGGCATGGTTGAGATGTATCAGCATCAAGCAATGTGGAACGTCTATCAGTACCCGCTAATCCATCAAATTTACACAGAAATTTATGGTACACACCGAATTTGGGTACATCCAGATCGTGTTAATATGAAGCCACCTCTTCATCCAAGTTATCCTGAATGGGATCACAAAGGAATGTATCATTGGGATGTCGATACGTCTAAATTACCTGTTACTTTCGGAACACAGGGAGTTTTATTTTTAACTGATACNGCAGATAACCAAGGATCATTCGTTTGT
This sequence comes from Candidatus Poribacteria bacterium, assembly GCA_002714785.1. Lineage (GTDB taxonomy): Bacteria > Poribacteria > WGA-4E > WGA-4E > UBA9662 > TMED15. The sequence continues at coordinate 13,253 of PAYP01000117.1, read as the reverse complement.
TGGCCAGGAGCACATAAGTCATTAATAGATAATAAAAGNCCATGGGTTCCTGAGTTATCTCCCGAAAATTTCATTCAGGTTTCAGCATCTGCAGGTTCTTTGCTGATTTGGCATAGGGCATTACCACACGGTAACGGTCGGAACACCTCAAATCTACCGAGACTCGCTCAGTATATGAACTTTTATCCGGTTCCTGAGCCAATGGATGAAGCAAGAAGACAAGAACGAATTACTCTTTGGAAAGAACGGAGAGCCTTGGGGCGGGGCCCTTGGCCCGGNGATCCTCGTGGCTGGGAAGCTAAAAATTATGGACCAGCTAAGCTNACTGAATTAGGCAGGAAATTACTGGGTCTNGATCTTTGGAACTAAGCCGCTTGCGTTATAATTTGGGTGGTAGNTGTTTAGTATCCGATTNTTTTCAACTTTCCGATTTTACCTAGCATACTCTAAGGTANTCAATCATGTATGGTATAGACTGTGCTACGATCGACTAATGCCATACCCCATAAGTTGGTACTTCAAAAACAATACCAATTATGCTCCAGAGGCACCCGATCGTGTAGTCTCCTAAAATTAATCCTAAAAAAAGGAACGGCTTGCCTATAGAGTTTGACNCCACCGATTCTCAGAATAATTAATTTTGCTAACCAACTCAAGAAAACAGCAAACCACTCACGGCCAAGTCCTCCACCAGTGGTTAAGACATACCCCCCTGGATTGAATGGCCACCATAAAAAACGAATTTTCATTATCATTAAAAATATAGTGAAGCAGAAACCCCCAGTGATACCAGTAATTTCACCACTATCTGGTTGTCTTGGATTAATCAGCCAATTCTGTAATCGATTAAAAAACTCCCATCCCATCGTGCCGATCCAACCTCTGGCTTTATTCGTCACACCTAAGTCATACATCACATGGATATAGACCCAAAAAGTAAAAAAAATACCGAAAACGATTGTTAAAATGATGCCAGCTAATATTTGTTGATAACCAATCTTCGNCTGTTNAGCAATTCTAAGAGCTTCTAATTGACTAGGCATTGGATTAGCCCGAAAGCAACGGTTGAAAGGATATAGATAGGTTAAAATAGTTAAATTAGGTACNCCTAAGCGACGAGTACCTAAGGTAGATACCATTGTACGTCCAGGATCTACGTAAATTAGCGTGTGAACGGGTGGGCCAATTTCAGCACGAGACCTAGTAATCGCAATTACCATAGGGAAATAAATGACGAAAAACAAACCGATGGCCCATAGTGTCATTCCAGATTGTTGNCAAAATAATACCAGAAACATTATGCCGAAAATACCCATAGCAGCAGCAAATCGATAACTAATCGGCTCATTTTGATCTGAAATCTGGTTAGTCTTTCCAACTATTCTTTTTAAAATCTGGAGATAAAATTTCCGTCCGACCCAAATGGGGATTAAACCAAAAGCAACCCAAGCNCCAACTGACTGCTCAAAAGGGTAGATAGTTTTCCATCCGATTGCAGAACCGGCAATGCGTAAAAAACGACTAAAAAGATAGAAGAACCAGCAAGAGAAAGAAAGNTCCAAGGGAGTAAAAAACATTAGTCCGATTATGAAAGGATAGAAAGAGATGCGCAAAACCCCCATAGCTTGCCAAGGACTTGACGTAAATTGAAAAATAGTCTGGTTTTTAACGTTTAAGTAAGGAACTGTTGGNGTGATATAGTGCAAGCCATTGACTAGGTCAATTATGGATACGATTCCAAAGCCAACCCACACCCAACGATTCGAAAAAAAATTACTTGGATTGGTAGCCATGGCAATCGGTAACTGAACAATTGGGTAGCTTAGTTTTTCGTTTTCTGTCCACTGCTTNCGAAGAAAAACTACCAATGAAAACAAAACTAACCATAGAGCAATAACAAATAGAGACCACGCCAAAACAGGTTGTAGCCAAGGGGTTAAATTACTGCTGGTATAAAGATTAGTCTCGCCCCGAAAAAANCCGTTTAAGGCCACCTTATCTTTGACGGCTAGCCAATNGGGTACATGAGCAGTAAACAACTGTTCCCAATCGTTCTCAGCAGAAGCATACCAAAAAGCGTGTACNATGACAGGAAGGAGATACCCCATCATGGTATGTCCACTAATGGTGGTTACCATGACGACCATGGCGTACAATGTCAGTAGATCAGCCTGATCAAGAGCTAATTTNGGAGCAAAGCGCTGTAACNGAAGGTTAATAACAACCAGTACTAGGAGGGTAAAAACAGCATTAAAAAATAGTGAAGCAATCGTAAGTTGAGTAGAGTGCCAAACTTCACTGCCCATCAAAGTCCANTAGCTGTTNANGGCAACTAGCACTAGACCCAAAAGTAAAATATGTCCTTTTACAGCACCTCGATTTCGCAATCAGGATTTCTTTCTAAGTGNTATCTGTTTACTTAACTCAATTAGTCGCGTATTTAGATTTCTATNTCTAAACCTTCTAGTGGGTCAACTCGTGCTTTCGCCGCGGCTAAATTGTTTTGGGCTTCTTGGTATTGTGGTGCAATGTCAACTGCTTTCTGAAAGGATGATACTGCGTCACGATAAGCACCATTTTGGTATTGAGCGACACCTAAGTTATTGTGAGAAACGGAATTCTCAGGGTCGAATAAAACAGCGTTTTCAAAAGCGTTGGTTGCTTCTTCGTATTGATCCAACCTAACGTACATATTGCCAAGGTTGGTGTATATTTCTGAATTACCAGGCTGAATCTCTAGGCCCTTTTTAAACGCTACTGCAGCTGATTCATAATCTTCCAACATCTCATGGGCAAAGCCCAAATTCCAATAGGCTTCTGCATAATCTGGTTTNAATTCTATGGCTTTTTGACAAGCTACAATGGTGTCCTTCCACTGACTTTTCTGATAGTAAATAAAACCTAGATTATTGTAAGCATTAGCATTTTCTGGGTTAGCCTCAATTTCTTTTTGAAACGCTGTAATAGATTCTTCTACTTTGTTTTGTTGATATAGATCTAACCCTTGCCGAAAGAAATCTGGCTGTACGTTATCTAAAATTTCATCCAAATCCAAATCCAAATCCAAATCCAAATCCAAATCTGGCGAGGTCTCATCAACTAAATCGTCATTATCAAAATCCAAAATAACCTCCTATTCACTCTAATAATCGATAATTACTAGAAGAATCTCTGTAGTTGTTACAGTTTAAGTAAGTAAAAAGTACTTAATGCTCCTGAAAACTTTCCCATAATAGAAATACCTGACTTAATAAGGCCACACGACTGGAAGGAGCCCCCGACGAGCCCATCGTTAATACGGGAAACTATTCTCCGANAGACTAACACACAACTGATCTTACAGCAAATCTACAAAATCNACGCTGATTTATCTATTATATTACCAAGAGAGGTTAGGTTTNAGCCAGTTCTCAGCTTGTTTGATAGACCAGCTTTTGCGTTGAGCATAGTCCGATAATTGATCAGGCGCAATTCGTCCTAACCCAAAGTACCGAGCTTGTGGGTGAGAGAAATACCAACCACTGACGGAGGCAGATGGAGTCATCGCATAATTTTCCGTTAATTCTATACCAGTTAACGATTCAACTTGCAAAAGGTCAAACAAAACTCGTTTCTCAGTATGATCAGGACAGGCTGGATATCCGGGTGCAGGGCGGATCCCTACATAGCTTTCAGCAATTAGATCATCATTACTCATTGATTCAGTNGGCGAATATGCCCAAATNTCGGTTCTAACACGTTGGTGCATTTGTTCAGCTAGCGCCTCAGCCAGTCTATCAACTAAAGACTTNACCATAATACTGTGATAGTCATCTTGATCCCCTTCGAATTGGTGAGCTAATTCCTCAGCACCGATACCAGCAGTAACAGCGAACCCACCTANATAGTCCNTGNTTTTACTGTCTTTGGGGGCGANAAAATCAGCCAAGCATAGATTGAAACGACCAGATGATTTACTCATTTGCTGACGGAGGTGATGGCTAGTAATGACCTTTGAATCATCCGGATAAATTTCAATGTCATCTCCTACTGAATTGGCTGGAAAAATGCCAACTACAGCTCGTGCCGTGACCATTTGTTCGTCGATGATTTTTTCCAATAAAGCCTTAGCGTCAGTCCAAAGTTGTTTGGCAGACTCACCNATGATTGGGTCTTCTAACAGGTTTGGAAACCGACCTGCCAACTCCCAACTCTTAAAGAATGGGGTCCAGTCGATATAGTCGATCAGGGTGGTTAAATCATAATTATCAAAACTCTGAATTCCGACTTCTTTAGGGATTGGAGGTTGATATGATTTCCAATTTTCGAAAAAACGATTTTTTCTGGCTACATCAATGGAGTTTAGCCGCCGGCTGGTCTCCATACGTTTGCGTTTTTCTCTCAGGCTAGCGTATTCCTGTTTGACCTCAGAAGTGAAGGTCAATTTGTTTTCTGGACTAAGCAACTTGCTAACTACACCCACGCTACGAGATGCGTCTAGGACATGAATAATTGGTTGACTATAACAAGGATCAATTTTAACTGCTGTATGGGCTTTAGAAGTAGTAGCTCCACCAATTAGTAATGGGATTTTTAAACCTTCCCGCTCCATCTCTTCAGCGACGTATACCATTTCACCCAGCGACGGTGTAATAAGGCCACTCAGACCGATCATATCAACCTGTTCTTGACGAGCCACCTGTAAAATTTTGCTAGCTGATACCATTACACCTAAATCGATGATCTGATAATTATTACAACCCAAAATGACACCAACGATGTTTTTTCCTATATCATGGACATCACCCTTAACAGTGGCTAACAAAATTTTGCCCTTAGCCATCGTATTCTGATCTTTAGTAGCTTCAATGAAAGGTGTTAGATAAGCAACCGATTTTTTCATTACTACGGCACTCTTAATAACTTGGGGTAGGAACATCTTTCCATTTCCAAACAGTTCACCTACCACGTTCATACCATCCATCAATGGACCTTCAATAACTTGAATAGGTTTCGGATAATGTTTACGGGCTGCTTCCGTGTCTTGTTCGATAAAATCGGGTATTCCTTCGACCAAGGAATATTTGAGTCTCTCATCAACTGTTTCATTACGCCAAGCCAAATCTTTCTTTTTTTTTCGTTTTTTACCCTTTACATTTTCAGCTAGTTCAACTAACCGATCTGTACCCTCCGGATGGCGATTGAATAATACGTCTTCCACCGCCATCTTAAGCTGTTCAGGAATTTCGTCGTAAATTTGCAGCTGCTCCGCATTAACAATACCTAGGTCCATTCCTGCTTGGATCGCATGATATAGAAATGCTGAATGCATAGCTTCTCTAACAGTATTGTTACCTCGAAAAGAAAAGGAGATGTTGCTTAATCCACCGCTGACTAAGGAACCAGGTAGTGTTTGTTTAATCTGACGGCAAGCCGAAATAAAGGATACAGCATAATCATTATGTTCTGCTATGCCAGTAGCAACGGTCAAAATGTTAGGATCGAAAATGATATCTTGAGCGAGAAATCCAACTTGCTGTGTCAGTATCCTATAAGCCCGTTGACAAATCTCAACTTTTCTATCAACAGTAACCGCTTGGCCTTCTTCATCAAAGGCCATAACTACGACAGAAGCCCCATATTGTCGGATTAGTTTGGCTTTTTCAACAAAATCAATCTCACCTTCTTTCAGGCTAATGGAGTTGACAATTCCTTTTCCTTGAACACACTTTAGGCCAGCTTCAATTACTTCCCAGTCGGAAGAGTCAATCATGACCGGCACCCGACTTATTTGGGGATCGGTGGCCATCAGCAATAGAAATTCAGTCATTATTGTTTTTGAATCCAATAGACCTTCATCCATATTAACATCAATAATTTGTGCTCCACTTTCAACTTGATCTCTTGCTATTTGGAGCGCAGCTTCGTAATCTCCTTCTTTAATCAAACGAGAAAATTTGGCGGAACCCGTCACATTGGTTCGTTCCCCAACGTTGACAAAGTTAGTATCTGGTCGAATCACTAATGGTTCCAGTCCACTAAANCTAGGTAGATATTTATCAACTGGAATCTGTCTAGGTGNTANNCCTGATATTGCTTNGTCAATGGCCCGAATATGNTCTGAAGTAGTACCACAACATCCACCAACGATATTCAANAAACCACTTTGTCCAAATTCNTTAAGAATTGAAGCCGTCTGATCGGCAGCTTCGTCATATTCACCAAATTCATTGGGTAATCCNGCATTGGGATAACAGCTGATAGGTATTGGTGCNAGTTTGGCCAAATCTTGCAGATAAGGACGAAGCTCNGTAGCACCAAAGGAACAATTCAAGCCAACACTCAATAAATCAACATGTTGAATAGAGTACCAAAAAGCCTCCATTGTTTGACCGGATAGATTGCGGCCACTTGCATCGATNACCGTCCCGGAAACCATNATAGGTATGGGNCGATTAGCNGATTTGGTGATTTGNCTGAGTGNAAATAGAGCTGCCTTGCAATTCAAAGTATCGAAAACGGTTTCTAATAGGAGTAAGTCTACACCGCCGTCAATCAAGGCTNGTGCTTGTTGTTCGTAAGCTTCGGCTAATTCATCGAACGAAGTATTACGATAGCCAGGGCGCGATACGTCCGGTGAGATAGAGCAAGTTCGGTTGGTTGGGCCAATGGCCCCGGCGACAAAACGAGGACGATTTGGGTTAGATGCGGTAATTTCGTCGGCTGCTTTTCGAGCNAGTTGAGCTGAATTGAAGTTTAAGTCATAAACTAGATCTTCTAACTGGTAATCGGCTTGTGATATGCTGGTACTGTTAAAAGTATTAGTTTCAATAATGTCGGCACCCGCCAACAAATAAGATCGATGAATATCCGATATAACCTCTGGTTGNGTCAACGATAATAAATCGTTATTACCTTTTACGTCAATCNGATGTTGGGTCAACAGAGCACCCCGAAAATCAGACTCTTGTAACTGATAAGTCTGAATCATAGTACCCATAGCTCCATCCAAAACCAATATACGCTCATTNAATAGGGCCGATAGTTGTCGGNTGATATCAGGTNGTGGTTGGCTAATGTTTTGNGNGTCAAGNGAAGACATACAAACCTANAGTTTAAGGGTTAATCACACAGTTGGCTAACTTCTTATTATATCATCTGAAAGAAAAGCTTGCTAATAGATAAGATGTTGAGGTGAAAAGCGAGGAAATTTATTCGTTGAGGTCAAGTTGGGGGGGAGGCTTAGCCCCAGCTATACGATATGATCGGGCGATCTTCTGTTGCTGCTGTGTTTGTCCGACTTTGTTTCGAGCATTGGTATGTTTATCACCGATTTCGATGTGTATTTGCACATCGAGCTGCATTATTTGATAAATGACCTGCTCTATTTGGTTAATGAGGGATTTAAGCCTTGGTGATTGCCGATATATTTGGCGAATTCGTTCATCATCAGTTGGAAGATCTCCAATCTCACTATCCAGTCGACGGATACGATGAAAAACAATGTCTCTTCTTTTTAGCAGCTGTAATACTAACTCTTCGTCATCAGTATCCAAGCTTCCCTTCAATTGATGGGTAATAGACAAACATGACTCATAGAAGTCTAGTTTGCGTGCAAATTGTTGTAATAAGACTGGCTCTGAGTGGTGTGGCTGCTGATTAATCACGCCTTAATAGTTCCTATTTGGGAACGTAAGTTACTNGATTGGGCGGCTTGCGAGTTNGGTTGTTTGGCTCGATTCTCTTGTACAGCTTGGCCCCATGCTTGTCTCAAACCAGTAGCGTGCTCAATTACATCATCTAGTGGCTCTGACTTTTTTTCTGTCACGGATTGACTAATTTGCCATAAAAAGTAATCATATAAGCTTTGTAGGCTGGCCGTGATTTCTTTATTCGCATTTTCGTCCAGAGCTCCAACCAGTTCCAAGATGATCTCCCTAGCTTTGAAAATTTGGTCTGAAAACTCCTGCTTATCGGTATTATCTGTTTCAAGCTGTAATTTAGCTTTCTTGAGGGAAACGATCAAAGCNTCGTATAACATCAGCANAAGATTACCTTTATCTGCNGANTTTACTTGCATTTGTTGGTATTTNCCGTAAGCCAGTTGTCGTCTCATCAGTATGCTCGCTTTATCTCTTTTTTATTATTTGATTTATTTATTATTTGATTTCCAGACTAGGTGCCAAAAACTGAGCTGTTCTGTTTCATATCTAATCATCATCTTTTTTTCCGCTCAGGCCNGCCAATTGGCTTTCAAGAAAGGCCGTCTGGGCTTGTATTTCAGCCATAGCTTTTTCCATAGCCAAGAACTGGCTCTTGTAACGATCCTCAACTTGAATCAATCGTCTTTCGATCTTGTCTACTTGATCTTGTGTCCGATCAAACTGTGACTCAAAACCATCCAACCTTCGTTTAATTTGTCCATCAATATCATCAACAAATCCTTCTAACAATCGGTTGAGTCGTTCAGCAATACCTTGGGTCAGAGTTACGGTACCACGAGCGGTATTATTATCNACNTCGGTTGGGGTCAACTTGACTCTCAAGCGAAGACCTTCTGAATCTCCGGCTTCGTCTGCACCAGTTAGATATTGTCCACTACCATCGGCCGGTTGACCATTAATAGTTCCTACTACATCTTGGCCACTAGTTTCTTGGTGCGTACCTATACCAGTATAGTCGTTTTCACTGGCGGTTACACCGAAGCCATANCTGGAACCATATTCNTTGTGCTCCAAATGTAACTTGCCATCAACACTACTTGCGGTTACGGCAATTCGGTTTCGTCCCAATACGGTAGAACCAAAAGAACCAATATCTAAGTCTCCAGAAATACTTAGCGAAAGATTACTGTTACCCGCTAGATTATCTGTAATTACAATTTTACCATCTGAATCCAATGTAGCCGTAATCTCACCATTAAACTGGCTTTCTAATGTGTTCAAAAAATCCTGAACAGTCGAATTGTCCGCAATCGTATAGCTGGTTTGGCTAACATTAGCTCCGTAATGGCGAGTACCTGAAAAATTGATAGTATCCCCCGTATTGTACCCCAAATCGGTGAATTTACTGTTAGTAGTAGCTGTTGCNCCGTTAGTACCTATTTTCTGGCTGGCAGTTCGAACTTCCGCGATACTGGTTGACAATTCGGTATTGATTTTCTGGATGACTTCTTCCAAGGTATCTCCAGTACTTAAGCTAACCGCTGCCTCAGCATCGCTGGAAAAGTCAGTAATCGTCAGGGTGTCGTCAGCAGTTAGGCCNGAACTACTAAATGTTGAACCCGCCGTCAAAATTACCTTAGTCGCGGCTTGTGTAATGTCGATAGTATAAGTACCTGACTGGGTATGCTGATTAAAACCAACATATTCGATAGCTTCATCGGTCGTTGTTCCTTCTCCACGTAATAACTGTTCAACACTGAGTAAGTTACTATCAATAGCCGACTGAAGGGCACTGTCATCGAGTGAAATAATTCCCGCTCGATCGGTCGAAATACCTAGACTAAGGAGATTTTTGTTGTCNCCGGTCAGTCCATTCAACGTTGTCNCGATCAAGCGTTGAATTTGAGTTTGTACTGATCTGACGGTCGAATCACCGAAAAGCAAGCCAGAAACGCCGGTATTGGCATCGAAAGCAAATTGTTCTTTTACAAAACCNACAATACCATTATAAGTCTCAACAAACTCGGTCATACCGCTCTTAATCTGGCTGGTATCTTTTTCTATTCTCAAAGTGATGGGTGGATCACCTGTTTCGGCATTGGTATTGAGAAGATCCAAGGTTACACCCTGAATTACATTGGAGATTTTATTGGTTTCGTGGGTAACATTGATATTGTTAATTTTCAGACGAGCATCTTGACCCGATTGCAAAACCCTGTCCTGTCCTTTGGTTGTAACAGAAAAATCTCCGAACAGGTTCGTNTCAGTAGAGCCAAAATTACTCTCATCCACATCAATTGACAGTAAACTTTCACCAGCCGTATTGTCGGAAATGACGATTTGTCCATCCTCTATCGATAAGCTGATNCTAGAGGTACCAAACACAGTTTGGACTTGGTCCAAAAAGGCTTGAACAGTATCTCNATTTTGATAAGTATAAGTGCCACTGACTGATTGGCCATCTCGATTGGTTCCACTGATACTGATGGTCTTGTTGGCCACAATCCCACTATCGATCTCACTAAAGAGTGTACTGGATGTGATATTGGTACTACCGGTAGTTTGAACTGTTTTGTCAGTGCTTAATCGCTGGGAAACGCTAGATTGCTCCCCATTAGAGTCAGTGAAACCAAGCTGTTGTAACAGGCTGCCATCCAAACTATCTGATAGGTTAATTCCATTCTCACCTGTTTGGTTAGCTGCTAAGATCAAACGATGATCTTCCGATGAGACAGAGATGATGGAGGCGGTAACTTGGACATTAGCACTATTGATCTTATTACGTATATCGGCCAGTGAATCGCTAGTAGCAATAGTAATTGACTGTTCATTGACCACCAAATTACCAGAAAAGTTTAAAGTGTTGGTTTTACTAGCAAAAATTCCGGAGGAAAATTGTTCGGTCTCGGCCCGCTGTATTACTTCTATACTATAACTACCTTCAGCTGCTTGACTAGAAATAGAGTGAGCTAGGGTTTTGTTTTCGCTGACTGAGGCTTGGAATTGGTGGAAGGTAGTTCTGGAGTTTAGTGTTTTTACGCTGCCTTGAAAGGTTTTGACAATACCGTCAAGTTGTTCGAATGCACCCTGTTTTTGCAGTATCTGTGTCTGTTTTCTCTCGAGTAATTGAACCGGGCGACGTTCAATTTCCATCAGCTTTTCCAGCATTCCTGCTGTGTCCATCCCTGAACTTAAACCTGAAAAAGTGATTTCTGACATCTTTCGTTCTCCCTAGCGACTGATTGGTATATGTCTAATCGGATTCGTGAAGACCAAAACAAACAGCGAGTGACAATTTTAACACTGGTACTAGGACCTGTCAATAAGACAGATGCCACTGCAGCTAATACTGTACTTTATTTTTAACCCCGCTGATCGAGGAATAAGCCTATCATCTGGCTAATATTTTCGTTAACTTCGAGGAATCGTTCTGGTGGGATTTGGCGGATCAAGTTTCCCTCTTTATCTTCTACTCGAACGTATATTTTTCCTGTATCCTGCCGAATCTCAAAGTTATAGACCTCAGTTGCCAAGGGACTGTTTTCTTCTATTTTCTTCAAGACGGCCTTCAAGGCTTCCATTTGAGAAACTGGGTCAGTAGCCGAAATTTCGCTGTTTCCACTTGGACTGTCGTCTGTTGGCTCAATGTCTGGAGCTTGGGCGGATTTCCCAGACAAAGCGGGTTGTCTTTGGCGCCTGAATTGATCGTAGCTATTTTTTAGATCAAGTGATTGCCGCATTGTTGAGACCTCCTTGGTTATTGCTTATTGGTACTTATTATTACGTGAGCTAGGTTTGATATTGAAATAAACAGCCAATTGCCTGCTACCGTTTCAACTTTGTGGTTGGATATTTTCCTGAATTTCAAATAAAAACTGTTATTGTACACTTTATTACTGATCTTTTGTTAACCAAGAGGCTAGTTGGAAGGTTGGAGGAGGAAAATGCCAGGACACCACTCCTGACATTTCCCCTGTGGGTTCCAACTTTTCGGATTAACTTTTAGAAATCTGTAAATAAAATAGTAAAAAAGACATACTAGCGAATTTTTGAGTATCGAGTCCAATTAGGACAGATGAACAACACAAGATTACAAATTGGATAGGAAGAGTCAACAAAAATGATAGACAAAATGCTCTTCCAATGTCTCAATAGTTCTGCTTTTTATATTTGAAAGTTGATTAACGAATTAGTTGTAGTACATTGGCAGTCAGACCATTAGCTTGGGCTAACATAGCTGAGCCTGATTGGGTTAAAATCTGATTTCGTGCTAAATCAGCTGCTTCCGCCGCGAAGTCCGCATCTCGTATAGTTGACATGCTACTGGCATTGTTCTGAATTCCATTCATCAAACTAGAAGCTGTAAATTCGAGCCTATTCTGTTGAGCACCGACTTTACTCCTAGCTGTATTTAGAGCATCAACCATTAAGTCAACGCTATCAATGGTCGTTTGGGATCTAGCAACTGTATCTAAGTCAAGCTTATACACGTCTAGGCCAACATTAGCCCCATTCGCAAAACTGACAGCCGTCGACCCAGAAATAGAATTTGCCCCTGCAAAATCAGTGTTAGCCGAAGCTACTTTGAAATTACCCAGAGAAATATCAAGGTTAGTAATGCCGGCTGAAGAGCTATGGTCAGCAGAAACCTGAACTTTTTTACTACTGAAAGACCCGTCTAGCAAATACATGTCATCATATTTAGTTGTTTCAGCAATTCGAGTAATCTCTGACTCTAATTCTCCGAACTCTAAGTTTAAGCTATCTCGATCAGTATCACTAACTGTATCCGAAGAGGCTTGGATAGCTAATTCTCTCATTCGACCCAGAATATTGCTAATTTCACTCATGCCACCTTCAGCCGTTTGGAGCAGATTGTTAGCTTGTAATACATTGCGATGGGCTTGTCGCATACCTTGAACTTGATGATTCATCCGTTCGCTAATGGCTAAACCAGCTGCGTCATCAGCCGCCTTGTTGATTCGTAAGCCTGAAGATAAGCGTTCTATATTTCTTTCCATCCCAGCCTGTGAAGCTGAATATGATCGATAGGTGTCTAATGCCGCTGTATTGGTATTAATCCGAAATCCTTGTTGAAATCCCATGATTCTTCTCCTCCATAAGAGAAAGACTTAATTAAAATAGACTTTTAGCAATCAACCCACTGATGGCTAAAAATTAGAGTTCATATTGTTTGATTAACTAGTCAATAAGTACAAGTTTGAGTTAACCAAACAATTGACCAAATACATTGGTAATGTATTGATGTTTACTTAATTTCCCCGGTCGTACATTGGTTAACTCGAGGATGCACCGATAATATTGGTTGATTATTGATCTACCCTCTACTCATGAACAAATTAAGCTAATTTGTTCATGACTAAAGACCTGAGTCAACTGTTGTTTAGTCCTGATCTATCGAATCAGGGCCAAGACGTTCTGTGATAAACTGTTGGCCTGGGCTAGCATCGAAGTACCAGACTGAACCAGTATCTGGTTCTTGGCTAAATCGGCTGCTTCAGCGGCAAAGTCAGCATCTCTAATAGTTGATACACTGGCACTATTGTTCTGAATAGAACTCATCAAATTAGAGGAAGTAAACTCCAACCG
>PAYP01000116.1 GCA_002714785.1 Candidatus Poribacteria bacterium | reverse complement strand
TCTGGCTTGGGTACCTTTGGCAATCGTTATGTTTGCAGGATTCGAAACACCGATCATCTATCTTGCGACGCTCGCGTCCTTCTTTGTGACGGCTCTTAACACGATGCTGGGTGTGGAGATAACCGATATGGGGAATTGCTTCACGAACAATCTCCCCGTCTAATCTCAGCTCTAGCTTCAATACACCGTGTGTACTAGGGTGTTGAGGTCCCATGCTGACGATCATTTCATCAGAAAAAGGTTTCAATTCTAAAAAACGAGTCTCTTCTGGGGCTGTGCTCTGGGCTAACATCGTACCAATACCTCAAGTAGTTGAGTGCTAATAAGGAACTTTCATTCCTCGATACATATCGGGTTCTTGATAATCTTTTCGCATAGGATGGCCTTGCCAGTCATCCGGTAATAAAATCCGTCTTAGGTCGCTGTGGTTATCAAATACTACACCATACAGGTCATATATTTCCCGCTCATGCCAATTAGCAGCTTTCCACAAATGCTCTACGGTAAAAAGACGAGGAGATTCTTTGGGGACAATCGTTTTAATGATAACTTGGTGAATATGCACCATCGAGCGAAGGTGGTATACAACCTCCATGCTATCACTATCTGACGAATGGTCAACGCCACTTAAACAAGATAACGAATCAAAAAAGAGATCTGGTTCGTGATAAAGGAATTCACAAATTGGTACTACTTCGGTCGATGGCACGAGAACAAATTGATCTAATGTTTCCGAACCGTCTAGGACAACCCCATCGTCGCCAAATTCAGCGTGTAAGCGTTTTAAGATTTCGCTGGTCGTCACTTCACTCACCTAGGCGGGATTTTTTTTTCTGAGCAGTTTACGTAAAAACGGAATCGTAGGAGGACCTTCAGTCGTTTGAAGGCGAATCTTCTCTTGTAACTTTAGTAGCCCTTCGATAACAGCTTCAGGCCTTGGCGGACAGCCAGGTACGTATACATCGACCGGAATAACCCGGTCAACACCTTTTAAAACGTGGTAACCGTGCTGCCAATATGGACCTCCACTAGTTGCACAACTACCCATCGAAATTACATATTTCGGCTCTGCCATCTGTTCATATAAACGAATCACCCGAGTTGCCATTTTCATCGTTACTGTGCCTGATATGATAATCAAATCAGACTGGCGAGGGGTTGCTCTCGGCACACCAGCTCCAAAGCGATCTAGATCGTAATTAGACGCAGCCGTTGCCATAAATTCAATGGCACAACAAGCAAGGCCAAACGTCATCGGCCATAAAGCTGACGATCTTGCCCAGTTAGCTACGGCATCTATTGAGGTGACAATTAGATTTTTATCAAAATCTTCATTGGACAAATTAGATATATCTTTCATGATTGTCTCTGAACCTCCAGAGCCGAAGATGATACATTTCGACTTTCAAGATCGTTATTGTCATTCGGAACAGATTGTATTTTTCGAACCCACTCCAGATCCCCCTTAGCCCAAACATAGGCTAAGCCAACCAACAGGATGAGAATAAAAATTAACATTTCAACGAAAGCTAACATTCCAATCTCGCGATAAACTACAGCCCAAGGGAAAAGAAAAACAGTTTCAACATCAAAAATCAAAAAAATCAGTGCAATGACGTAGAAACGAGTATTGAACTTGATACGTGTGTCCCCGATAGGCTCTTCACCACACTCATAAGCAATGGACTTCTCCTGAGTAAAGAGGCGGGTCTGAGCAACACTGGAGATGAGAATATTGAGCAAAATAAAAACAATACCAGCAACTAAAAAAATAAATATATTGGCGAAGTCAAACAGCATGGAGCACAAACCTCAGTGAGCTATCCTAATCGGATCCATTGGCGCGGCCTGCATTGGATCCGAAAAATTATAGCCCAAAATCAGCCATATTTGCAAACAGAAATGTATTAGGAAGCATTATTGATTTAATCGAATTCACCACCGCATTTCCTGCACAAAATATAAAATTGTATATCTTCCTTCAAAGCATACTGGGTCATTAGCTCAACAGATTCGTCTGGTAGGTCTTCATCGCATTTGGGGCAGCGATAAAGAGAACGGTTATTGTCATAGGGTATTTGTTCTATGTCACCAGTAAAATCTTGCCAAAAAGTAAATTCCCAGGGCAACTCATTTTTTGTTTTAATAGAAATCTCATAGGCATGCCTAATAAAAGTCTGGCAGTCGGCGAAAGAGATAGCAGAAAAAAATTGATTAGTAAGTACATCCAGCGTTAGAAAGGCCTGAAGCTCAACGAAATGTGTCCACTGATTAACCGAATTGCCATCGGCCCAACAGCGAATATAACGGGTCTCGATGGGGTTGAAAACAAGCGTTTTTCCTTCCCTACTTTCTGCATACTCACCATCATATTGGCTGTCAAAAACAGTAATCTCTTCGCCATCAAACTTATTTTCTAAAGAAACTGCAACCTTGTTATGATGATAGGTTCGACCATCAGCCCAGTAGTGCCAGAGTTTGATAGTATTGATCAACATCGGTTGGCCAAGGTCTACTGTTACTTGAGTGGCATCAAGTAAATCGTCGGGTTTGGCGCTTTCACCCGTGTCGCCATCCGTTAAATTCCACCGGCCTGCATAGTCGCTATTGGTATCAACCCGCTTGTTTAAAGCTAAATTTTCTGATTGTAAATTCTTTCGCGTAAGTGGCCGGCCAAAATCATTTGACTCCGTGTAGCCACTCAGATATTGACTATACAATTCATCGATGGGTAGGGACAATTGGTAGGATTTTGCGACACTTTGGCAACAACGATCCAATTCTGCAGGATTCAGGTTCGCAACGACAAAACAATCTCTGATACCTCGTTTCCAAAAATCAAGCAAGAGAAACATGGCTCGTAAATTCCCATCAGGTCTACGACGAACGATCACCGCTATTCGGAGACCAGTATCTGTAGAATAACTGATTAAACAACTGTGGAGTGGGTAATCAGGGAATGGACCAAATTTACTCTGTTTGATCAGAGGTTTGTAGTATTGACAGTTGGCATCACAACCAGGGATTTTGGCACGTTTGGCCTGACAACAACTAGGGCATATAATGACACCGTTTAGTGCAGGACAAATACGCTTAGCATTATCGGATCTGCAGGTTCGGCAGCGCTGTTTTTTTGGTCGTCTTCGACGGTGCCCAAGCCTCAATCTTGCCATAATGATTCCATTAAGGTGTAATCAATCGCGCCCTTATGACTCTCGACGAGTTAGACTCGACAAATATTCAGAGATTTTATTAGCAATCTTTTCTGCATCTACATCTGCAAAATCGAATAATTCCTTCAGCATAGGTGATATAGCTCCAGTATCAAGTAGGTTATTAGCCAATCGACCCATTGTACTACGATTAACTCCATCTTTCTGCCCTTCACTGCCCCCCATATCTAGAATCTTAATCGAGTCGATTTTTTCTACTGGCCGCATCAATTGCTCAACTATATCAGCACTTCCATCAATTAATTCCATGATTGCCTCTTGGACTAGAACTCGTTGTTCAGCTACGTTCCGAGCTTCCATATGAGCCATTTCACCTTGAGCTTTAGCCATGGCCTCAGCCAAAACAGCATCTGCTAAACGTTCAATAGGTTGCGCTTGAGCTTCTGCACCAATGACGGCTACTTCTCTTTGCCATTCCGCTTCTTTCGTTTGTTGGACTGCAATGACACCAATTTCTGCTTCAGCCTTGCCTGCCTCGGCAACTAACTGATTTTTTTGCGCATTGGCAGTATCAACTTGCTTATCTGCAACAGAAATATTTCTATCTTCGTCAATTAACTGAAGCGATAATTCTTGACCAATTCGGGATTGCTCTACCTCTAAAACCTTGTCGATTTCAGTTAGTTCGACTTGCCGGTTTTGATTGATCTGAGCAGTTTCGATGACCAGGTTTTTCTCGATCTCACGCTCCTGAACGGCTTGCTCTTGAGAGAACTTACTGGTTTCAACAGCCAGAGCCTTTTCAATATCTCTCAGGGCTACACCTTCTTCTTGACNAATTTTGGCTCGCTCAATCTCCAATAACTTACCTTGTTCTCGAATACCTACCTGCTCTTCCTGATCAAAACGCTGTATTTCAACANTCAAGTCTTTTTCAATTTCAGCTATTTGAACCGCTTTCATTTGTTCAATTTGTTCTGTTTCTACTATCAAGTTCTTCTCAATTTCTCTGATTTGAACAGTTTGCTCTTGTTCGACTTTAGCTAATTCAACTTCTTTAATTTTTTCAATTTCGCGTTCTTCNATCGCTTGTTCTTGAGCTACTCGGGCCTTTTCAACCTCTTGCTTCATCAAAAACTCACGTTCTTGAACTTCTTGCTCCATCTCAAACTGAAATTTCATGGTGTCAGCTTCTCTCTCAGCAGCATAGATGGCGATGTTTTTCTGCTGATCAGATTCTGCCCAAGCCTGATCTTGCTCAGCTTCTAATTTTTGAATTCGAGCATCAACTATAATTTTTACGATTGCGACTTCTTTTTCTTGCTCAATCTGTTCTGTTTCTTTAGCTTGTTCCGCTGTGATTTCGGTAATAGTTCGAATACCACGTGCATCGAATTGATTTTCTTCTTTATAAGTCTCGATAGGAGTTTGATCAACCCGAATAATCGAAACAGCTTCTAGTTTGAGACCATTCTCATTTTTCAAGTTTTCACCAACAGCACCATCAACCTTTTCCGCGAATTCGACTCGTTTCTGCAATAGTTCGGTGATTTCACTTTCAGCGGCAACACTTCTCAATGCACCTTCCAGTTTCGGNTCAATCAACTCTCGGATTGTTTCAGGGGTCATTGATTTGTCTCCTAGCGCTTGAGCTGCTCGAAGAATATCATCTTCACTAGGTTCGACTTGTAGATAAAAAACTGCTTCTACGTTGGCTCGGTTGTAATCAAGTGTAATGAAAGCGTCTTCACCTTCTCGTAAGACCTCCAACACCATTGTATTTAGAGAGATCTCTTTAACTTCGTGGATTATAGTATTTAGCCAAAGGCCTGCCGTTATNCTAACTTTTTCACCACTACCACCAGTTCGGACCAGAGACATGTCTGCCTTTGGCTTTTTGTAACGGACTACAAAAGCTAAAAAAACACCGCTCAATACAAAAAACAAAATAAACGATATTGACACCCAACGGGTAAGTCCTACTAGGTTGTACTGGTCTGTTTGTTGATAAGCAAGAAATCCGACCAAAACAGCTACAACAAAAAGAGTTATGANAAGAACTATTAGTCGCATAGGTTGCTCCTAAGGAAATAGGGAAAGACTCTCAAAAATGAGATTTCCGCCAATCAGATCCCTTACTAAGGCGGTATCTACCTTTCAGTGGTTGCCGCGGTGACGACTGCCAAGCCAAGTTGGCCAAATAACAGAGGGCATTCTCAATCAAGGTTTTGGCTAGAGTGGCTTTGGCTGTGTCACGAGTGTCAATGGAAAAACCCACATAGTGTCCATCTCCCCACCCCAACTGAATACCAACAGCATCTTGATTGTCACGACGAATAGCTAACTTAGTGTAAGCAGGATCATCTGTTACCCAGTGATCATCAGTAATTAAGGCATTCACGTCAACTTTATTGGGCCAAGTAAACAAACCTGTTCTTTTTCCATCTTCCGTGATATTGACATTGATATCCGATGAGCTAACAACCTTGATCGGATACTGATCGACTGGTAGCCAATTACCTTTCCAAGAGGATTCATGGGTATGCACACCATCGGGGGGAACGATATTGTCATCCATAGCCGAAGCCCAAACGACGCCACCTTTTTGAACGAAATTCTTAATATCTTCTTCTGCATCTTCGACTAGATACTGCCCATCGTGGGCTGGAGCGTTCCAAGTGAACCAAACGATATCATACTCCGAAAGCAACACACTAGAGAGCTTAACTGCATTATCCGGGTTACCGTAGTTGTCTGGGTTTGAGTTAATATGTACGGTGTGATAATCGAATTTGTGCCCTTCAATATCAGTTAACGCCTCCAAAATTGCTGGTTCATTCGTTCGACTATCACCAACAACAACTAGTACTTGGAAAGCCCCTACTGGTACAATTTTCATGGATGAAATAGAATTAGAAAAGGACTGAGGTGCCATGTTCAGATTTCTTAGTTCTAGCTTATATTCGCGACTGTTAAGGGGCAATACCATACGTCGGCCTTCAAAATTCGGGTGCTCGTAGCAAACGGCACGACAACCGCTAAAGGGGAAGTTAGGACCCCTTTGAATTCGAATCGAGGAAATAGAATTGTTGATCCCAATATCCTTTAGGTCACTCACATCTCGCAGAATAATAGCTTTTTGCCCCCGATAATCAGCCTCGCCATACACTTCGATTATCATAGGGATAGCACCATATTCGGGTGGTGTGGGGTGTGCTGCTGGGCTGAAACTGATCGAAGAGATTACATCTCCAAAATTATACGGAATTTGATGGATATTGGGGTAGTACCCAGGAGCTAAAACTAATCTTCGGCCAATATAATTGACATGTTCGTGAAATATAGCTTTATAGTTAGGAGCAGCCGAAAAAGCGGGTCCTTTATAGATCTTAATTGATGAAATTAAGTCTTGTGCACCGATGTCTTCTGTATTCGGAACTGAGTCAAGAATAGTGACTTTACGGCCATTATAGTTAACATGTTGAAACACTTCAATGACTAATCGTGGAGAAATAGCCATAAGGTCAGTTGATATCTCTTAGAGCTCGGGTAGCCAGATCAGCGCGGCGGGACTGAAATTCTCTATCCGAGACTCGCCCCCCTCTCGCCGCATTTGTTTGACGGTACATGAATTCTGTTGCATCCATTTTTCTCTTGAAAAGACGAAAGTATTCAAACCGTGTTAGGGTAGGAGGTATGTTACCCGGGCATAATGTGTGCATTCCAATCTGAACGGGGTTTCCCATTCCAACGTTGGTTTGACCACAGCTAACCCACGTAACACCATCTGAACTTGCATAACCCGAGAATTGATTTCCGCGCCTCTCGAGCCTGAGATAAAGCTCACGTACATTGCGTAAGCCAGGGCCGCGACCTACTAATGAGTATTGCCGATTAACATGCCTCTCGAACCGAACATCCCCCCGAAAACCATGCGGTCCTGATGTCTTTTCTAGTCGAACAAAAGCGTTAGGGCTCTTCCATACCACAAGCCCGCCATGCTCACGCAAATCTGGAGAAACCCGAATGCGACACTCGACAGCAAAATCACCTTCCGTCTCCATTAACAAACGGGGTGCATCCATGTCAGCCCCTTGACCAGGNGGTGAACCATGCCACAAATCTTGGCCTGGTTCCGCACGCATTTCTAGGTAGCCTTGTCTCTCAGACCAGGATCCACCACCACCTGGATCTACCCACTTCCATTCAGGCCGCATGTCATTGCCAATGAANTCGTCATCGAATACCAGTTCGGTAAATTCAGAAGAAGATGACCACCCCTCAATTTTAACTGAGGATATCATATCAGCAAAGTTTTGGGGCAAAACATGAAGATTTGGAATTTCTTTTTTATACTCAGAAGGTTCCATTCTTANGCTAAGCTTGGCTCCTTCAAAGTCAATATGTTCAAAGAAATGGATGTCAGTTCCATGAGAGGGGAAGTCAGGACCTTTAAAGATTTTGATCGAAGAAATACTATCATGGATTCCAAGATCTCCTGTATGAGCAACATCTCGCAGAATTGTTATTTTACGCCCCCCGTAATCAACATGTTCATAACACTCGACCACAACAGGCACAGTCCCCCACTCTGGGCCAGTTGTCTCCAGNATTGAACCAAAACTAATTGAGGAAATACTGTCCGGGAAGTTGTATATAACGTCGTGCAAATTAGGNTAAAAACCTGGGCCTAAAGCCAGCTTCTTNCCTTGAAATCCACGATGTTGNTGAAAAATAGCCTTATAGTTAGGGCTAGACCGAAACCCGGGCCCTTTATAAACTTTGACAGAAGAGATGTTGTCTTGGAATCCGATTAACGTTGTAAATTCCACCGGTTCAACAACACAGGCGCGTCGGCCACTGAAATCAACATGTTCAAAAACTTCAGCAATGAGTCGAGGAATTACGGCTGGCATTTGTACCTTTCATGGCAACTAGAATCACGCCAATCCTATCATTTCACCCCTCAAATGTCAAGCTACAACTCGGTTACGCTCATGCAGCGTCNCTTGACTAAATCATCGTTTAATTCAAGATTTTTTCTTTGATCNGTTTCATTCCAAAGTTTGGAGTTTGCGGAAAAAGTCCCGAAATATAGGATCTCTATGAACATGAGTAGCCACACGAAGNAAATGTCGTCGGCGATCGACACTAAACGTGACCTGATCAGTCAAGATTGGGCTGTGTACAAGCTCTGTTTCTAACCAAGAGGAATCAATTAAGTAAGCCACCGCAGACATGTCCCAAATCACTTTTGACCAAGCAAAGTGGTCATTAGAATANGCTTTAAAAATTTCGGTCAGATAGTCTCCGATCTCTCCTTTTCCATTCACGTAGTACTCAATTTCGGCCACTGTAGTTTGCAGGTGAGATGCTACACCTTGACAAGGAATTTGAATCAGTGGNACCCCACANTCAAAAATTAATTGCGATGACAACAGATCTTGTGACAAGTTGAACTCACGGCTATGCCGATGATGGTGTGGTTGCCCACCAAGCCAAATCACTACGATCTTTTCCATAATTCTTGGTTCCAACAAGATTGCCGAAGCTATGTTNCTAACGGCGCCAATTGCTACCACGTACAAAACATCATCTGACTCTAAGGCTAAGCTGATTAAATGTTCAGTTGCTGGACTTGCCTCGGGCCTTTCCCAATCAGGTAAGAATTTGGTTGAGCCTTTAAAAACAAGATCTTCAGGAGCAATGTCAAGCCTTGAGAGGAGGCGTAATATTTCTTGGTAACTCTTCTCCATCCCNTCCCCAGCATCACGTGAATTGCTGTTATGGAACGGGGCTGCATAGATCCCTAAAACATCAAAACTGTCNGGGGACATCAGCGCTTGCACAACCGCAAACTGATCATCAATTTCGTTGTAAGTGTCAGTATCGAGTACCATTTGGACTTTGCCTTCGGGAGGGGCTAGCCGCTCNAGTAAANTGGGAACTGACAACTGTGGAAAAATCATATTTGATCCTTTCAAAAATTATAAGGGGGGTAAGTTACCATTGCTGTCGAATCCTAATGGTTCTGGTTCACTAAGAATTTCCAGAGATGACATCAATTGTGCNGACTCCAATAGCGATTCTGAAATGTGTATTTGGCTTAGTTTTAAAGTGCTTTCAATCCGTACAATCCTTGCATCTTCTGGTGGTCTTAACCCAATAGTATCGAGTGCCACNGTAATCGCTTCTCGGTCACTGTCGAAGTGGAACGGAATTCGAGACTTTTGCGGCCCCAAAGAGGTAATACAATTCATATAGGTGGCTTTCCTATCAAACTTATCAACCAAACGCTTAGTAGTGAAATCTGCCAGGCCGATTCCCGTCGCATTCCCCGCACTTTCTTCTGTTAAGTCGCAAACTAGAATACGTAGATAGGAGGGCTTGTCCGGTTCAGGCTCAAAATTTTGCATGTAACGGCCAATGACATTGGTGTCCATACCGGTTCCACTAATATTTTTACCCATCCAATCAACAATTAGTAGGTCAAGAGTATCAAAAGGTAATTTGGCAGAAATCTCTTTAGATTGAGNCAATAGTTTTTGTTCAGTTGAAAGTATATCNTTAGCCAGAATGGCTTTTGCTAAGGCAGTTTCACCATATGCATTTTCTACTAGNGCAAGCCCAAAAGGNACCTTNCCCGAATCAATCAATAAAGCGGCGGAGGTTCGNATCACATGCTCAAAACCGTAACTGAAAAAGGCACGATGATACATGTTAGCCCCTCGCTGTTTACCAACACCAATAGCAAGCATTTTCATGATACCACTTTCAATAGAGCCATTGAAATCGGTATGAGACTTAACTCGATTAACTGGTACTACGTGGTCTGCATCAGCAGCATACTGGTCTAAAAAAACGGGTAANCCATCAGCAGTTTCCCCCATTATTTTTGTNTCCATCGTTGATTTGATCGGAACATCCATTGTTTTCTCGGAAATTCCATAGTGATATAAGACTTCGGTTTGCCCTTCTGGTGTAGCCCCACCGTGGCTCCCCATGGCTGGGAAAATAAATGGTTTAGCGCCAAGATCTTTCAGAAAGTCAACTATGGCTTTGACTGAGACTGCGATATTAGCCACCCCGCGGCTGCCAGCTCCTACCGCTATGGTATCACCACTTTTAATTATTGATTCAATCCCAATACTTACAAGCTCTGATTGGACTGCTTCCCGAACATCGTNAAAAGAAATCCGTGGAAAGAGTTGTTTTACGCGCACCATTTTGGGTAGAGACATTTCTTCTCCTTGTAGACACAGTTCGTTTTTTCTGTCNCCCTCACTATCTTAGCAAATCGACATAATGATTGCAAGATATCTATAACTCTGTATCTTGCACCGATTGGGTTGCTGTGCTACAATAGGGGGCCGTTTTTTTTGACACTATAGCAGAAAGATACTAAGATTTAACTGTCATGACAAATACACTTGGAGCAGTCGATGAAACTGGGATTAGTTACGTATAACATGGCCAAAGATTGGGATATTCCCACTATTATCAATAACTGTACAGAAACAGGGTTTGAAGGGGTCGAACTGAGGACCACTCACGCACACAAAGTCGAGGTCAGCTTATCACAAACCGAACGGTCAGAAGTAGCCAAAATGTTTGCTGACTCTGCGGTGGAATTAGCTGGCTTGGGATCAGCCTTTGACTATCACTCGCCTGACATTGACGTTGTGCGTCAGAATATCGAAGGTACGAAAGAATATACAAAGTTGGCTGCTGACGTAGGAGCACCTGGAGTCAAAGTTCGCCCCAACGGTTTCCCCGATGGTATATCAGAAGATGCGACAATAGAACAAATTGGTCTGTCGCTACGAGAGTGCGGTGAATTTGCAAGTGNCTATGGCGTAGAAATTCGCCTAGAGGTACATGGGAGAGGAACATCTGAGCTGCGCCACATTAGTAAAATGATGGAAATTGCTGACCACGACAATGTGNTCGTGTGCTGGAATTCAAACTTTGGAGAAGTAGAAAATGACTCAATCAAAAACCCTTTCAGCTTAGTTCAACATAAGATTGGATTAGTTCANATTACCGAGTTACATCGGACAGAATATCCTTGGCGGGAGCTCTTTTCAGAATTGAAGGAAATTGGATANAAAGGTTTCACATTGGCCGAAATCTCCGGAAGTGATAACGATGCCGACGCAGTCCGAATAATGAACTTCTATCGGGCTTTGTGGAACGAATTAAACCGACCATAAGCTAGTCCGATTACCCAAAGAGGCTGGGTCAGGAGTTGTTATGTCAAATCTCACCTTTGAACAAATCAGCCAGCCAATTACCCAAGACCTGCAAGCTATAGAACAAATTCTGCTTGATGAGACAGCTATCCAGTATGAATTTGTGGACCAAGCGGTGCGTCACGTTGTAGAAGGCGGAGGGAAACGGCTGCGACCAATTTTGCTGGTATTATCCTCGAAAGCCTGTGGATATACCGGTATAGATGGTTATATTTTAGCAGCTTGTGTGGAACTGATTCATGTTGCGTCTCTAGTTCATGACGACGTCTTGGATGAAGCGCCAATCCGTCGTGGGCGATCGACATTGCACTCTAAGTGGGGTAACAAAGTTGCCGTTTTAGTCGGAGATTATCTGCATGCTCGCGTACTAAACATGTTGGTTAGCCGGAAATCTGATGATCCTGCTCTTGCTATACTATCGGATGCCGCTCAGGCTATGTGCGAAGGCGAAGTAATCCATGCTTATAAAAGCGGAGATTTCGAAATTTCTGCGTCTGACTACTTAGAAATCGTGGCTCTCAAAACGGGCCGTTTAATTTCAGCCTCCTGCCGGATGGGGGCNGCNGTTGCGACTGANGNTGCTGACCAAATTAAGGCCATATCTGATTATGGTGAATCGATTGGCGTTGCTTTTCAAATTATAGATGACCTGCTTGATTTCACTGCTGAATCAGGTAAATTCGGAAAGCGACCTTTCAATGACTTGAGAGAAGGAAAACTGACTTTTCCCATGATTTATGCCCGTCAACAATGTACACCAANAGAGCGAGAGAAATTNGAAGTGATATTCAACACNGAGTTTGAAGAGGATCGAACAGTGGATTGGATCAACCATCTCATCAGTCGCTACCGAGTAAAAGAATATTGCCTGAAAATTGCACAAGACCANGCCAATCAGGCTAAGTTAGCCTTGAAAGTTCTTCCACNAACATCAGCGCGCACTGCTTTGGAGCAGTTAGCCGACTACACNGTGTCCAGAGACTGGTAAAGCCAATGTTCTACCCGGCGCATCTAAATCTTGATCAACAGCCTTGCCTAGTCATAGGTTCTGGCTCTTACGCAGAGAGACGTGTCGTTTCTCTCTACCGTTGTGGAGCAACTGTCACTTGGATAGGCCCCGAAAGTACACCTATTCTTGATATACTAACNCAAAGCAACCAGATTAAAAGCTATAATCGGCAAGTCGTTTTTGAAGATTTGGCAGAATCNTATCTGTTAGTCTTCATAGAAACTGGGAATAAATTGATGAATTCAGAATTATTCCANAGGTCAAGTCATATACCACTCGTTAATGTTCATGATGTCGTACACGAATCGACTTTTGCNTCTACTTCGCTAGTTACTACCGATGAACTAACCGTTAGTGTTTCAACCGGGGGACACAGCCCAGCTCTCTGTCGCTATATTCGTNAATATATTGAACTGNTAATTGGCAANGATACAATAAATCACCCAAGAGAAGCTGATATCAACAGCCGCCTCACTCGGATTCAAGTAGGCAACGGTAAGTTTCCACTCTATCCAGTTGGGCTCATGTTAGAGGGAAGAACATGTTTAATTAGCCAAAAAATTGACAAAAAACGCGACTACCAGAAACGTTTTGATTTACTGAAAAAATGTGGAGCTATAATCACTAATCAGCCAACAAAAAACACTTTTCTCGCTTTTACACATCAATCATATACGGCATACTCNAAATTGTCCGAGGTTCTAGATCAATCCGATAGAAGTCGGTTTGTTACACCAAAACTAATCATGAACGGAGATCTAATTATTGGGATCTCACCCAGCAGCCACATTTCAGAAGATTCCGAGCGCATACAACAAATCTATGATCATCTCCGAGAACAATTCACCAAAAATTCTTATGGAAAGCTATTAGAACTACTCGGCTCTCTGCGTCCCACTGTCAGTAAAAACCTNCCACTAGCTGAGCAACGACANCATTTNTATAGCTCTTTAATTCTGCGTTCTTCATGGGAAAAAAATCCGACTCAGGACAATCCTAAACTTATAAGAGACCAAATCACTTTAGACCAAGATTGTTGCCTTGCTTTTGGTAACCCAGACTGTCAAATAGACTGCCTGCTTAACGCTATCCGATTGCAACACTATGATTCAGCCCAACTCAAAACAAAGATTAGNAATCAAGTGAGTATAAGTAACATCAAAAATCTTGACCATCACATGTTAATAAATACNAATCTNACTCACTTGAGTTGTCANCCCGACTGCTTAACTGATGACTTTGCGCTTCAGGAATCTAGTNTGACTGAATCTCAAACAAATGCTAGCGCACAGCAAAAATACTGCGCATCAGATCTTGACCATCATATGTTGATCAATTCGAACTCTACAAGACTACTGTATGATGAAGAGACATCTAGTACAATATGATCGTGAATAAACTTAAAATTCATTTGAAAAATTTTCTTTTGTTTGATTATAAAAAACTATCTTCGGTTCGTTAGGACATACCGAAAACCGAATCGAAATAGGCCAGAATAACATCTGAACCGTACATGACACAATACAAGAAAGATTGACGTAAATCCCTATGAATAAAATTGCTGTTATTGGTAGTAATCACCTGGTTGCACCGCTGTCTTTTCGGGAACAACTAGCATTCCGGGAGCAACTAACCCAAGCCAATCAAGTTCCAATTGATAAAAATGTACCTGTATCCTCTCAGATTGGTAAGGCTATTGAAGCCGACTTGAAAAGGCTTGGTATCAAGGGCAAAACTCATGATCAACTTCAGTCCATGACATCAAAGTACCAAATACACGGTACTGTAACTTTATCTACTTGTAACAGGGTTGAAATTTATGCTTCTTTACCTTCTGACCAGTCGGCTGGTCAACTATCAGATTTTTTGGAAGATGTATTTCAACTAAATCAATCCGATATTGCTAAATATACTTATCTATACGAAGGTCTGCCTGCAATCTTACACTTATTTAGGGTGAGTGCAAGCTTAGATTCGATGATTTTAGGTGAGCCGCAGATACTAGGACAAATCAAATCTGCATATGAAAAGTCCCTGACAAGCAATAGTACTGACCTATTACTAAATCGTTTGTTTGCCAAAGCCATCAGCTTTGGCAAACAAGTTCGTACTGAGACAAACGTAGCTTCTGGAGTTTTATCTATCAGTTATGCAGCAGTCGAGTTAGCGAAACAAAAATTAGGTAGTTTGGCTAATAAAACAGTTGTGATCATAGGTGCAGGAAAAATGAGCGAATTAACGGTGAAGCACTTGGTAGAAAATGGTGTATCCCGTGTGATTGTGGTCAATCGAAGTTGTGAGAGAGCTGAACGAGTAGCCGAAATGTTCAATGGAACTGCTATGGTTTATCAGCCTGATCTCAAATTTTTAACGCAGGCTGATATTGTGATTAGTTCAACTACAGCGCCTCACTACGTCGTACAACCTTGTGCGCTAGAACGAGTTATGGAAAAGCGACCAAATCAACCTATGCTTTTGATTGATATCGCAGTCCCTCGTGATATTGACCCAGAAAGTGAGAAAATAGAACAAGTACACCTGTACAATATTGACGCCCTACAAGAAGTGGTTACTACTAATCGAGAAGATCGACAGAAAGAAGCTAAATTAGCTGAGAATATTGCATCCGAAGAAGCAGTCAAATTCCACAAATATTTAAAAACACTAGGTGTAACACCAACCATTAAGTTACTTAATCAAAAGTTTCAGCAAATTGCTGATCAGGAACTCGAACGAAGCATCAAGAAAGCGTTACTGGATACTGAACAGGAAGCGGTTGTAACAACAATGCTCAAATCATTGATTAAAAAGCTACTAGATTCACCAACAAGACATCTTCGCCAAACAGCTATGTCCAATGACTCGATACAGCAAGTTGATCTTTTACGTGAGCTTTTTCGATTGGATGAAAATCCAGATTCAAACTTGGATACGACCATTAGAGAAGAATGAAATAATTTCTCATGATTGTAATTGGGACTCGGGGAAGTCAATTGGCGCTATGGCAAGCTAACTACGTTCGAACTTGTCTTGAACGCCACCACTTAGGTTTGGATTTCCAGATTAAAGTTATCAAAACAACTGGTGACAAGCTTCAAAAAAACAGGCTGGACGATGGAGTTAGTAAGGGAGCTTTTACTAAAGAAATCGACCAAGCGCAATTTGATGGAGCAATAGACTTAGCTGTTCACAGTCTAAAAGATCTTCCAGTAAAATTGCCAGTGGGTATTTCCTTGGGTGCTATTCCTACTCGAAATGATCCCAGAGATATGCTGGTCAGCAAGATCNGTACTAGCCTGNCTCATCTACCGCCGAGTGCAAAAGTTGGGACACATAGCCTTCGTCGTCAAACCCAGCTAAGGTACCAACGGCCTGATTTGGAAATTGTTGGCATCCGCGGTAACATTGACACTCGAATTCAGAAACTGCGTGATACGGATTTGAATGCTATTATCTTGGCCACAGCAGGACTCAACCGGCTGTATAGTTCATCTCATAACAAATCACCTAGTTTGCCTGGTTTACAATTAACCCCTATTCCAACGGAACTAATGGTGCCAGCAGCTGGACAAGGCGCATTAGCAATTACGGTTCGGACAGGTGATAAAAATATGATTGATTTAGTGAAAAATATTAATCACACACAAAGTCAAATAGAAATTACAGCTGAGCGGTCTGCACTTCATACACTAATAGAAGTAAGCGGTCTTGAGG
Source organism: Candidatus Poribacteria bacterium (assembly GCA_002714785.1). GTDB lineage: Bacteria > Poribacteria > WGA-4E > WGA-4E > UBA9662 > TMED15. Next base: position 5,949 of record PAYP01000116.1, on the reverse strand, counting down.
CTGGTTGCCAAATTCCGGTTGGAATCCACGCTCAGCACTTTGATGATAAGTTAAGAATAAAAGGTGTACTATTTTCTGATCGAGGTATAAAACAGACCGAAATAGAAGGATCAATTAGAAAGCCAACAGACCTTGGCCAAAAAATCGGTCACCAACTTTCAGGCATTAATCCAGCAGATGATTGATAATTCGGATCAACAAACACCTATAGGGAAAGTATATCTGGTTGGTGCCGGTCCAGGTGACAGGAAGTTAATCACCATAAGAGGCCAAGAATGTTTGGAGAAAGCGGATGTAATAGTCTATGACCGTCTAATAAACCCCCAGCTTTTATCCTTCTGCCTTCCCGAAAGTGAAAGAATTTATGTTGGCAAACAAGTTGGATCAAAACGAAACCAGCAAAATGAAATCAACCAAATCCTAGTCAAAAAAGCTAAAATGGGTAAGACGGTAGTTAGACTGAAAGGAGGAGATCCATTAGTCTTTGGCCGAGGTGGAGAAGAAGTTTTTGCTTTATCTCAAGCTAACATAGAATTTGAAATCGTACCTGGGATAACCTCCGGCTTAGCCGTTCCTGCCTACGCGGGAATTCCTATTACTGACCGAAATCTAGCTTCTTCCGTTTTGTTTGTAGCAGGACATAAAGCTGATGAATCAGATATAAACTGGAAAGTATTAGCTAATAGTGTTGATACGATAGTTATTTTTATGGGAGCTAGGAAGATTCCAAATATTACTAGTAGTTTACTAAAACACGGTCGATCACCGGCTACACCAGTAGCTGTAATACGGTTAGGAACTACTGCTCAACAGGAAACAATAGTTGGAAGCTTGAATGATATTCAACAGAAATCAGATCACCTGCAACCACCAGTCATAATCGTTGTTGGGAAAGTTGTAGACCTTCGTCAATATGGCAAGTGGTTTGAACAAAAACCTCTCTTCAGTCGTACAATCCTGATTACTCGGCCCGCAGAACAAAGCAGAGAAATTGTCAATTTATTAGAAGACGGTGGGGCTGAAGTAGTAACTTGCCCAATGGTCGAAATTACACCAATCGATCCAAACGACGAGTTAAGACTAGCAATTCAGGATATCTCTCGCTACAATTGGATAGTGTTTACGAGTCCTAACGCGGTGCAAATTTTTAACAGAAAGCTAACGCAACTTGGCTTGGACAGTCGAGCGCTAGCGAAAAATAAAATTTGTGCAGTGAGTGCAAAAACCTTACAAATGCTAGAATCAATTGGCATAAGAGCCGATTTTTTCCCTTCAGAGCCAAGTGGAGAAGGAATTGGAAATGAACTCCCAATTCAAACAGAACAGCGAGTACTGTTGCCTCGTTCAGAGATAGGCCAACAAAAAATTGTGAAGCTACTACAACGTAGGGGGGGGATAGTTAATGACCTTCCAATTTACTGTACGACCCCCCCTCATCAATCTGACAGCGTAGAGCAAATCCGATCTGTACAAAAAATGTTAGTCGAAGCAGCATTTGACATGATTGTTTTTACAAGTCCTTCTACTATACAAAACTTTTTGATTCAACCACAGCACGTAGAGGGTTTTATTCCTCAACAGATCTTATTAAATAGAGTCGAGACAGCTGTAATAGGCCAGACGACTAAATCATTTGCCAATGAACATGGAATTCCAGTTAGCGTAGTACCAAAGGAGCCTTCAATGGCTCACTTAGCGCAAGATATAATCAGGTTTTACCAAAACCAGAAATAGACCGAAATAGTGTAACCAAAATAGAAAACGGAGATTGTCGCAATCTAGGAAATGAACCAAGTTTACTTCTTAGACTGATCCAAAACACAATAATAAAATCTACGGTGAGTAGTTTGACAGCCAGTTATTTTTCTCAGCAAAATATTGCCCCTCTAATGCCAAACTCCTGAACTGATTAAATTTGGGTAAGCTACTCCGTTCAAAAGACCAAGTTTTTGCAAATTAAATCATATGGAAAACAGAGTACAGAATAATCATAGATCATCCGCTCGAGTGAAAATACTCTTAGCTAGTCTGATTCTGACCAGTACCATGATCTACTGGATCGTTACCGGAGTCAAGAATACGAGTGTACACCATTTTACACCTGACCAGTTATTTTTAAACGCTGAAAACGTCGACCGTAAAGGTGTACAGGTTGACGGGCTGATCTCTGAAGGTAGTTCGCACTGGCAGGCAACAGAGCTTAAGTTAACTTTCGCCGTACGGGACGCAGAAAACAAAGCCAAAATAAATGTCATTTCAACAGGACTCGTACGCCCTGATAATTTTCATGATGGAGGTAATGTGTTTGTTCAAGGTGTATACCATGCCGATCAAAATCTGATTCGAGCGACAAAAGTCCAAACAAAATGCGCCTCTAAATACGATGCAGCAGATGCTAGTAATAGTAAAGAGCCAAGTGTAAATGATAAAGCTACAAACACCAGAGAAGGAATCTAGGTGCTTATAAAAAAATGATAGCCGAAATTGGACAAGCCACTATTTGGTTGGCATTATTCAGTTGTTTCTGGACCATGATAGCAATTTTCTTAGGGATGCGATACGAACACCTAGGTGCTGTTCAAAGTGGCCGGAATGCAGTAATCGTTACTTTTTGCTTGATCACTACGGCAACATTTGCCTTGGTCTACAGTTTTCTAACTGACGATTTTTCCTTATTTTATGTGTACGAAGGATCAAGTTTAAAGCAGCCAGTATTCTACAAAATCACAGCTCTTTGGGGCAAAATGTCAGGTTCGTTACTATTTTGGTTGTGGCTACTGACGTTGTTTTCGGCTGTTGTTGTTTGGCAGAATCGTCAGAAACCATCCTCTTTAGAGAAGAACACCCCATTAGCTGATTATGCCCTGATCACTTTAGCTTTCGTTTCCTTATTCTTCGTGGTTTTAGTCACTGGTCTGATCGAAGGGGTACGTAATCCTCTGGCCCGTTTCCCTCAAGATATTATCCGTCCTGACGGGTTGGGGATGAATCCACTATTACAAACTCCCAGTATGGCAATTCATCCACCATTGTTATACATCGGATTCATAAGTCTAACTGTTCCGTTTGCCTTCGCTATGGGCGCATTAATTTCAGGTAATGTCAGCAATCTGTGGTTACATCTGTCTCGTAGATGGACACTTTTTTCTTGGATTACTTTAACGGTTGGCATCGCACTTGGCGGGAATTGGGCATACCAAGAATTAGGATGGGGAGGATACTGGGCTTGGGACCCAGTCGAAAATGCTTCATTTATGCCTTGGCTACTATGTAGTGCTTACCTGCACTCAGCCATGATTCAAGAAAAACGTAACATGTTAAAAATCTGGAATATTATCTTAGTTTCCTTATCTTTTGGCTTCACTATTCTAGGAACTTTTATCACTCGAAGCGGCATTATCTCATCCGTTCACGCTTTTGCTCAATCACAAGTGGGTGGGTTTTTCGCGTTTTTTTTGGTGGTTTTGCTGGCTGGCACAACCTTTTTGATACTTATTCGCAGCAATAAACTTAAAAGTCCCAACCAAATTGGATCGTTACTCTCTAGAGAAAGTGCGTTTGTACTTAACAATTGGATTTTGGTTGCATTAACAGCCATGATACTATTTGGCACATTATGGCCTATTATCTCCGAAGCTGTTACTCAGCAAAAAATGGCCGTTCCAGAAGCCTATTTCAATCAAATTGTTATCATTCCAGGCCTAATTTTATTGTTACTGACTGGCATTGGCCCCATAATTTCTTGGAAAACTTTGACTTTAAGTAACTTCAATAGAGTTTTTGCCAAACCGACAGCTATATCTATTGTTTCTGCTCTGTTGGCTCTAGGATTTTTTTTCGTGAATCGTGAGATTGAAACCAGTACAAGTACTATCGTTTTATCTGCTCTCTGCGTGCTAGGGGCAGCCTTTGTGATCACTGCTATCGTAGAAGAATTTTATCGTGGTGGTAAACTGAGAGCAAAGCGAAATCAGGTAAATCTTTTTAGTGGGATGCTACGCTTACTTTGGAAAAACAGAAGACGTTATGGTGGTTATATTGTACATATCGGCATAGTAATCCTATATATCGGTATCATGGGATCTAAAGGATATGATCGGTTGGCAACCGAGAGCCTAACACAAGGACAATCGATCAAAGTTCGTAATTATGAATTTCTATCCGGTAATGGCTTCCAAGAGAGGCACGAGAACTTTGATTTGAGTGGAATCAATTTTGAAATCAAGAAAAATGGTCAGACGATTACCACAATGCAGCCGGCTCGTGCTTTCTATCATACTGCTGGACAAGGGGACCAAGATACTATTGAATCGGCTATCCATCACATTGGATTAAATAATCTCTACATTGCCCTTGGTCCACTCCCTAGTACCTTTCCTAACTACGACGATGAACCAATCACAGTTGAAGTATACCACAATCCTCTCATTAATTTAGTCTGGGTTGGGATCGCCGTCATGTTTATCGGCGGTTGGATTGCGATTCTAGAAAGTACAGTTCCCGAAACACGAACACCACAAACATCTAATGCTTAAACAACTACCCAGTCGGGCGGTTTTGTTTTATTACTTAATTATCGTACTCACTTCAGGTGTAGTAGTTACCCCCAAAATAGTAATTGGAGAAAGTGCCAGCGACCTGAAACAATTGTTAAGAAGTGTCTACTGCTATTGTGGCTGTTCAAGAGAAACAATTGAAGTTTGTGTTTGTGGTGTAGCTCACGACATAAAAAACGAATTCAAACAACTGCTGAATCAAGGGCAAACAATAGAAGAGATCAAGGCTGGATATATAGCAAAATATGGAACCCAATTTGACGCGATCATGAAAGCTGAAGGATTTAATTTAGTCGCATATATCGCACCTTTCTTCTTTCTATTAATATTTGGTAGTATAGCAATCTTGGTGATTCAGAGGCAAAAATCAGAAATTACGGAGACTCGTGGGTCTGGTGAAAAGATACTTGATAATAACCAGTTAAAAAAAATGGAAGAGCAAGTTGAAGAATACCGACAAAAGCGCTAGCCGTTACTAGTTGTCGTATTGACAATTTTTTCTAAAAAGTGCTAGACTTCAGGGTGGGCAGACATTGTTAATTCTGTTTTTCGTGAAGCATGAACTATGATTGCCTGCGTAGTTTGCTATATCAATTCTATATTATTCTAAACCTTGTTGATTGGAGATGTGAAATGGGAAAAAGTGCGAAGCAGCTTCTTGAAGAAGCAAAATCATCAATAAACGTCATTTCGGTCGAGGAAGCGACCGGGCTGGTTGGTGATGAAAGTGTTGTTTTCGTTGATGTTAGAGATGCCAACTCTATTGAAACCGTCATCCCAGGAGCGATTAGTGTTCCAAGAGGAATGCTGGAATTTCATGCGGACCCAGAATTTGAAGCTTTTCATAAGCCAGAGCTAGATCCGAGTAAGCACATAGTTTTCACGTGTGGAGCTGGTGGTCAAGCCGCGTTGTCCGGAAAGACCTTAAAAGAAATGGGTTTTGAGAATATATCTAGCATTGGTGGCGGCATGGGAGCGTGGGAAGAGGCAAACGGCCCAACCGAAGAATTCAAAGGATAGTTACTAATTCCTATAGTAGAACGTAGTTTTTCACAGGCGTTAGGTGAGAACCTAGCGCCCTTTCCCACTCGAAGTGAGGAAGTAAACCACTAACTTCAGTAAAAACGCTCTGATATCCATTTTCACCGGCTGATAATTTTACAAAACCACCAAATTCATTTTTAGGTCTACTTGTATAGTAATTAATTACACCGCCCATAGTTTGCGGGCCATATTTAATAACACCACTGCCCTTAATTACTTCAACTCCATCTATCCGTTCTGATGGTGGGTTGTAATACATATTTGGATAAACATATAATGCAGGCTGAATCGGAATACCATCCTCAAGTATGAGAACTCTTGATGATCTTCTAGGATACAAGCCCCTAAT
>PAYP01000115.1 GCA_002714785.1 Candidatus Poribacteria bacterium | reverse complement strand
CACTTTACGGAGAACAGATAGACGAACAATCAATCACGGGATTTAAGCCAGAAGGTCAAATATTCATTGAGTACAAAGAAACAGCTGGATATTTTCCTGAGGATGAATTATTCACCCTCAGACAACCAAGTTATCAACTTCAAAATTTAGCATACGGAGAGATAGAAGGTGATATATTATTTTCTGGCCGAGTCGCACCAGCTGTTCACGGACTAGGCTTATTAGAAGCAATACCAGAATTAGTTATTCTTCAACACTCAGACGCAGAAGATAAAAATAAAGATGGTATTTCTGGCCGTCCCAGCTGGGTTGTTGATTTGATATCAGGTCAGATGGTTCTCGGTCGATTCGGTTGGAAGGCAAGGCAACCAAATATTGTTCAACAAGTCGCTACAGCATTTTTACATGATATTGGTATTACAACCAACATTATGCCTGATGAGAAATGGATATCTCAAAGCGATCCAAATAAAAAAGTAGCAAGTGGAGGTATGCCAGAATTAAATGATACATTCTTGCAGAAAATTACTTTCTATTTGCAAACACTCGCTGTTCCATCTCAAAGAAATTGGAATGATCCAAAGGTAGTTTCAGGCAGGAAACTTTTTGACAAAATTGGGTGTGCGAGTTGCCACCGCCCACATTTCAAAACGGGAACTCACCCCATTTCAAAAGCTCTGTCCGATCAAGAAATTTACCCATTTAGCGATTTATTACTTCATGATATGGGATCTGGATTAGCCGATAACCGGCCAGAAGCATCAGCTAATGGCAGAGAGTGGAGAACACCACCCCTTTGGGGTATTGGCTTGATAAATGTGGTCAACGGTCACACCAATTTTTTGCACGACGGCCGGGCACGAAACTTAAAAGAGGCAATCTTGTGGCATGGTGGAGAAGCCGAACGTTCCAAGCGAAATTTCATGCATCTATCAAAAGCCAATCGGGACAAGATCATATCGTTCTTAAACTCTCTATAGGTTAATACCTGTTTGTGAAACAAAAATATTAAATAGTCGATAACGTCGGGAATTAGTCAAACAAGCACAGCTGAGAAATTAGTATAGCCTACAAGTGTAGCTTACTAATCGAATAGACATATAATATTCTATTAATAAAGCAAATAAATACTCTGGTTGGGTGTAACTGATACTGACCCCTATCTGGTTATTCCATATACGATTGATCCCCAGCTTGTATAACAACAGTGGTTAGTCAATGTGTATTAATCCATCAAAAAGTTTGGATTAGCTTTTAGTCTTTGCATCCTTTATGGATTAAAAACGCCTATCAATAGTCTGTTAGTACTTTTCATTGACTCCGATGGGATGATATGACAAGCTAGACAAGAATCAGAATCTTAGACTAGGGGAACAAATGAATTTTCAGACTGTTTTCATTGGGACTTACACCGAAAAATTGCCATTTGTCGATGGGAAAGCGGAAGGTATCTACTTTTGTCGCTTGGACTTAAGCTCCGGGGATCTAGTTTATATGTCCAATACTGTTGGTCCGCGCAACCCTTCTTATCTGGCCATAGATCCACAAAAGAAATTTATTTATGCTACTCAAGAAACAGAAGTGGAAGATGACCCCAAAGTACACGCTTGGGCCATCGATGGCGATACTCTTTATTCCTTGAATGATCGACCAGCAGATGGTGGCCTACCTTGTCACATCACGGTTGATAAAACCGGTAAATTTGTTTTGAGTGCGAACTATGAAACTGGTAGTATTGCTTGTTACCCTATTCGAGAAAACGGGTCATTAGGTGAAATAAGAACTCTTATTCAACATCAAGGATCTGGTAGTTACCATCCACGCCAACTTGGCCCTCATGCACATGCGGTTGTTTTAAGCGCCGATAACAGACTTCTATTCGTACCCGACTTGGGTCTCGACAAAATCCTAGTCTACCAGTTTAATGAAGAAACAGGCAACTTAACGCCAAGCGATCCTGCCTTCGTCAAAACACATACAGGTGCTGGTCCACGCCACTTTGTTTTTCACCCTAGTAACCGATACGCATTCGTTCTGAATGAAATGGATGCTACTATTATTGTCTATGCATACTACAATGGTCTGCTAAATCCGTTGCAAACCATTTCGACACTACCTCTCGGCACAAACGCTACCCCATCTTGCGCAGAAATTGCCGTGACACCGGATGGCCGTTATGTCTATGCTTCTAATAGGGGGCATAACAGCATAGCTAGATTCATATTTGAAGATGGCCAGCTAGCTGCACTTGGTCACACCCCAACCCTAGGCGAAACTCCTCGCGATTTTGCTATCGACCTTACCGGTAAGTTCCTGATTGTTGGAAATCAAGACACGGACACAGTGGTAACTTTTCAAATTGATCACCAGACTGGTAATTTGAGAGCAACCGGCTTCGTGGCAAAAATCCCAAACCCGGTTTGTATTTTGCCAGTTCAGTTGTAACGACAGCTGAAAAATCAGGTGGTTCTACATTACAAGAGCAAGGCCAGTTTTAGAATGCTATGAGCGATAGAGATTAGACCTGATCTCAGCACGCTTTCTGAGGTTTGGTGGAAAACTTTATTGAGCCCTGTATCATAATAACCAAGATATTTGGGGGGAAGTCATACAAACCTATTACTATAGGTCTCATCGGTTGCGGCTACCACAGACGCTATCATTTGGATCATTTCGTCGCCTAGTCCACCACCCAACTATTCGTAACTTTATATCGTTGAGTAACAACAAAACTTGGAACAACCCATCAGGAGATTAAGTCAATCAAGTAGCAACTACCGCTCATCAAATGGATAATTTACTAGATGCTTTAGCCGATGCAATACTTTCAGCCTAGCATACTCAACAGAAATATGAAGCAGAAGAAAACAAGAAACGGTAATTGAGTTATCGCTTACAACAACTCAAAGACTCGTTAAAGTTAGGTGCCGCTGGTTATAGACTCTCCCGTCTCTGTTTTCCTACCTGTTTGCTTAAATTAACTTACAGGTAAATACTCGTAAAGCAGATGGAGACGTCTCAGATTTAGCAACTGTCCAAGATATTGTTGTAACTTACCGTGGAGATCGAAGCCAGACCTTGTTAAGGTAAAAACCAATGAGAGTATGAGAGAATACTTATCAGACGAAGAGGATAAAACTACTATCGAACAATGGATTACTAATGGTCGGACACAAGAAGAATACGTTGATATCGTTCAGCCAATCATGGAATCCTATTGTGTTAGTTGGCACCCTGATGGGAACCAACCTGATTATCCTTTAGAGACTTATGAAGAAGTATTTGCGTCAGTTGAACCAAGTGCAGGCCCATCTATTGGAAAGTTAGCTCGTTTCACATACTATCATGCTTTTGGTATGAAGATTTACGCTTTTTTATTAAGTGCTATATTTGCCTTAACCGCCTTCCCTCCATTTTTTTCGCACCTTCGGCGTTGCTCTAACCTTCCTATACATTTTCTTAGATATTACTTCTTGGTGATTGATTCGCTTAGTGAGCCCAGCCTTTGCCTATACCGTTTGCCTGGGGGAGTAGCAACGGATACATTTTTTGCTATCACTATCTTTGGCTCACTTTACGACAGTGGATTCGGCCTGTAGAAAAGTAACTTAATTTTTCCAGTTGTTCATTTTTAATGATGATGTCCTTCCTCGTCCAAGTAAGTAGTTTAGAATCTCGGCATATCACGAAAAGGACCACCAATGAGGCCGTATTCATCAATTCCTTTACCCAGAGTGCTGTGATGACAACTGTAAAGGAAAAGAGATACCACCAACACTTCCAGAATGATTATTAGACAGTCTTTTCTAATTCATAATCAAGATTCTTATAGAACGTTCCTTTAATTTGCTACAAGTCAATAAACTTGACGTTTTTGCTATTAGGTCTATATTTCATTCTTTTTTGTTTTTGAATAAAAATTAAACTAATATTCTTAAGAATAAGAGTAAGTATCCTAATAATAAAATAATAGACATGATTACACTAAAACCGTTTTATTCGAGTCTTGTTAATTCTATCTTTTTGTGCTTTTTCGGTATTTTTGGATATGTAAAGTCAGAAACACCATCTATTACATCTTTGATCCCAGTATTTTTCGGCATTTCACTTTTGATAATGAGTCCAGGGATAAAAAATGAAAATAAATTAATTGCACATATAGCCGTAATATTTACATTTCTAATTTTATTAGGTTTGATCGTTCCTTTAATGAGCTCAATCCGTAGATCAGATATTGGCGCCGTTATAAGAATAATAATCATGATTGTTTCAACGATATTAGCTTTATTTAGCTTTATTAAAAGCTTTATGAATGCCAGAAAAATGAGAAATGAAAACAATATTTAGCAAAAAATATATCAGAGTCTGAACAACAATCTTTCAATGCTAAACTTCTTATCCTCAGACTCAAATTGATTTCCACTCGTGTCAAAAGATAGATTTTTAGAGTTGCAATATTCTGCGCATTTACGATTATTTGTAAGGTTTTTTGTCCGTTCTGATCTAGAAATTTCAATAAATAATATTTTGAATAAATAACATTTTATCTATACACTCTAATAGTCATTACTATTAGGTAGCCAATGTGTAATAGTGATGCTCATTCACCTACAAATGGCACAAGATTGGTCTGATAAAGAAAGGTAATTTCAATGATTAAAAAGATTAGTTGTTATTTTTTATTTTTATTGGCTTTTTCAATTTATGCTGCAGAAGAACAAGTACCATTAATTTCTAATGCTGAGGAGTTGAAAAACGTTAAAGCTAGAAAAATCGTTTGGCAAAAGGATAAATCTATAATGGTTGCTATTCCATCTTCGAATAATACCAAAAATTTTTGGATGGATATTACTGAAGTTACGGTTGGCCAATTTAAGAGATTCCTAGAATTGTCAAATTATGAAACAGATGAAGTAATTAAATGGAATGATGTTCATACATATTCTCCAACTGACAAAAATCCGATGATTTGCATTAGTTGGAACGATGCAATGGCCTATGCTAAGTGGGTAGGTAAACGATTACCGACAGAAAAAGAATGGGAATTTGCAGCTCGTGGCGGTTTAATAGGCAAAGAATATTCATGGGGTAATGACGAGCAGATGGCACGTCATTATGCCAATATTGATGGAATAGGTGGTAAAGACCGATGGGGAAATGAAACAGCCCCGGTGGGCAGTTTTAATCCCAATGGATACGGTTTGTACGATATGGCTGGCAACACTTGGGAATGGTGTCAAAATTGGTATGATAGTAGTCAATCCTCAAAAGTATCAAGAGGTGGATCTTGGGTTAATAACATGTACAATATACGCGTAGTCGATCGTATCAGATTTGCTTCAAATAATTGGGACTTCAACTTCGGATTTCGCTGTGTTTCAGGACCGAATTGATCGTTTTTCAACTCTAATTTAAGATCACCTTTTTTGATTTCATCTATTCCACATCACCGATCTACTACTGATTATCGGGCGCTTATTTTAGTTGCTCTGAGAATTAAAAAAATGTTACTCACCGCAAAAATCACCGCACAAATCGAATAGTATCGGGACCATTGATTGTTGAAGTATGGGTATATATATTTGATGAAGACCTAGGTCTAGTTTTTAATCACTACCATTACGGTTTCATGCTTACAAGAACTACATGACCAAAAAAACTTCAGTTGTTTTTGTTTTCATGGAGCCTTCTTTTCAATTTAATTTTAATCTTACCGAATTTCTATACTACAAAAAAGTCTCTTAGTCTGTCGTTTTCCTAGCACTTCTTTAGATTGAAGAGAGAGATTACCAACAGCAATATATTAAGGTAACTCTGAGGGTGAAAACATNTAAATCCTCAGTGTTGTTAAGAATATTTATTTTATATCTTGTTTTCCTCTCTGTATCACCTTTGTCTTATAAATTAGGTCCAATCCAGCTTAGATGGTTGTATCTGGTGGCGGTTGAGCCAATTCTAATGGTGGATATCTCAGGTTATAAGATGCGAATATTGGTCGAAATAACGTCTGAAAATGTATTTTATCAGACGTTACTAATGAACATCTGAAGTTAAACCGTTCCAAATCGATTAACTGTTAGTATNCCAGAGTCTATCGAACATTATTCCTAATAGCTCAGGACTCAGTAAAACTAACAAAGGAAAAATCGTCATCGTCATGGAATTTGGATTAAATTACACCATATACCTATGGAAAATGAGCCTTGGTTTTTGGGTTTTGTCGACCCAAATATCATATCAAGTAAGAAATTGGAAATAAAACTAAGGGATGGATACAAAAGTTAAGACAAAGACCAAAATTAGACCTTATAATCGGGCATAAATAGACCAGATTATTTCTTACACCAGAGTAAAGTAAAGTCTGAAAACTNGACACCCCACCTTTAAATCAATACCTCGGGGTTGTAGCATTTTCGATAGATAAGAATAAAGTGTAACCATTAACACACGAGAATGATTTGCAATGANAGGCAATCTTATAGAATTTTCTGTACTCAAAACACCGAGAAANACGGTAATAATTAAGCGTTGATTAAAAAGTGACAGTGGCCTTTTCAGGCCTGAAGTGAAATTGTTTTTTTGAATGGAATAGTCAACATTAGGCAGAATTTGTCAGGTATTGACAAGCACATTAGCCGAAAATTTGAAAAAAGANAGGTATAAAGGCTGAAAATGTATTTGGGGTGGGCAACAGATTACCAATCGAGATANATGCAAGAAATCTTATTGCTTCAACAAACNAGATACGGAAGTATTTCGTTGTTTCAAGATGGAATTACAACACAAACCAAAACGGTTTTATTAGGGTTTTTGGAGTAACAAGTTAGGTCAAAAGGGCTTAAAAGTGAGAAAATTAGGTTTTATAAGGTCAATTACGTGGGGTGGGAAGGGGTAGAATTTTGCTTTGAACGCAGAAAAAAACAGAAGAACAAGCCCTCGATTTTTTGGCCCAAGTCTGCATGAGAAAAACAAGCAACCTCAAGTATTGAATTTGATTCTAGCAATTAAAAAAAATTAGGGGGAAATATAGTCAAGGTGGTGGATATGTTTTTTGAACTTCATACCCACCACAAAACTAATATGGGTTCATGGGATTCTATAGCAGAATATACGAAAATTATTTGGTCAGGTTACATTAATCAAATATAGTTTTTTAGATTATTCGGCATCGGTTTCAATAGTAGCCATCCAATCTTTAAATAGTATTGGGTTTGATTTAGTATTTTTTCAATCCTCTAAAGAAACATAAACATTCAAATTAAGCTGGAGTCGACTTTTAAAAGGTTTTTTAGATGTCTTTAATAAATAGGAAATATTTTAATCTTGACTAAAAAAATAGTAGGTCGAAAAGCAAACTGAAAATCAAAATGGATCGAATTATCATAACATCTCTTAACTCAAAGGTAGCCAATTAGGGTGCCTTGGCAGACGACGGGGTACCCGCTCTGTGTCAGATACGAGTTTCAAACATCTAGTAGGGGTATATAGTTGAGCCAATTACTTTCTTCACAATTTGAATATAAACTAAAGTATTTTCAATTAAACAAAGTAATTATTCAAACCAATAGGTGGCTGTTCGANTAATTATCAGAATGTGGAAGAGCTATCTACAATAAAGAGTCAAATAACTTAGGGAGAGCAGACGCGGATTATTCATACCGCAGACCTTCCTCATCTTGGATACAGTGATACTTGTCAATCATCAACGACAACCCTCTCCATCAAGAACTAAATNAACGCCAAAAACAACTAAAAACATTTCTTTATCTGAACTGTCTAATAGATTTTAGCCACGGAAAAAGAAACTTGTTTGAATTGAGACATTAAACCTTGACAACGAATCTAAAAAATATAGAATTGGCGCTGACTATTTAAAAAATAGGGAATTTGAAGAGGTTGAAAATGTTTAAAAAATGTTTTTTGTTGATAATTTTTTTGATTACATTAGGGTTAGGGACTTTATCGCCAGAGAGTTACGCCCTAAACGATGATCCAGCCTTAAAGCTTTATTTTACTTTTGATGAAGGCCAAGGTGACACAGCTAAAGATCATAGCCAAAGTAAATTGAAGGGGAAACTAACAGGTAACGCCAAGTTTATCAAAGATGGGAAATTCGGTGGGGCTCTTTCTTTGGAAGATACGGACTGTTTGGTTCAAGTACCCGCATCAGACGAACTTGACATTACCAAGGCCATCACTATGGCAGCTTGGATTTTCCCTCTAGAAGACCAGAATGATTCCAATGTGATGGGACGACGTACGGCAGGCAACCAGGGTGGCTATTGTCTGCAGTGGAGTGGTTTTGGTGCCGCTGCCAAAGTCGAAACTTGGATTGCCTTACCAGATTGGAAAGGAACCCGAAAATTGCAGAAAATCGAGCCTAAATTGGAGCAATGGCATCATGTTGTAGTTACCTATGATGGTAAGAAAATTAAACAGTATGTAGATAGTAAACTTGACGCCTCTGTGGATGCTCCAGCAAATAAGATCACTAGTCAAAAGGTAGAACTTCATATTGGTCAAGCTCAAACTGGTTTGCCTAGCATGATCGGCAAAATAGACGAAGTGGCTATTTATGACCGTGCTCTAACATTAGACGAGATTAAGTCTGATATGGAAAATGGGGTCTTTTTTGCCATTGATCCCAAAGAGAAACTGGCCACCAAATGGGCTAATCTCAAAAAATAAACCATTTGGTATTGGGTGCTAATCAGATTTCTTGGTTATAAAAGAATCGTTNAGCTATCTTAGCCTTTGAAAGGTGATGGATAGAAGATAATTAAGTGATGTTTGNAGTCCAAGCCATTGTCAAACGGGTACTTGCTGATGTGCAAGCGCAATTATTGGAGATTCGGACTAAAAATCGATAGCACGTTAGTGATGTGCAAAACAATTCCTGCTAGGTGCTACGATGACTACTAAATGTGTCAAATGCTGCTCGTGGTTTTTGATCTTCATTTTTCTGGTGGTTTCAGNTTGGNAAACAGCGGCCAAATCAGANCCGACATCCGTTGATGNTTTGATTCAGCAACTTCAATCTGAGAACCTTCAAACAAGAATCTCTGCTACTTATGCTCTTAGTCATACTAATTCGTTAGTAGCAGTTCCGATCTTGGTTGAAGCGCTGAAAGGTAATAATAGGCTAGTTCGGGCTGCTAGTGCATACACCTTAAGTCGAATTACATCTCCTATAGCCAAGACTGCCGTCGAAAGTGTCTTNCCACAGTTGATCAATGACCTAAAAGATCACCCAAATTTGGTGTCAGATGATGTCGAACTTCGAGCCGCAACCATTCTGGCCGTTGGCGCTATGGGGCCAGTTGCCCAGAAGGCAACCCCCATCTTGATCCGAGCACTTAGCGATACCCGAAATCAGATTCGTGGNAACGCTGTGGTAGCTCTGGGTCGAATTGGTCAACCGGCTGATGTAGTTGTAGCAGCCTTAGTTGAATTCTGTCGAACAGACGATTTGGCAAGAGCAACTGGGGCCTACGCTTTGAGTCAGATTAGTTCACCCGAAGCTAAACATGCCATTATTGAAATCTTGCCCCAATTAGTGAAAACCCTCCATGCTGGTGATTCTAAAGTAGAAACTGCTACCNTAGTCGCTTTAGAGGCTATTGGGGCTCCGGCAGTTTTTGCGTTGTTGGAAGAAATGTCTCAGGAAAAAACAGTAGTTCGACAATGTGCAGCGCAAGCATTAGAACAAATAGGGGAACCAGCTATTTCTCTGGTTATTCAAACTTTATCGAGTCAAAATCAAACACTCAGGTTAAGTGCAATATTAGCCTTAGGTCTAATTGGGCCTGCTGCTAAGGCGGGCGTTCCAGATTTAGTGATGTTGCTTGAAGACCCAGACCCTTTAGTTTGTGGTTTGGCGGCTTATGCCTTAGGTGGTATCGGTTCGGCATCTTATCCGGCCATATCCATACTGACAGAACTTNTATCTCATCCTGATCAAGCAATTCGCACTAATTCAGCCTATGCCTTAGCAGGAATTGGCCCATTGGCAATAGTTTCGGTTTCAAACCTGATTCAAAATTTGCAAGATTCAAATACTGAGGTTCGTTTGAGCACTATTCATGCTCTAGGTCAAATTGGAGCAGATACTGCCGTAGAAAATTTAATTCCACTGATGTCGTCGCAGGATGAATGGATTCGTTTATGCGTAGCCAACGCTCTAGGACAAATTGGGGAAGCCGCACAAGAATCTGTACCTATGTTGATTGAAGCTTTAGTAGATCATCATCAAGGCGTTCGATACAACGCAATTAACGCTTTAGTCCTAATTGGCAACTCGTCAATCCCACGTCTTATTAACACTCTCAAAAATGGGAATCGAATTATGCAGTTACGAGTGATAGATGTTCTGGGCCAATTTGGGAAATCGGCTATACCTGAATTGCAGAAGACGCTGGATGATGAGTCCATCGCAGTGTGTCGTGGTATCATTACAGCCTTAGGGCAAATCGGCCCGGACGCTATCCCTACTCTTCAGCTAGCTCTTAAACATCCTAACAGCCAAGTTCGGTGGGCTGCCACTCACTCATTAAAGAAGATCGATACGGCAGAGGCTGCAGCTGTTTTATCCGAATATTTGGATCGTCGTCGATGAGTCGAATATTATCTAGCCAGACATCAAGAGTAAAAAANTAGCTATTAAAGCATTGGTTCNTCCCAGTGTGGTCCACTCGTCGCGATTCTCCAAATCGGTCAGACCGATATCAATCCAGTCATTTTGGGTAGGAGAGCGATGATCAGAATTCACTTAATGGCCAAAATATAGCGGTTTGTTGGATCGAATTGAGGTTTGTACCGGTAGAGCTAGGCNAGGCTGTTATTGGTCGTACAAATTCAGGTGTCGACATCTGATTCTCCTGTGATTTCAGTTTTTCATCGCCTATAAAGCAGGATTAATTCTGGAGTCAGTTGACGGGCTGGCATCCAACTCTAAATTGCTAATGGAGGTACCCGTAAGATTTCAGCTTCTTCCTCGGCAGATAGATGGCGAACCACAGAATGGAAACGATTTAANGCCAGTGTTGACACTTCAGTGGCTAGGGCTAATTTATCTTTATCTTCAATAACCGGCTCGAATTCTGCCCAACGTTGAATGGCTAGTGCAACCACCTTTTCTCGTTGATAGACATGATCAGATGTAAAGACACCGGCCACTGTTTGTCGATGATGATAGCCAAAATAAACAGTGATGCGNAAATCCGCAGAGTAATTGGTAAATGAGCCGTGAACTAGGTTCCGATTATGTACAATAATATCGCNGGCATTAACTGGGACCGGAATCGAATCTGGTAGCCTAGAACCATGCGTTTCAACCATCGATTTTAAATCGACCTGACCCCATTGATGCGATTTTGGAATTACCTGCAAACAACCGTTCTCCACTGTTGATGGGTAAAGATAGATGCCAAAATTGACACCACGCTCCGGTTGTACCCCAGTCTTGAAACTACCGTCNTGGTGCCAGTCAAAGGACGCACCATAGTGGGCTGCCTTGATAACAACCGACTCGGCGAAGGGAACAAAATCAGAACCACACAGAGAAGCTACCGCTTGCAATAATTTAGGGTGACCGTAGGTACGCAATACCACCTCCGAACGAGCTAAGGGGTTGCTGATGCGATTAATAACTTGCCCCACACCCTCTGGATTCTGTAAGGTAAAGCTAAAGTCGCTTGCATGTTCAACGGTTTGTCCATAGCGATTTTTCNTATTGTTATAGATTGTTGGTGCCGAATCNATCATTTGAGCAAGCTCTCGCCGTAATGCTTGAATCTGACTATCCTCGAAGAATCGTTCTAGNACTAGGAACCCGTTTTGGCGATAGTGTCGAATTTGTGTTGGGGTTAGCATACTGATTACGGGGATGGTAATCTACGTTCTAGCGTAATCTTCCATGTCCATTTTGGTNCAACCTGAGTTAAAGCGCGATTAAAAATATCTGCTTCATCGATGACTCCGGCAAAGAACTGTGTAGCGTCTCCATTGAAGTCCTNCCCAATTCTTAAGGAAGCATCATTGTCAAATAGTTCTTTNGTGGCTGTGGACTTATTTTCGGATTCCAGTTTNNCTTCAATATACATTTTCAAAATATCTCCTTCTTTAAAACTGACGGCGGCGTGATGCCATTGATTTCCCTTCAGCACCTCCGGGCTATATACATCAGTCACACTGTCCCTCAGCTGAAACTGACTACTACTAAGTCAATCACCTACATCTTCCACNAACACATTTCCCTCAAACTTTATTCTAGGTTAATGGCTACATTTATGCGACGGCATTTATAGTTTCATAATTACTAATTTCTTGGTTTCTTTTTAGCTCCAATATATGAATTCTTACTTTAGTCTGATACTTTCTTGACCAATTGATTCTGATTATAAAAGTTNACAAAAAATAAATTATAATTGGACCTTAAAAAATATTACCATCAAAACCACCGCCCCAATTACCGCCCGATTTCCCTGATTTGTTTCCCGACTTTGCCTTGGCTAGCCTATCTTTTGAGTATTCGTAAGCGTTACTCTTAGATGNAAAAGGTTTATTNGCTCTATTTTGGCTAGGTATCGTACGATCAACTCCTGTCATTGATTGGATAGACAGATTTCCCAATTTAGTTTTATCTCCAATAATGCTNATGATCGTCTGNTTTTCACCAGAGGACGATTCGGCTTTTAAGCCCGTNGACTCAATTTGTTCAATAACTATTTCAATTTCTTCTGCTGTGGCTTCTGCGTTCATAATGACAATCATTTTCTTGGATGACTCCCAAAGGAATATTTNATTATTAGTATATGNTNCCCTAATTTATCTCTTATGCCAGTGTGAGATAATTTCAGATGATTGGGCTTCNAAAGATAAAATTTTTGGTATNCGCCTAATTACCCTATACGGGGTTATTTATCACATGTATCTCTATTAAGTAAGCTAAAATTTCACTTAGACATCATTTCTATGGCTGAATCCACTATTCCACTTATTTCTTGGTCATTGTTCTTNTCGTTGCCTCTGGCCCCATTTNACTCAGGATTGAAACCGTTTGCATCCGGATATCTCGATCATCATCCGATAAGGCATTTGTTAATACTAACACTNCTTGACCGAGAATTATTAGATGATAGGTTTTTTCTGTACAATCNGACCAGTTNGATTCTATATAATTCGGTTTCCATCTAGTCGAACTAATCCAACATATCCTCGACGTCTTGATTTGAAAATTCTGTTTTCTGATCTGGGAAAATGAGTTGATCGTCTGATAATTCATCACCTAAAGAAATAGAATTCATTTCGGCTTCAATGTTTGGTTTTACTTCATACTCTGACTGATTCTTAGCTGGTATTATTACATTAGTAAGATAATATACTATTGGCTCTTCAGTTGGTTNCCGTCNACCAATTTTACGATTNTCTGCTGGTAANTTGTCAAAGGCATCAGGTTCATCCTTCTTTGGCATTGGNTATNCACAACTAATTAAAATNAGGANGAAAATAGGACAGATTATTTTCATCNTTCCTCGACCCGTATAAGGAATCTGTCGTATCCATATCTTAGGCAAATAGTAGAAAAATCAATAATTTAATAATTCTATTTTTTAAATGGGTTTGCAACTTGACAGTATATCCGAACTGTGAGAAAACGTCCCATATTCTTTACTGGAAAATAAGTAAAGTGCCAGCCCAACCCTGCCGAGTTTGCCTCGGCTTTTTTATGCCTGTAAATACCTTATGCTTTCAGAATCTCAGACAGGAAGAATCACGTAAATCAGTCTTACACGCACTGATA
>PAYP01000114.1 GCA_002714785.1 Candidatus Poribacteria bacterium | reverse complement strand
TATTGGAAATGATAAAATTCAAGTAGTTATAGAAGAAAAGACTGTTACTTTATCAGCCTCTGTTGTTGCTAAAGAAAATATTACATTCAAGGCCACTGATTCTAACGGTTATACAGACGATGTGGAGATAGTAGTAGAATCAGTAAAAGTTACACCACCCACAATTAAGGAGTTCCCACAGACAATTAAGCTAAAAGCCAACCAATCTTGGTCCGATATAGAATTAGACCTATATATCACCGACACATTCACGCCACCAGAACAGATCAGATGGTTTGTCATCACACCAGATCCAAAACTACTGATGGCCAAAATCTTAGCTGATCGGCGGTTAGAGCTAAAGGTAATCGGGGATTGGGTTGGTGAGACTATTATTCTCCTGACAGCCACCAACCAATTTGGAAAAATCGCCAAACAGGAGCTCAAAGTAAGAGTAACGGAAGCCCCAAGAGTGACATTACCTGAGGATTTATCGTTGCAAGCTGGCTGGAAACGAAACATTACGCTAGATAAATATGTCCAAGATGCAGACAGCCCTGATGAAGTCTTGAAATGGGATATGACCCCTGCATCGTCGCCGGTTGCAGAATTGAATTCGATAGACAGAAAATTAATACTACAAGCTCCTAAGGATAGGACAGGGCAAACTTTTCCACTTCAATTAACAGTTACAGATGAAGAAAGTAATAGAACTGTGGTCAATATAAAAGTTATAGTTTCTAGTTCCTTAAAATTACCGTTTTCGTTGGCCAAAGACGTCCCAAAAGAGGTTTCATTTATAAACGATGAATTAGCCCGTATAGATTTGACAAAAAAAATCATTGACGAAACGAATGACCAGCCTATGGACACTGAGTTAATTTCAAGCAATATCACCTTCGACTTTGAACTTGAAGACAAAGCTAGTAAACTTAAATTTAAATGGAAGCAAGAAAAAGGTGTAGCTGGCGAAACATTCATTTTGTCTACCCCTGATGTGTCAGAAGAGTTTGAAATCCAACCAGCTGAGACTATCATATTAAGTATAAACGGTCCTAATGGGTCATCAATTGATCACTTTTTTCAATTGTCAATTTTTCCATCAAAACCAATGTTGGATAAAGACCAACTGAAAAAGCCAATCATGATGTACCCAGCTCTCATCGAAGAAGTTGATTTGACAAAATATTCACAACAGAAAGAAGGGATTGATTGGGAAATTGAAAACACTAAACAGTTGGAAGAATCTGGACTGAAAATCTCCACAGACAAGAAACAATTGGCACTAAAGTTATTACAATTTACTCCACCCAAAGATAAAGAACTTAACTTAATTGACCACAGCTTAGTCGGAGACATTGACTTTTTAGAAGATAATATGTGCCCTGATCGAGAAAATTGTTTTGGATTTTATTTAGACCTAAAAGCAAGTAGAAAAAATAAGTTTAGTCAAGGTCAATTGCCTGTTATTATCATTAAACCTCCAGAATTGAAGCTTAACCTAACTGGACCAATTGTTTTCTGGGCGGCCTCACCTACTGACCCAAAACCAGAAGTCAAAACCTTTGACCTTCAAGACTTAATTCAGCAAGACCCCGTCTCTGAACGTGAGTGGAATTTTAGTACCTCATCTTCCTTATCAGATACCAAAACCAATTGGCTATCCGTAGAATTAGAAGCGAGTGATTTTCTAACCCTAACAGTATACGAGCAAAAAAATAAAGAATGGATTAAACCAGATTCAAGAGAAGAAATTCCAATTAAGGCAGGAACTCCATTTTTACAACTGACTCCTTCCGAAAAATTTGCAACCAACTTTAAAGAAGGGAAATTATTAGTAACAGCAACTGATATCTGGAACCAAAAAGTTACCAGAGAAATAACTATTCAATCAATTCAGCCGCCTAGACTTCAAGGCTTTCCCGCAATTATCAATATCTTTTGCGGCCAAGCCAATTACCAATCGGAAATAGGAACATCGTATCTAGATCTTTACCCGCTAGTATTTTTAGACCCATTAGCTAAGACTGACAAGGAAAAACTAGAATGGTCTTGGAGGATCTGGGATGATAATAAAAAAGTATACAGGGAGCCGGAAAAATCAGACAAACTGAGAATTGATTTTGGGCAGTCAAAGGATGCGGTACAGATTACAGAAAAGTTGATGACAATTAGTACAATGGATGATTTTTTTGTGGCGAACGAAAAAGCACCATCCGAAGACAAAAAGATTCGAATTGTTGTTACAGATTCTAATAAAAATGGGGAAACAGAATCAATGACTGATATAACCCTAAGAATCTGGAAACCTCGAGTGGTATCAGAACGACCTATACTACAAGGTTTGGAAGATCAAACCGTTTACCCTGGCCAAGAAGTAAGAGTCGATTTTACTTTATTTGATTTGGATAATTCCTCAGAGGAATTAGTTTGGACTCAGTCCGTACCAGAAACTTTGGTCGTCGAGCTAGAGAGAAAAGTGCCGTTAGCAGGAGTTCAAAAGGGCACGATTAAAGTAGGTGTAGCAAAAGGGTTTGAGGAAGTTCGCGGAGATTTCACACTACAGATAAAAATCAAGGACCCGGATTGCAACGAGTTAGAAGAAGATGTGATGATCACAATCATCGATCAACCAGACAAGACTCCACCACAAATAGAAGTATTTGCCGTTCCACATCCTTTGTTTCCCCAAGCCATTTTCATTACTATAATTTCTAATGAACCACTGGAAACAATTCCATCCGTTACGGTTGGACAGCAACGATTAAAGCCTGCTAAATCAAGTATCCCATTAATTTGGAATCAGATCCATTACTTAGAAGATAATCAGCAAGGAGTATTTACAGTTTTGGCTAAGGGAACAGATCTAAACAAAAATACTGGCCAAGGAAAAACAAGTATTAAACTGGAAAATGAAAGATTGGCTGCACCGAATCAAATGCCGATGCAAACACAATTACACTCCAATTATCCTAACCCATTTAACCCGGAGACTTGGATTCCATACCAACTAGCCAAAGATAGCAACGTATCGATAAAAATTTACGATACGAATGGAAATCTGATATGGGAAACAGACAAGGGGTGGCAAGCAGCCGGATTCTATATAAAGCCAAACAAGGCAGCATATTGGGATGGAAAAACGACTCAAGGCGAGAAGGTATCCAGTGGTGTTTACTTCTGCCACATCGTCACAGACCACAAAACTGAGATACAACCTCTGACTTTACTAAAATAAAATTCGTCCGCGATAGTATATTGCTCAGCCTACTTCCGCTTTCTACACTGAAATAAGTGGCACCTGATGGAGAATATCATTATCGATAACCCAAACAAAAGAGCCGAACGGATGACCAAAGTAAACAACTCCAAACACCGAACGGCCCATAAATAGTTTAGTTTCACAGATCAGAGCGATCTACTCGTTTTCGTCGTCATCTTCATCAGCTTCGGTAATTAAAGCTTCTGTTGTTAGCAAAAGACTTGCGACACTGGCAGCATTCTGGATCGTTGATTTTACAACCTTGGTTGGATCAATTACACCACTATCGACCAGATCCCCATACTCCAAAGTGGAGGCATTGAAACCGAAGTTTCCTTCTTGTTCCTTGATTGTATTAATTACAACAGCCCCTTCTTCACCAGCATTACCAACAATAGCGCGAATAGGTGCTTCTAAAGATCGTTGGATAATGCTTGCTCCAAAGGCTTGGTCTGAGCTAAGCGACAAGTCATTAATCGAATCAGAAGCGCGAAGTAAAGCGACACCACCACCGACCACAATCCCTTCATCAACGGCTGCACGAGTAGCCGACAAGGCATCCTCATAACGGGATTTTTTCTCTTTCATTTCAGTTTCAGTAGACGCCCCTACACCAATGACAGCTACTCCACCAGCTAATTTCGCTAACCTCTCTTCCAGCTTTTCTCGGTCATAATCAGAAGTCGTATCAGAAATTAGTGTGCGAATCTGTCTTACGCGATCACTAATGTCTTGTTGGGTGCCAGCACCATCAATAATCGTAGTATTATCCTTGTCGATAAGCACTCGTTTAGCGGTACCAAGCATTCCCAAAACTATATTCTCGAGACGAATACCTGTTTCTTCAGAAATGACTTGTCCATTCGTCAGTATACCAATGTCAGCTAACATTTCTTTCCTGCGGTCACCAAATCCAGGTGCCTTGACAGCTGCTATTTTAAGACCACCTCGGAGCTTATTGACGACCAACGTTGATAAGGCCTCGCCTTCTACATCTTCAGCGATAATTAAGAGTGGCCGTGAGAGTTCGGAAACTTTTTCCAGAATAGGAACTAAATCTTGCACGGCACTAACCTTACCAGTATTGATGAGAATGAAAGGATCCTCTAATTCTACGACCTGGCTCTCAACATCAGTCACAAAGTGGGGAGATAAAAACCCCTTGTCAAACTGCATTCCTTCAACGATATCTATGGTAGTAGAAGAACTCTTTCCCTCTTCTACGGTAATGACACCATCTCTGCCAATTCTTTCCATCGCATCAGCAATAGTGGTACCAATATCACTATTGTTAGCTGCATCATTTGCAGAAATCGAGGCGACTTGGACAGTTTGGTCGTAAGTGTCAACACTTTGGCTTTTATTGGTCAAATGGGAAACGACAGATTCCGTAGCCTTATCAATGCCAATTTTCATTTGCATTGCATCGATACCAGCAGTAATACCTTTTAAGCCCTCATGGATTATTTCTTGAGCTAATAAGGTAGCAGTGGTAGTACCATCACCAACAGAATCATTGGTTTTCGTAGCCACTATTTTTAGCAGCTGAGCACCCATGTTTTCATATTTATCTGGCAATTCAATTTCTTTGGCTACTGTAACCCCATCGCTAGTTATGACAGGCCCACCGAATGATTTTTGCAAAACCACATTTCGGCCACTTGGACCGAGCGTAGAGACAACAGCCTTAGCTAAGGTGTCAACGCCCCTTCTAAGGGCCATTCTAGCTTCTGCGTCGTATATCAGTTGTTTGGCTGGCATTTGCGTTCAGTACTCCTTCCTTGATTAAACGATTTTAATTCTTTGTATAAGCTCTCATCAACTTTCAGCGCCTACAATTTCGGCCTAAATGTATACACTAGTATAGGAGAAAAAGTCAACCTCAAAGCTGAAAGGTGGGTAGCTATTTTTAAGGTCATTTTCAATAAAAAATTTTTGATATCACGGAAGTTAATTAATTTCATCAGCCCTAGCTTGCTGTTAGCTAAGTCTGTTTGGTAGAATGTCTGACATGACCCGAATAAAAATATGTGGTATTACCAATTTGGATGATGGATTAGAAGCTATAGCAGCTGGAGTGGACGCACTAGGATTTGTTTTCGTACCAAACACACCCAGATACATAACCCCATCTCAAGCTAAATCAATTATCAAACAGTTGCCCCCCTTCGTTACAAATGTTGGTTTATTTGTTGATAGTGAACTAGGTGAAATTGAGGATACCATTAACCACTGCAAGCTGGATGCAGTTCAATTACATGGGAACGAGCCCCCAGAAATGTGCTCTCATATTAGACTTCAAACTAAAATCATTAAGAGTTTTCACGTTAAAAACGAATCGCAGGTTCTGAAAAACAAAATTGATAATTATCGAGTTGATGCCTACTTACTAGATACGTTTATAAAAGGAAAGGCCGGTGGAACTGGACAGACTTTTGATTGGCGAATAGCCGAAGGTCTAGGCCCACGTACGATTTTGGCTGGAGGCCTAACACCCAATAATATTGGAGCAGCAATAACACAGGTACAACCTTATGGGGTAGATGTTAGTAGTGGGATAGAAAAATCCCCAGGTAAAAAAGATACAGGCAAAATTTATTCATTTGTTGATCAAGTTCGGCAAGCAAATTTAATAATACGGAAAAACGCGGAAATTAAACTGTAATAAAGTAATAATAGAGATGATACTAGAAAAAATAGACGATTATCGGTGGCGAATTCCGAAAAAATTTCAAAAAGGTATGAGAGTCGACGGTATTGTCTATGCTAACGAACTACTATTAAAGGATATTCGAAACGAACAAGCATTACAACAAGTGGCAAATGTTGCCCACTTACCAGGAATAGTCAAGTATTCTCTAGCTATGCCTGACTTGCATTGGGGATATGGTTTTGTGATAGGTGGAGTTGCAGCGACTGACCCAAGCCAAGAAGGTGTGGTTTCACCTGGTGGCATTGGTTATGATATTAATTGTGGTGTACGCCTACTGCGCACAAATTTAAATGTGCATCAATTAAAAGGGAAATCAAAAGATTTAGTAGCTAAAATTTTTAANAGTATTCCTTGTGGTGTCGGTCGTGGTGGTCTTATACAATTAACAGAACATGAGCTCAAAGCGGTGATCGAGCAGGGATCTAAATGGTCTATTGAAAGGGGTTACGGACATGCAGCAGATCTCGAATTCATCGAAGCAAACGGGCATTTAGAAAAAGCCAACGCTGAAGCTGTTAGCAGACGGTGTTTGCAAAGGGGGAAAAATCAACTAGGAACACTAGGGTCTGGAAACCACTTTTTGGAGATTCAAGTNGTGGATCATGTCTTCCATCGGAAAGCAGCTAAGGTTATGAATTTATGGCCAAATCAAGTTTGTATTATGATTCATACAGGTTCCCGTGGATTTGGTTATCAAATCTGTGAGGATCACGTAAAAAACTGGGTTCATGTAGCTAGTAAATACGGTATTGACTTGCCCGACAGACAACTTGCGGCTGCACCCATTAGGTCTCCAGAAGGGCAAGACTACATTACAGCTATGGCCTGTGGTGCTAATTACGCTTGGAATAATCGTCAGTGTATTACACATTGGACCCGTCAGGTTTTCTTGGATTTTTTTGAGACCTCGGAAGATGAACTCGGATTAGAAATAGTCTACGATGTGTCTCACAATATTGGAAAATTTGAACNACATCTGGTTAATGGAGAAGAAAAAGAGTTATTTGTTCATCGCAAGGGTGCTACTCGAGCCTTTCCAGCTTATCACCCAGAAATCCCTAGGCACTATATAGAAATTGGTCAGCCAGTCTTAATTCCCGGGGATATGGGAACAGCATCGTATGTTTTAGTAGGTGGNGCAAAGGCTATGGATCAAACATGGGGAACAACCTGTCATGGAGCAGGCCGGCGATGGTCCCGTAGAAAAGCCATCAAAATGACAAAAGGGCAATCGGTTAGACAAAATCTGGAAGAACAAGGAATTTTCGCTCTTTCTGAAGGTAAAAATACACTAAGAGAGGAAGTTTCAGATGCCTACAAAGATATAGATCAGGTGACTGAGGTTGTGGATGGCGCAGGTTTGTCTGAGAGAGTAGTACGACTTAGACCAATTGGTGTGATTAAGGGGTAACCGTCGCATTAAAAATTTACACCAGAGATGTCATAGGAATAAAAAAAGAGGATGCACTCAACAGAGACGTTTAANTTCAAATGGGGCACCCAGTATAATTGACAGTCATTTCTNAGNGTTTCAGGTTCAAATCTGATTAACTATACACAGGTGAGAAAATTTACCAGAGATGTTATTTTCAATTCTCGGAGCAACNTTTTGCTCCAAAAAAANTTGGATCTTATCTAAAAAGTAGGACAATATGNCCCGTTCATTAGTTACTCNTTATCAGGNTTACCATCTAGNCTNTTGGCAGCTAAGCGAATGGCTTCCCGCATACTGACCAAACGAATATCCAGAGACTCTTCCAATTGCTGTAAGTGCAATAGCCACGAATTTTTTGAATCACCGTCTGATTTCCCAAAGCTATCGGAAACCGACAAACGAATATATTTCAATCGTTCTTGTTGTAGCACCTTNAGTTGTTGGTCGTATTCATCGATACCTGCTTTTAATAGGGATGATAATTCGCGTATCTTTTCCATTTTGGCTCCATCGAGAGAGAGGTCAGACGGCGAGCTGCAGACTTCAANAGCTAACTATGTAGGAAACAGAACCGAACACGTTACGGTCAAACTGAACTGGAAAGTAGAATGGAATAACGGGNAAATGGTGGAGAATACCGGACTTGAACCGGTGACCTCTTGCATGCCATGCAAGCGCTCTCCCAGCTGAGCTAATCCCCCACCGTAGGTAACCGACGGAGATCAAATCCGTCTCNGTTAAACTACCATAAATAAAATAGAAGGTGCAAGAGAAATTAATATGAAAATACTCGGTATTGANACTTCAACTGCAATTGGTAGCATTGGCTTGATTGATGAAGGAGAAATTATTGCTGAACAAACATTAAGCATTAGTCGACAACATGCATCAAGGCTANTTCCAGCAATTGACCAAACCTTAAAATCGGCTGAGCTAAAAATTCGAGATATTGATGCGGTAGCCGTGGCNATTGGACCTGGATCTTTTACAGGAGTTCGAATTGCNGTCAGTACAGCTAAAACCATCTGCTACGCCATAGAAAGACCAGTTATTGGAATTTCAACCTTAGAATCTATCGCATACAATTTAGCCTACATCCCGAGTGAAATTTGTGTNATTTTGGATGCTAGAAAAGATGAANTTTACAGTGCTGTTTTCAAAAATGGGGTCCGTCAGAGCAATGATAGATGCCTAACTATATCAGCAATCCTTAGCGAGATTACTCCTCCCGCCATATTTGTGGGCAATGGGTTGAGGCAACATGCAGCTGAAATCAAATCCCATTTCAAATTGGATTTGGCNGATTCAATTTGTTTAGCAGATTCAACATTTGGGTTATCTAGAGGAACAAACGTGGCTCGATTAGGTCTAAATAAGTTAGCGAATTCAAATGGTGATAATCCTTTCGANATTATACCTAACTACATTCGNGCTGGAGTCTCACCACCCAAGCTACCAATTAAAAAATGAAGACGAGTCGAAACAGCGAAGTGCTGAGAAATGCTTCGGCGCTCTTTTCCGCCCACTTGGTTGGTCGGTTACTATCATTAATTTTGACAGTTTTCATTTTACCTCAAAAACCGAATGTTATCGCTGAGTCAGACATCGGCTGCTATTTTTTAGCTGTTTTTATTGCAGGTTTAGTTGCAAGTATTNCCGAGCTAGGTCTGCAGGGGCCACTGATTAGGGAAATCACTCTAAATAGAGACTTAGCCCAAGACTACATCGGAAATGCACTTATAATCCGTCTGTTGCTTTCAATCCTTGCTTTTGGATTTATCATATCACTCAATTATTGGTTGAACTATACAGATCTAACTTTTCGATTAATTATCTTACTAGGAGCAGCTGAGCTAATTAATGGATTAGCTCAAATTTATCGTTGTCTGTTTCGGGCTTTTGAGCAGATGAAATATGAATCTGTGACAGTGNTTGCGGAAAGGCTAACGGTCGTTTNAGTGGGCGGTGGGCTAATTTGGTTTGAAATGGCTGATTTAGGTGAATTTGGCTTAATCGTGTTAATTGGCAGCGTACTTAACTTAATCTTGAACTTAAGTATTGCTCGTCTTCGATTTGTAAAGTTTATGTTTCACTTAAATTGGAAACTATGGAAAACTTTAATGAGACAGGCTTTGCCATTTGCTCTAGGCAACATGTTCAACTTGGTATATTTTCGCTTGGACATGATTCTATTATCTAAACTGATTACAAACACTGCGGAAGCTCAATCGGCTAACGCATGGTACGGTTTNGCTTTCACTATTGTCAATGCATTTACAATTCTGCCTGGAGCTTACATGGGNGCTGTTTTTCCTGTGATGTCTAGAGAATTTGAACGTAAAACGGTACAGTTTCGCTACGTATACACAGACGCTATCCGCTGGATGGTTCTCTTGGCTCTACCGTTTGCTATAGGATTGGCATTAGTTTCTGAACAAATCGCGGCTCAATTTTTTCCCAAGTTGGAGTGGAGACAGATTGTACTACCACTCCGTTTACTAAGCATTTCAGGGGGGGTAACATTCTTGACCACGGTTAACATAACGGTTCTACGAGCTACTGATCAACGATTAGCATTCTCGATCTTGATGTTCGTAACACTTAGCATTAATCTTTTCCTTAATCTATTATTTATTCCACAATATCAACATGTTGGAGCTGCCCTGAGTATGATAGGTAGCGAAAGTATNCTGCTTATAATGAGTAGTATCTTCATTCATCGTTCAATATCAAAATTAGAATATATCAGCTTTGNATGGAAATCAGTCATCGTTTCAATATTGATGGCCATTGGGCTGTACTTTACTCCTTCTGTGTTGATCTGGATCCGTATTTTTGGTGCTACTGTTGTNTATTTTGGGTTAATGTGGTTATGGGGAGAGCTAGACNCTTTCAAAAAACGAGATATGTAGGTAAAAGGTAGGAGTAAGTTAGTCAGCTAAGCTCCCTCCGCGGGATATTCTTTTCGCTGAAAGATGAAAACCGAAAGACCGAGAAAAAAAATTGAAATCAACAAGATTATCAACACTGCTATCCATTTCGACATTGGCTCAGAATCAAATGCTCTTTGATTGAAGGTCCATAGCAATTTTTTGGAAGAAGAATCACTAGGTAGAATAGCCAATTTCAAATAGTGAATGATAGTAATCAAGCGAATATTTCCTGATACGACCAATGTCAGCTTTTCCCAACCAAAAGCAACTAACAATCCCCACAGCGCTGAATAACGAAAGCAAACACTAAGAAAAAGAAAAATACTGCCATAAGCCAGAAGGCCTAAGATGATGACACTTAGATATAACCCTTCTAACCTGAGCCCAGATAAAAATGTTATTTCGGATTTAGGGTGAGTAACTATAGCAATGGACACAAGTAGATGAGAGATAGTTACCGGTATAGTTGCTACAACCCAATAGGCCATAAATTTACTCAAGACAANATTCATCTTTGAAATAGGTCGCATCAATAAGTAAATAATCGTATTGCTTTCAATTTCATCAGATAAAAGCGTCGTGGACTGAAACAGTGCAACCAAAATGACAATGAACATCAGATAGAAGGTAACCGTTGATTCCAACAGTAAAGTATCAATCACGCTAGCTTTCTGCGGGATAAGACGGAAAACAATCATAGAAATAACAGGAAGAAAGCATAAAAGAGCCAAAACATAGGTCCTACGACTTCTTATCATCTGCAAAAAAGTTTGTTTAAAAATGACTGGCGAAATCCAAGAGATATTTGACATTATTCCACAGTAATTCAGTTAGTGTAAGGAATGGTTCCTNTTTCGTCTACCGTATAACCCCACTGTCGAATGTAGTCCATTCCAGACAAAAAATTATCTTTTCGCTTGTCTAACTTTTGTTCGAGTTTTCGGTTCAAAGATTCAGCCAATTGAACCACCTCTTGAGACATTTCTGTAGACAATAAGTTATTTTGTTGATACGGGTCATTCAGGTTGTCGTACAACAACCAAGGACCGTCCAAAGTCGTAACATAAGTGTATCTACGAGTTCTTAATCCACGGAATTCTCTTCCAGTNAGNTGGTTTGGCCCACCATCCAGACCATATCTCCATTGACCAAAAGCATGATAACAAGCTAACACTGCAGCACTGTCAGANGGATTATCAGATTCGGGATTCCGAAGATACATTGAATAGTCAACACCTTCAACGGTCTCGGGAATAGGAAGCCCAACTAAACCAAGAAGCGTTGGCATAAAGTCTGGGGTATCCATTAATACGTCGGAAATTTCTCGCCCGACTAATTCACTATCATTTCTAGAAACCAATTCNGGATAACGTATCAAACAAGGAATTCGAATTGACTCATCCCAAGGTTTCTGTTTTTTTATTAGGCCTTGCGAGCCAAGCATATCACCATGATCAGAAGTNAAAANAAAAATGGTATTTTCAGTTTGGCCTGATTGATCGATTTGATCCAGTAAACGACCAAGACAATCATCCAGGGCCGTACAGTGTGCGTAATAACCTGATAAATCTTCGCGTGCTTGCTCAGCTAATGATTCAGGAACATTAGGTCGAAGTAACACTTCTTCTGGTTTGTACATATCCTGATAGGGTTCTGGNGCGGTCTGGTAAGGCGCATGCGGGGGGCCCCAAGANAACATGAGAAAAAACGGAGTATTGGAATCATTTTTAGTATTTATATTTGTTGAAATATAATCGATAGCTGAATTCGTTTGAGCGAAAGCATCATAATCATCCCAGTACAATTTTTGGTCTGAACTACCATCGTAGTAAGCAGATTGGTTATAGTTNTGTGTGCACTCCAATACTTGCCAGTGATCGAAACCAAGTCTTTGATCTGGAGGTATGTAATTGCTACGCCCATTTCCATTAACATGCCATTTGCCAATGTAAGCAGTTTTGTAACCGCCTTGCTTGAACGATTGGCCAATGCTCATAGATTGATGATCCAGTGGTACATCGTTAACAAAAACACCATGAGACAGTGGGTTTTGGCCTGTCAAAAGAGATGCACGTGCCGGTGAACAAACAGGACAACCCGATACTGCGTGAGTAAAATTAAGACTCTGTTTAGCCAAACGATCAAGGTTAGGTGTTTGGACTACCNAGTTACCTGCGTAACCAGTCGACTGTGCACGCCACTGGTCNCCAAAGACAAAAACAACGTTCGGACGACTCATTTTTTTATCCTAAAAGTTTTTTAAGCCCATATAAATTAACCCNTGTACAATATGCCGCAAATTACTTCTCCAAGAAAAACTAGGTTGAACTTGACAAAGATTTTGGTTTAAGTGTACGATTTGAAATGGTTTTCAAATCCATGGAAGTACTAAATTTGAGCCTGGAAAAAATACGTTTTAAAGAAGCCCTCCAACATCGCAAAAATGGTCATTTTTATCGTCACTTTTGGGGGGGGATTACTTATTTAGAACTCCTAACAGANGANAGTCAGCATCACGAAAGTGAGTCTAACGAAATCTATCTCCCCTTTGTTTTAACCGATCTGGGTGATGCTGTTTTATGTACAGCTTGGACCGAAACCTACATCAGTGGTGAGATATACGGATGGAACTAGACTAACCTCACCACCCNTTCCAATCGTATAGTAAATCTCATAAGTTTGTCAACCGTTCTTCTGTGAGAATTTCTTGAACGAATACCTAAATGTGATCTTGACAAAGGATGTCAGTTGCGATACCTTTTNGCTGCATGACTTTTTAAGATTTCCATCAAAGAAAAGACAGAGACCCGGAAGTAGAAAACTCTTGCCAGGCTTCAAGTTAGTTTCCAAATTGTGGGCTGAATTTA
>PAYP01000113.1 GCA_002714785.1 Candidatus Poribacteria bacterium | reverse complement strand
TGTACTTACTAAAGCCGCTGTTGCAGGTAAAAGTGATCCTCTAAGTGGATTGAAAGAAAACGTAATTATGGGGCACCTAATTCCAGCTGGCACTGGTGTAGCAGACCATCGTTTAATCGAAGCATACGTTGAAGGTGAAGAGAAAGACAAGCCCAATTCGGAAATAGAAAATAGCCCTACACCTGACATCCTAAGCCAATTTGGAGTTGCAGAAGAAGGTATTTGAACGTCGTTATATGGAGGAAATCCGTCTTCGAGCCTTTGCCAAGATTAATCTTTTTTTAGAGGTTCTGAATAAACGACCAGACGGATATCATGATATAGAGACGATTTTTCAATCAGTTAATTTGCATGATACGCTCGTAGTACGCAAAACTGGCCGTCGACCGCATCAGCATATGATTCGTTGTAATCCTGATGTCGTTCCCTTGAATCAGAATAACTTGACTTGGAAAGCGGTTTCCTTGTTGCAGTCTTGTTATCCACAAGTCGGTGCTGTAGATATTGAGATACAGAAAAGAATCCCAGTGTCTGGAGGCCTTGGCGGGGGAAGTTCCAATGCTGCGGCAGTTCTCTTCGCTATTAATGAACTCTACGACTTAGGGCTGACTCTGCCCCAACTTAGCCTGTTTGGTTCTAAGTTGGGGGCTGACGTCCCTTTTTTCTTTCTTGGTGGTACGGCTTTGGGTAGAGGAATTGGCGACCAGTTAACCCCTTTACAATTGATGCATAATTTTGACGTTATTTTGGCCAATCCGGGCGTGCACATTTCAACACCTACAGTATTCCAGAATCTTAAATTGCCATTGACATCCGAAAGGCAGGATGTTAGAATCGTTGCCCGTTGCGTTGAACAGGGATTGCTGCCAGAATTGGGAGTCGGCTTGTTCAATCGCCTTGAAGAGTTTGTCCTAGTAGAGTACCCTTCGGTGGCCCGACTTAAGCGAGAGCTTTCTCGAACTGTTTCCTATGGAACGTTGATGTCCGGTAGTGGTGCGACCGTTTTCTCTTTGGTCGCGGAAACCGAAGACATACGATCATCCATCGATGTGTTGCAATGTCCGTCGTCATTTCGTACACGAACGGCTTCTATTGGCCTTGAGATTGCTTAATGGGCGGTCGCCAAGTGGTTAAGGCACCGGGTTTTGGATCCGGCATACGTAGGTTCGAATCCTACCCGCCCAGCGTAGTTTATTTAACTTCCCGATAAGCCGTAGCAGGTGCTACGGCTCGTTTTTTTGATTTTTTTTCAAGTGTTTGATGGTACAACTTAGAGGTATTATTTATGCAACAGGCTAGATTAGATGCGCAGGTGCGTGATGACATAGGGAAAGGAGTAGCGCGTTCACTGCGGCGAGCTGGAAAAGTCCCAGCTGTTTTATATGGCCGTAAACAAGACGCGGTTTCTTTGCAAATCGATGATCGAACCTTCCAAACACTACTCAGAAACTATGGACCCAATGTCTTGATTAATCTAAACATACTGGATAATGGTGATGAGCAAACTGTCATCATAAAAGATTTACAACGCCATCCTGTAAAGCGCAATGTTTTACACGCTGATTTCCAAAGAATTTCATTAGAAGAAAAAATCACCACCCAGGTCTCTATTGAGACCATTGGGACACCAATCGGTGTGCGTGATGGTGGCATTCTAACTATAACTCGTCGACAAGTCAGTGTTACTTGCTTACCACTCGACACACCTGAATCCCTGCAAATCAATGTAGAAGATCTGAATATCGGAGATAGTTTCCGAGTTTCTGACATAGAAGCTGGTGACGAGTTAGAAATCTTGGAAAATGCAATGACCCAAATTGCTGCGGTGATCGAACCAAAGGTCGTGCTTGAAACTACAACTACAGAAGAAGAAGTTGAAGGTGAAGAAGGTCTTGAGGATGAAGAAGCACCCGATGATGACACTGAGGGTACTGACGAAGTCAGCGAGTAGATACTATCTCCGATTCGTATCGATTTTTCAGTTGAACTGTTACCTCTTCCCAGTTACTATGATTGCGTTTTTCTCTTTTTTTTTTCGCCAGCCAAGTTAGGCCGGAACAAGTTCGGTTTGTTGACCCAAACGGTGCGTTAATTTCGGTAGAAGATATTGTTCTTGATGATGAAGGTAGGTTCTACTTCCCAATCGTGACACTTAAGGTTGTTGTCGACCCTGACCTGACTCATGAATACAATGCACTAACTCGCCAGTTGTCGTTAAATTTAAATGGAAAACGCTTGAAGTTGCGTGCCAACTCTTCTCAGGTAATAATTCAGCCAACAAAAAGTGAAGTTGAACTAGGGGCTAGTGTTAAGCTGATCAAAGGCATACCGCATATACCACTTTCCTTCTTCACAAAGTTGATTCCGCAAATCTCTGAATATAAAGTGAACTTTAATCGTTCTTTGTCAGAGATCTCTCTTACGAGTAAATATCATTTCCAGTATCAAGAGGCGAAAGACAAGAGAACTGTGGTGATTGATCCAGGCCATGGAGGCACTGATGTTGGTTGTGAAAGTCTAAATGGTATTAGGGAAAAAGATGTTGTTCTCGATGTAGCTAAACGGATTCAAAAAATCTGCAAAAATAACAATATCCGGGTATTGCTGACTCGAAAAGACGATAAAACCTATCGACCGAGTCAACGTACCCGGATTATCGATCAGCAGTCTAGTTCTCTTTTTTTGAGTTTACATTGTAACGCTAGTTTTTCTGATAAAATTTCAGGTATGGATATCTGGATTAATAATCAGAATGGACAGATTCGAATTAGTAATGATAAAAAAAGTGATGTGGACCAAAATGGAATCTTTTTTCGTCCTTTGTTGCAAGATGACCATCTTGAGAAAAGTCGTCGGTTTGCTAAAATATTACAGGCCCAACTGGTTGGTCAGTCTCTTCGCCCTATCAAAATCCGCGAAAACCCATTAGCTATCCTATCAAATATTTATATGCCAGCCTTGCTATTAGAATTAGGCTATCTTTCAAATCTACACGACGAAACTAAGTTGCAAAATGAAACTAAGCGCCAAGAAATTTCGATTTGCATTTCCGAAGCTATTGTCGTGTTTTTGGGATCGGATAAAGGAAAATAATCCGTAGCTCTTACAAATGACTAAACCTGTCCGTTTTTCTGTAATGCTTTTATTTTGGTGTGCCGTATCTTTCTGTACATTTCTAGGATTGATTTGGTGGTTATGGCCAAGTCCGGGCGGGTCATCAATTCCGATTTTTTCAGAACAATCAGGAGAGATTGACATTAACGAACCATCAGAACCCACTTCTGAAATGAAGCAGATTAGTTTATTTACATTAGGTAATGATCACCGCAATTTGGTTAGTCAGACTCTAACTATTGACTTGCCAATTAACTTGAGCATTGCCTTAGAAAAAGTATTGGTCAGTTTATTATCTTTGCCTAATAATACATCACCTATCCCGTTTGGTACATATCTTAATCAAGTTTACATTGATCAGTATTCAACGGCATATCTTGACTTTTCAAATCACCTAAATAAAAATCACGTTGGTGGTTCAGAGACAGAATATCTCACTTTGAAAGCAATATTGGAAACAATTCATGTTAATTTCCCCGATAAAATAGTACAGGTCCAGATTTTGATTAACGGACGTGAAATTGAGAGTATTGCGGGTCACTTTAACACTTCTCAGCCATTGCATGTTCAAGTCACAGACAATACCCTTTAGCTATTTGATTATCGGGCTGGGTAATCCCGGAAAACAGTATTATCATACCCGACATAATATTGGTTTTCGAGTCGTCGATTATTTTCTCAAGCGATATCCTGAACCATCAGCACAACATCTTTGTCAGTCTATCGTTTGGCAAAGAGAATTTCATCAGAAATTGGTCATGATCGCTAAACCGTTGACTTTTATGAATCGGAGTGGTTTAGCTGTATCCCAGTTGGCTAATCGGTACAATATTGCCACTGACAGGATTTTAGTTGTGTACGATGACCTGAATTTAGTTTTAGGGCATCTCCGGTGTCGAAAGTCAGGTAGTTCTGGTGGGCATAATGGCATAAAATCGATTATCGATCATTTAGGAACAGAAGAATTTCCACGACTCAGGGTTGGGATTGGCCCCCCAAAAGATGGTTCTTTTATAGATCATGTACTTGGTAATTTCTCACTTGAGGAAGACCTCGAACTTGATTCCTTTGTCCGTCGGTCAGTTGACGCCATAGAATTTTATTTGAAAGATGGTCTTTCGGCTACTATGAATCAGTTTAATATCAAAAATAAATAAAATAAAGAAGAACTTAGGCTTTAAATTCAACAATTTTCATACCTCAACGTCCAATACTGTTCGGGAAGTTTTATTTACCGATGTCTAAAAATTAAAAACTAGGAAAATCTATGAAAAGAAATCGTTTTGCCTTTTTGTTATTCGTCACTTCGTTGCTGTTTTTACCGGTTTTTGTATCTGCACAAGCTGTTATCTCAGTTCTACCAGTAGGACACGAGAATTTGCCAGATATCGGCGACCTCCTATCTGTGAATATTGATATTGCTGATGGAAAAGGTGTTACTGGATTTGAATTCAAATTGACTTATAGTGATGCTGTTTTAGAATTTTCTGAAGCTAAACTTGGGGATTTCCTACCTGCTGGCGCGTTTGCTGTACCGCCTAAGGTGGAAGGTGGTACCATTTTATACGGAGCTACTGCTATTGGTGCTACTGCTGTTGGTACTAATGGGACCTTAGCAACATTTACATTTAAAGTATTGGCGCAGAAAGAGTCGGATCTTACTTTTCTTTCGGCAAAGTTATCTGATGCAGTCGCAAAAGAGATAACGTCGACAACCAAAGCTGTTACCATTAAAGCTGAAGTTGAGGAACAGAAATTAACTGAGAACAATGAAATAGAACAGATAAAAGATGACGATAACCAAGAAGTCGACCCTATATTGGTTGGTGATAGTGCGGTACTCTCTGTTAATCCAGCCAAAGTAGTATCACCATCTGTAGGTGAAACCTTGAATATTGGTGTTAGCATTGCCAATGCCACTGATGTTGCAGGATTTGAATTTAAATTGGCTTATGATGATACAGCTCTCGAGTTTTCAGGCATTAAGTTAGGGAGTTATCTACCAACTGGAGCGTTTGCAGTACCAGTAAAAGCCGAAGCAGGAACAGTACTTTACGGTGCCACTGCTATTGGAGCCAAATCGGTCAAAAGTAACGGAGAACTCGCGAGTTTATCCTTCAACGTTATTATGGCTAAGCCCTCGGTAATTGAGTTTTTGTCTGCAAAACTATCGGACCCAAACGCTAAGGAAATTCCATCTTCTAATGTTGGTGCCAAAATTATTATTAAAGAAGCAGAACCCGTGATTACTGAGCGGCAATCAGGTGGACAATCTCTCAACTTGCAAGCCACTATCACTGAAGAAGGGCAACCTGTTAACTTGCAAACGATTGTATCCGAATACAAAGACGGAAAGGTTGCAGCCAAGGGCACATTTATTGAATATCAGGTTAAGTTTAGCCAGGATAGTGCAATTAAAACCGGTGGAGTTTACATCCATACTGATAAAGGTAATATTTTAGGACCGGATGGTTTACAAGCTATGCGGTCGGTTGAGGATACAGAGGATAGTACATGGACACACGCTCGTATCTCGCTAGATCCTATTGCTGGTGAAAAAATTGTCGCTATCACAACTGGTACTAGAATTGACTCCGCACCTAAAGGTTTATTTAGTATGTTAGTTGATAATATTCAGTTAACAGACGGAGATAAGATCGTTGAATCAATTTGGTTATCCAAAGATAAATTGGACGACCAAAGTGAGCTAAAAGTCTATGGAGACCAAGTAGGTGTTGAACAAGTCAAAATGGATGTAGCTGAAGAAAAGGTTTCAGTGGAACCTAAGGATAAAATGCTCACTAGTTGGGGACAGATCAAATCTGACAAGTAGACGGACTCCTAAGAATCAATTTTCATAACCTCATAACAGAAGTGGTCCCCAACTTTGACTTAAGATCCAAAATTGGGGACCACTTCTGTTATGAGGTTATTTCATCTGTTTGTATCCTTTCTGATCTTGGTACTAGCAAAAGAAATAAATTCTCTGGTTGCAAAAGGGCGGATACATATGGTTAAGTACCTTTGTTTCAATACCGAACTCGACGAATACAATGTGTTAGAAAATCGATATCGAAATGTTTTTTACTTTTCAAGTTCATAGACTTTCGTACTTATGCCCTTTACCTTATTACCAGTGTTCGAGAATAGAGTGAGACGTTACTACAGCATAATAATGTTGAGACTTTTGGGTCAACAGAAAGTTGTTATCAAATCAATCGATATTTGTTATGGTACGGGGCCGGCTATTTTTCTATCCCTACTCGTTTTGATCTCTATGATTTTGTAATTACTCTTCGCTAAATATTATTTCTAGCTAGTTCCAATTTCTTTCTTATCAATGTTGTTTCTGATACTGACTTTTATTTAGAGATATTAGTATGAGAAGAAACATCTGTAAATTAAGAGAAAATAGGACTATGATAAATCGGTACAACTAAGAAATTAACAGTTATTTATTTGCTTGCTGTGCTCGGGACCAAGAATTTTGTGATATGATGTTTATTACGGATAAGGGGATTTACTCATGCACCGTGTTGGTCTAATCGGATTGGGTAGTATAGCCGCCCGATATTCAACTCCGTCAGATCCTTTTCCTTATTGCCATGCTGGGGGGATCCGACAATGTAAATTAACAAACTTAGTAGCTATCGCTGATATGGACGAAGATCGTCAGACCGAATTTCGACAAACTAGGGGACCATCTTTTTCAGATACTAACATTGGGTATTATAATAATGATGTTGAAATGTTAAAAAATGAGAAATTGGATATCGCTGCTGTTTGTGTACGTGGTCCATTTCATCTTTCCGTTATGAAAAACGTTCTTGATTCAGATATCAAGATAATTTTTCTGGAAAAACCAGCAGGTTGTTCGTTACAAGAAATTGATGAGATGACAGCGATAGCCGANGAAAAAGGAGTTCCAATCGTAGTTGACTACTCTCGACATTGGGCGCCGCACCTAATTCGATTACAAAATTTGGTACAAAATGGACTGATTGGTAAAGTCAAAACAGTTATTGGTTATTGCAGTGGTACAGTTTTGTCATTTGCCATTCATAGTACTGATATGATTTGTCAATTTGCGGGATACGATCCCATCTCAGTTTGGGCAGAAGTTCAAGACGGAACTGGAAGTAGCCACCCGGAATATGAGCNTGAGCCTGCAATTGTTAGTTCTACAATTAAGTTTCAGAGTGGTATCCGTGGAATTCATATTGGTAGGCATGGAAGACGGGATGCGTTTTCAGTTGATGTATTGGNTACTAAGGGCACATTAACCGTGGGCTATTCGCGAGGAATAACTCGTCTGACTGATGAAAGTGGAAATGTTGTTGATCATAATATACTTAATTTACCAGATAATGNGAGTGTTTTTAAGGTTGCCTATCAGCAAATTGTGGATTACTTAGAAGGAGGACCATTACCTGACTGTAGCAGAAACAGCTATATGGCCGTTAATGAGATCGGCTTTGCTACTATCGAGAGTGGTAAAACTNGACAACTAGTTAACCTCCCAAACCTGAGACGTGATCGATTGGTATACGCCAACGGATAANANTATAAAGATGTCTGAAATATACAAGGTTTGTTTAGTGGGTTGTGGCCGAATGGGAGCTACTATTGATGATGAGATAGTCGGACATCACAATGAGTTTTTGTGGGTGCCCTTTTCACATGCGGCAGCCGTTTTGTCTTGTCATAGAACCCATTTNGTNGCAGTATCTGATGTGATAGAAGAAAAAGCANAAACCGTTTGTAAGCGGTATCAAGCTGAACGATATTACACTGATTATCGACAGATGATAGAACAAGAGAATCCAGATATACTTTGTATTGCTACACGCCCATCATCTAGATCTGAAATTACCATTTTCGCAGCGGAAAACGGGGTNAAGGGAATTTATGCCGAGAAACCTCTTTGCTGTTCGATGGAAGAAGCGGATATGATGGTAGAAGTCGTCCAAGCACACAATATCAAGTTTAATTATGGAACACAACGTCGATTTATGCCTTTTTTCCGCCAAATCAGATTATTGATCGATGAAGGCCAAATTGGTAACATTCAGTGTGTAATCTTCCAATATGGTATGAGTTCTGCTTTATGGGGATTAACTCATACAGCTGACATGATGCTATTCATGGCTGGAGATCCGGAGGTCGACTTCGTACAAGGTTCAATTCTTTGCCAAGAATCTGACTGGATGGGGAATCGGCTCAATACTGATCCTCCTGTTACNAATTCTTATATTCGATTTAGTAATGGCGTTCACGGTTACAGCACCGTTGGAATGGGTTCAGAGTTTGAGGTTAGTGGTACTAATGGAAAACTTAGAATTCTCAACGATGGTTTGGATGCTCAGTTGCGTCGAGTCAGCGAAATTGATGGGACTTTGGNCGAAGTAGAATTTTCAAAAATTGATCGAAAAAGTGGTACCCTGATGGGAATTCTCGATATTGCTGAAGCCCTAGATCAAAATACAGAAACAAAAGGACCTATCTATCTAGCTCGACGAAGCCAAGAAATTATGATGGCTACCATAGAGTCTCACCGATCGGGTGGTGCACGGGTGAGTCTTCCCCTAGAAAATCGGTCGCTGTATGTCGGCCGACCCGATTGGTNAGATTTTTATACTTGGCAACCATAGTAGAAAAGCGATTTAGAANTTGTATTACAGATATTGTTATCGCGGCCCAAGCAACTAATTTCAACATAATTCAGAAAAACAGTCTCAGAACAATACCTATGAGGCATTTCAATATTTGGTTTTTCACAGATTGAAGAAGGATAATTCGAAATAGGTTAAGCTTTTTGAGGATTAGGCGACAATCTTTTGCCCGTTTTTTCGTAAACTGTTCGAAGTTGGCCACAAGCAGCAGCGATATCTCGACCTTTGCTGTATCGAATTGGAGCTACTCGATGATGTTGAGTTAGTATATCGCGAAACTCTTCGATTTGGCTCACTTCCGGTCGGCGCAAATCTGAACCTGAAATTGGATTGAATGGAATCAGATTGATCTTGCAACGGAGGCCTTTCAGAAGACGGCATAAATCCTCTGCTTCTGTTAGACTATCATTGATTCCTTTTATTAGAACATATTCGATAGTAGCTGGTGTTTGGGTAATTTCTACCCAAGAACGGAGTGCAGATAGAAGTTGGCCAATTGGATAACTATGGTTAATAGGCATTAGTTTAGCCCGAATTTTGTCATTGGTTCCATTTAAGGAAAGTGCTAATTTACAACCTAATCCTTCACGTGCTAGTTGGTAAATACGGGGTACAAGACCAACGGTTGAAATGGTAATGCGTTTGGGAGACATGCCAATTCCATCAGGATCTGTAAGTATTCGTACGGCCGATACAACCTGCTGATAGTTAGCTAAAGGTTCACCCATACCCATAAAAACAACATTGGTGATTTGGGTAGTTAAAAACTGTTTTTTAATGGCTAGAAACTGATCTATGATTCCGTCTACAGGTAAATTTCGAAAGAATCCCATCTGGCCGGTTGCACAAAAAGCGCAATTCATAGCACAGCCAACCTGAGATGATAAGCAGATGGTATTTCTATTACCATCCGGCATCAGAACAGCCTCGACTGATTCGCTATTTGCAACTTCAAGCAAAAATTTAGTTGATTGATCGCTCTTTGATTCTGATTGTGTTTTCAGATTGGCCTGACTAATCCACACTTCGGATTTGAGCTTTTGTCGAAGTTGAGTAGGTAAGTTCGTCATCAGATCTACATCCGTGACATTTTTTTGGTACATCCAAGCCCAAATTTGGCTGGCCCGATATGTAGGTTGTTTCCAGCTTATTACATACTGTACTAGCTCTGATTTGGATAGTGTTTTTAAGTTAATCATCTAACTTTTGTTCGGGACCAAAAAATGTGCAAACTCGGAATGATTTCTGATAGATTCGAAGACTGGTTCAACCTCAGCGAGTGAATAAAAGCTAGAATCGTTGTAGAATGCTAGCTCGAGGTATTGTACAGAGCGCTCTAAGTCGTTCTGATCAGCTAATAATACGGAAAAATTATACTGAGCACTTGCGCAATCAGGATTCAAGTCCAGAGCAATTTGAAATGAATTACTGGCCTGATCGTAATCTCTCAGGAGATAATAGGTTTTGCCAAGTTCCACGTGGATATCGGGAACATTCGGTGTTAAATTGAGAACTTTGTCGTATGTTTCTACTGCCTGTTCGTATCGACCCAATTGATTATATGCAGTCGCTAACTGTAGGTAACCCTGTGGATCTTCGGGTAGTGTATTGACAACAATTTTGTATTGCTCAATAGCTTTTTCTCCCTCTCCCTGCGAGAGATAAGATGTAGCTAGATAAGATCGGACGTCCGTTCGAATTGGATCCAATTCGATAGCTTGAAGATAACTGTCATTGGCTTGATCTCTCCGACCAGCTCTTTGGTGAAGTTGACCTAAATGGATGTAAGTTGCGACGCTGTGTGCATCTACATCCAGTGATGCTTCAAATTTTTCAATGGCTTTTTCTTCATTGCCAATTCGTTCGTATAATTGAGCAAGCTCGTTAAAAAAACGCAGATCAGAAGGTTCAAATTCGGTTAGCGTTTCATAGGCTTCAATGGCTTCTTCATAACGACCACATCGGGCTTGTAAGATGGCAATGTTTTCCATTGCTGTTTTATTCTGAGCATCGAGTTCTATGACACGCTGATAACAGCCGATTGCCATATCGTAAGTTTGCCGAGAACGATAGCCTTGTCCACGCCTCAGAAGGTCCCGAATATTACGCTTTTTAGAAAAAATCAATTGAAAGGCAAAACCGAAAATAATAGCCAGCAGAGTAAAGGAAAAAATTAGGTTTACTAAACCTTGGCTCATTCGTTGGACTGGTTTCGTTGGTGCCTAACTCGGTCGCGTTTGCTTTTTTTCTTTATTGATTGGTGAAAAGCCGTTTCTAGATCAATACCCGCTTGGTTAGCCAAACATATCAATACAAATAGAACATCGGCTAATTCCTCTGCTAAATCTATATCCCGATCAGAATCTTTAAAGCTTTGGTCGCCATATCGACGAGATATAATTCGAGCAACTTCACCTACTTCTTCTGTTAGAATTGCCATATTGGTTAGCTCTGAGAAGTAACCGAACCCGATATCTTGAATCCAATCATCGACTATTTTCTGATATTCTTTCAAGTTATATTTCACCTTTGAGAGTTCACATCGAAAGTCCGAGTAATACGGAGTACTACTATTTAATTGTTAAGCTATAACTGATAGCAATTTATTATACTATTATAAGAAACTTAAAATAATATTTTTTTTGTACTCTGTGAAGGAACACCATCAAAAATTAAGTGTCCTTCTTTTAAACATAGTAGACGGTCTGCATATTGTGTAGCCAAATCGATGCTATGTGTTGAGAACAAAAAAGATGGAGCTTCATCTGCACGATAGCCATCAATGAATTGGCTAACTTGGGTTAGAGTTTTTTTCAGATTGTTAAAATCTTGACCTGTAGTTGGCTCATCCAAAATTAAGAGTTGAGGTTGGCTAGACAAGCTTGCCGCAATCGCCACACGCTGACGTTGTCCTTGAGATAAGGCGAAGGGATCCTCTTCAGATAAATGCCCCAAATCGAAATTGGTTAAAATTTGATCAATGGTATTATTCGATCGGGCAGATTTT
Organism: Candidatus Poribacteria bacterium; assembly: GCA_002714785.1. Classification (GTDB taxonomy): domain Bacteria; phylum Poribacteria; class WGA-4E; order WGA-4E; family UBA9662; genus TMED15. The sequence goes on along the minus strand of PAYP01000113.1, from coordinate 9,163 downwards.
TTCTTAGTATGTTCATAACCAAAAGCAATTTCCTGCCGAACTGTTTGTGCTTGTAGAATCAAATCAGAATTTTGAAAAACAATACCAATTTGACCAATTGCATCTTTAAGCCTCCTTATAGAATGGCCATTTAATGAAATATAACTCTTTTTATCTGTTAGTGGCAACATCCCACATAAACAGTGTAGCAAGGTTGTTTTTCCTGACCCATTCCGACCCATTAAGGCGACTTTTTCACCTTTTCCGATTTCAAAGGAGATTTGAGATAAAACTTCTTTGTCTGGATTTCGATAGCCAAAATTCAGATTGAAGACAGACATAGCAGATTGCCTATTTTTAGTTATTATTTTATCTTTTTTTGGATTTGTAGATGATAATGTATGTGTAACTGGGAAGCTCTCGTTTTCTACGATGGTACGATTTTTTACTTGCCAAAACCGGTTGGCAATTTGTTCTACTTCTTCTATCTTGTGCGTTACCAACACAATCGTTAAGCTGGATAAATTGAACTTGAGTTCCTTTAAGGAAGCTAAGACTTGTTGGCTAGCCAAAGGGTCAAGATAACTGGTTGGCTCGTCTAATAACAAAACCTGGGGTTGTAGAGCAAGTAGGCTTGCTAGTGCGACCCTCTGTTTTTCTCCACCGGAAAGAGTATTGGTGTCACTGTACCGAATCTGTGTTTCCGAGCTGAATCCAACCAGAGATAGAGCATGATCAATTCTTTCGTTAATCTGGAACGGTGGAACACCAAGGTTTTCTAGACCGAAAGCAACTTCATCTTCTACTGTAGTACAGAACACCTGATCGTCAGGGTTTTGTAATAACGAAGCTACTTTAGGTGCTACTGATGTTCTATGTCCAATTTCTATTTGGCCAGTAGTGGTTCCACTGTCTATATTAAGTCCACCCATAGAACGAAGAAAAGTTGATTTTCCGCTACCTGTGGGACCTGTTAGCAAAATAAAATCGCCATCGTAAGCTGATAATCGAACATTTTCTAGTGTCGATTGATTACGACCATGGTAAGTGAAAGAATAATTAGAAATTGCGATCGTTTGCAGATTCACTTACTGCTGTAAATATGTAAGTCTAGTTAGGATAGTTATCAGAAGAAAGTCGGGTATGGCTTATTTTCGGCTAACCGCCATAACAGTAACCCTAATTCTCGAGCATGGTAATCTCCCCACATTGAAGATTCGCCAGATGGAACTGATTGTCCTGGTGAGATATGATCCCAACCATTAGGTCGGTGATAAACTGAATGCAGAATCAGTCCTTGGTGATCGTTCGATTCAGATAAGTACGGTGCTGAAAATAGCGTATCAGCAATGGTTAGGCCAGCTTGAAGATATTTCGTTGCTAGATGATTGCTCTGATCTTTCGATTTGAGATAGCAACCGAGACGTACGAGCCCTTGCGCAGTAATAACTGCAGCAGAACTGTCGACAGGTTCCCAAGGATTATAGGGGTCAGCTGTTTGATCTAGATGATTATCGATCATTTGAGATAAGCCTGGGGCGCCGGTATCCCAATATGGCACACCATCAGCGGCACTGTTATCGAGATAGAAATCAGCAGTGGCTAGCGCAGACCTAGTCATCCATTCTACAATAGTATCAATTGAATCAAATTGGTCTATATCTGATTCATGTAGATCTGTATCCTGCAATGTCGCAAAAAATTCCAATTGTTCAGCATAACCCGTTATAATCCAAGCCAAACCACGAGTCCAAGTGCTAAATGGTGAGTATCCCTGCTGTGTACTCGGACATCGATAATTACCGTCGCTTGTATTGAAAATTGACTCATGCGCTACTCGACCTCGCAAATCGTAAGCATCTCTACCTTCACCATAGTATACATTGTATAGAGCTGTAGTCTTTGCGTGTTGGATTAGCCGACTCATTAGGGAAATTTCTTGATCTCCTTCACCCATCAGGACGTGTCCTAACTGATGCCCGACAGCTAAAATGCGCAGTGAGCGAATGGTATCAGAAAATAAGGAATGTGGTCCATTAAAGGAATAAATGAAACCGAGACCATTTTTGATGTTTGTCCACCGGCTAGCTTGTACGGCTGCAGAAGTTTTGAGTGCTAACTCACAGAAATGTCTTTGCCATCCTTCATCATCTATTCGATTTTCTAAGATTAATCGGCGTAAATTACCATAAGTAGAAATATTATTGAACCCATGGTCATGAACACCGATATGAGAAACGTGGGTCGCCATTTTATCAATTGTCTGTTGTTGACCAATTTCCAAAAACTTTTCTTCTCCAGTTACATCATATTGTATGATTGACGAACCAAATTGAAAGCCTTGTGTCCACTCGGTCCAACCTCTTGTAGTGTAAATCCCGTTCGATGTAAAGACCGGTGTACCATCGGAAGGATTCCAATTTTTTTCAATGTCTAAGATTTTTTGTCCCGACAATTCAAACAATCGTTCAATTTTCGGCTTTAGATGAGAAACTGATAAGTTTTGGTTTATTTTCATAGATCTCACTTCTCGACTCTGAGACTATAAGTATAGCATTATACGCGTCGACTAGAGAAGGTATATAACTATACTACTATATCAAGTATTTAATTAAAAGATAACGAATCTAAAGCTTTTAGTAGCAGTTTCAGTTAATCTGACCTAATAATCGTTCTAGGTTAATCCTTCTTATACTATTGGTATTACAATCATGTTTTACTATTTATTGAATATTTGGCTTTATTACGTAGAAAAATTTGGTATTCCTAATAAGTGGTGAATTACAATCCAATTATGTGGAAACTATTGAGCCAGCTACCATTTACTCCCTAAGATTAAAAACCAGTATTTTAGTTCTAGACTTTTTAATGGCGTATCTGATACCAAATTGACTGATTCATTTAATGAAATTAATATTACTAGCCTGTTGGTTCGTATTAGTTGCTTAAATCGATTGATTAACTTATGAAGTTAAAGGAACATCATTGTCTATTATTAGTTAAATCAATGATGNNCGTCCATTCAAGATTGCACAACGATCGTTCAATGCNCAAGGAACTGTTGGTTGAATGCTCCATTTATGTNATCGGTAGTTTNGCAAAATATTATAATATTGTATTGTATAGTTAGGATATTTGAGATGAAAAACTGTGTCTTCAAGTTGATGAGAAATATGTTGCTCACCTACTTGTTAGTTTTTGCCAGTTGTTGGCAAGAACCAGAAATCAAGAGTCTAATCCAAGATTTGGGGCGTAAGACTCCAGGATTTATGGGGTCCACACCTCGTAGCCGTGCGATACATGATTTGCGAGAAATAGGAGAAGACGCCATACCCGAATTGATAAAAGCGCTAGAAGATAAAAANCCAGAAGTTTGTACTGGTGTAACGATAGCATTAAGCAAAATAGAATACAATGTTACTCCCTTTCTGATTCAAGCATTACAAAATCCATCGGTCAAATCTCTAGTGTTGGATACTTTTGTATTGATCGGAAAAGGAGCCTTACCCGACCTAATACAAACATTAAAAGATAATAGATCAGACCTTCGNGCTGCTGCAGCTGAGGTCTTAGGACGAATTGGNNCCGAGGACCCTGAAACAATAATGGTCTTGTGGAAATTAGAAAATTCTACACGAAAATTTTTGANGTCTAATCGACAGGCTTTGGGTCANACTNACCCAACTGAGTCTGCCAGAGCATTAGAAAACATTATCCCGGCTCTAACACAAGGTCTTCAAGACCCAGTTCCAAAAGTTCGTACCAATGCGGCTAATTCTTTGGTACGGATTGGTACACCTGAAGCGATTGAGTCAGTGTTACCTGTTCTCAAACAGTCATTGTGGAGTGAAGACCCAGTCATACGGGCTAATGTGGCCAATACTTTGATAGCAATTGGTACACCTGAAGCCGTAGAGCCAGTGTTGATGATTCTTAGACAATCACTAAAAAATAAGAATCCGTCTGTTCGCTCCAATGCAGCCNATTTATTAAAAAAAATACGAACNNCCGAAGCATTGAAAATACTTCAGGAAAATACAGGTGGTTAGCTTTAAATAATCGGTAAAATTCTGCCAAGTAAAAAATCCTTTTATTTCGCTAACTGCCCTTGATTAATCCCTTTTAAATCCAAAGTAAACTCAAGTAAATCAGTGTTACTTTTTCTGATGATNTTAGCCCACAGAATCCACATAGCTTCTNTATAATCCTNCCTGTGGTTCAGCTNAATACACTAGTAGTNTTTCCTGCTTTTGAATAATATAATCGATCAACCTCCCTAAAATCAGTCTGATAATATTCTAGCTAATGTAACTGAGTAAATGCATCAAATAGATGCTCGTCTGACATTTGTAGATCATGATTATAAGATCAATCTCAAGNAAAGCTGAATAAGATATGNNACGTAAAGATTTTTTTAGTAGGGGCCACAGTAGGCCTATTGACTATTGCTCAATTATCAAGCACTGGCGGTCATGAAAAACTGANAACTCTTGTAAGAAGAATAAAAGACCGAACAAAGATAAAGGTGGACAAAATAGAAAAGAACAACCCATTCTTGATAACCGCATGATGTCCAATATTACAAACATGCTAACTAATACCATTGGTACTTCCTGGATCGGTCTCTTATGATTAACAATCAGATCTTAATTCAAGCCCATCTGGTCTATCAAGAGACAATGTAAAAGTCCAAGAAGATGGTANGCGAAGCTATGAGAACTAAAGATTGGCAAAGTATCCGGCCTTAGATGGAGGAGATTATGAGCAAGCATAAGTCCTCAATCAAGTACCTACTGAACGAACAGTAAATGTCAAAATTAGAAAAGTATGAAAAGGCGCAGCGACGTCAACGCAGACAAAATCGTAATCGCCAATGAGACTGACGAGTCAAAACCCGTCGTGATTAAGTCCAATATCCCATTGGCTACGACTATAATGNCTNTGAGCGAATTGGGNTAAATAACCTTCATTCACCCAATCTCCTAACCGTTACCGTGAGAGTGGCGACTTTTTAACTTAANCACAAGTTCTTTGATAATCTTCTCAAAGCCCNAAATTGGGTTTCAATNAGGCAAATAAAAAATGTTAGGATTTAAATAGTTAACCGTTATACATTCGAGCTTGATTTGAGTTCGAAACTCTTAAGCTATACATTAGATGATAATTTCAGATGAGAATATTCTCAAGATCTTGATGTAACTGCGTGGGCGCATTCAAATTGCAGTTTAGGTAGCGGTTNGTGATACTCAGGAATCGATTACNCCCGAAAGCAAAAAAGAAATCTTTTTATCTTTTCACCCACGAGTTTCCGAGTGATGAATCTCTACTTCATCTAATGATCCAACTGTTACTAAGCTAGCCGAAGCTGAGGAAATAGAGAATCAAATTAAGCAGGCCCTAGATCAGCTATCAGTTCAGGAGAAACAGATTTTTATTCTATGCTATTACTAATACTTGCTACTTCAAGAAATTGCTGAACTATGAAGATAGAAACTGGAATGGTCAATGCTCACCTGTTTAATGCGATTCATAAGTTATGGCAATAGAAGTTTAACAGGTACTTTTGATAAAGGAGACCATGAATGAGNAAGTTCGTATTGGTGTTGGCAATTTATTGTTCTTTCCTAACAACGTACGCTGAAGACGAATATTGGAATCAGTTTCGTGGACCAAATGGAGACGGAAGATCGAAGACTCAAAATTTNCCCCTCGAATTTACGGAAAGTCAGAATGTACGATGGAAAATACCGATTCACGACCAAGGTTGGTCTTCACCTGTGGTCTGGGGAAAACAAATTTGGTTGACCACCGCAAGGGAAGATGGAACTGAGTTATTTGCAGTCTGCATTGATTTGGATAGTGGTAAAATGATCCACGATATAAAAGTCTTCGATGTAGCAGATCCACAATCGGAACATCCGGGCTTGAACAGTCATGCATCGCCCACNCCAATCATTGAAAAAGGCCGAATCTATGTTCACTTTGGTACTTATGGTACTGCTTGTCTAGATACTGAAACGGGCAGAAAATTGTGGGAGCGTCGTGATTTGAATTGTGATCATCGGGTTCGGCCAGCCTCCTCNCCGATTATTGATGATGNATTAATATTTTTAGTTTATGATGGAGTTGATGTCCAGTTTATCACTGCTTTGGACAAGGAAAGTGGTCAAACCCATTGGTTAGAAAATCGAAAGGTAAAAAACGACTTGGCTACAGTTCTTACAAGCGGTGGTNTCAAAGATATTGAAGAAACCTTAAAAGAGAAACTGAACGATAATAGAAAATCCTATGCAACCCCTACCATTATTGAACATAACGGCCAAAAGCAGTTGATTAGCCCAGCAGCTGAAGCCACTTTTGCCTATGATCCTCAAACCGGGAAAGAATTATGGAGAGTACATCATCAAGGGTGGGGTTGGAATGTAGCTTGTCGACCCATTTATAGTAGNGGTTTGGTGTTTTTCACTACTGGAGTAGCAAAAACATTACTGGCTGTTGATCCTTCTGGAAGTGGAGATGTTACCAACACTCATGTNGTTTGGAGTCATCGAAGAGGAAGTCCCGAAATACCATCGCCTATAGTTAAGGACAACCTGATTTTCTTCACCAATGAAGGAGGTGTTGTGTCTTGCCTAGAAGCTAAAACAGGACATGAAATATGGAAAGGACGTATTCATGGTAACCATTGGGCATCTCCTGTGTATGCGGATAAGAGAATTTATTTCTTGAATAAGGNCGGAAAAGTTTCGGTCATTTCCGCAGATAGAGAATTTAAGTTATTAGCAGAAAATGAATTGAATGCCAGTTTTATCGCTTCACCAGCTGTAGTTAAGGAATCAATGATCCTTCGTTCAGAAACACACTTGTACCATCTTGCCAACGGTTTCTCTCGGGTTATCGCCAAAGATGAAAATCTGCGAAAAATTGAGGGTAAACGAGCTAGAGGANCACCTAAAAAGCTAGAAAAGAAGAAGAATGATAAATTGGGGAAGGGCAAGAGAAAAAAAGAAAAAANTGCCAAGAATCTAGGAAATATTCAACTAGAAGCTGAAGGCTGGATTAGCTATTTTCGGACTTCTTCCGCGCAGAAAATCCGTCAGGCTATTGAGAGTGAAAAATTTCAAAAATTGGCCCCTAAAGCTCAGGAGGAAATTTTAAATCAGGCCAAGAAGTTCTTATCTCAAAAAGATGAATAACTCCCAATTTTATGTTTACTCAAACTTGAAATCGGGAGTTATTCATCTTTTTAGTTAGAATACTATAAGACTAATATATTGGTGAGGTAATTGAAACTGGATGCAAAGATATTTTTCTAAGTTCCTATGTAGGTTTTTCTTTTTGTCATTGATAATAATGGTACAACCAAATTTCTGTTCTGCAGACAATGAAACTATTGTCGAAAATAATGGACTCTTGAAGGTCAAAGGTAATCGTATTGTCAATCAGTATGGCAATCCTATTTCATTAGCTGGAAACAGCTTGTTTTGGTCCAATGATGGCTGGGGTGGAGAGCGTTATTACTCGTCTCGAGTTGTTTCGTGGCTCAAAATAGATTGGAATACCTCAATTATTCGAGCAGCTATGGGTGTAGAAGATCCTGGTGGATACTTAAGNAATCGGGCNACNAATCAGGAACGNGTTAAAATTATTGTCGAATCGGCAATTGATTTAGGAATTTACGTGATAATTGATTGGCACTCGCATCATGCCGAAGATTACACCGATGAAGCAATCATATTTTTCCAAGAAATGGCGACNACCTATGGTCATAGCAAAAATGTGATCTACGAAATATACAACGAGCCGTTGGATGTCTCCTGGTCAGAGACTGTTAAGCCTTATGCTTTGAAGGTCATTTCGGCCGTCCGCTCAATTGACCCTGATAATTTGATCATTGTCGGTAGCCCGGAATGGTCGCAGAGGGTGGATNTAGTAGCCGAAGATCCAATTACTAGCTTTGAAAATATTGCCTATTCGCTTCATTTTTATACCGTTCACCATCAAAAATGGCTTCGAGACCGTGCNTCAATAGCTTTGAAAAAGGGGATTGCTTTGTTTGTAACTGAATGGGGGTCAATTGGGTATCAGACAGTGGATGCAGAAACAGATCTATGGATGTCATGGTGTGCGAATAATATGATTAGCCACTGCAATTGGGCCGTAAACGATAAGACAGAGGAGTGGTCGATTTTAGTNCCCGCAGCAAGTACAAGTGGTCATTGGACGGANGATGAGCTNACAAAGTCCGGTCAATTAGCCAAAAATATCATTAAGAATTGGAACAAATAGATTGCCCTTCAATATTAGAAATGAAGAAATAGATACAATTTGGGTTAATGATAAAAAACGGTTGCCAATTTCACTTTGCATCATTAACAGTGAAAAATAACAAATTTAATTCAAAATTCTAATTTTCACTCAAGTTTCCCATTCGTTTCCTTGCAAATTAGCAAATGGAGAAGGTCATTCGCTTGGTGTTATTAATCAAATTCATTGAAGTCGAGGTTATGATTACAAAAATAGATTGGGTATTTAGTATTTTCAGTTGATACTCAAGGTGAAAGCTCGACAGCCAATTCTCCATGAAAATGAACTACAAGTAAGCTAGGGTAAAAATTATTTGGGAAAAAGATTAATCTGAAATGGTTTGGATTACAAGCGGATTGTTTGAGATGGGTGNTCACTTTGATGAAGGAGGTAAAGATGAAGTNCCANTACATNGGNTCGAACTGAATTCATTCTANATGGANAAGCATGAGGTNAGTAACNATCGATCAGTTTTATCAGTTTGTTGAGTAAAGCGGATATAANNATCCAATCGNTTNCTGAAATTTAGTTGTTTGTGTGGTTCTCATGAACCANCCACCCNAATGGTGGNTGTAAATTGGAATGACGATGCNGCTTGTTCAAGNTGAGCAGGAAAGTGACTGCCAGCCAAATCTGAATGGGAGTAAGCAACTCGAGGTGGATTAATAGGCAAACGTTAACCATTGGGGGAAATAAAATGCCAATAGGACAAGAGTGTAACTTTGCCGATAAGAATGCAAACTCAATTTTGAAGGGACTTCACCCAGAATTCGATTGAGCTGATGTAGAATTGAATGATGGATATGATACCACTGCCCCAGTAGGATGTTTCAAGCCGAATGTTTTTGGATTACAGGGTATGGTTGTTAATGTACGG
>PAYP01000112.1 GCA_002714785.1 Candidatus Poribacteria bacterium | reverse complement strand
AAAAAAGAAACAAAAGCAAAAGGATTTATCTGCGCTGACGTGTCAAAGTATCAACTTGACATACCAAAATAAAGGTGCTGGAATTAGCATCAACTAAATCTTGACAACAATAAAAAAATCGTCTTCATTAGCTATGATCAGAATCTAAATGGTGATGACAGCTGCTCAAAATATTTACTTTCCAATTTTTAATAGGCCAACATATATCTGCTTATTTGGTTCGGCATCAACCGAGATTTAGTTTCAGCTATTCGAAATAATCTAGATCTCACACCTCTAATATCATTTGTTACCTATGTCGCTATTTGCTACTATGGTATCCAACAGCGACTCTGATGAAAGAGAGCAAGGAGTGTATATTGATTCGCGTTATTAAGGCTGCGGGTATGGGAAACATCCAGTTAGAAGAGGTGCCGACGCCTAGTCCAGACAGTCATCAAATTCTAGTTAGAACAGCTAAGACCTTAATCAGTCGAGGATCAGAACTATTTCGACGATATATCATGGAGACAGCCGTTGATCCTTCGATTATGGGTTATTCGTTAACAGGTGTAGTAGAGCAAGTTGGGACAGAAGTTACCGAATACCAAATCGGTCAGCGAGTCATGGTAGTTGCACCACATGCCCAGTATGCCATTGGCCACACTGGTTCAGTAGTCAAGGGAAGTATGTTCAAACTTCCAGACAGTATCTCATTCGAGGAAGGCACCTTCTTGCTTTTGGCCAAAGAGGCAACATCCTGGGTGGATTCATCTGGGGTTAAGGCTGGCGATCAAGTTGTCGTTTTAGGACAAGGTATTGTAGGTAGTTTGGTTATGCAATTACTTCGTCCACATCAACCGGAACAGGTCATTACGGTTGACGGACTGCCAAATCGCTGCCAACTTTCTCGACAGTTAGGAGCAGATGAAGTCATTAATGCGGCCGATGTTGATCCCATCCAAATGGTTAAAGACTTGACTAATGGGCAAGGCGCAGATTTAGTAATTGACTGTGTGGGCGGGTATGCGGGCGTCAAATCTTTTGAACAAGCTCAAGAAATGGTAGCTGCTCGGGGTACTATTCAATTGATTGCTCTTTATCAACAACAAGCCTTACCTCTCCATGCCAGTAAGATCATGAATAAGCGACTGATAGCCGGAAGCTTGATGGACGAAGCGCCGGTTAAGACTATCAAACGAGCTATTGATAGCATGGAGCAAGGTGTGATCCAAATCGAAGAGATGATTACTCACCGGTTTGCCTATACCGAGGCTAAGTCTGCTTTTGATTTTCTGTGGCAAACACCAGAAAAAGGACTGGGTGTTTTATTGGATTGGCAAACCTAGTCGTNGTAGATAATTANCTATATCAGCGGGTCATTTNGAGNGAACGTTTTTANGAAAACGGNTTTGCTTATAGATTTATTGGACGATTTAGCCATGACAGGTTGGNCTTATCCACAATTATCAGATCTAAANTTNAGTTTCCNAATGAACAAAGACCAATCAAAACTATTCGGATTATCAAATTGAGAACAGAATATGAGATTGGTTGATGCTCAGCTGNNAAAAATTAGTTTTTCTTTTGATACACACGAACATANTCAATNTCATATCGACTAGGNAAGGGCGTNTGATCCGGTTCTCCTCCATTTTTTCCACCCACAGCTAAATTGAGTAGTAAATAGTGTGGCTGGTGAAAAGGATTTTTAGGTCCTCTATCGCTTAAATTGTTAGTCTGATTTAAATTGATGGTGTTTAATACCTTACCGTCCATTGATAGAACAATTTTTTGCGCATTCCATTCCATACGCCAGANATGAAACTGATCGTCCCAGNCTACTTGATTGAAGGAAGCTACCGAATGCTTACTAGTATCCCACCTAGGTTGCCATCGCTCAACTTGTCCCCAACAGGCATTAGCTAGAATNTTGCCTTGATAGTATTCCATCAAGTCTATTTCGCCACAGCTGGGCCATTCTCCTGATTGACCCAGAAACCAGATAGCTGGCCAAAGCCCATTTTGAGTTTTGATTCTAGCTCTAATTTCAAAGATGCCATATTTCCAACTCAATCGATTTCTAGTAGTGATGCAAGCGGAAGTATATTCTATTTTTTCTCGATTTAACTTCCAGTTTCTGCTGTCAGCCTGAAAATGTGGGTTATCTCTATTTTCTCTTCGTGCTTCTATAATTAGCTTACCTTGCTGACAGAAAGCGTTCTCAGCCTGATACCACTGTAGTTCCTCATTCCTGACAAAGCCTTCCTCATAAGCCCAGTAGCGTGAATCTGCTACTCCGTCCACCTCAAATTCATCGTTCCAAACTAACTTATATTCGGTCGGAACCGGTTGAAACACAGCGGCAGAAATAGCATTCAGCATAAATAAAGCTAACATTGATTAATCAAGAGAAGTTAATAATTTTAATGATAAAGNCTGAAGCGAAACGAATACCAATTTAGCCCCTGCTGATTCATTCTACCTAATTTATTTGGAATAGATCCAACTGAGATTTGTTTTCTGACCACCAGCCAGACACACTAAGCCCTAACAAGCGGACGCCTTTATCTAAAGCTGATGTTTTCGCCAGTAGTTGATGGCTAATCTGTCTAATCTTACTTTCTGGTAACCAGCCGCCGGACTGACTATAACTCCTCGTCTGAATTTGGAAGTCGGCATACCTAACCTTCAAGGTCACTCTCCTACCTTTGAGACTTTCATTAGTTAATACTTGCCAGACTTCCGTGCTCAACTGGTTTAATTCTTGTTCCATTCGTTGGCTTGAAAATAGATCTTGAGCGAAGGTTGTCTCTCGACTGACTGATTTTCGATCCTCGGATGGATCTACTGGCTCTTCATCAACTCCCCGAGCCAATTGATATAGGCGTGTTCCCCTTTTTCCCCACAATCGTTGCATTTCCCTTAGAGATAGCTGCCTCAATTGTTCTACCGTCGAAATTTTTTTCTCTTTTAGTTGTTGGTGGGTAACTGGTCCTATGCCCCAAATCTTATTCACCGGTAGCTCTCGTAAAAAGTCATCTACTTGATGTGGTTTGATGACGGTTAATCCGTCTGGTTTTTGCATGTCGGAAGCAATTTTAGCCAGAAACTTATTAGTTGCCACGCCGGCTGACGCCGTTAATTTTAATTTTTGTCTGATTTGTTTCTTGATAGTTTGAGCCGTCTCAGTAGCGGTAGGAATCGATTGACGGTTATGAGTAACATCAAGATAACATTCATCCAAGGCTACCGCTTCTACTAAATCAGTGTATTGCAGGAATATGTCNCGGATCAAAGAGGATTGTTGGCGGTAAACCTTCATTCTCCGTGGCAAGATAACCAGTTCTGGACATAGCCGGACAGCCGTTTTCATCGGCATTGCGCTGTGAATACCGAAGCGGCGAGCCTGATAACTAGCCGCCGCNACTACNCCTCGAGACTCAGGNTGACCACCGACCACTACCGGCTGGTCAGCCAATTGAGGATTATCTCGTTGTTCGACTGAAGTGTAGAAAGCGTCTAGATCAATATGAATAATTTTTCGCATAGCNGACACTTAATAATCTAACAGACTACACAAAACTACGGTAATACTTTTTTTAAGCAAACGGGAANAGTCAGAGGATAGATCTTNTTTTTGCCTACCTAATTCAGTCCATCCCAGTGTTGCCACATATTATCCGGAGTTTCGAACTTTATCTCCCGGGTATTTTTCCAGCGAAGNCGNCTGACTGTAGCCATACGAATCTCTGTTTGGCAATTTTTGCTTGCCTCNTGCATCAAGTAGTGGTGCCAGAAACAGGTTGTACCTGGAGGTCCAAAAATTTCGACTGGTTGAGGCAGCTGATCACCGTAGGCTTTTTTACCATCTAACAAAGAGTGAGATTTAAAATATTCGGCCGCAATGATATGAGTGCCAGGCCAAACTGTAAATCCTCCACCTTGATGCTTAACATTATTTAGGTTCATGGTGATACCTAAAGTAAAAGTATCTACATGACCGGGACGANTATAACCATCCATATGTCCCCGTTCTGGTAATTGCCAATCGCTTTCACCAGTAGGATAAATCATTTTGCAAAATGGATAGTTAGCTACTTCAAGTCNNNCTTCNCCNACCAGTTCTTCCGCCATGGCAANCTGTTGGCTATTATTAATTAATGCTTTAATGTCCGGGTGGTCAGTACATGGAAGGTTTCCTTTCGGGCCAGCATTAATCCAACTCTCGGCCTGATTTCGGTCGGCATCAATATNTTGCCAAACCACTTCTAGGGCTTGTTGAATCAATTGGATGGAAATAGTATTTTGTTTCACGATATAGCCGTTCTTCTTGAAAAACTCTTTCTCTTCGTTACTAAAATNAGTCATATGTTCCTTTTCTGATTTTTAGATTTACCACAATACTTACAGTACNGATCTATANTCNATCTTCGAGATCGAATTACTCCGGAACTGTATTTGCTTAGGATANATAGGAATGATTTNTGGCAGGTGATGATATATAACGGTTATCATAGTCGGTAGGTTGAAATTAACCGAATTTTTCTTTNCNATCACAACNATGAAAAGATTTTNCTGAAATAACACCANANGAAAATGAATTTGACTGATATGGTATTTGAATAGAAATCAAGTTCAATTGCCTATCTCAATCATCTCCAGATGCGACACAAACCCAGATCCTATTACGACGAAAATGTAGTTGTCAAGCATCTATCTAATTCGTCATTGTTGCANTAGTAAAGAAAAATATCAACGGGCGTTGATATTNTAACGGTTTCGTCCTCAAATATTACTTATAGATCTTGTACGAATTCTGTCCACAGATTTCTAATCAATGATCGCCTGTGTTATCAGTTGATTAAATCCGAGAACCAGCATCGGGTAGGCTCCACTCGGTCGTAACTGGGTCCAAATCATCGAGACTATNTCGGTTTCGAAGTCAATGAAGAAATAGGTATTGGCAATCCCTGCCCAGCCTCTAATCCCACGGCTCCAGATTCCAAACCCTAATCCAAATCCTGATAACATATAGTTCTTGCGACCTCTTTCGAAATCTACATCTGCTGAAATATGATTTTTTACCATCAATTCTACTGTTTCTTCAGACAGCAATCTGATCCCATCTAATTGACCTTTGTTTAATATCATTTGGGCGAATCGTATGTAGTCCGAAACTGTCGAGTATAAACCAGCACCACCTGAAAGTATCTTTGGTAACTTTGACACTTCGTTGATACCCATCGGGTTTTCTGACTTAAGTTCCTCGTTTTCTTTTACATAAATTGTGGCTAAACGTTCTACTTTTTCTTTAGGAACATAAAAATCCGTATCTTTCATCATTAACGGTAAGAAAATATTTTCTTTGAAAAAATCAGCCAATGACTGCCCTGATACTTGTTCAATAATATAACCAAGAAGATCTGTCGATAAACCATAAGCCCACTTTTCACCTGGATGATATCGAAGCGCTAAATCTTTGAATTCATTTATCATTTCAGAATGTGAGTAATCAGCATATAGTAATTTCTGATATTGAAAATCAATCGGAGAACCTTCCCATCCATAGATTAGCCCTGAGGTATGGGTTAGTAAATCTGTAATGGTCATTTCCCGTTTATTTTTCTGCAGGACTATTTCTGCCCCACTACCACTAATATAAACTTCAAAATCTTTTATTTCAGGAACGTAGCTTGAAACCGGCTTATTTAGTTCAATTTTACCTTGTTCGTACAACATCATCACCGCCACGCTGGTAATGGGTTTAGTCATCGAATATATTCGATATATGGAATCAAGATTCATCTTTTTATTTGATTCTATATTTCTGAAACCATAGGTTTCTAAATGAGCAATTTTTCCTCTTCGAGCCACCACAGTTGTTGCGCCAGCAATTTTTTTTTGATCCACGAAAGATTGAACCGATTTTTTAATCAAATTAAGCTTTTCACTGGACAAACCAACTGATTCAGGTTTCGTCATCAATAGTTCTTGACTGTGAACGTCAGTATAAAAAGTGTTCATCGCTATTACACAACATATGAAGATGAAATTTTTGCAACCAAGACTTAATTCAATAAACGTGCGATTTATGTTTCTAGAAGTAAAGGCCAAAAACTGTAAAATAAAATTTCTCACTCTAATTTCTCCATCTACCAATATCACATTATTCCATTAACAGTACAATATTGTATTCTTGGCAGATTTCTCATCAAAGACTGGTAAAGAGAAATTAGGTATTTCTTTTACTTCTGATCCAAGTTATATAAATGAGACCAGAGGGAACTTTAGGAGTCCTTGTCTCACATTCAATTTGTATCATCTAGCTTTTGGGAAAAATACCTAAAGAGCGTAAATAGCCAAGAATTTTTAAAAGCCCCCACAATACAGCCAACAAAACTACTACACCAAAAACTACTTGAATAACACCTCCAACCACAAAAGCGATCAAGGGAAATACAATTCCAACCAGAATTTTCCAAACTATCCAGAGTACAAACAACGCCAAAACAGCAAAACCAAGCAGATACAATAGATACTTCTTCATATTAAATTTACGCTATCAATCCATCCTGCGGACGGGTAGAAGATAAGTGATTTGATACTGATACATATGAAGATTTGGATGGTATTACCACAAAATTACTCCACTTATGACTACTCAGGTTTTCCGAAGTTTGAACTAAGTCGGATAACCAAATAGGAAGACTGATGGCTACTAAATCTCTCATAGTTAATTTATTTTCACCTCTTCAAATCGGAAGTCCAAGATTTATACTGTTTAATTATTCAAAATTAATAAGGTGTCTCATCAGTTAAAATAAGTTTCTAGTAGTGGATTAAATAAGAACGAAATCCAGTCCTACGATGTTCACGCCATGAGGGCTTTTGCTCAGCATCCTGTAGTTGACTGAGTACAGCGAAACGACGAGCATCTATAAATTGGAGCAAACGTCTAGTAGATTGCTCAAAATCTTCTACACGACGATGTTGGTATTTTTTCCCCAATTCTTTTACCAGATATGGGTGAATCAGCCGATAAACTTCAGCAATTTGTGATTTTATCTTGGATTCATTCCATACCTGATCTAATAGTTGTTTCATCACTTGATGATAAATTTCTTTGCCCGAACCTGTTTCTATTAGGGCACGACTCAGGATACCTCCCTGATCACGGAAAATATCTCCTCTTAAATCCTGGAACAGCTGATCAGCACCATGTGGAAAGAACTCGAATTTCTTTGTCTCTGGATTGTGATACATCCTGTAGTTATTAGTCTGAGTATAACCATCCCAATGGTTAACCAATTGTTCAAGTGCAATGAAACGAGAGAAGTTACCCAGATCGACCAAACTNTTGAGTGATTCCCACGGATTATTTTCATCTGCTTTTTCTATGNATTTCGCCAAACGTCGTAGGTCTCGGCNGTTTTCTCTTCCCTGGTTGCTGTCTAAATCNATCTCTCTCCACTCGGTAACGTCCATTGGCCCTTCATAAAGATTGCCTTCCGTCTTTGTATACCATCGTTTCAGGAAATCTTTACTGACAGCTTCAACCTGNACATACATNCCATATGGCTCTTGATTGATGGCTAGCATCGCATACCCGATACGCGGAGCCGGAACGCCTGCGCGACGAAAGAGACTATAACCAATATATTCAGACATATATGTTGGATCCTGAACAGCGTTGTTCAGAATAATTCGACGAAGTCCATGGAACCGCTGACCTTTAACGAAATGATTGAATTTGATGGTAAAAGCAGCCTTCGAGTTCCCATCTAACATTCGAAAACTTCCATGACCACCTTTCAACCTGACTCCGACGTCTTCGTAAATATCATCACCTTCACGAAATATTGCACGAACGTAATGCTTTGGATCTTCATGTAGTTGCTGGATTGCTTCATTGGAAAGTTCTAGATGGTAACTATGAACTTTTTCTAAACCAAACAAGTCCTCACCGTCTCCATTTTTCAAAATGGTTCTAGACTCCAGTCTGTTAGCGCTCGGAATAGATAAATCTTTGATCAAATCATGTGCTTTCTTGACCAACTTAGAATCAGGATTAGATTTGATTACGAGACTAGCTAAAATATGAGCTGAAATACTGTTNTCGTGGGCAATTTCAACTGCATGATCTAATATTCGTGGTATCAGTTGTTCGACGTCGAATTCATTTCTATCTTCTTCCCATTCATCATGTTTTTCTACCCATATTTCGAATGGACGACGGTGGTGATCTGAATGTCGATCTTCATCCGTATATAGTGCTGANTGCCGAAATAGCATTTCCGCCATCTCACTAGATTCTCGGTCTATGGACCGTAAAAGTCGAGATTGAAATTTCAATTGATTTCTTTCGTGACCAGCTTGTAATGCTTTCAACAATTTGTCGTTGGCATCACTATTCTGGTGGTAGAGTAGGTCGATCGAAAAATGGAAGTGGTCAAGGATTTCGCCCCATTTTTCTTTCATGGTAGCCTTGTTGTTTTTTGCCGATTCTTGTCTTAGTAGGCTAGAAGCTTCAGCATAGAGTCCTAATTCAACCAGGTTTCTAACGTGTGCAACATTGGAACGACTTTGGCTAGTCTTTCGCCTTGACTCGGCGATTTTTTTGTTAATGTCTTGAATGTTTCCCTGTTGAATATGTTCAATAGTAATATCCCATTCATTTAATATTTGGTGAGCATGATTCCCAAAATCGGTGTTTGCAGCCCGTGAAGCAATGGCTGCTAGAANGCGAGCGGCTTCATAGCCTGCCCCCAGATCAGCTAACATGTGTGCATAATGAATGGCTTCATTGACTCGGTGATAGTCTTCNTCAAAACCTGTTAAATCGATCGGAGATAGATCATCTTCGGACTCTGACCGTAATAAGCAAATTTGAAAAATCGAGATAATGATCAGTAAAAAACTTAACTTTTTCACTTTAGTTTTCTCCTGTTTCAGGCTAAATTCTTTCTATCATCATGAATGATAGTCAACCTTACAGACAAAAAATTTATTATAAATACAATATACTATAGTTTATTAATATTGGTGGTTNTCCAATTTTTCTATAGTTCCCATTAATAGATCGTTGTTGATTGNAATGAAAAACATGGCTTTATGTTTTCATGTTTTTTTCTTTCTCTTTTTCCTTTGTCNACTTACTCTTAATTGCCATTCTAGTTTTGCTTTATCATGAAATCTTGTCAAGTCTACATGATGAATTTTAGCCACTCAAACTCAATTAGTTCAACCAGACTATGTTAACTTACCCTTTCTCTAATTTAGGCCCTTAGCCCACATGCTAGTTCGCGAAATTCTGCNGATGAACTTGGGTAGATTAAACACGAGAACATAAGTTGGTATCTACTAATCGAATTTCTTTTCTTATCTTCTTGGTATTTTACCCATACAGACACAAATATTTAAACGTAGAAAGACAATAAAATTATTTTGGCTCTCTGAAATCAGCTTTGTCGAAATGGCCGATGAAAGAAAGTTCAAACTTCTACAATTACCTTTTTCAGGTTTGAGGAGATACTTTGTATGGACCAAGTTGATTGAATAACTGATATAAGATCAGTATCAGCTCATTGCATTCATACTAGTATTTCACTAGCAAGAAAATACTCAGACTAGTCGTAATAGAAAAAAGTTAGGAATGGTTGAGGTCGGATATCTTTGAGCTATTTGAGAGAACTAGAAGACGATATTATTTCTATACAGTGGTTACTGTATAGTATAATTCAAAGAATGAAAGTTGNATGTATTTTTAGCTCTCAGGCGACAAATTTTAGTATCTAATCGATGCTAATAATGATTGATCACATTACCGTGATTAAATACTCAGAAAGTACTTGGTATCAATCCCAAGAAAATTTNACATAACCCTACCTAAGTGAGATTTATTCTTAATCTTTTCTGAATTGACNACATCTGATTGAAAATCNGTCAGTCGNTTGTAGATAGGAGTGAATACTTGATCTATATCATAATCAAATTTGATATGATCTNTTANCTTTTTCAAATTGACCGGATGTAAATTGATTAATCTTTCAAGACCATTGATTAGTTCTTGACCACGAAGGTTTTGTAAAAGAAACCCTGCTGCTTGTGTGGGCGTAAATACAAAATAGTCNTTATCTTCTCTTTTTGTTGAACGAACAATGTCTAGTGGTGAGGCTCCGAGAATTTGTGGTCTGGGGAATAAAAACCTTGTTTTAAAAGNAGAAGAGGATAAAATACTGCCTGTNTGCCAACGATATTCAAGATTAGATAATCTATTGCTGAGATAATTTCGCATGCTAGTATTCATTATATCGGCGTCAGACCGATCGTAAAAATTATCGTCATAGATTGAGATAAACTTTAGTTTACCTTTGAAAACAAGAATNTTATCGTCTTCTATTTCTTCAAAAATAATATTTTTCATTTTGTACTTACTGAATTCAACTTAAATTTGAGCCATTGATAACGATGAGTAGAGTGTTTTAATGCTAAATAACTTGGCTCTGGTTATCACCATAACTTTACTTATATAAACAACAATTATTTCATCNAGGGCTAGGTTTATGAATCCATCGTCTCCTCTTTCTAGGAAGCAACTAGAATATTTCAAGACCCACGGGTTTCTGATTTTANAAAATCTGATTGACGAATTATCCGTAAATCAGTGGCGCGAGCAAATATGGCGTGAACTAGATTCTAGCTTCGACCGGCCCGAAAGCTGGCCTCGACACCGTTCGGGCTTAGATGGATATCAATATGACCCACCAGAATCGGCTTTCGGTCGCCACCCAGCTCTAGCTCCCATTATACAGCAGTTAGGAGGTGGTAATTTTTCGACTACTGGAGGNGGGGCTCCCATTATTCGTTGGCCAGAGCCGGAGAAGTCCTGGCAGATGCCCCAATCAGGACATATTGATGCTTACGGTGGTAATTGGTCTCCTTTTATGATCGGTGCTACTACTTATCTATACGAGGTCCAGCCAAAAGGTGGAGCTTTCATATTTTGGCCTGACAGTCATTATGTTGCTCATCGCTACTTCAAAAAAAATCCCACTAAAGTAGATGGAAGTTTTATGAAGGAAGAAGGATTTTCTTGGGATATTTTTTGTCATAACCCAAAGCTCGGAGGTCAAGAATTCATAGCTAGTCCAGGCGATGTAGTACTTTGGCATTCATATTTGACCCACAATGGTTCGACTAATGTTAATTCTTCACCGCGTATAGCTCTTTTTGCTCGTTGGCCCCACTACCAGCAAAGACAACCAAATGACTTTCGTTATGATATACCAGAAGACTTATGGGAGCATTGGGCTATATAGCCCAATTGTACGTGTCTGATCCAGAAACAAGTTAGAAGTAAAATTAATTGAACTAGAGTAGATTTTTGAACCCATCCTTATTATATACGCAATCTAATCTTTCTTTTGTTTCCCCTCTTTATCCANACTCAGACTGTATTTCAGGATCTTCCTGTTCAAGCGTTTCTAATTAGTTGACCCATATTTCCTTGGTATCGNAGATCCTTGAAAATATTTCTTTTACGTCCCTTATATCGTCGGATCTGGGACTCTATTTTTTCCATTGCTTGGTTAAGAGCACTAGTCGGGTGATTTGATACCGCATTAGCGTGGAANATTTTTTTCTTGGTAGTATGGTTGACGAGGGCTGTATAACTGTTTTTCTGCCGTTTCATAGTGACACTCANACTAAGAGAGTTTGGGATGTGTCGGGATAGCTTTTTGGCTCGTTTTTGAATATAGTGTTGGATATCGTCGCTAAACTCATAAGAACGCCCACTGATATTAATTTGCATTATTTCACTTTCTCCTTAGGTAGCTATCTTCCNCTTGATCGGTAGATACTAGGTTGCGAAAGGATGAAGANTGAGGTCGCGAAAAAACAAACACAGGTTAGCGCCTGTGTGGTGAAAATTGTGGCAGAGTGGCTACGCTAGGCGCATCGGACTAGACTTACCGCTAATAAAAATTGAATATTACTTTTTGCTTGACGATTTGACAGACAATTAAAGGTTAGTACTGGAACACTACATTTTCAAGTTAAATTTGAACTTTGTGGAAGGTCTTGGTTGGATGAAAATATTCATTATCAAGCGNTAGACTNAATCTGTTGATATTAACCAGGCTGNAAGGATTCAGGTTAAACAGANCNAGTTGATAGTCAGGTTTTGTTCCTATACTTTCTTAATTTTTTTGCTTATTGTCGGAGCCTTAACCTTGGAAGTATTTCCCCTTATAAAGTATACATTGTTAGATTAGTATTGTTGTATTTATGGGTTTGTCTATGGATATTTATTTTTCTACATTGATTTCNTTATTACAGTGAGGACATTTGATTTTTGTATTTTTCTGTAATACTTCATTGAACCCAGAAGTGAAAATGGCCACCGGTAGGGCAATAAGACCGACTCCACATAGAGCNGTAATAGAACCAAAGAGTCGTCCTAATGGCGTAATTGGATAAACATCACCATAGCCAACAGAAGTAATAGCTGAAACACTCCACCAGATTGAGTAAGGAATACTAGTAAATTTTTCGGGTTGGACACTTNCCTCTAAAACATAGAGAATACTAGCAGATATNAGAATCGTTAACGAAAGCAAGAAAAAAGTAATAGAAATTTCTGATTTCTTTACTCTAATTGCTTCGCCTATTATTTCAAGACTATTAGTATACCGTTCTAGCTTTAAAAGCCTAAAAACCCTAGTTAATCTTAAAACCCTAACAAACCGAAGATCTACATCAATTATCATAGGTAGATAATAAGGTGCAATAGCAACTAAATCTACTATAGAAAGAAAAGTAAAAGAATATTTTAATCTTCCTATAAAGGGCTTTTTAAACTCAGATCTAAGTGTTATGGTCCAAATTCTTAAAACGTATTCAAGAGAAAAAACAATCANAGATATTTCCTCTACAAATGAAAAAACTTGGTAGTATGCCAATGATAACTCTTCGACTGTTTCTAAAATAGAGAATAGAACATTAACAACAATCAGAGTTAAAAGAACAAGATCACAGATTCTACTGGTAGTGTCTTTTGAATCGGCAACCTCCAAGATTTCATATGTACGCTTTTTAAAATTGGNAATCAATTTCATAATTTTCTCTTCTTTTTCTAAAGACATNTTTAAACGGGATTGGAGAATNCATAAAANATGAGTCGTNTCTAGATNAAATAATTGAGTCTGATTTTCAACTCAAAGAAGCAAATAGAAACTNCAATGGTCGCGTTAACTAATACATTACTATTTACGAATCTTGATTCTTTTTGATGCAAGTTTCTTCAGGCAAAAAGACTCCGTTTCAATTTTTATTAATCTTACGGTTTAGGTATAAAAAATGGTGGGCAGGGAAAAAGATATGATCTAGGTGCTAATATCTACTTGGCACCCAAGATTGNTTAGATAAGAAATTGTAAATTAGGGCAGAAGTGTTGATTAAAGAACGGCCATGGGTTGGATCTAAACTGACTGATTCTAACTTAGAATAATTTAGCGGTTACCTCGACGCCCACGTCTACCACCACGTTGGCGAAACCTTTCAATCATGTTTTTTCGTTCCTCCGAAGAGGCATTTGCCCATCTGGAACGCATTTCTTGGGCACGTTGTGAATCGACACTNCCACGTCTTCGACGCCCACGTCTGCGATCTCGACTTTCATTATCATCACGCTCTTCGGATTTGTTTTCAGCTGTTTGAGTTTTTGATTCTCGGTTTCTACCACGTTGTCTTCTTTTTCCGCTACTGGTACTTAAGAATCGGGAACGTTCACTAATTGATAGGAAAATCGTCTTGCCTGCCGAAACTAATCTAACTCGATTGGCAGAAATTTCATCGATTTTAGATTCCTGTAGCTGGGCACCCAGACCAACATAATAGGTTTGGTTAGAACGAGCCTCTTTGATCAGTGCTTTCGCCTCTCCTACGGTTGGAATCTTAGTAGCAATTAACTCGTATCTGGGACTATTATTGGGTGGGCGCCAGCCAAGAGGGCGAAACAAACTGTAATCAACAATCACTCTGTAGAAGTCCGGGTGAATGTTGGAATTCTCTGAGGAATTATCATCAGTACGTCGACCTTGAGAAGTAGCTAAGAATGGAATCAGACATAAAAGGAATAGAGTCATTANCCTTAGCTTAGACATTGGTTTTTTCTCCTGATTTGATTAGCTGTTACCNTAGGTTACGAACTGCATAAGAATAGGTGAGCTTTTACAGTTCCTATTTTTATTTTCATCAGTTCAGTAATTTCTTTGAGTGNTAAGCGTTGATAATAACGTCGAATGAAAGCTTGTTTCTGCTGGACTGGCATCCGATCTAATTCCTGTCTAATTTGGCTATCTATTTCCTCAGTTTTAATAGTTGAATCTGTGTGAAGTGGAGATTCAACTATTGAACCTCGTTGCTAAAGTGATAAACGGGTTGCTTTTGACGTTTTCGAGTATAATCGGATACNTGGATTGTAGGCAATTCGGTATAACCAGGTGCAAAAGGTTGATAAACTATTAAATTGGTTAATTCAACGATAAGCTTTCAAGAATGTTTCTTNGCTCATGGCAACAGTTTCATCAACTTTAGAAGTAAAACGATAAGCGATTTGATAAATTTTTAATTTGGTATCGCTTGACGAGCAGATCCAAGGCCTATAGATGACCAGCTTGCATCCTTTCAACCAAAATCTGGTCTGNTAGTTTATCTGGCATGTCGCATAATCCTGNNACATCTCAAANCTAATGCTTGTCTTTCATANTACGTTGGTACATTAGTGTAAGACAAATGGNAAGTCGAAAAGTTCGGACAAAGATTCGATCTGAAGAAATTCATCCACAGGTGAAACGAGTTTTCCGTCAAATTTTCAAATAACTAGNCAGGTATTAGTGTGGNGTTTTGACTATTAGAAAACTAGAAAGGCGATTTCGGTCAATAGTAAGGAATAGCTAAGGCCTAAAAACCGACCGTGCATAGTTACAGTCCGACAAAAGATANAAAAACTGACAAATGNCTCGAAGAAGAGAAGAATTGAGAGATTGAAGGGGGAGTCCTCTGTAGGTATTGCCACAGAGGATCTTACCCTTTGGAGATGTTAACTTATTACTTTTTTCTTGGCTGATCAGCGGTAGATTAGAGCGTTCTATCCAATCAGATAGCGATTAATCGCGTCGGTCTCCACCGCGTCGGTCTCCACCGCGTCGGTCTCCACCGCGTCGGTCTCCACCGCGGCCTCCACCGCGGCCTCCACCACCAAAACGTTGCATTTGTTGACGCTGCTGTTCTTTTTCATACTCCTCTAATTTCGACATTTGATCTTCGCTCAGTAGATCCTTCATGGAGGATTTATGCTTGTCCATAATCTCCTCCATCTTGGGCCGAATACCCTGCCAATCTTGTGTTTTCATGGCTTCAGCTACCATTTTTTTGGACTTATCCATTGTCTCTTTGTAGATAGGTCTAGCTTTGATTAAGGTTTGATCATCAACATCAACCATAAAGCTAAGACCGACCCAGGAAGCGCCCACGGTCCCTGTGATCATATTGGCTATGCCGGACATACGGTTACCACCGCCTCGTCCACCTCGGCCTTCCCCTCTCTCTCGACGCCTATTTGATCGATCNCTGTTATGATTGTCGGCATTAGATACTTGAGCGATACTCAACAAGCCGGCGGTAGCACCAACCAGAAAATCTTTACGTTCCATCTATGTTAACTCCTTGGTTATATTTTAGTAATCGTGTCTTCAGACGAATATCCATCGTCCAAAGTTTATCGGTTCAGGATCAANGATTTNACCATTCGATCCATTTCCGATTGGGCTAAACCACCGATTAAGGTAAAATCNATGTCATTATCGTTCCATTGATAGACTCGAACATCAACACGTTCCATAATTGTTACCTCGACCTCGGCAATGTTTTGTTTGATCGTCTTTGATTTTCTTTGTCCTCTGGGTCTATCGCCACGACGATTACCTCTAGATCGGTCTCGGCCAGCCGAAGATAGGCTTTGAAAAACTGATACCATCTCTAGCCCATCAGTGTAGCGAAGATGAACTGTCGGTATAGATGAACTCAGCGTCACCGGTCGTTCCATTAATTCAATTTCTTCTATTTGGAAGCCTGATAACAAGTCGTCTGGCAAACTCAGTTTCTGCTTGAATGACTGCTGAGCTATTGATTTGGAAACCAAACGACCTCGTCTCGATCCTTCACTTTTCTGTTGATTANGCTTGAGTTCAGCTAGTCGGTCATTCACCAACTGCTGGTTAAATTGGAGTTGGGTCAAAACTGACAATTGTCGGTTTTGACCATTCTTCTGTTCNCTTTGTAATAAGATGCCAGTGGCTGAATCCAGCCAAACCTTAAATTGCTTATTTCGATCGGACTCGTGAGGCGTAATCGACCAGATCTGAGCTTCTCGCCCACAAATGGTTACGTCGGCTTCGACCCGCTCGAGAACGTAATTATTACGAATTAGAGATTCATACCGACCCATACTAGCCACGCTCAACCTGGTAGGTCTAAACGATCGAACTCGTCTTCCTGGCTCCCTCTTTTTTCGTTCTTCATTACCGTTGGATTGATTCCGACGAGATCTTGGCCGTTCCGGATAGATTGAACGTTGATAGTATTTATCTGCAGATCCATGAACTACCATCAATTCAAAGGCCGCACAATGGTTCTCGGTCCAACTAACGACTAACTTGCGACCNGTCCAATCCATTTGCTTAGCTTGTGNAACCAAATCAAAGAACTGATTTTGATCGGCTTCTGACACCAAACTAAATGACCAAATCAAACTGAAACTAATAATCATCAAAAAGGTTCTAATTTTGGGCATTTTTNTCTTACTCGTAACCATGGTATGCGTCCAGTAGCCAGTCGGTATCTCCCGAGCTGTCGGTATTATCAAGTTCAATTGCTGAAACTGTTTCATTCAGAAACGAAGAGTCTATAGAGTAGTCAGTCGAATATTGGGCGTGAGCCGAAAGATAATCGTTGATGGGGCTTACAGACGATCTCTCAGAAATCGGATAAAAAACCATTAGACCAAAGACCATTATTGTGGCTAAGGCTGCTACTGGTAAAGGGACTGCCCATCGTTTCCAGAATGGTAATTTTCCCTCTTGAATCTCAATTTGATCGCGGATCTGACTCCAAGTATCGATCGGATTTTCTTGTTTNAGTCCATACATCAAGCCTTGTTGAGCCTCAAAGTCGGCTATCATCTGCTGGCATTCATCACAGTTTAGTAGGTGTTTTTTTACGACAAGGGCCGCTGAAGCNTCCAGTTCCCCGTCAAAATAAGCCGACAGTTGCTGCTGAATTTCTTGGTGTGTATCCATTTGATTGTTCGTCTATAATCTAATACTAAGGTTCAATCGCCACATTAAGCTGTATGGAACGCAGTCCGAAGAGCCAAACGAGCCTCGTGTAACCGTGATTTCACTCGACCGACCGAGCAACCGAGTACTTGAGCAATATCATCATATGATAAGGACTCCATCTCCCGCAAGACCAAAATAGTTCGGTATTGTTCTTTTAAGCTATCCAGGGCTTGAAGTAGTAATTTTTGCTGCTCATTCGCCAAGGCTTTGGTTTCTGGAGTTTTTTCCTCTACTGGTACCCAAGCCTGGGTATCGTCAATTTCGGCGGTATCCGTTTTTCGTCGTTTTTTCTTATTTTTCAGATTCAGCGATTGGTTTTTAGCAATTTGGTAGATCCAAGTCGAAAANTTNGATTGTNTNCTGAATTGACCAATNTTATTCCAGATAGTNAGAAATACATCTTGCGTGATATCCTGAGCATCTTCNCGATTACCTATGATACCGTAGGCGGTGTTATAGACTTGTTTTTGGTATCTTTGGACGATTTGTTCCATCGCTTTTGGGTCCTTATCCCGACAGCGTTTAATCAAATCATTTTCCAGATCAGTTGTTGGCTGATCAGCTTTTTTAATGAACATCGCGCCAATTGATAAAATATGTTGTGCTTGCATATGTTAGTTTAGACAAACCACCNACATATTTGTTCGGCAAAAAACGNTTTTTTTTAAATAGGCCTATCAACACACACCTAACACTCAAACTCCTTTGATTAAGGTTGAAACCAACCGCTAGGAAAAACAATAACGACTAGTACTATACAAAAGAACCGTCTGAATCTACTATATGCTTTCTCTAGCCCATTACTTTGGTTCTTCAACATATCTGAACGAATTAGCTGAATCAATACTAAAGTAATNAGCAGGATCAAATATTCTAGTTAGTGTTACTTCCTCTTGCAATAGCAAGGCCACTGTAACACTGAGACTGGCGATTCCAACCGCTGCCCCTTAGTCCCGCGTAAAGCATGTAAAATCTGTCATTAAGCTCGAATACTTGCGGTGTAAGAAGTTGACTAGAATCCCAAGCATCAGGATTAGTACTGGGAGTAAATATTGGATTGTGTGGGTTAGCTTCGAATGCCTTGAAATCCTTTGTTCTAACATGTCCGATTTGCCAAATTTCTCCATTGTAACCTCCGTAGAAGACATGGAAATATTCCGGTCCTTTGAAAATCTCAGCCTCTCGGACGCCGTGTTCATCCCAAGCTGAGCCAGAACCTTTGAAAATGGGGTTGGCCGTATTTTTTGTTACCTCAGTTGGNTTNCTTACTGGTGCTGTCGCATGGCAGATTGTCGGCTCATTGTATGGTCTGTTCGGATCANCGGTTCCTTTNGCCTCTCCNGTATAGATAATGTGTATTGTGCCTTCTTCAACNGTACATGATGGGTGCGAGGCTCCCTCTTCTTCATAGTCAAATTCTGTCGAAATAACAGGTTCATTCGTCACGCGTTTCCAAATACCAAAATCATCACCCATCACCATTAGGCCGGTTTGTTTTGGAATCCTTTTTCGTTTTCCAAGATAGTACATATAATACTTTCCATCAAAGGGGTTTAGAAAAGGAAAGGGGTATTCAATGGTATGGTCATCGAATGATCCATTTTTAGTGGGAACCATAATCGGGTTGCGAGGATCGTGTTCAACATTTCCTGGGTCATCTACAGGTGCAGAGCTATGCATCAAATTCCAAGTCAGATCCCGGTTTTTAACAGACCAAACATAATGTACNCTATTACCAACCACAATAGCATGAGCTGCGGCTGCCCATTCACCGGGACCACAAGTCAATAATGGGCTAGCATTTGGCACACGCTCAAAGTTAGTAAAGGCTTCAAAGGGTATTTGGGTNTGGCTCTGTTTCAACATCATGGGCACCTCAAAGGATTTTTCGTCTATCATTAGAGAAATTTACAAGTGTTCAAAAATGATTTCTTGGTTGTTGAACANCCNGACCTTACTTCNTCGTATAAAANAATTGGCGCTTGAGTAAATTTCTTTATGCTAGGTNGGATATGATAGATTGTAATTATCCCTGCTCAAGCCTCAATTAACACCTCAGCTCAGAACGAATCAAAATATTTCGATGAAATGGCTTGTGGTGGGGTTCGACCTACTTGGGAATCATCAGCTAATTCTAGGGCAAAACCAATTGGAGTTGGTCCTAGATCGTCGAACCGCGCGTTATATGTAGTAGCTCCCCAACGCAAGCCGCTGGCAGTAACATCGAAGCGGTCGATTTTTTTTGTTGACTGATTGTATTTCAAATAACCCCGTAATTCGAGTTTGATGCCTCGTGGCATATCTACCTTTTGTTTAGAAAATGGATTGATGTTGTAGCTTGGGGCTGCCTCATTTTTAACTAAACCTTCTAGGTATAGGTCTACTTCGTCGGTTGTTACCTGCNGTACCCTTAATTTCATTTCTACCCGCTTCAAATCATCATTTTGCCATCTTGGAGATTCACCACGAACAATATCAACCAAATGTAGCTTAGCGATTCTACGGCTTAAAGACTCAGGAAAAGAATAAATGTGCCCAGTGAGTAGATTTTCCGGTATCAATTCTCTCATTTCATCAGCGGTCAACCAGATGTGATCTAGATTCCAATCTGTATTAACTTGATTTGACTGATGTGGTAAATCACGAACGTAGAGGTTCAATGCGGTCGCATTTTCTGGAAATGAACCGTACCAATTATCGGTGTATTGATAATGATCCGGTGAGGACTTTTTCGCTACCTGAGGCCATTTCTGCAACNCTTGTTGCATCATTTGTACCACCTGACTACCATCGCGAGTATTAACAGAGGCCAATAACTCACCATTTGTAGTACAAGTATAAAGTCCTTGGCGAGTATTCGTCGGTAGAGTCCGACCACCGTAGTGGCCCTGTTCTGCTACCAAACAAAAAAATTCATCGCTTTTNTCGCTTAAATTTTGGGTGTAGCTACAGTTAATAGCAACAGGGATAAATTGGTCCATTAACCTTATAACCTGTGGGTGTGAAAAAACGGACGCCCGGCCCGCAATACCGTTATTTCAGGTACAACCAAGAGGGTTTCCATTCATTGCCCAAATGAAAAGCGGTCGATTTTGCTGTGTTGCTTTCTGTCGAGTTGCTTCCAGATCAGTTTCCCAAGGAATTTCTGTCCATCTCAGTTCTTCAATTGTGGGCTTAATAAAAGTGTGCAGCTGGTCAAACTGTTGAGCATCAGACGGAACTAGAGCAATGGGGGATTGGGGCGTTGTTTCAGGGGAAAACACAGTGAACTCCTTCACCTTCTTATTTTATATTAATTCTGTATAGGTTAATTATCTAAATTTCGACACATCATATTCTCATTGACACTACTTTAGCCTTAATTGGCATAAATAAAATGGTTTAAATTCATCAAATCGAGATAGAGGGCTGAATTAGGGTAAACAAAAAATCATAGTACTAGCTTTATTTAGCAATTGGTAGACTAAAATCGGTGAGGTTTCTGTGGATTTTGGTGGAGGAAACAGTAGCCGGCTTAAATTTTTCTTTTCCTAATTCTAATGATTGTTATCGTTCTTGGCTCTTCGACACACTCATCTGATAGAGGAGATCTCCAGATAAGTCATCGAAATCTAGCTTTACTCTTTCTCTGTAATCTCCAGACGGCTCTTGTCGGGAGTACAAACCCGAGGGCTGGTAATTTGNAAATTCTCTATTTTATCGCCAACCACGCACCTGATNTTCTCTTCGATTACATTATAGTTATTATCAGGACGACTGAAATTGAATGGCTCCCATAAGCTAATACATTTATTGTTCATGTACCGAATTCGCCCCGAAGGGTTATTAGATCTNGCATGTAGCATGAACGGGTGCAAAATAACAATGTCTCCTGCAGAGGCTGTCAACTCTCTAAAGTCTTTACAATGCTCGGAAAATCGGTTCCAATTATAGGTGTGATTAATGCCTTCTGGGTGTTCGTGAAGAAATTCAATGATGAAATCCACTGAATCTGGGACAAAGAATGTACCACCACTTCTAGGTTCAGTGTCACTCCAGATTAATAAAACCAATAAAGCTTGTTCCGGACTGTCCAAAAAGTGTTTAAAAAACCAACCATCTTTATGATAGCCAGTTGATTCAGGACCGGGTGGTTGCCAGTCTTGATCAGCACCAACATTAAAATTGATATTAAACCCATCGCTGACCTTCATGCTTCTGGTTTCTATTTGATTTTCTCCACCAAGGAAATCACAAATTACTTGATATGCGAGAGGCGAAAAATCTGACATGTGCATTTGCTGGTTGCTAGGGTACATTTTAGCCCCACCCTCAGGCCATGTCGAGGGATTATCAATTTCGATGCCATTGATTTGATTAAAATTAGTGACCCATTCTACGGCTAATTTTCGACAAAAAGCATTTTCAATGACAACGAAATTATCACGTAAAAAATCTTTTCGGAATTGATTCATGTTTGCTTATCTCTGTAAAAGACAATTTTTTGATAATCATCACCAAGGTAAAAAGGTTAAAACAATGATGACCTTCAGATGACGTTGATGTTAGCACAAATCGGCTGATCAATCCAAGCGACAATCGACGTGAATTACGGGTCAGCAATCTTAAAGAGAACAATCTATCTCTGTGTAGTCGTCACTTTTCTGGGATAGACGAACCTAAGGTTTAGGTCTGAGTATTTGATCNTAAATTTNTATATCATTTCTAATGNCNNTTGAACGAAACGACCTTCTACTAAATTTGGTCAACAAATTTCAGTTGGCAATCGTATAATAGAGCACGCTGCTAGCAAAAAGGAAGTTATAAATGCNTGTCTTTAACAAAAATCGTTTTTCCNTTATCACCACCCTATTAATTATTCTTCAGTTAGTTTTTTTGTTATCATCTTGTTCNAACTCTAATCTTCCCACTGCAGAAAATGACGGTATCTTAGTTACTGGCTCTGCAACTATTCAATCCTCACCAGACCTAGCTACTTTAAGAGTTGGTGTTCAATCATTCGATAAAAATGTAGAAAAAGCTGTGAATGATAATAATACAAAGATTGAAAGTATTATTTTGAATTTGGAAAATAAGGGATTGACTGAAAAAGATATGGAAACCGATCAATTCAATATTTCACCACAAAGAGAGTACAGAAATAATAACCCACCTATCGTCGTTGGATATAATGTGAGCAACATTTTGACAGTAAAAATCCGGAACTTAGAAAGTTTAGGAGAAATAATGCAAGTGGCAGTGGGAAGTGGTGCTAATACGATAAATGGTCTAAGCTTTTCCATTGAAGACCCAAATCCATTAAGACAAAAAGCTCGGGGTTTAGCCATGGAAGATGCTTTGTCAAGAGCTGAGATTTTGGCAGACGCAAGTGGTGTTGAGGTTGGAAAGCCAATTAGCATTCAGGAACTATCCTACGGTGGGCCTGTCGTCAAATCAGAAAATTTGGCAGGAGCCGAATTTGCGATGGATGCTAGAATACCAATCCAGACCCCAAGTGAGGTAGGAATACAGATTAATCTTCAAGTCCGGTTTGAAATAAAATAATTACAGAAATTAGATCTGGATAAATTGGTTTCATTTTTACTAATGTTGGGTGATTTATACAATCAGTCAAATAGAACAGGTGGACAAATATTATCTAGAGGTAGATCACCAACTTATACGTCTAAGGAATTCGTTACCAACTGACTACTTCCATTGTAAGTCTCACCGATATCGACAAAAATTACCACCTGGGCAACTCGCCATTTTTTTGATTGGTTTGATCATCCAGCGTGGAAAGTCATACCATTGTGAAAAGTACAATCTCCAGCTTGAAAGGGTATTGAGAGGCATGACACTACTGCAGGTCTGGAACTTTCTTCTTCCACCCATCTTGATCTAACGTAGCAATATCTCGTACGTCCATTAGTTTGTAGGAACCAGACATAAGAGACATGCACCCCATTTCAACTGTGGTATCTTGCAGGGCGATCCAAGTAGAAAGTGCGATGGTTTCTGCAACAAACGGCCACTTAACCACATCCTGACGGAAATCCGTTGGCGTGGAAGAATNGGGCATTTTAGCTGAAATATGGTCGTGCTAAACTCGNAATTTAGTGCCAGCCAATCGAGNCGCCACAGCCCCCAGATTAGGATGAAATGTCAGTTTACGCAAAGTTTCATCTTCACNCCAAATATTCACTTTCTGAATTATCNTAGCTTTCAGATTACATCTTATTAAAAATTTTCATCGACGCCTATCGAAATTTTTCAGTTTCAGACTTCGTGATTACCTTTGAAATTTTTATAGTACCTTTTGATTGAAATGTGTTGACTAATCGTCTGTTATTTCATTTATAGGCNCGTGATCTTTCTCAACAGTAATATTTTCGTTATTCGTCGGCACGAATATTATCGGATTTGAAATTCTACGTTTACATCAAGGGAGTAGTGATGACTGTTTCCAAAATATGAGCACTTTTAGGCTGAGTTAACAGAAAGATGATCAGATCTGCTATATCCTCAGGTTGTGATAATTTACTGAGATCATCAACATGGTTATCCCTTCTCATTTTTGTGTCTGTGGGACCGGGGCAAACAGCATAGGCTTTGACACCATGGGGCTTACCTTCAGCGTAAGTCGATTGAGTCAACCCAATAACACCAAATTTGGATGCCGAATAAGTACTAAATCCGGCATATCCCTTCAGCCCTGCGGTAGAAGAAATNTTTACGATGTGNCCTGATTTTTGCAGGCACATTTTNTCAAAAACTGCCTGAGTACATAAGAATACACCAGTCAGATTGACATCGAGTGTGGCTTTCCAATCTGACAGTTCAATCTTGGGAATTGGATTATGGATAGCAACACCTGCGTTATTAACCAAAATATCGACTCTACCAAAGGACTGGTAGGTCTCCGTCGCTAATGCTTCTACTTGCTCTTTTTTGGAAACATCCGTCGGCACGGTTAATGCCTGACAACCAATTTCTCGTACTTTGGTAGCCACAATTTCGATTTCTCGAGATGTTTTTGCTGCCAGAACAACGTTGACACCTTGGTTAGCTAGAGAAATAGCGGTAGCGGCCCCAATACCACGTCCTGCACCTGTGATGATTGCAATTTGTCCCTTCAGCCTACCCATTTCACGTTCTCCTTAATTATAATAATTCTGAGCAAACAATGATTTTTTTGTAAGCTTTATAAGCAAATTAAAATGCCAAATTAAGCTAATAATGCTAAAAGGNATTGAACATCTCATTTGGCTAAACATAATTAACTCCGTACCACACTCCTGGGATGGGTAAACATCTACGGAGTACTTCGCCAGCTTGACCGCCTTGATCTAGTATTATCTCTTCCGTTCCAGACCATGTACCAAAAATTAATTCAGCAACTTCACCTTTGCTTTCGGCTACTACTCTATCTCCACCGTAATACACATGATACTGGTCTCCAACTTCTTTGAATACTAAACTACTCACAGCTTTTTCGCCAATTCGCTCGATAAAATAAGGTCGCATTTTTCTTAGTAATTGCTCAAAATTAACTAACATAATTGTACCGGGTAATGAAGATTGAGAACCATTCAACCCATAAGATTGCAATAAATCTTTCAATACTGTGTCATATCCCATGACATGAATTGATATTTTCTGTAATCCTTGCTTTTGAATAAACTTTCCTAAAACTCCTATAATAGCCGATCTTTCTCCAGCATAGTCGAGCACTCGACAACTTAACTTCTGGTCACTCTTTGTTGTTTGTTCTAATACTACGAAGGCGACCAATTTCCCTCTCTGCTGGATCAAATATGTTTTTGCTCGCCGGTTACACACCCACCCATCGATACCAAATCCAATATCGGAAGATGGTCGTACCCATCGTACAGATTCTCTACGATAAATGGCAGATAAATCATCTATATCATCTGTTGAAGCCTGACTGACAATCAAATTAGAATCGTCAAAATCTTTTGCTTGATCGGCCTGAACACGGAACTGCCAATCTTTACCCACGTGGCGACAACCATAGCGNTGATACATATTCCGGTAGCCTGAGACCATTATATAATCTACCCCCTCCTCACGACAGACAGATATCGTTTTTTCCAACAGGGTAGACGCATATCCTTTCCCACGATGAGATTCATAAGTTGCCACGCCACCTAAAGACGCAATTTTAAGTGAACATCCTAAAATGGATATATGTCGTTTAATTGTAGCAATATGTGAGACNACTTCTCCATTTTCTACAACTACTAGTAAATTATCACTATTCTCGGTATTTATCGCGTGTGGTTGAATATCTGGNAACTCATCAAAAAACACGTCTCCAAGGAGACTACGCAAACTTCCCATTTCGTTCTTACGTAAACTACGAACTCCATTTTCCCAAGAAATATCTTTCATATTTACAC
Organism: Candidatus Poribacteria bacterium; assembly: GCA_002714785.1. Classification (GTDB taxonomy): domain Bacteria; phylum Poribacteria; class WGA-4E; order WGA-4E; family UBA9662; genus TMED15. The sequence continues at coordinate 11,999 of PAYP01000112.1, read as the reverse complement.
CATTTAATTAGGTTTCATAAACATCTAAAACGAGTATTGGTGGATAAAATCTATTAAACTGACAGTTCAGATCCTTTGAGTGAATAAAAACGAAGGAAGTGGAGGTAGGAATATTTTTCGCCCANGACAATATTAATTCGTGTTTTTTCGAATTTGTTCATGTGTCTTCTATCCCACTGAACGCTCAACTAATAGATCGCTTACTTGATTAATAAACCATACGAAGANAAGAGTAATCTAGCCGCATGACTGGTTAAAATTACTCNATTTGGATAGGTNTTGTACGGTTATAATTCANATCCTAGAACCCNGTTTGGGTAGGAAACTAATCTAGCAGATAANTTTNTAGAAAAAGTTTTATATCATCTATTTATTAATAAATAGCATCCATTTTAATGTAAGTAAGAGATAGAATCGTTGATAANTTTCGACTGGATATCGATTTGTCGCTATCNATTAGNCAGCAAAATTAATTNATTGGAATTGGTTATTCTTGAATAAATTCATTGTATCTTTATTCACATTGGAACATAAAAGTAAGAATAATGAATTCGCTTGTTCATTTTGGCTGGACTTTATTTCTTTCTGGAAACTTGGCTTGAATTACGACTTCAGTTATCTAATCGATAGTTTTGTTAACCACAAATCAATTATTTATACTGCTATAAACAATTCTTTCAAAAGATTTAAACAAATTGTACGATCCCAGATCGTTAAAAGGCTTTATTTGAGTCATATAAATCAGACCAAATTTGTTGACAAAATCTATCGTAAAGTAAGTATTACGAAANCCTCCCCAATATGCTGTTCCTCTNGGCCTCAAAGTTGANTTCTCAGNGTATGCCCAAGCCAGAGTCCAATTATCNTAACTATCAAAAAAGTAGTNCTTNNCTCCTCTCGGTTTTGTTTCAACATTGTTAGCTGGGACATATCTATGAATTTGCTTGAAAGTACTAAGCTGACAGCTATTAAGTAGATCAAAAGTCTTTTCTGTCAAAATTTCTGTCCCGTTGAAATTACCCTTGTTTAGCATGCAAGCCAAAAATTTTCCATAGTCTTCTGGCGAACTTGACAAACCAGNTCCACCCTTATAATTATTTATGCGACTTCGTTTTTCGTATTTATCCAGAACAATATTCCCATNTATAGAATTCCTATGGGATGAACTGACATAAAGAGGTTGTAATTCAGTTGGAATATTGAACCAAGTGCTGTTCATGCCTAGTGGNCCGCAAATATTTTGTCTGAAATATTCTTCCAAATTCATACCGGAAATTTTCTCAACTAACTTACCAACCCAATCAGTACTACTTCCATACATAAATGAAGTTCCAGATTCAAAAAATCTAGGTNCATATTTTTTTGTCCATTTCAACTTAAGCTTCAAATCATTCCAGATTCCGAGCTGAGGGCAGGTAAACGAATAACCGAATCCTGCAGTATGTGTAAGTAAGTGCCTGAGGNAAATACTGCTTCTCGGCTTAACAATTTCATCTTTTTTGTTTAAAATTGGTATACTNGCCATTTCTGGCAGATATGCATCTAGAGGCTCNTCTAAGCTGACTTCTCCTCTCTCAACTAACTGCAGTGCTGCTACGGAAGTAATAGATTTTGTCATAGAAGCAATAACAAAAATATTTTTTTCGCTTATTTTATCATTTATTCCCCATCTCGATGGCCCGTAACCATAAAAATACATCTCCCCATTTTTGCAGATCTTACCCATGACCACAGCAGGAATATCAGTGGCTAGTACTTCTTTTTGGATTTTTACCCTAGTTCTTTTCGAAAAATCCATAATTACTCAATTATGATTATCTGTAATCTTTTCCATTATTCAAATTTATTATTTAGGTAATTCTACGGACATATTGTCCTGTGAAACTGATACCTNCCTAATNAACTGCAAAAAATTCTTCTCTTGTACAGAACTCTATGGAGAAACTTTTTGGTGTGGTTGTANTGTAAGATTAACTAAGAAATGATATAGGATACGAAACATACTGAAAATTCAAATCATAAACCGTTGNCGTGACAAAGAAATATTTCACTATTAGGTGTTTTGTACTATGAACCGACTAGCATTAAAGAGATAAAAATCGAGCTCGAATCTTGAACTAGGGAATTTAAAGCTTGTTAGATCAACCGAGAAAATGATCAATTCAGGTTCTGAGTGAAATCACCAGCCTCATCAATTTTACCAATTTGAGTTTAGTAGACCTATACACGAAAAACTACGTTCATTTTTTTAGATCATCAACAGCCTTACAATGACGAAAATGGATGTTCTTTGATGTTGGCTCGTATCCTTTCCATGCGTACGGGTCAATTCCTGAAACAGGAATAATACTGCGACGATCAGCGTTAGCAGGGCTTTCACCTTCCCTAATACTCCAAGGCAAAAGAGACCATGAATTGCAATAATGGTTTACTAATACCCTTCGATAAGTCTGACCGCGATTTTTTCTTGATCTATGCAAGAGATAACCATTAAAGAAAACGACAGTTCCTGTTTTCACCTCAATTGGAATTTCAAGAGTTTCGTCAAAACCGTANCTTTCTAAATCTGCACTATCAAACTCGTCCGGGTTGNCATGCGGCTTTTGTGAGTAAAGATAACCCATTTGGTGCGAACCAGGAATCACCCACAAGCAACCATTGTCAACTGTAGCATCATCCATTGCAATCCAGCCTCCTATCAGAGATCTATCTCGAGTTGGAATATATATCTCATCTTGATGCCAAGACTGTCCTTGAAATCCAGGCGGTTTTACAAACAGCATTGATTGCATACACTTAACACTACCATCCCAGAATGGTAGATGGGCTGCAGTTATTTGACTTAGAACCCCACAAACCTTAGGGTGTTTTACATATTTTTCCATGGTTGGGCTAATGAAATGAGGTTGATGAATACATAAAATATCCGCCAGAATCTCATCGTCGCTCAGTTCCTTTGAGAGCGGTTGTACTGCTTCGCATGGGTATTCACCACGAGCGATTCGAACCGTATCTTCTCGTAACTCTTCAATTTCTTTTGTTTCTAACAAATTAGGTACTGCGACGTACCCTTTTTCAATAAAAAATTGGACTTCGTCTTCTGAAAGTTCGAGAGGTACATTGATTTTACCGGTATTAGATATTTGTGCCATTTTTCCCCTNAGTTGTTTCTAGATGGACTTTTTGCTACTACAAAAACGAGTTGATAAATTGCTCATAGATGATTTCAAGTGAGTGTAACNAACTATTTGTCTTACATCACAGTNTAAAAGCCNAAAAGTGAAGATAACATTATCCTATAATGAAATGCTTGAAAAGTAGTTTTTCAATTCGACTGCAACATATTCACAAAANTTGACAAATATTTAATAGAATTGGNGAAAATTAATCATTGAACTCAGTTCCATATGACTTTTTTTGTATTTGGTTAATCATATTCCTTTCGCCAGATTTTCTTTGTATTGATTGCGATTTAGTTATTTCTAGACTTACCCCAGAGAAACTGATCTATTCTACGATAAGACTTAATTCCTAATCCAAGAATCCACTTTAAAATACAATTTCTTTGATGTCAAGATAATGATTGAGAGGGAATTATGAAATAACCAGATACAATAANAGTACTGTATCTGCTAGACAAGTCTTTTTTTGTATCTTATGGTACAAATAAAAATAAATTAGTCAGCGTACCGGTTTGAAAAATACAAATTCAGAAAACACTGAAGGTCAATGATAGCTGCCAATCGAGAAGTATATCTAAATTGAGACTGGTCCATCATCAGTTTTATGAAAAATATTTACTAATTATTTGTCATGCATATACGCAAATTACGGGTGAACCTCATCAAGACGACAACTCAAAAATACTGAAATTACAACTGATAGAGACAANTCGGCTTGTCCNGGTCTCATTCAGGATGTTTGACNAACTACCGAGACACCAACTCATTTATTCTGGGGTGTGTTCTCTAGTTGTATACGCCATTCCGAATGAGAGNAAGGCGCACAGGTCAAGAAAACTCAGATGCAAGAATCATCGAANAATTTATACAAATAAAAAATCATTTTATTTGTACAATTGGAAATGAATAGGTCGCCAGAAAGACAGAGAATGAGAAGCGAAGAGCTAATTTTTGTTTCATACGAAAAAAGAATGGAAAACGTTCACTTTAGGGCATGCGTGAAAGAGATGAGACATTTTTTCAGGAACTTAGCTTCGTAGGTTTTCTTCAAATTCGACATGAAATACATACAACTACATAAGAATAAAAGATAAAAATTCTTGATTTGGTATTTTTTCTTTCCCGTTACTTCTTGGCCTGTGATGAATTATGAATCTCAAATTGACTGGGCGATAGATATTATGGATACTGATGTAGTACATGTTATGTTNAGACAATATCAGTGAGACATTATCTTTCTGCTTTAATTCCCAGAGGAACTAAGTTTTNGTACAAGAAATAATCCTAGGAACTGNTGGGAGTAAATATTCCTGAAAGACTTAATTTAAATTTTTTAATCCAGCATACGCCGGAGATGAGGGTAAAAATACTTCCTCTATCATCATTTTATGCTCTTTGTACTTAAACACGGATCGTCGACCCCATAAGATCTGGCTGGTTGAAATAGACAAATCAGATAACAGAGAGTTATTTATTTCCAAGGTTGTTAATTCAAATGGTTGACGAAGAAAATTAGCATCACTAAAAATCACATTACTCAGTGGCTCATCCCCTAATTTAGCTAGATTGCTGCATCCGTTTTCAAATAATACTTGCGGTATAATCGTGTGAGCAAACACCCATGGTGTGTCATCTCCGAGTAGAACTACCTCTCTTATGACAATTTTATTTGGGTTACAATTTATCTTTAACGCATCTTTTGGAGCAACGGGATGTTTTTGGTAACCAATGACTTCAAGCCGAAAAGTNTGACAGTGAGTTTGTAAACGCTCAGTAAGTGAACCAGCATCTAACAACCAACTTTCAAGCCAAGGGCAGTTCACTTTGATATCTCTGGAGTCTATCCAGTTACCTGAAATGTTGATAGGGAATTTATTTTTTGTTTTCGGCAAAAGACTGGTTCGATTAGTGGTGAAGTATTTTGGCATGAAAAATAGGAATACAATCGGTCCATAAATTTCACTAAAAACAGGCAGTTCTACGAACANAACAGTTGATTGTCATAAAAGTCTAATCCAGTACAAGACAAATGACAGATGCTCTCCCCATTTATTTGGGGGCTGTGAACATCTCTTGACANGAGTTGAGTAAGACTTCTAGTCTAGCCTAGAGCATCAGACACTATGTTAGTCGTTTGACAGTGTTTTAGGTTTATTAGGTCACTGGTTGCAAAAGTGGNGTTTTCCTTGAAGGGCATGGCTTAAAATTTACCAAAAAATCAAGGAAAAACACGATTGCTCTAAATTTNGTTNATTACCAATCCTATTCAATTTTCAGTGTCTAGATGTTTGAAAACCTATTAAACTAGTTTATGTTTGGAACATCTATCAGACGTATAANCTAGTTGTAGATGTCTGTCGTTGACTAGGGGATTTACCATTTCTATATCCAATTTTGAAATATTTTTTAGTCCTATTTTCCATATCGATCAAAACTACCGGTTTATCTGGTGAAATAGCCGACTCGGGGATTGTATATTGTCGTGAAGACACGAAATTGGACGAGTTAATTAGTGCCCTATCAATTCCTGCGAAAATCGTCTTTTTCAGTACGACATAATAGTAAATGTTAGAATTAACTTTTTCCTTCTTAGATTTTATTTCGTATCCTTTCTTGAGAAAATTAACAACATGACTGTCATATTTATGGCCGATTATACCAAGATATTGGTGTTTGTAAAATGGTGAACCATCTTTCTTTTCTCCCCTAAGTTGATTTACAACTTTGTGCGATTTGAACTCCAGATGAGTACAATCTGAGAATACACTTTCCCTTAAATCTCTGGATATAGTAACCTTCCATCCAGTNATCGCGAATCGTACATACAANTTTTTCTGTTTAAGTTCGTTTTCTATGATTGGAATATCTATTTCTTCAAGCTTATCAATTATATCGGTACTGTAGTCCATAATTGGCTTCTCCTATAAGGAAGGGGCTGAATCTCTGGCTAACTTTTCGTAAAGTGNTACGAACGACAGTTTCTGAACCTTGGAAATAAAAACAATTGACATATGTGGTCGTTCTAACTCATTCTTGATAATTCAAGCTAATACCAATTTAATTGAACAACCAAGGCATATTAAATTTACGTTCTAATGAACCATGTTTCAATTTTTTACCGAAAATAAAAACTANCCAAAATTTATAATTCCTATATAAAAACCTGAATTGAGTTATATTGTATTAACGATCTAAATTCCTTAATAATCCACCTTCAAAACGTATTCAGATTACAGTAAATGCAAAAATCTTGTATGATTCAAACAACATTTTTTAGGATAAGTTAAGTATAAAATTATGGTAACTAGTTTTATTTTATCTAGCAGAACCTAACGAGAATGGATACATTTCAATGATTATGATTCTTTCTTTTTTTTCAGCCATTTCTACATCGAGTCTAGAAGACGAATCAATTCTGATAAAGAAACAGGTCGATGGTAATTATCTGTTAAAATGTGTCATCGATACAGTTCCAGACGACCTTCTTTTCTTCTTTTCATCGAATAATAATAGGTCTCAGTACTGTTACTTGAACCTCACATCTTCTTACCTTGAGTTGGGTCAGTATGGTAACGAAAAATCTACCGTCTGGCGTAAGTATAAACCTCCGGTATGGAACTTTCCTTTAGAAATTCGATTACTCAAGAAGGGAAACTTTTTTCGTTTTTGGGTTGGGAACCAATCTGGTTGGATTCGTGGTCCTAGTGGTGAGTGGGTCGAAAAATACGAACCGATGAGTAGTTGGGTAGGTCTTGAATGTCCAACAGCAATACGCTTGCGCTCAGTGACTCTTACAACCCTACCTTGGCTTCAACAAATAACAAAGCCTATAATTAGCCGTGGCCCTGAGGGAAGCTTCTACGAAAAACAAGCGATACCTGGATCTCTTATTAAGTTTAAAAACACATACTATCTATACTTCATGGCAGGCATGAAGGGGGATGAGGAAGGATCTTCACGCCGATCCATTGGTGTGGCTACAAGCACAGACTTGCGTAACTGGAAAGTTCACGATATCCCAGTAGTCAAGAATGGAGAACCTAATATTCCTCACGATAATGTTTATCCCAATGGAGTTGTCATTACTCCTGATGAGAAGATTGCTCTGATGTATTCTGTTCAAAAATATCCTGAATGGCTTGGCTTTGGTTTAGCTATTGCTGAACATCCATTGGGGCCATTCATCCATCACCAAGAAAATCCAGTTTACAAGCATTTTTCACATGCTCACGAATTTGATCTTGTACGTGTGGATGAAAACGAGTACCGTTATATGCTGTTCTATGCCGGATATACACCCAAACCAAGGTCAGGCCCCTCTGGAGATCGTGGCTATCTACTTTACAGTAACGATCTGGTTACCTGGTGGGAAGATGAACGTAACCCAGTCTTTAGACCTGAGACACTAGATAATTGGGATGCCGTTCATGTGCGTCCCCGCTCACTAACAAAGTACGATGGTNACTGGTATCTGTGGTATGAAGGGTGTAACACCTGGAAACCTGAGGGCGTTAATCACCATGGNTGGTGGGATACTGTTGGTCTAGCACGTTCAAAGGATTTGATCGAATGGGAATATTACCCTAGAAACCCAGCCTTGCCAGGATTAGGTATTAGTGCGGAGCAATTTGACAGCAAGTGGACTGGTTGGCCACGTATGCATGTTGAAGACGAAACTGCTTATATTTTTTATACAGGAAATGCAATGACGGGTGTACGATCTATCGCTATTAAAAACCTGGCCAATTGGGATAGTGAAGGAGGAAAAACGGTTGAACTATGGCCCAAAGACNACTAATTCTCAACTTAGCCCGATTACTAAGGACTAGAATAAATATCCGACACAATATCAAATAAGGTTAANGACTAATTTTATCTNTAANTTGAATGATGATCCCTATTTTATGATTCATCTTCAGAAAATATTGAATTATTCGAAATAATCCATACCTCTAACTTTCGTCAGTTAGCATCTTATCTTATCTTCTTGATACCCACCAATCTGTTCTACCCCTATATTTGTTAACTAATACCCTGTTAGATAGTAAAAGACAAAAATAGGCTTCCAGAAAACAAGATAAAAAATTGTTTGAAGCGTTTCTAACTATTACCATAGTAATGCAGGTAATGTGTGGCCTACTAGATTGACTTTTTACTGTGGTTCTTATTAATTGGTTAATCTACTAATAGACTAGCCCTGATATNAGTNAATAATAAAGCTCGAAACCGATTTGAGTCTTCTGCGAGGGAACTCTCCGATTTTTTTGCAGTAGATGATCCAAGAAAAAATATGCGAATTATTTTCGCTTTTTCTAATTACACGATAATAAAATTTTAGGACCAATTTTCATCTTCGTCTGGTGTGAAAGTTACAGTCAGAATCTAACCAATAGCCCTGATAATTGTAAATATTTATATGAACTTTAATAATAAAAAGCTCTCATTTGGAATTGCTTACGTAGGCTTAATAGTTTTTTGTTCTTTGATAGGAATTCAGTTTAATATTGGCAACTTTTTTTCTAACAAGTTTAGCGATCCAACTTATGCTGTACCATTATATTTGTTTTTGTACCTTTCTTGTACGCTTCCAGTAGACATTCTAGTAGGTAAAAAACTAAACAAGGCAAAAGATAATTCTGTTAAAAGAATCATCGTNTACAACAGCGGATTTTTACTATTTTTCCTTTNATGCTCATATTTCTTATTAATTNTTTTCCACAAAAAGTCATATCTACTTATGATTTTGTATTCAATTCTGATACAAATAGTAATTCTTATGATTCAGGGTCTTCTACCCAGACTAATTTTTCACACTAGTAGGTCCAAANATAAAGCCAATGAAATCGTGGANCTCAAAAATTCGCCAGATTATCTGACAATGAATATAGTCAGATTCTTTTTNAAGACACAAATCATTGTGCCTAAAATTTGGCTGCAAGAAAAAAGAGAAAATTATTTATTTCATATAGAAAGATTCATTCTTTCGATTCGTGAACGAACCAATTTGAGTGTTATCCTAACTTCTGTAGCTGTAAACTCACTACTCAGTTGTGTGTTGTTCAATATTATAATAAATTACTATCAAGAACCAATCGAGCAGTTAATCAATTTTTCATTTTTATCCAATTTAACTTCTTTTGTTTGTATTTTGATCCTACCAAAATTAAGTCAACAGGGAATCTTGAATACTGATACTAAGATGAAGGCCCTCAACAAAAGTTACTTTGAAGAAAACCTTGGCATATTCGAGCAGCACCAAGATAAAAATATTACGCGTGAAAAAGTGATTGAAAGTATCTTTTACCCTGTTCCATCTGTCAATTCAAGGATCAATAACACAAAAAAGTTCGCAGTTGGTTTGCCCAATATTTCAAGAATCANTATTTTTCTATTTTCGTCAAACCTATCAATTATTTTCAAGGGTGTCCATGGGAATGCAGGTAAACCAGAAAACTGGATTTTCCCACCCTCAGAATAGTTAACGAATAGACTGCTCGCGCCATCATGTTCAAACCGATTAATTCAAATGCAAAACATTTTTCTGACTATAAATAATTAAGTATAAAACAGTAGAGCAAGTGGGTACATCTGATTATATCCATCCTATCTTGACGATAGTATTAAATACCGGAGACTTAGTTGTTCGACAGATAGAATTACCTACAAGTCAAAAACAAAATTCACCGGGGTCGATAATACACCTTGGTACCTTTGTTGATTCTTACAATCCCTAGTCACTCCTTCCAGTATCCTAGGTGATGTAAAAAATACCAAAATAAGGGCACNGAATTAATTTAAGGCTAGCAAAAGCTACGATATGTCAGTCAATATGATCCTCTATTTAATGGACATGAAATAGCTTTCAACAAAAAATTTGACTTCTCCTTTTACTAAGAGATTAACTACAACATANACAATAAAAGACTACTTCTATTAGAAAAAAGAAAAATGAAACTGGTAAAAACAGANATTGATAATCTAGAACTAAAACGTAAATTGAACTTAATTAATTCTATATCTGGAATAAAGCCTGCTAATCTCATAGCTACACGCTCAGAAGCAGGCGAAGANAATGTGGCTATTTTTTCNTCAGTAATTCATTTGGGATCAAACCCACCACAATTAGGATTTATAGTGCGACGACAGGTAAATGAACCGACTCACACTTTCCTAAACATCAAAGAAACGGGATGGTATACCATCAATCATATAACAGAATCACTCATGGAGAAAGCTCACTATACTTCTACCCAACTACCTAGGGAAGAATCAGAGTTTGACGCAATGCAAATAGAAAAAGAAGTGTTAGATCAGTTTCCTGTACCTTTTGTTAAGGATAGTCCAATCAAAATAGGGATGAGCCTGATAGAAATTATTCCTTTGCCAAATGGCTGTTCGTTAGTTATTGGTTTAGTTGAATTGATTCTGTTGGACGATCATGTAATCAATAGTTTAGGCCAATTGAACTTATCCGCTTGTCATGTAGTTGGAATTTCTGGACTTGACACCTATTATGGCCTCAGTAAGTTAGAAACATTTCCTGATGCTAGAATAAGTAAAGTCCGAGACTTTTCATAGACAAGCATAGGTTGTTGGTTAAATAAGCAACTGATANAGTAATGNGTAAGAATGAACCAACATGTTAGTTTCTTNCTGTAATTGTCNCTGAATTCAATATGGAATTAGATNAAAAAATCGGTCTGAGATCAGTTCTCCTGATTCCCNTGCNCTGAAAGAATTATGTGCATCGTTACATCAATTGGCAATAGACTTGGAAATTCCAGAAGAAAATGGTCTATGTAAATGGCCCAAAATCCAACTTGACTTGTGTGCTAAGTACGGAGTTTTTAAGTGGTTCCTAGAGGAAAAAGATGGTGGGTTTGGGTGGAGTGACCANGATCTGACGCTAGGCTACTTAGCACTTGGTTCAGCNTGCCAAACTACTACTTTCGTAATTACACAACGTACAGGTGCATGTCAGAAAACTGCCAAAAGTTTGAACGATTATGCACGGTCTCAGCTAATTCCTAACTTGNTCAGAGGTACTCATTTCTCAACGGTTGGTATTTCTCACCTAACGANTAGTAAGCAGCACTTAGGTCAGCCAGTCTTAAGAGCAGTGAAAACTCAGAATGGCTTTATGCTAAATGGTTTTACCCCTTGGGTGACCGGGGCTGCGCATGCAGATACAATCGTGGTCGGTNCTGAATGTNAGGATGGACGCCAAATAATAATGGTAGTACCAACTCATATTCCCNGTGTAAAAATAGTACCTGCAGATCAGCTAGTTNCTTTTTCATCGAGTCAGACTAGCCGTGTTAATTTTGAGAAAGTCGAAGTTGATATCAAATGGTTATTGGTAGGCNCAGCACGCAACGTGATGGGTCGAAGAATTGGTGGCCAAACAGGAGGGTACCAAACTAGTACTTTGGCTCTTGGTTTAGCGAGAGCAGCTATCGAATTTATTCTTGGCGAGAGTCAAACAAGAGAAGATCTTGTAGTACCCGCCGAAGCGCTGAAAAGTCAATGGTATACATTGAGAGAAACTTTGCTAAATTCAGTATCGGGCAGAGAAGTTGNTAACGCTGAATATTTNCGGCAANNGTGTAATAGCTTGGTGTTAAGGGCAACTCAATCTTCTTTGGTCATTGCAAAAGGNACTGGCTTTCTATCTAGCCATCCAGCCAGCAGGTGGTGTCGAGAAGCACTGTTTTTTCTAGTATGGAGTTCTCCTCAGTCATTGATTAACCGCCAGTTATATCAGCTGAAGTTTTACCTGATTGAGTAATACATTGACTGTGGGGTACACTCATTTTT
>PAYP01000111.1 GCA_002714785.1 Candidatus Poribacteria bacterium | reverse complement strand
GCAGATGGTTTGAGTGGTCGACATCCGCAATGGTACCCCCCCTGTAACCATGCTGATATTTATCGCCATCATCCCAAAATACAACTTGTATCTGGTTGTTCTCGATCCATGGCCAAACGTGAATATTTTCAGGATAAATATCCAAGTGTCACCGTATACCAGGACTACGTAGATTTACTGAGTCAAGAACAAATTGATATTATCAGTGTGGCTACACCAGCCACTTGCCATGCAGAAATAGTCATTGCTGCCGCAGAGGCAGGTGTCAAAGGTATATATTGTGAAAAGGCAATGGCGACTAGTCTGATCGAGTGTGACAAAATGATTCGGGCTTGCCAAGACTACGGATCAACCTTGATTATTAATCATCAACGCCGTTGGGATAACCATTACATTGCGTTGAAACATTTTTTAGATAAAGGAGACTTAGGAGATCTTCAAACAGTTCAAATTAGTTTTGGCAATGGTAGCTTGTGTCGAGGTGGTAGTCATTGGTTTGATCTAGCACTAATGTTAGTGGACGATAAAATTGCTACAGGACTAGGTTGGCTATCTGATCCGCATGAATTCGATCCTGGAGGTATTGGTATTTTTGAGACTGAAAAGGGAATTCGTATTGTCATTGATGGCTCTATAGGTATGAACCATTCTTGTCAAGTCGATATAATTGGGAAAAACGGGATTATTCGTATTATTGATGATGGTTTTCAGTTCGAGTTATGGCGGCTTGATCCTGAGTCTGAATTTGGATTAATGGCTAAATATCATTTACCAATTAGTTATTCCGTCTCTAGCCCAATGTTGAATGCTATAGATAATCTCATTGATTCTCTTCAGACTGGAAACAAACCTCAGTCTAGTGGACATGATGGACGAGCAGCGTTCGAGATGATATCTGCGATTCATCTTTCCCACTTTGATGATCGAAAGAACATACCGTTTCCTATTCAAAATCGAGAATTAGTAATAAATTCAGATTGAAGTCTTCTTTATATTGAAAACGTCTGATAATGACACTTATCGGTCATTATCAACCCAACTGTCAGCCTCCAACCACAACCCCTAGTACCAAGGCTGCCAGTTTTTAGACCCAAAGCCCCAAAATAAATGTCCGATAACGAGTGGCAGACTGGCATTTGGGCCTAGGATTTATTTTCAATCTTTCTAATGTTTCTGCTGGACTGCTACGAACATAATGATACTCATCCTCTAATATTAAGTCAGGGCTGGTATAGCCAGTTTGGCTTGGGGCCAATTTCAGCTAACGCTTCTGCTGTATGGCGAGCAATTATTGCCCCTGATCTTGTTGTTTTAAAAGTTCAATGATTTGCTTGTTTTTTCATCGATGTCTTGCTTCAAATCTTCGATACGATTGTATTTTATTTTCTTTCTTCGCCTTCTATTAGTTCGCTACATAATAATACCAAACCAAAGGGATAAAGTCCTCTCCGGTAATACCTAGAAGTTATTTACTTTCCGCTTGTTCAGTTGTTTCCTTTGGAGACAAGTTTAATCTCGACTTTTATATACTTTCGCCCACCTGCTCTGATTAATCATGATGTACTTTTTCAACCTAATATTCAGGCCCCTCACATCAGTTTTTGTTAAGTCATTTAAGTATTCCACCCAATAACGTTGCAACTTATTTCTTAATACTTTCAAGGTTTTTCGAACCTTTTGACCCAATCTTTGTCTACTACAATGTACTGGAAAGTACAAATAATAAAATGATATTTGAGGTGTTAAATATGTTTCGTAAAACTAGCTTTGTACACTTAATTTTGCTTGTTCTCGTAGTTTCACCACTTATTCAGGCTAAAGGTAAATTTGGTAAAAATGGTCCCAAACATCATACTCGAAAACATCATCAACATCGACCCAAGCATCATCTTGAATTGACTGCTGAACAACGAGAAGTCATGAAAAATAAGGTCGGTGAAATGCGTGCAAATGGGGCCGATAGAAAAGAAATTAGAAAACAAGTTAATCAAATGCTAGGAGAATTTGGCATCGAGCAACCGGCTCCTTTTAATAAATTCTTTGAGCAGTTAACAGAAGAGCAAAAATTACAGATAGATACTAAAATCAAAGAAATGCGTGAAGCTGGTGAAAATAGAGAGGTAATTAAGCAACAAGTTCACCAGATGCTAAATGAATTTGGCATCGATATTCCATCGAAAGTCAATGGAAAATGTAAACTCAACTCTGAGCAAAAAGAAAGAGCAGAAGAATTGATGGAGAAAGGTGTTGGCGAAGGAGAAGTACAGGAGGCCCTAGCTGACTTGGCCGTCATTGATGCTGCAATCGCTGCGGCTCCTCAACCAACGACTGAGTTAAAATTGAGATTAACGACTTTGGGACAAATTAAAATGAATGACCTAAATTAGACTCAGCCCGATTTTAGACCAAACTACTCTTGGTTTGGTCTAAAATCTAATCAATATACGGGAAATCAAATTGAATCTTGGTTGAAATCCACCCATCATCTATTTCTCTTGAAATACTAACCTTGTTGCTACTGATAAAAATCATAGTCGACGATTTTCGTCAGCACCCCACTTTCCTTCTTATAGTTGTTCAAATAGACCAATTTATATGATGTCTTGTAATCTTAAATCTAAAATAAGTTTGCAAGTCAGTCACTCAAAAATTAATCTCAACACAGGCAACAAATCCACACATTATTCAAAACTCTTATCCACTCGAATATTTTTGTTTGAATAGTCTTTCATCACTTCACTCTCCATCTTGATTAAATAAACTAAACCATTTCTGAATAATCACCAGCATCTCAGTCGCTTCTTTTTCAACCAGATTTACTTCAGATACAGAAGTAAATCTGGTTGAACTTATTGGAAACCAATTCCTAAGACAACACAAAATCGAAATATTATTTTTTATATACGCAATCTCCTATTTACCATCCCAAATGATATCCTCAATGTAAGATACATCTTTTCTTGACACGTATTGGTCTAGACACTACTTTTATGACGTAGCATCGAGTCTCGTTACTCCTTGAAAGAGCGCATCACCCTATCATCATTATACTATCGTGGCCACCATACTTATCCACGTGGTGCGCTTCTTTTATTCTTCCCATAACCCATTCTACAATCAAAGCCGAAGCCTCCTCATTAGTTCCACTCGTTGCCTACAGGTGTTAATCTAAGATCTGAAAATGAATTAGCTACAACTCACTAGCTCAAATCTTTTAAGTTCAACCATTCTATTTTTTTGAATCGAACATAGGGATAGGTTAGTTGCCAATTTGTGCTGTTTTTTCATGCCAATGGCCTCATTGTGATAGTGAAATATTTATGGAATGANTTGTNGTNATTTACGTTATATAATGTAAATCGTATCTGAGTAATTAAGANTAGTGNGCTAACTTATATGCCAGAAAAATCCAATTCTAATTTACAAAATTGGACGCACGATCATATTTTTGGTCAAGACCAGAAGAGAGCAGGTGAACTTCGCACGATTATCGTAATTATTATTACTACCTCTATGATGATAATCGAAATTACAACAGGTCTTGTTTTTGGCTCAATNGCTCTATTAGCTGANGGTTTGTTTACACATGGCNTCTCATGCCATAGCTCTAACAATTAACGCTTTTGCTTACATTTACGCGCGTCGCCATGCTCACGATACTAGGTACAGTTTTGGTACAGGAAAAGTCAATGCGTTAGGTGGATTTGCTGGAGCATTACTATTAGCCATTTTTGCTTTAATAATGGTCTGGGAAAGTGTGGAACGGTTCATAAATCCTGTTGAAATTGCATACAACCAAGCAATTATGGTGGCAATCCTTGGTTTAATTATCAATGGCGCATCGGTATNATCTTGGGCCACGACCACCACGATCATAATCTTCGAGCTGCGTATCTCCATGTTTTAGCAGATGCACTGACTTCACTATTAGCAATAGTTGCTCTATTCATTGCCAAATATATTGGCCTAGTTTGGATGGATCCACTGATGGGTGTAGTAGGCGCCATTTTGGTTTCACGTTGGTCTTTAAGCTTATTGAATTCAACTAGTGCAGTCTTACTTGACAAGCAAGAACCCAAATCACTAGAAATAAAAATCAGACAATGNATTGAGGTCAATGATTGCAAAATTATCGATCTTCATTTATGGTCGATAGGTCCAAACATATATAGCGCTATTATCTCGGTATTGGCGCGTTCTGCCAAAAAGCCAGAANATTACAAANAATTGATCTCANNTGATCCTAGACNGGTTCATTTGACAGTCGAGGTTAACGAATCGAGTGAAGAAGACTTTAGTGAATAATTGTTTTTTCCTTTATCTNCTTGACCTGTCAAAGATATATGCTTAATACGGGAAAGTGAAGGTAATAGAAACCTGAACCAGTCTTCAGCTAACAAATTATGATCCGGAATTCAGAGCGATCCGATATTTTCTGTCTATTTGTTTTCTCGTATCGTACAGACTAATCGGATTGAGAATTCGTTTGTTCTATCGTATTAGAGTCTGATTAATTCACAGGATCATTAATCTAAAATTGATTTAAAACGACCTGATGTCATTATGTTCAGAAAGAAAAGTAATTTTAGAATCCAAGTAGAAGCCAAATGACATCATAGGAAAAAAGCTAGGAAGTGGACTATTATTTTTGGAATTAAAAACCCTTCCTATATAACTAAAGAATTAGCATATCAAAATGAAAGCACAGAGGATGAATATCGTATTTCTTTTTTCTGATGAACATGGAGCCTCGGTCATGGGGAATTCTGGTCATTCAGTCGTCCAAACCCCCAATTTGGATCGATTAGCCGAAAAAAGCTACACATTCGAAAACGCCTACTGCAACAGCCCACTTTGTACACCTTCTCGGTTGTCAATGTTGACAGGTCGTTACCCACACCAGATCAATGCTTGGGATTTGGGAGTAATTGCCGATCAACACCGACATAAGACATGGGGCCACTACTTGGGTCGAGCTGGTTATCGGACGGTCTTATGTGGCCGTACACATTTCAACGGTAGCGACCGTTTAATGGGGTTCAGCGACCGATTACTCGATGATTTGCCAAAATGGAATAAATCTAGCGGGCGTCCGCCGACACGAAGACCCAATGAAAGACGTAGTTCTAACTCTCATGTAACCGAATGTGGTTCTGGCCTCCACATTCATACCAACTATGACAGACAGGTAACTGAATTAGCCCTCGATTTTTTGAATCAAGAATCCACTAATGCCAGTAAGCAACCTTTCCTACTCTATTGTGGATATATGCGTCCTCACTTTCCATTGATTGCGCCAGCTGAATTCTTGTCTGGTTATGACCCAAACAAATTAGAATTGCCATCTACGTGGAATCGTCCACTGAATTGCCAGCATCCAGTCATCCAGCACTTGCGTTGGGCTTGGCGAAATGAATCTCCTCCATCTGAGTCTATTGTTCGCTTAGCACTAGCTAGCTACTATGCTTTGGTTTCTGCACTAGACTCCCAAATTGGTCGAATTGTAAATGCTATCGATAGTTCACCTTTAGCTGATAATACAGTCATCATTTACACTAGTGATCACGGGGAGATGGCAGGACATCAAGGGATTTGGCAGAAGCAGTGCTTTTATCAACCTTCAGTTCAGGTACCATTGATGTTACGGTTACCTGCCAATTATTCTGAGACTGGTCGAGTTTCACAAAACGTCTCTCTGCTAGATATTTTACCAACTCTATTGGATTTAGCAGAAGAATCAGCTGATTTGCCTGGATGTAGTCTGCTAAACATTGCACGAAACGAAAACAACCGAATTGACCGACCAGTCTTTGCCGAGTACCATCATATGGGGATGTTAAATGCTGGATTTATGCTAAAAAAGGGGTTTCATAAATTGTGTTACTACGTTGGTCATTCGCCCCAACTGTTTGATCTCAGAACTGACCCAACAGAAAGCTATAATTTGGCATCGAGGTCTAATTTAGTATCGAAAATGGTGGCCGAGTTACGCCTGATCTGCAACCCGGAAGAGGTCGATAGGCAAGCTAAAGCTGACCAAGTTAGACGGCAGTCGGTCCTTGGNTAGCATATGACAAATATACATCTGGATCAACCCGATGGGAACTATATCGTATATACAGNAAATCAGCCGATTGAGAAATTATAATCTGGAAGTGATATCAATTAATGCCATCAACCTGTTCTATTTGGTACCTTCGATAGTTCTTGCTTTCTCCATTCTTTGTTGCTTTCATAGATTTCACTTCTTTTTGATCGCTTAAAGANATAATTCAATTTTCNAATCCTTGCTGCTGCTAGGAAATTAGCACCTCGAAATGACNAACTGTATTCAAGAAAATCTGCTCTTATATCGCTTCCCGAATCCATTANTTATCTCATATCATCAGTGTAGATAATACTTTTTGTAGATTGGTCTATAATCAAGTGATACCGNTTTTTAAACTAGGTGATGTTACTTCCGATCTCCAACTCAGAGCACTTGGCCAAAGCACTGTGCCCGAATCTAATACAATTTGAAAAAAGAATGTTTNTTGACTAAGAATTCAGGAATCAGTCAATAAATTTGAATCGNTCGAACCCAAACTATACATTTTGGGNCCTCCTTCTCTGATCCAGAGGGAGGTCCTTGAGATGAGAAGGTGCTTAGTTCCCTGATTTTCTAAGCACCTTTCTTTTTTATTCCAAGCGGCCGCTTCTAAGGACAATTAGTGTTACCGGCATTGTCCATTGTGGGGACTGNTTTGCTTNTCTTAGGTGTTCCGTCTTGATCTNTATCCTATTTCTACTCCNCCCATCAATACTTCCGATTTTATTTATCGGTTACCAGAAACCATACTTCTTTCCACCGCTCTAATCACTAGGTCACNTGNCTCACCATGTGAAATTTGCATATTGATTTTACTCGTCTATCATATATTTCATTGCTTTGACGTTACATGAAGAATCGAATTCATTTGTATATCCCCGACTTANCACTGTCATCCTGNTGTNTGTTTACTGCAACATTTGTTTAAATCAAATACGTTTATCAATTGAAGATTTTGGTCTTATCTTCTACCTTCAGTAAACTTTAGGAAGGCACCTTGAGAACTATCTTNCTTTTGCAAAAACTTACATCTATATGAGCAAAGAGCCATAGACATACGCATTTAGGATCCAAATTGGGCTAGTCGAAAAAATGACNGATCAATGCTTCAGGANCCTAACGTAATCTCCTATAGAAATTAAATAAATGTTGAGTCGTATCATAGCTCGGATCGTCGACAAATGATTTTGACCTATAACCAAGGTAATCGTCGAGCTCGAAGTCCATTATTCTTGAAAGGTGAGCTAAGGAGTAGCCGGTTAGAATTTCCCTAAGTGCCTGACTTTTTNGGATACTTTGACAGGAGTCCAATCCTGATGTAGGATCTGTAATGTTTTTGGCGTATGAATTTGTCCCACTGAACTAAAGACGTCGGATCTAGAAATTACTACCTTATTCAACTTGATAATCACCAGTACGTACGGNATTCATCANATAATATGTTCGTTGGTGTAAATTGGTGCTCAATTCGATTTAATCATAAGTCTGCTGAGAGAATTTTATGGAACAATATTTTCAGAAAANCTTAACTTGCCTAGTTTTACATGTATGTATGNTGATGTGTCCAGACTTGTGGGCAGAAGCCAGCCGAGANCTAGCNGAAAAATTTACTATCGAACAAATGGTTGAATATAAATCTTTACCCTCATATTCCCAAGCACCATCCCTCAAAAAGCTCGAAGAAAAAGGAGAAATACCTCCCATCGGGCAGCGTTTACCTGCTGAACCATTTGTTTGGAAAACNAATGTTATGGTTGANGGGCCAGGTGTTTACGGCGATGTGCTCAGAAGGGTCTACGGTGCAGGGACAGAAGGATGGAATTTTGCTGTTGGCCAGATTCAAGGATGGGGAGGGACAGAAGCTTATCGAGAATCCCTGATTAACATTAGTATGATGTGGGTGATGAAAGAACCAGCGCCTGTTCCTAATCTAGCACGTTCTTGGGAATGGGTTGATGATGGTTACACCCTGATCATGAAATTAGTTGAGGGGGTGCGTTGGTCCGACGGGTANGAGTTTACGGCCGAGGATGTTATTTTTTCCTACGACCACATTTTGGATGATAAAATACCGAGTTGGCAAACCAAAAGCACCTTTTCCTTTGGAGGACAAGTTACAGAGCTAAAGCAGATAGATAAATATACCGTTAGCTGGCACTTTGGAATAGCCTATCCCGTAGTCGCCATATACCAAATGAATGAACGTTTTCCAATTGTACCAGCACACATCTTAAAANAACACCATCCCAAATATAATACTTCCAACAGTTACAATGATTACTTCAATGTTACCCCTTCCGATGCATTGCCAGTGGTTAGCCTCGGTCCCTACATCCCCGTCAGGTATAAACCTGGTCAACAGCTAATATACGTTAGGAACCCTTACTATTTTAAGGTGGACGAAANAGGTCAGCAACTGCCTTATTTTGACGCTATACAGTTTACTGATGCCCGAGACTGGAGCATTAGAACACTAAACGTTCTAGCGGGGAGTGCTGATAACACACATGTCCAAAAATATGATTTACAACCGGTTGTTTTATCAGCAGCCAGAAAGCCTAATACGCATTTTAAAACCCACTGGGGTGATTGGCGAGTCCCACATCAAATCAATCTCAACTTATCTCTCCATCTTGGTGTTAAGGACAAGAGAGATAAGGCTTTAAGGAAACTATTTCGAAAGAAACAGTTTAGAGTTGCCTTGTCCCATTTAATAGATCGACATGGAATTACCAATGGTGTATTTCCAACCCCTGCCACCAAACCCTGGTATGGTGGTTACTGCGAAGGTTCGACAATGTATGATGAGAGTATGGTGGTTCGTTACNCCTATAATCCGGATNAAGCTAGGCAAATTCTAGCAGAACTTGGTTTTGAAGATATCGATAATGATGGNATTCTGAATTGGCCAAATAATTCTGAAATTTCAGGAGAGGAACTAATTATAGAACTTCGTGCAGGAGGAGAATCACCTGAATGGGTTCAATTGGCNGAAGCTCTGGTTGAACCTTTCAGGAAAGAAGGCGGTATAGACTTAAGAGTCAAACAAACAGGTCGCTCAGCTTCAGCTGAAAGGAATGCGGGATATTGGGAGATGGAAGTAAGTCGTGATATGTCAACCAATGCACCTGAAATTTACCCTCATTCAGTTGGCNCAATGTCAGACACAACTCCTTGGTGGCACATGTCAGGNNCCGGAGGACAAAGAGATCTTCTACCTTTTGAAAAAGAGATANCAACTTTATTGGAATCAACTGTCACNATCCGTTCAGCNGCCAAACTTAAAAAAGTATTTGGTCAGGTACTAAAATTATATACTGAAAATCAGTATACAATTGGCATTATGCAAGCCAAGTATTTGGATGCCTACGCCAAGCGGCATAAAAATTACCCGGCNGATTTTCCTATACAGCTTTATGGTTGGACTGAAAAGAACGTGCCAATGGAAATTCGATGGGCCGAAAAATCTGATCAATTACCAACCAGCAACTATCTTCAAATGATTCCTAAGCTTTCAGACTACTAGTATTTCATATTGGCCTTTTCTTACTAATATGTTGAACTACATTCTCAGGCGAATATTATATTCTGTACCTTTACTAGTATTGGTGGCNTGCGTTACCTTTTTTATTATTACTTTGCCACCCGGAGATTACATGACAGCTCTGGAAGGTGAACTGGTATCCAAAGCTGGCCTGTCAGCCCAGGAAGCCAAAGAAATCTCAGATCAACTACGCGAGCACTATGGATTAGATAAAACAATCTGGGTTCAATTTGGCAAATGGTTTTTGGGCTTATTAAAAGGGGATTTAGGGTATTCTTTCAAGTTTAGGAAACCGGTAGCTGAAGTAATCTGGACTTTTTTGGGATGGACTTTTCTGATTGCTTTTTGTAGCTTCGTAGTTTCGGCTGTAGGTGGAATTCTACCTGGTATCTATTCCGCAACCAATCAATACGGAATTGGGGACAACTTGCTCACCACATTAGCCTATATTGGATTATCNATCCCAAATTTTTTTCTAGCTCTCCTGATGATGTACCTAATGGTCTTTCACTTTGAGGTTAAAAGTGTTGGTGGCTTATTTTCGCCTGATATGGTCATGCAACCGTGGAGTTGGGCGAAATTTATAGATTTTTTGAATCATTTCTGGTTGCCGGTTTTAGTCATTGGTGTAGCCGGTACAGCTAGGAACATGCGAGTCATGAGGGGAAATTTACTAGATGTGCTNGATCAACCATANGTGCAGGCAGCAAGGGCAAAAGGGTTAAGTGAGTTNACCGTTATTAATAAACACGCAGTCAGAAATGCTATTCAGCCCATTATTATGTCTTTCGGTATGTCTCTTCCTTGGTTAATAGAAGGCTCCCTAACCACTGCTTACGTACTAAATTTACCAACCACCGGNCCCGTATTCTTGGAAGCTCTACTATCACAGGATATGTATTTAGCTGGTTCATTTTTAATGGTAATTGCAGTGGTAACGATTATCGGTAATATTCTAGCCGATATAGCTTTAGCTGCTGTCGATCCAAGAGTAAGATATGAGTAATCAATATCACTCAGNACAAAAATCATCTTTGACAGAAATATTGATCGATACAGAACAAAACCAACAAATACGCAGATCCCAACTTCAGCTCATATTCCGCCGTTTTCAAAAAAACAGGCTTGGATGTATTGGTCTTTTGGGTGTTTGCATCTTTATACTACTTTCGGTCGGTGCTCCTTTTTTTGCTCCTTACGATCACGTCGAACAAGATTACCAAAGGAGTTATTTGCCACCTCAATCCATACACTTNTTTGATCAGGATGATCGATTTCATTTTGTTCCATTCACTTATAAGTACAAGAAAATAATGGATCCAGAAACATTCGTTTTTTCTTATGAAGAAGATACATCAAAACGATTCCATTTNAAATTTTTCACTNCAGGGTTCAGCTATAAATTGATGGGTTTAGTTCCAATAANGACACACTTTTTAGGAGTAGAAGCACCNGGAACCATCTTTTTATTAGGAACTGATGCGCATGGACGAGATTTGCTGAGTCGAATTCTTTACGGGGGTAGAATTTCACTCAGTGTCGCCTTATTAGGTGCTCTTGTGACCGGAATAGTTGGAACCACGATAGGTTCGATATCGGGTTACTATTCAGGAATAATAGATGTACTACTACAAAGATTAGTTGAATTAGTTCAGTGCTTCCCGCAGCTAGCTCTTTGGATGGTTTTGAGTGTGGCTTTTCCACCTACATGGCCACCTTTATATATTCTCTACGGTATCGTCGGCATTTTTTCATTGTTATCCTGGCCTTTATTAGCTCGTGAAATACGCGGGAAGGTATTATCCTATCGAAATACAGAATTCGTTTTAGCAGCTGAAGTTATGGGAGTAAGCACTCCTGTCATCATTGTTCGCCATATTATTCCGCATGTGGCTAGCCATATTGTAGTAGCACTGACAATTGCTATTCCTTCGATGATTTTAGCCGAAAGTACGTTGAGCTTTTTAGGACTTGGTATTAGGCCACCGATGGTCAGTTGGGGTCGATTACTAAGAGATGCTCAGAGTCTGCAAACTTTGAACCAGCATCCGTGGATGATGATTCCGGGTGGTTTTATTGTATTAGCGGTCATGGCTTTTAATTTTTTGGGCGACGGTNTGCGAGATGCAATTGATCCCTACAGCAAATAACCTTTCTAAACTATGCAGCAAATACTAAAGATTGAAGGATTGAAAACAGTTTTTGAGTCAGACGAAGGCGTCGTTAAAGCTGTAGATGGTATAAATTTCGATCTTAAAAGGGGTCAAATATTAGGAGTGGTTGGTGAGAGTGGCTGTGGNAAAACAGTAACCGCACTTTCGATTCTTCAACTTATTAGGCCTCCCAAGGGAAAAATTGTATCAGGTCAAATCACCTATTATTATCCGGATGGAAGAAGGGTTGAGATTACTTCACTCAAACCCAACAGTAAAGAAATGAGAAAGATCAGGGGCAAAGAGATTTCCATGATTTTTCAAGATCCAATGATGGCACTTAATCCGGTGTTATCGGTTGGTGAGCAAATCATGGAATCTCTGACATTGCATCATCGGATTTCAAAAACAGAAGCCAGAGAAAAGGCCATCAAGATACTGGAACAAGTAGGAATATCGGCGGCAGGAAAAAGGATCGACGAATACCCTCACGAATTCAGTGGGGGTATGCAACAGCGAGTAATGATTGCTATCGCTTTATGTTGTGCCCCCAGTTTAGTGATTGCAGATGAACCAACAACGGCTTTAGATGTGACTATTGAAGCACAAATACTGGATCTAATTCGGGAGGAACAGAAAAAAAATGGCTTATCTGTTATTATGATTACTCATGATCTCGGCGTCGTATCGGAAATTACAGACACCGTAATCATCATGTATGCTGGGCAAATAGTTGAACACGCCTCGACAGCTGAGATTATCAACAACCCCAAGCACCCTTACACAAAAGGCTTACTTCAGTCTAGGCCTCAGATCGGACAGAAGGATCAATTAGTTCCTATTGAGGGGATGGTTCCTAACCTAACTAATCTTCCTGAAGGGTGTTATTTTGCACCCCGATGTTCACAGGCTGAAGATATTTGCTACCAGCAATCGCCTCCAACATTTATCCTAAGCTCAGATCAATCAGTCAAATGCTGGTTGTATAATGAATAATTGTTTTGACAAAAGTAACAAATGGAAGTCTTTTACAGGTTACAGGACTGAAAAAACATTTTCCCGTTCATAAGGGGATTTTGAAAAAAATAGTTGGGCATATCAAAGCTATTGACGGTATTAGCTTTGATATCAAAGAAGGTGAGACTGTCGGCCTAGTTGGTGAAAGTGGGAGTGGAAAGACCACCACAGGAAGATCAATTATTCGTTTACATCCAGTGACCGAAGGAGAAATTCTTTTTCAAATGGATGGGCAAATGCGAAATGTGCATCAACTTTCCAAACCAGAGGTTAAGAATTTTCGACGGCAAATGCAAATGGTATTTCAAAATCCATTCGCATCTCTGGACCCGAGAATGTCGATCAAGCACATTTTGCTTGAACCTTTGGTGACTCATAAGTTAGGCAGTCGACAANATCAGTTAGGAAAAGTTGAAGAACTAATCTCTATGGTTGGTCTCAGTACATCACATTTAGATCGTTATCCACATGAGCTAAGTGGCGGCCAAAGACAACGAGTTGGTATTGCCAGATCTTTGGCCTTGAACCCAAAGCTTATCATTTGTGATGAACCAGTTTCAGCACTTGATGTTTCGGTGCAAGCGCAAGTCCTAAACCTATTATCTAATTTGCAAAAAGAACTGCGATTGACCTATTTATTGGTTGCACACGATCTAAGTGTGGTTGAGTACATGAGCGATCGTATCATCGTAATGTATGCTGGGAAAATTGTTGAAATAGCCAAATCTGAAGACTTATACCGACAGCCAAAGCACCCCTACACGGAGGCGCTAATAAGTGCAGTTCCTAGACAACAATATAATTCGACATCTAAGAGATCTATTCTTCCAGGTACCATGCCGGATGCTTTTAATTTACCAAGTGGTTGCAACTTCTACGATAGATGCCGTTACGCACGAGATATATGCCAGAAAACTGATCCTGATTTAGCTGCAATATCAGCCAACAAAACTACTAGCGTAGCCTGCCATTTAGCGGATGAACTTATGCTTGAAGGATATACAGAATAGCAGGTGTTGATTGATCATGTGGATACCAAAATATCGTTGTTAATAGTGAAGTACGACTTTCTCAGGAAGTCTAGATCGTAGTTCATGTGAAAATTGCTACAAACTAGTCGATAACAGACACGAGGTTGTGAGCTCGTTGATACAATCTTGGGCTTAAATCCAAATTGGTCGAAAAGTGATCTGTTGGACCGAGATTTAATGAAGCGAACATGATCGCTTTGCTATTTCCACAACTTAGAGCCAATAGGTAATCTTCTTATTAGTCTTATTGGTGTTGTAGACTTGGATTCCAACTTTATCCCTTTGAATACTTATGCTAGAATTTTCTTTATTAACAATTTATTAATGGGTAAGAATTAATGCTTCCTGATATAGCAAAAGAAAAGCGTAACCAATTAATTAAAGAGGGTTATTGCGTAATCGATAACGTTCTTAGTGAAGAATTTCTTCGGGAATTACGAGAGGAATCTGACCGGATGTTGGATGCCATAGACCATCCTCCGGAATGGAAATACCAAGGGTCTGACTTGCATGTCAGGGGCCAAGACGAGCCGGTAATAGAAAAACTAATCAATTGGCAACCGGCAACAGATGCGCTAGAATCCCTAGGTTTAGGAGACTTTACCTCTCATGGAGGATTTATCATCCTCAGTAAACCTGCTGGAGGCCCCCCTTTATATTGGCACCAGGACTGGATGAAGTGGAATGATCCTATCAGTTGTGCTCCTTGGCCTCAATATATATTCCTGTCTTATTATCTCGTTGATACTAGTATTGAAAACGGTTGCTTACAAATAATTCCTGGTACCCATTTGAAGCGAATACCTCTGCACGAACGGATAGTAGCTGCCCATGCTGAAGGTGGATACTACGTTTCAGAAGATGATCCAGACATGTTTTGTGAACATCCTGATGCAGTAGATCTACCGGTTAAAGCTGGTTCATTAGTCATTGCTGAAGGCCGAGTATTGCATGCTGCCAGAGCGAATCAGAGTAGCAAGAGACGAACACTGCTTTTGGGGTGGCATGAACGACCGGTAACAATCCCAAATAATTGGAATGGACACGTACCAGAAGAGATCATTAATCGGGATCCCGATGTGACCTATGATCCAACCAGAAACCCTGGCCTACATCTAAAGTCTGAAACAGATTCTAGTTGATTTTGATATCAAAATTTCTATTGAAGGAGCAACATTGAAATCCACAACTTTATCCTGATTTGAATTTTGGCTAGCATAGATAAAAAGATGAGTTCTAGAGTGAGAGTAGAACGAATGATAAGGAAGAAGTTGAAAATGAGACGGTCTGAATTGACTCAAGCATTGCATAATTCTATCTATTAAAACCGTTTATGAAGCAAGTAACCGATACAGAAAAATTCCTTTTCGATATTCAGGGATATCTAATATTGCCAGGCGCAATTGATAAGCAATTGATTGAAGCGCTTGATCGTGCTGTGGTTGAAAATGAAGCTATTGACCACGATGAAAGTTGGTCTCATGGGCTACCAATTGTTACGGCGCAACATTTTATCAAAGATCAAAATATCGAAAATCAAGTTCGATTAAACGGATTACCTCGTCTAGACTCGATCTTTGATCAACTGATCGGTCATCCTTCGATTTTGCCTTACTTGAAAGAATTTATGGGTGAACCTCAGTTGGTGAATACTTGGTCGATTTCAAAATATGCTGGTAGAGTTGCGTCTGGTTGGCATCACGGTTTGCCAACTCGAGAGTATACGGTCGACAATGGAACCATACGATCTCCAATGTTGAACGTAGTAACTATGCTAACACCTAACCATTCTGGTGATGGATGTTTTATTGTCATACCGGGTTCGCACAAAAAAAACTTTAACTTGAGCCCCAAATGGAGTGTTACCGGTCTGGAGACACCAGGAGCAGTTGAAATTACGGGTGATCCCGGTGATGTAATGATTTTCACCGAAGCCCTGACCCATGCGGCTGCGGCCAAAACTACCACACGTAGACGGACAACACTACAATACAACCACCTCCACCGTGATCGTGCTTGTATAATGTGGGATTCTCACAACGTCAGGCATTACTGGATGCCACCATCTATACGATCACGTTTTAATTCGGCGCAGAAATCGCTCACTCGTTGGATGGATTACACGATCCCAGAACGAAGTATACCAGTGGCTGACAAGATTAATGATTGAAAATCCTAGCTGTAAATACTAAATATAATTGGATAATATTTTTCTCTCACCAATTATGATCTGATCCCCAGTAGGGTTGCTAATTACTTTGGGGCAGATTATGATTTTGGTCTTGCCTCTTTGGTAAAGATCGTCGCTTTATCCCAGTGAAAAACTATACGATTGACTAATGATGATACTTCTTGCTTATATTACTGATNAGTTGATATTCTGATCATCTAACACCGATAGGAGATAGGATGCAAACTTCGTTTATAGACTGTGTGATAGAGAATGGTTTTCTTAAATCTTTACAAGATAAAAACTCTGGCCAAAATTACATTGCTCCTAATGAGTTATCCCCACTATTAAGCATACGAGTAGGGGGTAAGACTTTCCTGCCAAATAGTATGGAGATTATAGGTTCAGAGATGATGATTCACTATAACCAAACAGGTACCCANATTAAGGTTNGATCTTGTGAATTGGACACGCATTTGACATTTGAGATTATCTCCGTTGAGTCTGACTGCCCACTTGAATTAGTTGTTTGGGGTCCATATTCAACGACTATCGGTCAAGTAATTGGTGACACTATAGGTGTGGTCAGAANTTCTAGATTTGCTATTGGTATACAATCTCTTAACCAAAAAACTTTAGGCGGGTTNCCAGAAACTGAGGACGATATTACTCCCAGCTACAGCATATTTGATCAGGACAGTTATACNGATATATCCAGCGATTTTCAGCAAGAGAAAATCTTTCGAGGAAATACTGCTAAAGGAACAGATTTTGGTAGCGTTTTACAAGCATATTGCCGTAATCGAAATAGGGAGCGGATGATACCTAACTGGAATTATGAAACATATACGGTACCAGCTTTTGAAGATGGGGGGATTATCGGTAGTAAAATCGCATTGTTTGGATGTCCAACCCAAAAGGTACTTGACATAATCGGGAGCATTGAAATAGCTGAAGGACTACCACATCCTACGATAAATGGTCAGTGGGCCAAAGAATCCTACGAAGCAACAGCTGCGTATCTAATTGCTGATTTCAGTGAAGGTAATATNCACCAAGCCTTAGAGCTCGTGAAGAAAGCAGGTCTCTCATATCTTTACCATAGTTCTCCTTTTAAGAATTGGGGACATTTCGAATTGAAGCCAGAATTATTTCCTAACGGCTGGGATGGTTTCAANAATTGTGTTAAAACTGCAGCCAAAAGCGACGTTCAGATTGGTTTTCACACTTTGTCGAATTTTGTTACAACTAATGATCCTTATGTAACACCAGTTCCAGATAGAAGATTAGCTAAAGTTGGGTCAACCTATTTAAAAGACCATATCGACGATATCCAAACCGATATCTGGATAGAAAATCCTATTTTTTTTACACAGGAAACCGAACTGAACGCAATCTTGATTGAAAATGAGTTGATATCTTACGAAAAAATTAGCCACCAAGCCCCTTGGAAATTGATAAATTGTAGGCGAGGTGCTTGGGGAACTGCCCCTTCGTCCCACGCAAAAGGTTGTCAGGTTGGAAAATTAGCCGACCACAGCTACAAGGTATTTCTCACGGATCTAAATTTATCGAAAGAAATATCTGAGAGAATTGCTGATTTCTGTTCGTATACCGGTGCAACCCAAATTTCCTTCGACGGCCTTGAAGGGAATTTTTCGACGGGTCTGGGCCAGTATGGTCGAACTCTCTTTACAATGGCTTGGTATGAAAAGCTTGATCCTCATCTCAGAGGAAAGGTCATCAACGATGCTAGCAATCCGGGACATTTTAATTGGCATGTTTACACCAGAATGAATTGGGGAGAACCATGGTATGCTGGATTTCGGGAAAGCCAAACGCAATATCGATTAAAAAATCAGGACTATTTTAGTCGTAATCTGATGCCACATATGCTTGGCTGGTTTGCCTTGAGAGAGGAAACTAGCGTTGAAGATGCAGAGTGGTTGCTGGCGAGAGCCGCTGGCTTCGATGCTGGTTTCGCCTTAGCCATGAGTTTAGACAGTATCGCACAGCAACAAGCTGATGGTAGTTCTGTTGACAAGATCAATAATAATGTAGAAAATATCATTGAGATCGTATCCCGATGGGAGACAGCGAGAATGTCTGGTGCTTTCCCGAAAAAAATCAAGCGCGATTTGCAAGATATCAATAAAGAATTTCATCTCAAATCAGTTCCGGGAGTCAGCGACCAATGGGATTTATTCCCGATTTATTCCCATAAAGAAAAGTTTCAACTTACGTCTAATACTGATCGAAAATCTTCCGTTATATGTAAAATTGATAACCCTTATCAAGAGCAATATCTTTCTTTTACTGTAGAAATACGAGGAGATAGTTGCGTCTCCGGTCTTACGATTGGTACATCAGATACCTCATATATACAAATTGAGCGTCAGCTTTTACCGGGAGATATCGCTAAATTTGAAGGCCTCACAAATATTGTGTTTTACTCAAATCAGTGGCAGAAATCCGGCCAACAGGATGTTGATCCTAGCCAGATTTGGGTTAAGTCCGGGTATCAGGATATCGAAATCACAAGTCAAGCGGAGAATGCCATCTCAGACATTCATATTGAGTTTCGGACTCTGGGACCTTCTATTCGGCTTCGATCTAGCTGAATAAATAAATGAAATTCGGGGTGAAGACCCGAAAAAAACGCGAATTCCACTCAGTGAGTGTGTCGTGATAAGATATGGGTAAATTGCCTGGTTGTGCGGATTACGTCATTACTTCGTTGGCTTATCAAAGATACGGAGATTTCATCCATTAAATTCATACACTTGGTATTATCCGATTCAGTCAAACCCTATGGCTGATTGTCTGTTATTCTTGTTTATATATAACCTAGCTAGTCTAGTATAGAAAAGGTTACCTAAAGGATAAATATATGTTGACATCATTGGAAATAAAACAGTTTCAAGACGAGGGTTTTTTAGTCTTTGAGAACCTAATTCAGGGACCTAAGCTTGAGCATTACTTAGAGGTTTTTAATGATCTAGTGAAAAGAAGTCTCTCTACGCCAATTGGTACTCCTCATTGGTCTTTTGAACTTAACGAAAATCGCGAACAAAACCCAGATCTACTACATAAGATTCAGGGCGTTTGCGCTCTAGAGTCAAAAGTCTTAGACTTAGCCAAAGAACCAGTAATACTAGACCGTGTCGAACCACTTTTAGGGGAAAACCTAGATGTATTCGGGACTAAATTCTTTCCCAAACTGTCTGGAGGAGGTACTTCTGTATTTTGGCATCAAGATAATTTCTACTTTGGAACACAATCTGACGAAATAATCAGTTGTGCTATTTACTTACAAGATTCCGATATCGAGAATGGATGTTTACGAATCGTTCCCAAAAGCCACCTAACTGATGAAATTGCTCAGCACCATAGCAAAGATGATAGCTATGGTAGTTGGGTGGAAACGATTGACGAGTCACAAGTCGTGGACGTCGTAGTTCCAGCAGGGACAGTAGTATTTTTCTCAGCCAATCTTCTTCATGGTACACACCCTAACACCAGCCAACGTAGTCGATACAGTACTGCTTGGCATTACATTCCGGGTAGTTTAAATCTAGAACACTTCCCTAGGGATGGGTACGATGATCGGCATATTGTGCGCGGTATTTAGGGTAATAACCAAAATGTTTATGAATGGGGTTAGCGATTTGTTAATAGGATGGATACCTGTATTAGACTTTGAAAAAACCCCTAATTCACCGAGCTGTATTCGGAATAGATCCTGACTCTCATTATTAACTCATTCGCGTTTGGTAAAATCCCTCTTCAGGAAATTAATTATGAGTAACCTAACTACCCAGATTTTAAAAGATTGCCGTTCTCACTTTGATGAGATTGTCTCTATCCGAAGAGACATTCATATGTATCCTGAAACTGGATTTGATGTTCACCGAACTGCAGGTATTGTTGCCAAGCAACTCGAAGATTCGGGACTCAAAGTTCGGGTAGGTGTAGGACAAACAGGAGTAGTGGGTGACATTAACGTAGTTGGAGCAACTAAACGGATAGCATTGAGAGCTGATATGGATGCTTTGCCCATGCAAGAGCTAGGGACCCCTGATTATAAATCTAGAATTAAGGGCAAGGCACATATGTGTGGACACGACGCACATACGGCTATGCTGATTGGTGCCGCTAAGATAATCAGCAAACTGAAGAATGAGCTAAAGACCAATGTGAGATTTATTTTTCAACCCAGTGAAGAACAATTTCCTGGCGGGGCGGCAGCTATGATTCAGGATGGAGTTCTAGATTCTGTTGATCAAATTTATGGCCTGCATGTCTGGCCATTACTGGAAACTAGCCAGTTTGCGATCTGCCCTGGTCCAGCTTTTGGCCAACCAGATGTATTTGAAATCAACATTAAAGGTAAAGGAGGACATGCGGCCTTTCCTCACTTGACTACTGATCCTATTTCAGTCTCCAGCCAATTCGTTTCCATGCTACAATCCATTGTTTCCCGGAATATTGATGGGCTTGAGTCTGCAGTTGTCAGTGTTACTCAGTTTCACGGTGGGACAGCTAATAACGTGATTCCTGAAGCAGTGAAACTGTCAGGAACTGTCAGAACTCTAAAAAAAGAGGTTCAGGTTAAAGTGCGACGTCGCCTAGAAGAACTACTGGCAGGTGTTACCAATGCTCATGGTGCAACCTATGATTTATCATATCAGGAAGGTTATCCCGTAACCTATAATCATCAACCGTGTATCACTAAGGTTTTATCAATAGCAGAAGAGATCGTCGATTCGGATAAGGTTCTTTACCCTTACCCACCAATTCTGGGAGGAGAAGATTTCGGTTATTATTCACAAAAAGTACCGGCCTGTTTTATCTTGGTAGGTGCCGGTAATCAGGATAGAGGAATCGTTAACATGTGCCATGACCCTCGCTTCGATATTGATGAAGAATGTCTGATTTACGGAATGGCTATGCATGTTGGCCTGGTTATTAATTAGGTCAAGCACTAATGCCCGATATAGTCAATCAGACTACTATCGAGCTCGAGGCATAAGAACTTTTCTNAGTGGATTTCCCAAATCCGGATGCGCTTATTTCTTAACAAAACTCCTTCCGTTCTTTNCGTAATTNAGTTNTTTGACTCAGTNCAGTATATTGAGTCATAGAAAAAATAGCTCTATNAAATCAATCAAAGAAAAGAATAATCTCCTAAGAATAAAATTTTATTGACCCTCTATCATATTGTGTNCTGTGACTGTTTTTTACACTAANTTAGGAACGGAGGNAACCCGTGAACCGAAAAGCAAAAATCTCGTTAGTGAGTTTTGGCCCTTTAAAAAGTAGTGAGAAAGATCGGCTTAAAAAGACATTAGCTAAAATGGAAGACTGCGTTGATCAATCAGCTCAGCTAAAAAGTGACTTGATTGCTTTTCCTGAAATTTGTAATTATCTGGGAGATATTAATCCGTGGCAGTTTGAGCCACTTGACGGCCCCACAGTAACTGCTATGAGTCGAAAAGCTAAGCAACACAACTTATATGTNGTTTGCCCACTTGGCACTATTGAAAATGGGAATAAATACAATAGCTCAGTTTTGATAGGTCGAAATGGAGAAATCGTTGGNGTCTATCACAAAAACTTTCCAACCCATGCGGAACTAGACATTGGGATTATTCCTGGTATAGAGGCTCCAGCTTTTCAAACTGACTTTGGTCGGGTAGGACTCAGCATTTGTTTTGATATCAACTACTGGGAAGTTGGTTCTGAATTATGTAAAAATGGATCTGAGTTAGTTATCTGGTCATCTATGTGGCCAGGTGAACGAATGTTGACTAAATGGGCAATTGAGTTTGGTTTCTACATTGGGTCTACTTATGCCCGACAATCTACCTTTGTAGATATTGCGGGTCGAGAAATGCTAACAAGTAATCGTAACATTAGTGATGCTNCAGGTAAATCGCCAGTCTCATCACTAGATTTGGATTTGAATCGCCGTTTATTGCACCATGATAATAACATTGAGCGGTTACAGGAATTATATAAAAAATACGGGGCGACGGCTGCCTATTGTGAATGGTTACCTCAAGAATGCCTGATCGTTTTTGGNTCTCAGATTCCAGNTATATCAAGCGATGAATTGATTGAAGAGTTCAAGATAGAAACGATGCGTTCCTATCTTGCTAGGGTCAGGAAGGATCGTCAATTAGCCCTAAATCATCAATATCCAGTAGTAGGGTCAGATTTCTGAAATTCCAGATAGTTCGTGAGTACAAGTCTACTTTAAAAAATATCGCTAAGTAAAAGGAGTACCGATTTGGGTGCCCCTTTCATCGAATGATCACTCAACCGTTACTTATTCTGATTAGACCGATTTGGATTATATTTTAGGTCGANCAAAAGTAATTTACANGAATGAGATAGAACTTCAAANTGGTAATTATNGTTNTTCTTGACCATAAAATCTGAGACAGTTCTACTCCCACTCAACGCGCGGTCCATCTACATAATCTAGAAAGCGATTGGCAACATCTGCTTGGCTAGTATCACCAGTATGAACGATCACGCGCCACCGAAAAGTTAGGGATTCATTCTCAGGCAAGTGATAATCAGGCTTAAACATCCAACAATTAGGAGCAAACAAACCATAACCACGTACATGCCAAGTAGTTGGATANCGAAAATTTTTCGGATGATCAAAAANGGCGAACCCAACAGTTTCTCCATTATCAAGAGGACCATAATAATCCATCCAATGAGATGGGAGNGACCAGCACCCTTTTTCATCTGTGGCACCATAAGCATTACGCATANTGCCTTCGGCATTGGCATTCATCGATGGGTTAACCCGAATGCACAAAAACCCTCCCTCTTTGGTGTCACCAATTGTTACTGAACCGTGAGAAGCTTGAAGAGTCAGTGAAACATCAAGTACTACGGATCCCCGATCTGAATCAAATAATCGATAGGATCGGCTATCGGTCATTAACGGCCTTTTATCTTCGTACCAGGTATTTTTTGATTCTATCAACAACGAAAGAGGATTGTGAGAAATCGATATGTCATCTTGTTGAGTATGNCCAAATCCAGGCCGATCGGCTTGCTCGTTCCAACAATCGACGCCATTAATTGCACCTTGCATCAAGGTTAAACCACGTTGCCAAGGATGTTCACCTTTGGTCCAAGCCCCCATGGGCTCACGTAGCATGTTGACACCATTGGGTGAAAGAATCGGGTTGATAACTGGCTTGGGATAGTTGCTACTATGATGAAAGGTCATGAAAGGAGATCCAGCCAACGAAACNTCTAATTTTCCGTCAGAGTCATTTGTGACAATACCCGCAGCAGCAGCTTCAGAATCCAATTCCGAAACATCAAAACTTAACTGTGAATTACCTTCTATGGCCGGCAAATTGAGATGGTATATTGCAGAAGATGGGTCGCG
Source organism: Candidatus Poribacteria bacterium (assembly GCA_002714785.1). Taxonomy (GTDB): domain Bacteria; phylum Poribacteria; class WGA-4E; order WGA-4E; family UBA9662; genus TMED15. The sequence continues at coordinate 8,383 of PAYP01000111.1, read as the reverse complement.
CTCTGCTATTAATCTCTGATTTGGACCTGTCAATTCTAAAAGAGGCGATTCAAAATCTTCTGGTGCCGGAATACTGGCTAAATGCGCTGGGCGTGAACGAGGGACGGAAAGNGTCAATTTCATATATTAAATCTCCCAAAAAATAAATAGGCGAATGTTTTTTTGAATGGATCTCAGATAACGTTTACGGGCACAAAAAAAGCCGAGGGGGGCTCGGCAGGTTTCAAAAACTCATNACAACTCGCCGTGATCCTATCAGAATTGGTCGTTTCTGTCAATGTGTAAAACTACTTTAGTCCACTATAGGTTTTGGCTTTGTATTTGACAAGATTAAAGTGCAGCAAACTTGACGAGATATAAGCGGTCGTTTATAGTTGGCTAAATTTTNCCTTTCAATATACCAGTAAAATAAGCTCGTCTAAATCAGTGGAGGAGTAAATGACAGACTACGATGATTATTTGATGAAATCCTATCACCTAAGAGACCAATTGGTTGGTGATAAATTCAGACCTAAGTATCATTTTNTTCCACCGGAAGGTCNATGGAACGATATTAATGGGGCTATTTACTGGAATGGACGATACCACCTAGGTTACTTGCAGAAGATTTCTAACGGCCCTAACCAACTTGATTTTTCAAGTTGGCAGCATATCTCAAGTNGGGACTTATTACACTGGACTTATCATAAAGCTTATCTGAGTGAACCATTGGAAGGTTCAAAAGGAGATTATTTTAATAGTGGCGATGCTATGGAGGGTATGGAGACTCCAACCATCATCACTAATATGCCACGCAAAGGTATCTGCATCTATCAGTGCCACGACGATAATCTAGAGCATTGGGAACCATTGGCTGAAAATCCTGTTATTTCCATCGAAGATGGACGGAATCACAGTTCTAAAACACTTCGTCCTAAGGCTAAATTTCCAGATTGCGTGATTTTTGACCCCAGTGGTTGGAAAGAAGGTGATACCTATTACGCTTTAATAGGTAATAAAAATTATCAGGATGGTTATGAAGGTGATTCAACCAGTCTTTTCAAGTCAAAAGACCTAAGGTCTTGGAAATATATTGGCCCNTTTTATAAATCAGATCGAAAATGGACAGGAGAAGAAGAAGATTGTGCGTGTTCTGATTTTTTCCCTTTTGGCCAAAAACATATGCTATTAATGCATACACACCAGCCTTATAGTAAGTGCCAGTATTATATTGGACAATATAAAAACGAAAAATTTNATCCCGAAACGAACGGTCAAATTAGTTATCAGGGAAGTATGTTGGCTGGACCAGAAACCTTGATTGATGGAAAAGGTAGAAGATTATTTTGGGGATGGATTCGTGATGCTCAGTCTACCGGAAGCCATGGTTGGAACAGTATTATGACGGTTCCTTGGCATTTTACGTCAACATCGGACAATAAACTGAAAATTCAACCGGTAGAGGAGTTAAAGGCTCTGCGCTATAACCAACAAATATTCACTGATGTTGATTTATCCTCCAAAGACGAGATAGTTATTGATGGATTGTTTTCAGACTGTATGGAGCTAAATTTAACTATCGAGTCACTAAAATCAGACCGATTTGGTCTAAAATTATTCTGCTCACCCGACGGTGAAGAACAGACTACTATAGTTTATGACCATGCCCAAAANGAATTTGTAGTTGATTTTGAGAGATCGAGTACGAACCAAGAACTGAGTTACCCTTGTGGCCAATTCGGAACGTCACTCAGTACTGGAAATTTCAAGCAAACGGTCCCTTACAATTTAGGGAGGAAGCAAGCTTTAAATCTCAATATTTTCGTCGATAGATCGGTGATTGAAATTTTTGTCAATGGTGACATATGTATTGTGCAGAGAGTTTATCCTACTCGAGAAGATAGTCAAGAAGTGCGGTTGTTTACCAAAGATCGACCAATTAGAATCACAAATATCACCAAATGGGATATGGAAGCCACAAACCCTTGGTAAAAAACAAAGCTATCAACTTCAACGGTTGAAGTGAGTTTATATCTAAGACTTACCCACTAATCAGAGAGGTATTGTTTTTAGTTAGAAAGAGAAATTCAGATGAAAACGAAAATTAATCTATTATTGGTTCTTATTTCTATGACTAGTTGTAGTCAAGAGATGATGCTAAGCAACCAAGTATCCTTAGATTGTATTCTAAGTCAGCCCTTAGGTGAAGTCCCGGAAAATCTGTACCTATTTGAGACTATACAACCGTCATCTGATTACCCACCTTTTACCAAAAAGNTGACTGTTTGTGGTATTACTNTGGTTGCACAAGATGAAATCAGCGATTCTTTCATGAAANATGTAGCTCAAACCGTTGCTGACATGTTTACTGTCGATAACCGAATAGATGTAGCCATGCAGGAAAAACTACTGACTAATTTATATCTCTATCGAGCGGTGATCCCAATCTTTGCCGGTGAANATTGGAGTCTTAGCCAAAAGGAAGAACAGTTAATTGGTCAAACGAGGGCACAAAATAGCGTTTGCGATATCATTATGGAGGGCGTAGACGGACAGGTAGTCGAAGTAGTTGAGCATATCCTCCACCATATTAGCAACGTTGGCTTTCACCATACTCTNCCNACAGAATGGGGCCTTTCTGACTCNTCGAGGTTNTACGAGATGGCCCAGNGAGCCATTTCGAGTGGCTATTTTGACATANNTGANTACTCAGAAATTAAGGCAGTTGGAGAAAGAAATAGAGTCATATTACAAGAATACGCTTATTGGATTATATACACAATGTGGAACCTCAGAAAAANCTACGGGCCAAGAGAAAGTGANTGGTCAATACAGACGGCTGAGGAATTAGAATCCAAACTGCCNGAATCTAGCCAGTTCGTGAAAGCAACAATAGAGAAAATTATCAGATGCCCAAGTGAAGGAACCTTACGCTCTTTCATTCAATAATCAATTGGATATAAGAACTCATCAGTAGGAATCAAATTAGTAACAATGTTACCGAAATGGAATAAAATAATTATAACTCTAAGTTCCGATAGACTGCTAAAATCAGATGTTTGGCGATTCAAAATTCTGGACTGCTATTTCGATTACAATAACGCTTATCTTTTATTCAACATGTCTACAGAAAACCCAGAGGAGATAGTTTGGAAAGGTTGAATGTCTAGCTAAAATCTAATGGACAAAAAAGAAAGACAGAAAGTATTTCGATCATATAAACCCAAACAACTGTTTCCTGCTGAGCCNAATTTGGGNGGGTGGTANACCGAAGCAGAAATTGAGGCAGTCNCCGAAACGATTCGTAAATCAATGGACTGGCGAGTTGGATTTGGTTTTATTGTTGATGAAATCGTTGAATTTGAAGAATCNTTTGCTAAATATTGCGGAACTGATTTTGCCATTTCTTTGAGCACCGCTAGTGTAGGTCTAGANCTATCCATGCTTTGCTTAGACTTGCAGGCAGAAGATGAAGTTATTTGCCCAGCTATTAACTTTAANGCTTCTCCTCTAGCTGTACTGGGTCAAAAAGCCAAGCTTGTATTTTGCGATATTGACCCTCGGACTTTCAATTGCGATCCTGCGGATGTAGAAAAACGGATTACACCAAGAACAAGGGCAATTTTCCCAGTTCACATGAACGGGCTTTCGGCACCAATGGACGATTTACTGGACATTGCAAATAAGTATCCTCATCCGGTATATGGTCCACCGAGAGTAATTGGAGATGCAGCTCGCGCCTGTGGTGGTGGATATAAAAGCACCAAAATCGGCAAGAAGGGTTGGATGAATGTATTTAGTTTTCATACCATGAAATTGATGACGACTCTAGGCGAAGGTGGCATGATTACTACCGATGATGAGCAGTTAGCCCAAAAATTACGAGGNTTTCGCCAATGGGGTAATGAGTCAAGTNGATGGGGTTCTAGCTACAAAATGACCAAAGTACAAGCTGCTGTTGGTAGTATCCAGTTACAGCGATTGGAAGATATGATCTCTCAAAGAGTCGAACGGGCTAATCAACGGTTGAAACTTTTGGAAGGAATACCTGAACTCTTATTGCCTTATCAGCCTGCTGAAAGTGATCATACCTTTTACCTGTTTACGTTACTTGTTCCACCGGAATGGGCTGGAGNCAAGCGCGATAAGCTATGNCAGATACTAAAAGAAGATTATCTAGTCGGNACGCTGGTGGGAAATCCACCGGTTTGGGAATCTCAGCCTTACATTTATTCTCAAACTTACCAACAAATCGAAACATTACCAGTTTCTGTCGAAATAGCCAGAAGACTATTTTGTGTNTCNCTGCANCCNTTGATGACTGAAGAAGAAAACACTTACATTGCAGCTGCTATCTGGGCNGCAGTGGAACGGATNAGAAACTTGTAAAATAGATNCGTTCTGGTANTGACTTTAATTAACANACTGCTGAAAACCAGAATTGGATTAGACGTACTAGGAATATGATGAAATTGAATCTGATTTTAGTATATTGACAGACAGATTCTGATCTGGGGGCGTTTGGTATATCCAGTTTATCTTTGATGATATTTTGACGGAAATAGGAAGGNCGATACAATGGATGAAGTCAAAATTGCTATTGTCGGCATGGGAATCGGTAAGCCGAATGCTATAGCCTTGGATGCTAATCAGCGGGGTAGAGTCGTCGCTCTGTGCGATCTAGACGAAAACCGAATGGCTGAGCTAGCTAAAAATTTAAAAAGCCCGGTCAAAACCTACACTGATTACAAATCTGTCTGCCAGGCAACTGATGTGGATGCCATTTTCGTAGGCACACCTAATCAGTTGCATGTGCCGGTTGGTCTAGAGGCTGTGCGTCATGGAAAACACATATTAGTTACCAAACCTCTAGCCGATTCAGAAACAGCGGCTCGCCGGTTAGTGGATGAGGCTGAAGAGATCGGTGTTGTTAATATGATGTCTTTGGGGCATCGGTTTGGTGATTCTTGTCAGTATTTGGGACAACTGGTCAAGGATGGATATTTCGGAGATTTATATTACGCCAAAGCGCGTAGTTTTCGCCGAAATGGAATTCCAATTTGGCGAGGTAAGGACCAGCTTCGTTTGAATTTTATTCAGTCTGGCGGTGGAGCTTTCCGTGATATGGGGGTTCATGTTCTAGATGCGTCGTGGTGGTTGTTAGGAACACCCAAACCGATTTATGCGCTGGGTGCGGCAGGTGCAAAATTTGGACCTCGTGGCTTNGGATATAATGGATCAACACCAAATCCTGAGATAGTTGAGCAGTTTAATACCGACGATTATGGAACTGGTTTTATCGTCTTCGAAGGAGGTGTCAGTATNCAAATCGAAAGTTTCTGGGCCGCACATCGACCAAACGAAGTACAAATTGAGATATTTGGCACCGAGGCTGGNGCCAAGACTAATCCTTTAACTATTTATCGAAACAGTGGAGGTCAACCAGAAGACTTGACTCCGGAGGTAGAGAAGCAAACTCTTTCTTTTGAGCGAGTGGCTGAGCATTTCATCAGCTGTATCCTGGATGGAAAAACCTGTCAGGCTCCGCTCCAACAAGGGTTGGAAGTCCAACGCATGATGGAAGCTATATTAAACAGTGCGGAAACTAGACAACCGATAGATTTATCAAACCAAGATGTTTAATGNAAGATACTAAACGTAAAATGGGCAAAAATTGGTACCAAGAAGGAATCCGGGTCGTTACGAGCGACCAATTAGATTTTNATACTGCACAAACTCCTGGGATGACTCGAGCTGCCGCTATCAATCGGGCCAGTGTAGGAGCGGAAAAATTATGGGCAGGCACAGTTGAAATCCAACCTAACGCTAAGACGGGAGCTCATCATCATGGCCCTCTCGAGAGTGTGATCTACGTAATCAAAGGTAAAGCGCGCATGCGTTGGGGCAACCAACTGGAGTTTACGACAGAAGCTGGACCTGGNGATTTTATTTATGTGCCTCCTTACGTACCACATCAAGAAATCAATGCCAGTAAAGATGAGCCACTGGAATGTGTGTTAGTACGCAGCGATCAAGAAGCGGTCGTCGTCAATTTAGATATCCCAGAAGTCGAAGAACCAGAACAAGTTTTTTGGCAGGATCCAATTCACTCTGCACCAGGAATTGACGATTGATCTATTGGAAGATTGGTGCCATTTGAGAAGTGGATAGGGGGATTCAATTGCTAGGCCATAAACGAGGAAAATATGGTCCATCAAACAGATCTCCATCTTTGACACTAGGTCCCATCAAATCGGCATTCGGGTGATAGCGCCCTTGAGAGTTAAAGCCGCAATCTTTTGGCATCATATGAACTANAAAGGATAGTCTTGGTTGGTTAGAAAGATTTGGACCAGAACCATGGTAGGTTAGTGAATGATGAAAACTTGCTTGTCCTGCCTTAAGGATACACGGTTCAGTTTTCCAATCCATATTGGGCGGACAATATTTTTTTTGCAGGCTTTCCAAGTCTTTCTCACCAAAAGTATTGGCATCGTGACGGAATCCCCACTGATGTGAACCTTCTACTACCTGCATGCCACCATTGGATTCATCGGTATCCTGTAATGCGATCCAAGCAGTNCAAAAATTCATNGTATTAGCACACTGCCAGTGAGGATAGTCTTGGTGCCAACCGATATTATTGTCTAAATCAGGGTTTTTAATACCGTTTAAACCTGGCTTCCAAATCATCTGATCATGCCAAAGTCGAACTTCCTTTGTGTTCATCAGCAAAGATCCGATATAGCCAATGACCGGAGTTTGAACCATTTTACGCATAACTTTGTTGACCCACCAGCCATTGACTACTTGACGTACAGCCGGATCATCTACTGTGAACTTGGGCTGGCTTAACCAAAAAAAACAGTCGTAGTCCCTCTGACCAGAACAAATTCGTTCAAGTTCATATCGCATCGCTTCAACTTCTTGGTCGTTAAAAAGAACAGGGCTAATCCAATAACCCTTCTGTTGATAGATAAAGAAGTCATCGTCGTCTAACTGAATATCGGCAGGCTGGAGTGGCATATTAAACTATTATTCGTTTTTTTCAAGAGCCATTAACTATGATTCTTAGAGTTAGGTCTGATGTACAGTCGCTACAGAATCAACTAATATTCTACTGTACATTATTATCCAGATTTTTGGAACCTGATTTAGCTAACTTTTTATTGTTAGGCAGGATNGAATCCGGTCTTAAAATACTNGCTAATTCAAATCTATCGGTTGAAGCCAAGCTGATTCAAAATCATTGTTGGAATACGGATTTTCTTGTAGCTTAGATGAGATTACCTTAGCTCTTACATAAATTTCATNTCCCTGAAANTGATAACTTACCNTGGNACCTGATTGGGTACTAAGAATTTTTCCGATTGATTGATGATTAATAATATCTTTCATATCNAGATTCNTAAACTGATCNAGGTCNTTAATATCCTCTTTGACAACNCCAATGAATTGGGTGCGGTAGGTTACTCCGTTTTCAGGCTGAATCNTAATATNNTAAGAATTTTGATCNGNTTGGATAGATTCTATATAAACGCCAGTTGAAGCGTAAAAATTTCCTTTTTCGATAGCATAAATAATCGACTCAGCCGTCAAATGAGCCGATTTGACCATAACCCATCCACGACCGGGATTACTTTTACTAGTTTGGTAGTCGTGGTAGTTGTGTGCGTCATCGGTGGCTAAACCGTATATAAGGCTTTTTTCTGGTTTAGTTAAGCGATAGGTNAAAANATAATCCCACATTTTNTCGGTACTCATATGGTCTTGATCACCATAGTTCCTGACAGCAGGNTGGCCNTTGTAGACTTCGAAAAATTTTTCTTTTTCAACTTCAGCTATATCTTTAGCGGTAATGGCCCAACCAAAGTTGGGATGGTTAAGATGAACTAGGATCGGACGACCTGTTTCCTCTCTTTGTTGGTAAACAGCGTCTACATTTTTTCTTATAACCTCTTGAACTGACTGTCCTGTTTGGGGTGGAATTATCGTTTTTAGGTTAGTAGCGTTGAGATGAACTGGTAGATTAACGTAACGCGCCGTAATCTCCTCACCTTGCATCAACAAGAATTGTGAGGGGGATTCGAATAAGGATCGAAACTCATCGAGTGGCTTCAAGCGGACACTCAAGCCTGATTCGGTATCCTCCCTCGATTCCACCCACGGGTGCCCAAATTTGGACAAGTATTTTTGATAGGCTTCTTCTACTGTTTTGCTGGCTGAGGACAACATGATCCACTTATTTCCTTCAGACAGGATGTTATGATCTGATAGCGCCAGAAAATTGTATCCGTGATCAACATACCAACTGACAATCATTTCGGGGAAATCATCGCCATCACTCCACAAAGAATGTGTGTGGAGGTTGCCCTTCCACCATTTAGCCTTACTGCTATCTTCA
>PAYP01000110.1 GCA_002714785.1 Candidatus Poribacteria bacterium | reverse complement strand
ACTTGATTCGACAGATAATGGAATCACAGGTTGTTCTAACAATTGGCTAATCTCTGTTTTGGTTAATAATCTATCCCACATGGCCCATTCATCAAGATGGGTAAGAAAAGATTCGTTTTTCGAGAAACGCGAACCAACGTGCAGATTGGTACTGATATTCAAGTTGGCACCAGTACCTGGGATACCGGTTCTCTTACCGTTAATATAGAATGTTGTTGTTTTCGCATTTGCTAGGACAACTAAGTGAACCCATTCTTTCCGTGGATAATCACCACTGGGTACTCCACTTCCTTCATCGTTAAATTTAATCGTTTGACTTCCATCTCTAGCAAACCAAGAGCCAGTCGGACGAAAATCGGCAAAGTAGTTCCAACCAGCACCATCAATAGTATCATTGAACCACACGGAAATTGACAGGGACTTGTGGTTTCCTAGATCGTCCCGAACTTCGATTCGGCCTTTTCTATCGAAATTTGCTTCTTTTTCAGCACCCTTACCACTCATCGCGATAGCACCCCCAAATTTCCCCTCGTCCCAATCCACCTGATCAAACTCGAATATCTCTCCATCATGTCCATTACCAGAATGGTCTTTGACCATTTCTCCCTTGCCCTCATCAAAAGGGAAGTACAGTAACAAACCATCTGTTAAATCGGCACTGGCTGGGATGATAGTCCAGATGTAAGACACAAATGTCAGTATGAATAAATGATATGCTTTTTTCATATTTTGATCTCCATTTTTCTACTATAGTATCTAAATTGTCATCTAACCCTGTAAGGCTGTTTTTAATCAATACGAAGGTATTAAAACGTCTAATCTGAGCTATCGAATTCAACTAAGGCACACCTGGTACGAAAACACTCTTAAGAAGTCAGATCACTTTTATTTTGTTAATTATAATATTCAAATTACAATGTTATGTATCAGGTTTGTATCGGATCTTTGCATTACTTTTCTTTTTATACACTTTTTCAGGAAAGATAGCGGGGGTTTAGGGCGGTTGGATGCCTAGCCTGGGAGAGCTATCTAAACCAAACTAGGCATTCTAACTTTATCAAAAGCACTCCTGTCAACGATAAGTGACAAGAGCACTTTTAATGTATGGTCTGATGATAGGTTATTCAAAGGTTTATTTTTTTGCCATTTTTGCAACAAAAAAACTGTAAATTCCCGGTATTGTCAGAATACTTATAATCCTAACTAGGTATCAAGTACGAGATTTTTGATTTTCAAATTGAAATCATTGGCCAATTAAAATGGATTTAAAACACTTTTTTATTTGCTAACTTAATTTAATTTGAGTAACGGGTGAGAGACCATTGATGCTAAAAAGTGAGAGGAATCGGTTTTTATGAGACCGATTACGGTTCCGATAATTGGGGATAAGAGAGCGAGGATGGATAATGATTTTCTGATACCAATAGAGCAACAGAAAGTCGAAAGTATTGGCCTCGACCCGCTTGAAGAAGGAATCAGAAATGAAGAGAACCTACCACGACGCCCGACTAAGCGGGCATTACCGTCGGTTTTAGGTATAATTTTAATATATTCTTGCAGTAGTTACAGAGGTCGAGAGACGAAAGAACTAATACCGAGGGATGGTCATGACGCATGCTCTAATAAAGATCAGAGTTGGACGGCTGAAGATCCAAGATTAGGTCTTTCGAAAACGTTTAGGCGTCCCAGAGCTCAGAATACCAATGGAAAATGTCCGAAAAATGGTCTAAGGGTTGGGTAACGATACAGTGTTCATTCAAGAGTAAGGCCTGATATGGAAAAGGCCACTAGTAAAATTACTGTGTCTAGACTACTATCTTATTAAATATTGGGCGATTCGTACGCAAATCATGTTTGAGTAAAGCCCTTTTGAAAGGTACGCCAAAATTAGAAATGAGAAATAAATTCTTATATCTGTTTACGGTTTTTATGTATAGCATAGTTTTCGCTTCAAATCCAAAGAGTGAATTTAACGGAACTTTGTCCATCTTAGGGCCAAATACTGAAAGCAATTCAAGAACTTTAGGCCTAAACCTTAGATATATACCACTTGTAAAATTTGATATTTCATCACTGTGTGATGCGGAAGTTTCGGGAAATATATTCACCACTTTCGATTCAAATAACATCGTTGATGTAACGAATAAGCTTGAAATAAAACCATATCGTGTTTGGCTCCGCTTTGCTACAACAAAATTTGAAGCTCGGATTGGACTACAGAAAATCAATTTTGGACCAGCAAGAATATTACGCTCACTTATGTGGTTCGACCAAATTGACCCGAGAGACCCACTTCAATTTACTAGTGGCGTATACGGGCTACGTATGAGGTACGATTTCCAGAATAATACTAATATTAGTTTGTGGGGACTTTATGGAAACAAAAACCCCAAAGGCTGGGAAGTATTTGGTACAAAAGACCAAACACCGGAAATAGGCGGTAGGATACAATACCCGATAGGTAATTCTGAACTAGCTGTTAGCGGACATCACCGAGATATTCGACAGGAAGGTATTTCTGAGAATAGAATTGCTCTGGACGGTTTTTGGGACGTCGGTATAGGTCTCTGGTTTGAATCGGTAATAGCTCATATTAGTTTTGAGGATAGCAATAGGATAGACTATCATTCGTTCCTTACCCTAGGAACAGACTATACGTTCGGTATTGGTAACGGAATTACTGCTACTTTGGAACATCTACTCAGATCGATAGGCAATAGAACCTTTAGTGCCAATGAGAGGTATAATATTTCTGCTATTTCTTTATCATATCCTGTCGGGATAATGGATACGCTTTCTTTCTTTTCTTATTATGATTGGAATTCAGAAATGCTGTTTAATTTTTTAACTTGGCAAAGAACCTACGATTATTGGACAATCCAGTTCAGTGGGTACTGGACTAATATTGATAATATGAGACCCATGAATAGTAGATTAGTGAGAACGGTAGAGAGCCAAGGTTTTCAATTTATGACCATTTTTAACTATTAGCTATTTCATCCCATCAAATTTAAAATNCTNAGACATNGAGGGGANAACNTGACTGATTCAAATCTAATTACTACNACTGATTTAGTAAAAACCTTTACAATGGGAAGTCATGAATTCACCGCCTTAAATAAAATCAACCTGTCATTCAAAATAGGCGAATTTTCTGGCTTGGTTGGCCCCAGTGGATCGGGAAAAACTACTTTCCTGAATATATTGGGATCCTTGGATGTTCCAACTCAAGGAAAAGCCGTCGTTTTGGGCCACTCTATCAGTGAACTTAGTACAAAAAAAATGGCTGAATTGCGAAATCACCATTTGGGTTTTATCTTCCAAACTTACAATTTATTGGCAGTATATACTGTTTATGAAAATGTAGAATTACCCTTGTTGCTTTTGAAGATGCCTGAAGCTGAACGGAAGAAAGCAGTGTTACAATCATTAGAATGGGTAGGGTTAACGGATAAAATAAAATCTCGTCCAGCACAACTATCAGGTGGTGAATGTCAGCGGGTATCTATTGCTCGAGCTATGGTAAAAAAACCGAAACTTGTTCTAGCTGATGAACCTACTGCCAATTTAGATGCCCATAACTCACATAACATTCTAGAAACTATGGAAAAGCTGAATCAGGAATTGAAGACGACATTCATTTTTTCCACTCACGATGAAAAAGTGATTCAGTATTTACGGCGAACGATCGTTTTGAAGGATGGACAAGTGGTCAGCGATGACAATTTAGCCAAAAACTAGAGAAGATTATTATGAGACTAGCTTTGAAACTAGCATACCGAAACTTGATGGGGGCTAAACTAAGAACCTGGCTAAATGTTTTTGTTTTATCCCTTTCCTTTGTGGTGATCATTTGGCAAAAAGGAATTATAAATGGATGGGATCAGCAAGCTCAACGTGATACTAAAGACTGGGAAATCGGTGGGGGGCAATATTGGCAGAAAGATTATGATCCTTACGATCCATTCGTACTTGAAGATGCGCATGCCCAATTATCCGACGCAACTCAACAATCAATTACTAAAGGAGAATTGACACCGATTCTGGTTTCACAGGCTACTGTATACCCGGAAGGGCGCATTCAGAATATCCTACTAAAGGGAATCGATCCTGATCAGCAGATCATGAAACTGCCTTCATCGAACCTTGTATCTAAAAATGGTGAAATCCCAGCAATGATTGGCAAACGAAACGCAAAAAGTAGCAAAATGAAAGTTGGTGATTATGTAACCGTACGCTGGCGGGATAAAAATGGGACATTTGATGCGGCGGTAGTAAAAATCGTTCATGTTTTTAAAACCAACGTACCGGCGGTAGATACTGGGATTCTCTGGATTCCTATCGAAAAACATCAAGAAATGATGAATCTTCCTGATCAAGCAACTCTTCTGGTCACCAACCAAGAAACTGGTTTTGGTGGCTCAATCGTTGGATGGGATTTTAAGGACCATCATGTTCTATTGACCGAATTTCGGGAGATGATTGAAGCCAAAAATGCAAGTGGATATATCATGTTTTTGATACTAATGTCTTTAGCTATGTTAGCCATTTTTGACACACAGGTGTTGTCAATTTTCCGGCGCCAGAAAGAAATTGGTACCCACATTGCATTGGGAATGACGCAAAGACAGGTCATTGTACTATTCACAGTGGAAGGAGCTATGCACTCGATACTTGCAGCCATCTTAGCAGCATTATATGGCATTCCTCTCCTGTCTTATCAAGCTTCTGTCGGTTGGTCTATGCCAGCCGGGACAGATAATATGGGTATTACTATTGCGGAGACAATTTACCCCGCATATAGTCTAGCTCTAATAGTTAGTACGACTCTCATTGTATTGATTGTGACAACAATTGTCAGCTTTCTACCTACCCTCCGCGTATCCAAAATGAAGCCAACCGATGCTATCAGAGGAAAAATACAATGATAAAGTTTTTGGTAAATGGCCTGTTGCGGGACCGACAGCGTAGCTTAATTCCCATTTTGGTTGTGACCATCGGCGTCTGTATCACCGTTTTTTTTCATGCCTATCTCAGAGGCACTTTGGGCGAAATGATCGATTCGACTGCTCGTTTTCAAACAGGACATATCAAGATAATGAGTCGAGCTTATGCTGAAAATTCAGATCAAAAGCCCAATGACTTATCACTAATTGGTGTTGGACAAATTACGGCTGATCTTCAGCAGAAGTACCCGGAGATGACTTGGGTGCAACGCATTCAGTTCGGTGGATTATTAGACATACCGGATGCAAACGGTGAAACACTATCCCAAGGGCCTGTATTCGGAATGGGTGTCGACCTATTGTCGTCTGGAAGTAGTGAAATCAAACTTTTGAATATTGAAAAAGCATTGGTTCGTGGTCGTTTACCTCAAAATTCAGGTGAGATTCTAATTAGTGATGGGCTGGCAAGAAGATTAGAAATAAAACCGGGTGAAAAATCTACCCTTTTTACTTCTACTATGTACGGTAGTATTGCAACCTACAATTTTACTGTTGTGGGTACAATCCGATTTGGATTTGCGGTTATGGATCGAGGAGCCATGATTGTCGACTTAACCGATATTCGAAATGCAATGGATATGGAAGATGCTGCTGGGGAAATCCTAGGTTATATGCCAAATAGAATCTACGATGATCAAAAAGCCGCCATAATCGTAGATCAGTTTAACGCTAATCATTCAGTTGTGAGTGATGACTTTGCACCAGTGATGGGTAAGTTGAAAGAGTTAAGTAATCTGTCTGATTACCTAGTTATGGCAGAATATCTGGGTTTAATATTAGTTTTTGTCTTTGTTTTTATCATGTCTATTGTTCTTTGGAATGTAGGCCTTTTGGGTGGGTTACGCCGATATGGGGAAGTTGGATTGCGTATAGCTATTGGTGAGCAAAAAGGTAGTGTATATCGGTCTATGATTTATGAGTCGATATTTGTTGGTCTGACGGGTTCTATTATCGGTACCCTTTTTGGGTTGAGTGCAGCATATTGCCTGCAAGTATGGGGCTGGGATATTAGCTCGATGGTAAAAAATATAACAATGATGTACCCTTCTGTTATTCGCGCTAAGATTACCAAAGAAACCTATTATATTGGTTTCTTTCCAGGCTTATTCTCAACAGTCTTTGGTACCGCTTTGTCTGGGATTGGGATTTACAAACGACAGACCGCACAATTGTTTAAAGAGTTAGAGGTCTAACGGTAAGGTTAAGTATTCTCAAATACTGAAGGATTTTTATTATGAAGAAAATACTATTGGGACTAATGATTTTTTTACCGATTTCAGTATGGAGTCAAATACCCACCGGCAGAGAGATATTGATAAAAATGGACCAAAACACGATTGCAGAAAACCGTTGTGCTACATACACTATGGTTGTTCGTGGTCGTCGACGAGACCGTACCATGACAATTAAGTCTTGGGTTAAAGGCTCAGAAAAATCTTTTAGTGAATATCTGGCACCAGCTCGCGAGAAAGGTACAAAAATGTTGAAGTTGAGGGACCAACTGTGGATGTACTCNCCTCAGTCAGATCGAATCATCCGCATCGCCGGTCATATGTTGCGTCAATCTATGATGGGATCTGATTTTTCTTATGAGGATATGATGGAAGACCGCAGTCTGAAGGACACGTACAATGCAGAAATTATGGGATCAGAAAATTTTCTTGCAAAGGATTGCTGGGTTATAAAGCTAACGGCAAAAGTCAAAGATGTAGCTTATTATTCTCGAAAAATATGGGTGGATAAAGAAAATATGTTAGCTCTGCGGGAAGACCGTTTCGCCAAAGGTGGAAAATTACTAAAAACAGCTGAAATTCCGGAGGTCTTCCAAATCAATCAGCGTTGGTATCCCAAGCGGATGATTTTTAAAGATGTGTTATCTAAAGGAAAGGGTACTGAATTAATCGTTGATTCTATTGAATTTGATGTGGAAATTCCCAAACATATTTTTTCAAAAGCCAGTCTTAGAAGATAGAGTGAATAGTCAGATACTATCAATCTACCTTTTGGATAGTGATATTTTTCTCACATGTGTTCGAAGTAATTGAGTCAAGGAAAAATGATCAATTGTCGGTAATATCAACAGGTTCTTCCTTTGAGCCCTGAGACAAAATTGTCTCAAACTTAGATAATAAATAAATTACAGAACTGTACATCAATCAATACTGAGGTATTCCTTTGGGAGAGCATGATAAGAAAATGATTGTAATTATGAGCTTAGAACCCGCATCAGAANCAATTGAAATAATTGTCGACNGGNTTAAACGCCAAATCGTCGTCTGGTGAAAAACATACGGTCATCAGTATTACTAGAGACAAAACTAGATTGAAGGATCTATTACTCCAATCAATTAAAGGAATTGATCGTACAGTACCTAGCTAAAATACAAAGAATAAACTACGAATACTCAGGGCAAAGACTGGAGAAAGCAAAATCGGATAATAAATCANGGAAGCCAGATGGTAATTGGACTGGGGGGGCGGTNTTTTTTAAGATCCAGCCGTAACCTATTTTTCAAAATTTGACAGTCAGAATCAATCGGACGAAATTAGGCTTAATATCAATAAGGCTCAAAGCTCTTTGTAAATTCCTGTAAGGATCCTTACTTTTTTTAATGTATTTACTTTTTAGGACTATTTTCCAATTAACTAAATAGCCTCACTGTTATCCTACCTAATCCACCCAACAACAAAGTCAATTTGCTTAACATTGGATAAATTAGGCAGGATTTTAGATAATCAAGGATTATTCCACAGTTTTGATCTTACCCCAGGTTGCAGTTAACTTATCTTTGGATTCTACGGTAAAAGGGTTATCTACGTCTTTGAAGTACTCAAAATGAGAAGTCAATGTGCCTCCAGCAGCACGACCAATTCCAGCATAAATACCAACTTCTAACGGGTCCCCCAGATCTGACTCGTATGTACCAACCGTCTTCCATCTGTCTTGCTCTTTTATCTTATACCAGCTTTTAAATTTGTTTTTTGTACGTTGCATCCGCATGTAAACTGGTATTATACCTTGCTTGACTGGTACATATGAAGCTACCTGACCAGCTAATCCAGGTTCACCATCTCTTTCTCGAGCCTGATATTGCAACACCGCGTTATTGCCATTATCCTGACCTCGTCCCCACAACTTCAGCGTTACCCAATCGCCTTCTCTGCCTCTATTGTCTTTAGTCGTCGGAGACAGGGCAATTATGCCCTGAACTGTCGAAATATCAGCATACTCACATATCATACTAGCTTCGACATGGAAATCACCAGAGTGTACTTGATACAGTCTGTTTGGGTTATCTGCAGCCCAAAGATCTCGATTATGCTCACCCTCAATCGTTAACCANCCATCTTTAGTTTTACTAATATCCCACTTTTCAGGCTCGTTGGACCATAACCAATTTGGATTTTGAAATTCATTTCCATCAAATGGATCTCCTAATGAATCGGCTGCTTGAACTGAAATGATGAACGCAAACAATAAAAATGAAAAACAAAAACATTTTATAAAACTTTTCATATCATTTAATCCATACTTATCTTTAAATTTTTAAAAGGTTAAAACAAAGNACAATTTATCCATATATTGATAATCCTTTTCAAGGTGAAATATATTCGATAAACTGATTACTAGGTAACTAATAAGAATTAGTAAAATAAAATGCGTCTGATCAAAGACTACTTAGGTTAGAGTCCAACCTAAGTAGGTAATAGTGGCNATTGATCCAACAAGCTAAATTGTTAAATATGACACGAAAAAGATTCTAACTATTCTGGGGCTGTAATGATTCTTAGTAACAAAAGCCTGCAATAAAAAACCGCCATTCCTAGGAACAGCGGCTACGGATTAGTNATTGATTAGTCTTCCATTTTAGTTGTTGACGTTCTTCTCATCAGGTGTGGTATAAGGACGCTTTCATTTAGTTTTAACCTCTGGATTGTTCCCTTTCTTCTTCTNTATTGTTTCCAAGCCAACTATTTCTAACATAATACGGATCTGTTTTCATATTTTACGTCAATCAGCAATAGATTCTCGCATTCTTAGAAATTTTTGCATCTACCTACAATTTTTGTTCTGCGGTTACCTAGTCCAGTGAATTCTTTAGCTAGATAGTAGTGAAAGGAAAATTATCATAAGATACGAATTTAGATTTAGCGTCTGATAAGAACTATTGCAGATTTTGGCTTAGTCTTGAGTATTTTGACTCGAGTGGGTTCATCTATGTCGGCTCAAGCCAACAATTTATCTCAGAATATTCTTTTGAAAGTTGGAAGCAAATTATCGGACAACGACTCAATAAAATAATCTAATCTTTTTCAAAAATTAGGGNCCTAATAACCAAAAATAAAGCTTATGGGAAATGAGTTAACTTACCTTACAAGAAGTTAAAGAAGGAATAACGAAGATGGACAGTAAGACTGACTTTTTTGTAAAGGATGAATAAAAACTAACGATAATGAGTGGTGTCTTCAAATTTTCTTTCTGTAAGATGAGTCAACACCTCTGGTCCACCTTCTTTCTTTGCTGATCAGCGACCATACCCAGATTAAAATCTTAATCGGATATTAAATATTGTTAGGTGAATAGCTTGATGAAACGAGTTTCTATATTTGTAGATGTACAGAATATTTATTACACTACCAAGCAAGGTTTTGGCTCTAACTTTGACTACAATGCCTTTTGGAAACAGGTAACTGGAGGCCGACAATTAGTTGCAGCCATCGCTTATGCTATAGATCGAGGAGATGAGAAGCAGAAACAGTTCCAACGCATATTGAGAGCTATCGGATTTGAAGTTAGGCTGAAACCATTTATTCAAAGGCGAGACGGTTCAACTAAAGGCGATTGGGATGTCGGAATCACATTGGACATAATAGAATATGCTAAAAAATCAGATGTTGTAGTGTTAGCCTCAGGAGACGGAGATTTCGATTTACTACTTTACAAAGTACGCCAAGACCATGGCGTTTTAGCTGAGGTTTATGGTGTTAGAAAACTAACGGCTAAGTCCCTGATAGATTCAGCTTCTAAATTTATTCCAATTGACGAAAAACTATTATTATGAGTAACCTTATCTATTAGTAATAAATTTAATAGTTACTATTTCTATTTTATACAGCTGTCTAGTTTTATATGATACTTTAATCGGNTTCGGTTCCCACATCATCTTAATTCATGGCTTGATATCGATATACGGTTTGTCAATTTATAGTTGAATCTCTAATCAACTTAGACTATTTGATAATAAGCTCGTTTTTAAATTAAAGCTATTTATTCATCACCAAANATCCCGTTTTATATTCTTAGGTTTATGCTTAATTTAGTTCTCAAAAAATGGAAGTTGATATTTAGATGGTAATAAATAATCTGATTTAATGGATACTATATCTGAAATTACTCTTAGTGTTCCTGGGCTTTCTAGTTGGTCTTTTATTAGTCTATGTTTAGTTAACTTTTTTACCTCTTTAGTCTCAGCGAGTTTTGGCCTTGGCGGTGGAACAATGCTAGTAGCTATCATGGCATCATTGCTTAACCCGACAGCTATCATACCCGTCCATGGTGTAATACAAATCAATTCAAACTTAGTTAGAGCCATGATGTTACGAACTCATATCAAATTCATNTGGGTTCTACCATTTGTCATTGGTAGCATAGTCGGTGTCACTNTAGCCAGCCAAATAGTCTTTGCTATCCCGAGGAACATATTCCAAGGGATTATCGGTTTATTTATACTCTATTCGCTTTGGGCTCCTTNCATCCAGGTGGTCAAATCTTCATGGCTAATTTTTATTGGGATTGGAATTGTTTCATCCTTTGCCACTATGTTTGTTGGTGGTACAGGTTTGCTAGTAGCACCATTTGTTAAGGCTATCACTGATGAACGCCGTGTGACAGTAGCTACCCACGCCACTTTTATGTCATGTCAACATGGGGTGAAAATTCTGACCTTCGGTATCCTAGGATTTACTTTTGCACCCTATTTGCCATTGATGACAATCATGATACTATTGGGTATTACAGGGACATGGGTTGGCAAAAGTATCTTGACCAAGATGTCGGAAAAAAAATTTCGCCTNGCCTTCAATACGGTACTAATATTACTGGCAACCAGACTTATCTATGAGTCTGTTAAGAGTGAGTTGTTCTAACCCAACAAGATTCATAAAAGACAGAAGGATATTATCAGTCTCTACTGTCAGCAAACATTTTTAACCAATCATAATGATCTTTTACCACCTGGTTCGGTTCTAAAAGAGAGCGAGCTAAAAATCCAGGCACATGGTCTCGACCTGTGGGTAGTGCAGGATTACTGTAACGGATATCTAAACTCCAACGAATGTGGTCAGAAAAATTGGGAGTAGATCGGTGAACCGTTTTATGCTGAAGCATCAGTAAACCACCAACCTGAAGNGGACAAGAGACTACATCTCCCTCCGGTATTGATTCAGGAACCAAGTCCTCCGGCCCACCACTATTGTAGGGTAAAATACCGTGATTATGGCTACCACTGATGACTTCTAGGCAACCATTCTCGATGTTGGCATCGACTAGTGGTAGCCAAAGATTAACCATAAATGTCTCTTCAGCGCTTTTATCTAGATATCCAAGATCCTGATGCCAAGATACAACTGATNTTNGNTCAGGTAACTTNGCACGAGAGTTAAATTGAGGATGAACCAAGATCTCAGGACCAATTAAAAACTCCACAAGGTCAAGAATTTCAGGCATAGTCATCACATGAAACATCGCCGCGGTTTTTCGCTTACCGGATACATCTGCTAATAGTTCATGGCATTCACCTTTCATGGCTTGGTGAATTGAGAAGAGACGGCGTTCAAAAGGATGATTAGCAAATAAGTCTGTCAACCTACCTTGCTTATAATAAATATTTGCCCAATTTTCAACTACGTCATTAAAATCAGCATAAAGAATTTCTAATTCAGAAGGATCAAAAAAATCTTCGAGTACTAGAAATCCATCTCTTTGATAGGAATCATGCTGTTCTGGTGTTAATGTGGGTTTCATATTGTTTCCTATAAGTGCAATCAACAATTAGGCAAGAATATTTAACATTAGTCGTGATTTGACTTACTTAAAGTTAGATCAACGTCTCGCTCCGATTCTAACACAGTTAGATCGAAAAGTTACATGTATGAAGAAAATATGATCAATCAAACGTCAGAACAAGACCCTAAAATTTGGATTGGGGTGATTATTTTATTTGGGTTGATACAATGAGAATGAGAGCCGNTTTCTAATATTTGCTGTCCGCCGGGGTCAGAAAATTTGCCCTCAGGCCCGATTGGAAAACGGTAAGAAATAGATAAGACGTCCTGCAAGATAAACACTAACACTAGTTATAGGGATCACCCAGGTACAAATTGAAAAACATAGCGATATTGTATAACAAAGACATGAGAACGCAATTGTCAGACTTAAAAAATGAAGAATCAATATCAATCGGATGATCATGTCACATGATCTGATAAAGATTAGCGTCGGAAGAGAAGGGATTACCAAGTTTATGATGTTGATCTTGCCAAAAGCTGAAGGGTTAGAAGTTTTAGCTGTTAGTAATCTAAATAAAGAAATTATCAGCAGAAGCTAGGATTCCAATAGGTGAATTCGATCGAAAATCCATTACGCACGAGCTAAATAGACACCTGCACACGAACGAGATCAGATACTAACAATGGAATTACAGGCAGGGAAAAAAGCATTCTATGATGAAACCAAAAACTAAGAAACCAACTGTCTGCGCCTAGGATTGCATTACCCAAATCCTTAGCCTTCCTCAAAATAAACTAAGATCTGTCCTTGTAATGGGGTTTTTCAACGGTTTACCAATAAAAACCTAGAAATTCTGTTAACTAGTTTGAATCATAAAAAAGAGCAAGAATTACCATAGCCAAAAAAGAAGATCGCAGATAACAATTAGAATCCGTAAAATAACCTTGGTCGCACCCAATGTTTGGTTAGAAATTCTTTTTATAAAAATGAGTATTGGAAGAGAAGCAACAACTAAAACCAATTCACTTATTATCTTAATAATAAAAAAAGCACCGTCGCCCCTAGCATCAAGAATGCCCATGGGAACACCTTTTTGGTTTTTTGTGTTGTCATTTTTTTCTGATTGGCTGTCAATTACAGGGNCTTCCTGTAAAAATCTGCAAAATTGCGGNAAACGAAAAGAAAAATCCTAGAAAAAATAAAANTTGTGCAAAGATTAAATACAAATGCGATACGTAATATTGAAATTTATANATTAGGATTAGATTGTTGATACTCTTTCATCACATCATAGAGTATTTTCTCTTCATACGTTGTGCCTAGTTGGAGTCCACCGACTAGGCATTTTTTATGTATTCATATTGACAAAAAACAATTCTATAGGATTGACTGACAATATGAACTCCTTTTTGTCTGTAGAAATACACTTTACTAATCCATTCGAATTATCATCAGTTGCCACATCAAGCACCTTTTGAATAATATCGACACTTAGTATGGAAGAAACTATATTAATTCTGTTTCTGATTTTTATCGCTTCTACGTATCTTCATGGGTAAGACCAATGGAGACAGCTTACCATGAATGATGGGTTAGAAAGTGATTTTTAGATCCAAAATGGTGATAGTTGGGTGGCTACTGATCGAGGCAGTATTCAACTTTATAATGGCCTTTTTTAAAGAATTGGTTATAAATCTGGCGGCTCACTTGCTAATATCATTTTTCAAATAACCTCTGGGAAAATTTTAGCTCATTGGGAAGGTGAGAATACGTGGAGTCCAGACGAATACTTTTGTGCTTTTCCTTATATGATAGAAGTATTTCCTTAATTGTGTATGCTTAGTATGAATCTAAAAGACCCGGTATACATACCTGTGATAATGATGTCTTTGGGTCGAATGGAGGATAACAGGATGCAGAAGGCCTTTTTTTTACTAGTATGTCTGGCATTAGTTGCTTGTGGCACTAATGAAGAAAATCAGTCTACTATAACCCAAGAAGAAATAAAATTTTCAAACCAATTTATTGGAAAATGGAGTCTAAATGAGGTTAATGGACAAACTGCAGATAAGTTTGTTAAAAACCTTGCTTTTGGTATTGCTGAAGACCAATTACGAACTGAATTTAACGACGTTTTTATAGCTAAATTCACACTACAAATCATAGAACAGAATTGGGATCAATGTTGTTCTATAGATTTTGATTCTTGGATTACTTTCAATGAAGATGGAACCTACAAAAGCTATATGAAAATAGACTTTGAAACCGATTTAGAAGAAATTCTAGGTAACGAAATAAGACTAATACTGGGTCGTGACCTTCCAGAGGAAGGTTTCGGTGGTGTATTGGAAGAGATGGAGACTGGAATTTATGATGTTACTGAGACTGATTATAAAATAATTCCTGATTCAATGGCAGAGAGAATATTGGGTGTATCTAGAACTAAACCAGAAGAAGGGTATTGGAAGATTGATGGAAATTTCTTAACTCTAAATCACACCAAAGAAGATAAGGAAATTGATTCAATAATTTATAGTAAAAACTAATAATCAATTCGACTTTAGACTTGATTAGGATATGATTTCTAGAAGAGAAGCTGATCTCGATCGGTCACAGAACTCTTCTGTCTAGTCTGATTTAGATAATTGAAGCTTTTGAGTTACGACCTAATGATTATAATCAGCCTTTGAGTCTTTCGGTTGATACTAAGTCTCTGGTAGAAGATCACTACCCCCACTTACTGGATTATGTTGAGACTGAAGGTTCTAGCTGGGGTGAACTGGTGGAGATTTATCAAGATTTGTGTGAAGACTTCAATCTTGCCGAGTCAGTTGTAGCTGAAGATTTTCTTTCGACTTGAATCGACCTGTTTACCAAACTAGTCATGTCTCACAGTACTTATGGAAGCCAAGTTTCCAAAACTCGAAAGTAAGACAAGACCAAAAGATGGAGAATTAGGTTGAGTGGTCGTCCTTGTCAAATGTACCCATTTTATCGCCCGGATAAAACTCCCTTACCATTAAAACCCAATAAAACAATTATAATGGGAATCCAGTCCTTATTCCTTCTATAGAAAGAGACATTACTTACATCAAAATGCTCTTCTGGCATTTTCTCATACGATTCAAACTCCTCTGAAAGGGGAATTTTTTCAGGGTGTTTCGTACTGTATACCATTTAATGTGAAACTCTCATGTTCGTCAAAGTCTAGGACCTTATCTAGGATTGAAATTATAAGAAATACCCCCCAAGATATATGGTAAACAATTTTATATCTGTTTTATAGAAACTTGTAAGTTGCGTGATAACCTCACCTATTGAAGAAGGGACGTCACCTATACTCTTTTCTTTTTCTTCTGAGTTATTGATAGTCCTGCCAAACATTGAATTTGGCCCTTTTCTGGAAACTTGTTTCCACGAAATACTCAATTAATTTAGTATTTCAACCTTAGCTAAAATTAGCGGAGGTTAGCTAATTCGAAGCAGAATACAGATATCCAATATTGCGTGTCGAACAAGGTTCCAACCTCACTAGAAACGTTTCCAGTGAAAGCCTAACTGTAATTATTTTATTTATAGTTTGATGGATTCGAACTCCTACTATGTTATTAGGAGTTATATAAATCTCTATTATTGTTTTAAAGGACTATGAATTCTAAAATATGATCATGCCTGTCAGGAATAATACTCATCAATTAGGTAAAAAAAATCAAAAGTTATCACTTCAGGTACTCTTTGAGAAATCAGGAACATCTACCAGAACTCCCCCCGCTCACGCGAGATTTCTGAAACCAAGCC
>PAYP01000109.1 GCA_002714785.1 Candidatus Poribacteria bacterium | reverse complement strand
TGAGTTAGTTTTGAATGGACTGATGACCTTCGCTGATATGTTAGGGGTTGAATTACAGCATGAGTTTGGGAATTGTATTCAAAACTTACTACAATCGGACAAGTAGTTACTATATTTTGGGGTAAGCTACTATATCAGGGCGCTTGAAGGTGTTAACCCATTGGTAAAGTATGAAAAACTGCAATATTCAACTCATATTCGCTATTTGATTCAATTCGGAAGTTAGACATGACAGAACAAGAAAAATTTCTCTTCGATTTATGGGGTTATGTGGTAATTGAGAATGTACTTAGCGCGGACGAAGTTACATCAGCGAATGTCGCAACTGATCATCACCAAATTACCAATCGTCCTGCTGGACTGGCTCAAAATTCTTCTGCGCTAAAAGCTGAGAGTGGTCGAGGAGAGTTTCAACTTAACCCGCTAACCTTTGAACATCCATACTGCCAACCATTTCGCCACATGTTGGTACATCCAAAAGTCATTTCTATCCTGAATGAAATTTTGGGCGTCGGCTTCCGACTAGATCACGGACCAGGGTTAATCCAAATGGAGAAAGGTACTGAAGGACACTGGCTGCATGGAGGTATGACATTTGATCCTAGCCAGTATCATCACTTTTCTCATGGTCGTATGAGTTGTGGTCTTTGTGTAGCCGCTTGGCAACTAACCGATGTCCAACCTGGTGACGGAGGGTTTGCCTGTATACCAGGTAGTCATAAATCTAACTATCGGCCACCACAACCTGTGGTATCTCTGGAAAACGACTTAGGCTGTGTTCATCAAGTCGTAGCACCAGCAGGGTCGGTCATCATTTTTAATGAAGCTTTAGTCCACGGAACTCTACCTTGGACTCGTACAGATAAATTTCGCAGGTCGATTCTATTCAAGTATTCGCCTGGATTTTTGTCTTGGGGATCCCCACATACCAAATGCCCAATCACAGATCCTACACCGGAAGAATCTGCACTTTACGAACCACCTCGCCGGACGGGGCGAACGGCAATTGGTCAAGCCTAGTTTGTCTTTTTAGTATTGCTAACTAATTGAAAAATTAACTAAATTATTTGTGCCAATAAAGTTGTTAACTGAAGGCCAGTTTGTTTTTGGTCACCAAATTTCAACCTTCAGTTTGGTTTTGATTGCTTCTTTCCTGATTGGCTGTTCCTATTTTTCTTATCGCTTTGTTCAAGATAATTTAGATCAGCGTTCATTCCTTTTTTTAATAATCTTGCGGTTTACTGTTCTGTTGTCATTANTGGTAATATTACTTAGACCACTGGTTAGTTTCTACCATACTGAGCCAAAGTCATCTTACTTAGGNATATTGGTAGATCTTTCCAANAGTATGCAGATTACTGATATGCTCGATAATCAATCAAGATTGGATTTTATCAATCAAATACTATTTGATAAAAATGACGGCATTTACCAAAAANTAAGAGATAACTTCAAGGTGCGACTATTTGGTTTTGATAGCACNGCTTACCCTATTGNNGTCGANCCACTGACTGTCTCAGACGGGACAGAAACCGATCTGGAGACAGCTATTTACCAAGTGGTTAGGGAATTTAATCATNTNCCTCTAGCTGGATTGGTGGTCTTAAGCGATGGTGTTGACCAAACCCGTCGACAATTACCCCCTGAACATCTAATAAAATTAGCGTATAAACTTCAGGGAAANNAGATTCCTGTACATACAATCGGGATTGGCTCNGCTAAAGAATTACCGGACTTTATCCTTCAGCCAATTGTTTTTCGATCTGATATAAAACAAAATCAACTAATAAAAATTCCGATAACAATCCAAAAACGTGGTAACTCAATCAGTACTGACATCCAAGTTTGTTTAATGCATGAAGAACNGGTANTGAATCAGCAATCAGTTATGTTTTCTTCTGACCAAAAAGTTAAAAAAGTAGACATCCCGTTTCTCNCTAGTAAACCAGGCATTGGGAANTATAGAGTGGAAATTCGNGCCTCAGACAGGGTNAAGGAAAACAACAGTCAAGATTTACTCTTCAAAATTNTTTCAGATCNAAAGCGAGAAGTATTATTCCTACAAAGTAAGCCCTGTCAAGAGTCTTCTTTCCTGAAGCGGACCTTACAAAAAGATTCAAAGATTGTGCTTACTGATCNTTATTTAACAGTCCATCCGCTCCAGCATCCATTCACTTTTAAGAGGNCGGAATCATCAATTTCTGATATTTCCCCCACAAGAGAAAGAAATTTTCCCGAAAACTTAATTCAGTTGAGTAAATATGACGCATTAATTATTGGGAATTTACCGCCAACTGTATTAACTAGCAAACAGAAAAAAATGGTTTATCAGTACGTATCACAGAAGGGAGGGCTCTTAATTTTGGGTGGCTCATCTTCCTTGGGTGACAATTCAGATTGGCAGCCAGCAATGANTCGTCTTTTACCAGTCGAATTAGAATCAGTACAANTTACTCCAGTTACTAATGAAAACTTCAGTAACCAATACCAGTTCACACTAACTGATGAGGGGCGGTATAGTCCGATACTGTCTCTAGCTGATGACGATTACCAAAGTCTACAGCATTGGCAACAACTACCAAAATTAGTTGGNTACAGTCGCGTCAAACGAGCCAAGGCTAATACAACAGTTTTAGCCATTCACTCCTCCGACATAAGTGAATTTGGACCGCGTATTTTATTGGCTTATCATCGTTACCATAACGGACGAGTTATGGTCTTTACTCCTCATGATTCTTGGCGCTGGCAAATGATGACAGACAAAGAAGATACTCGCTATCATAGATTTTGGCAACAAACCATTCAATGGCTTACAGTACCTAACTCAAAACAAATCATGATTGATCTTAACCCTATAACCTATGTACTTGGTCAAAGTGTCCATATCAAGGTCAAGATACGTTCTGCTAATTACGATGTCGTACCAGCTATAGTTACTGCTTATCTAACCAGTCCAGACGAAATAACTGTACATGAAGTTCAACTCAGCCCATCCTTGTACCAACCTGGTTCTTATAGTACAACCTTTATTCCAACAGAACGGGGAGATTACAAAGTAGAAGTTCAAGCTGAACTTAACCCAAACAACCCAAAAATGGAGACTGTTGGTCCTGAGATTACTCAATTTTCAGTTTCTGATAACGGTAAGGAGTTTAATAACTCAAGCTTAAATAAATTTGCACTACAACGTTTATCGCGACTTAGTGGCGGGCATTATTTTTCTACCAGTTCCGATTACTCAATACAAAATGAATATACTTTTGCTGAACTCCCAGACAAAATACCATTTGTGAGGTCAGCTACTGCAAACTCTAGATTTGTCGAATTATGGCATTCACCGATTGTATTTGCCTTTCTGATTATCTTGTTTTATCTGGAATGGATTTATCGAAAACGCTGTGGTCTAAGCTAAGCCATACCGATTTTACTAGATAGGGTTTTAAAACCTGTTATAATAAATCCTTGCTAAAAAAGTCTGATTATCTAAAATTGGCGAATCTGTTTTTTATTAGCATCCACAACTAGTGATTCGCGGACTAAGAGAAAGAAAAAGAATACGGCTGTTTCAAGACAACTTACAGCTGATTTCTTATTGGCAATTGATACGTCCATTTAATTCGAGAGTGAAATTGTATTTTTCTTGGCTGAATCAGTGAGCTAACTAAAAAATTTTAATCTTACACATAATAAATTCTAACGGGAATCTTTGTAGAGTTTGGATCTGAGGAGTAGCATAGAAGACTCTCAAAGATACAGAGGTTGACAAATGGCTATGTTACGAGAAAAAGTATTCCTTTTCCTATTTCTTATCTTTGCCAGCAAAACGGCGGCACACATTTACTTTTCCGGTGATGCTGCAGTTCGTCCTCGGTTGGACGTCAAAACTTACCAAGATAAATCAGAAGAGTCTGCAATTTCGCAAAAACGGTCAATTGATGGATATTATCTCTATCGGGCAAGGATCAACATTAAAGCTGATATAGCAGACGGTTTCTTTTTTCAAACTCGCCTTTCTACTAACAGTATGGCAAATTGGAATAAGATGGGAGACGAAAACCGCCTTTTTAGTAGCAAATCTCACGGGACATCCTCTTCAGGTCCTGTTGATTTTTTGCAATTATACATAGGGTATAAGAAGAATAAGCTAGAGTTTAGTCTAGGTAAGTTGCCGATGAGTCACAATGTTCTGCTCGATACCCATCATTACCCAGATTATCCACTTGATTTACCATATCTCGTGATCGGCAATCAATCTTTTACTGGAACGAAGATCTCCTATGCTAATTTGGAAACTTTTGCCGCTATTGGTACAACTACAATTCCAACTTATTACGAAGGCCAGGGTGTCAACGCTACTGTTAATGACCAACTGACCTTCGGTTTTAACTACAAAATCCAACCTAATAAGACTCTAGCGTTAGTTCCTACTGGCATCGTTACTCTTAGTGCCGTTGATGAAGTAGATCGTCAAAATCAATCAAGAGGGGTACGTTCTCCGGCCCGTATTACCACGGGCCTTTTGATGGAGCAGAAAATTGGAAAAAGAACGACGATGGATTTAGCCGTTGGATATTCTATGGCCCAAGTTAGTCAAAATGCGGATGACTTTTATTTAGACAATCACCAAAAGAGCGATGTACTAGTTGGACATGTAGGAACACAAATCAAAGAATTGGGGGTTGGAACTTTTAAAATATTTGCTCAGTACGCTCAAATACGAGGGTACCCTTGGTCTAGTACTGACAATCGTTTTGAAACCTCCGAATATTATGCCGTTAGTTACCTTCATGCCCAATATACGGTAACATTGGCCCAAAAAGATCATCGGACAGTTACAGTTAAACCGACATTTCGCTATTTGCTTCACACCTCGTCAGATGATGAGCTCGGTTACATCCGAGACACAGAAAATACATTTGACTGGTATAACCGAATTAAAGCAGAACTAACTTACAACGTTAAGTTTTAACTTTAATAATTAATCTTACGAGGTTATTTCGTGTTGAACGTAAGGCAAACATTCTCTATCATCGCCTTAGGTATTTTGGTTACTGCGACCGGTGTTGGGGCGGGAGACTTGGCGACAGCTGCTTTTACCGGTAACAAATTAGGTACTACAGTTTTGTGGGCGGTTTTGTTAGGTGCATTTCTTAAATTTGTGCTTAATGAGGGGCTAATGCGATGGCAATTAGCAACTAAAGAAACTATTTTGGAGGGGGCGATTAACCGGCTTGGGATTGCTGTACCACTTGTTTTTTTGCCTTACTTGTTATTGTGGAGCTTTTTTGTTGGTTCAGCTTTAATGAGTGCTTGTGGTGTAACAATGCACGCTATTTGGCCAGTTTTTAGCTCCGCAAGTCAGGGGAAAATTATCTTTGGTGTCGGTCATGGGTTACTGGGGCTAATCCTTGTTCTGTTGGGTGGGTTTCCCTTGTTTGAGCGAATTATGATGATTTGTATCGGTTTTATGTTCGTTTGCGTGCTTGCAACAGCCATTCTGATTTGCGATGACTGGTCAGCCGTCCTTCGTGGCCTTTTTATTCCAAAAATCCCTGATACTCAAGAGATTACTGCTGATAGCTTACGTTGGACTATAGCTCTAATGGGAGGAGTTGGTGGAACATTAACGGTTCTATGCTACGGTTACTGGATGCGTGAGAAAAAGCGAAATAACCCTTCCGTTCTCAAAACTTGTCGTCTTGATCTCGGATTCGCTTACTTTACCACAGCTATTTTTGGCTTAGCGATGGTTATTATTGGTAGCACAATCCAAGTTGAAGGTACAGGATCAAAACTCATAGTTAACTTAGCCGATAAACTTACACAACCACTTGGTCTAGCGGGACGATGGACTTTCTTGGTTGGTGCTTGGGGGGCTGTATTCAGCAGCCTTTTGGGCGTTTGGCAAGCCGTACCTTCAATTTTTGTTGACTTTTGTAATTTAGTCCAAAAAAAATATGCTAACCGGGCAGAAAACGAAGCCAGTAGTAAAAAATTCTATTATCTATATCTTTTCGCTCTCACCTTGGTACCAATGATTGGTCTAATGTATAGTTTCAAATCTGTCCAACTATTTTATGCTATTATTGGTGCGATGTTTATGCCTATGCTTGCCTTAGTTTTACTATTACTCAACAGTCAATCTCGATGGGTAGGCGACCTCAAAAATCGGTGGTTTACAACGTTGGCTTTGCTATTTGTCCTGGTAGCCTTTTTATCAGCTGGCTATTTCAATTTGGAAAAAAAGGTTAAACCTCTATTTACCCCTCCAACACAGTTAAGTTGTATATCAACATCTGAGTCTAGAATTACATACAAGGCTATTTTTATGTAACTGTTATTACTATTCTAGTCCGACTAGTAAGATTCGAGGACAAAAACTATGATAAGAAAAGACCAAGCAACTGCAAAAAATTCTAAATTACATCACAGATTTTCGTACTATTTTGCTGTCACATCCGGTTTATTGTTTCTTCTTTGCAATAGCTTAAGTTTTGCTAACAAAATTGATTGGGTTACGTCAGCGACAAAAGGTCTCGAGGCCGCTAAAAATAGTGACAAGTTACTAATGATTGATTTTTACACTGACTGGTGAGGTTGGTGTAGGCGGCTGGATGCCGACACATTTACTAATGAAGAAGTGATCAAATTATCAAAGCAGTTCATTAATCTTAAGCTAAATCCAGAAGATGAAAAAGAACCAAAAAACAGACAACTACAGCAAAAGTACAAGGTGAGTGGATTTCCCGCAGTTGTTTTTGCAACACCTGATGGAAATATGATTAGTAATAATCCAGGATACCGACCCCCCGTTCCCTTTGCCGAGCTCATGAAAAGAACATTGGAACAGCAGGCCAACTTCAAAAAGTTAGTTGTAATGCAGAGAAATGATCCCAAAAACCTAAATTTGATGGTTGATTTAGCTCTATTATACATTGAACGTGAAAATCTAGGCGAGGCCCAACCGCTTATCGACCAAATTACCCAAAACGATACCAAAGACCAAGTGGGTCATTTGGTAATTATCTATCAAGCTCTCGGCTTAATGTACTTATCGCAGGGAAAAATCGATTCAGCCGAGTCACAACTAGAAGAGATTTTGTCCATCGAGCATAGTGATACAGATCTATCTAGTCTATATTTTCAACTGGGTTTGTATTATGGACAAAACGCTAGCAATCAACCCCAGCCCTCAGAAGAATACCAGAAAGCAATAGTTTTTTTCGAGACGGTAGTCAAAAAATATCCAAAAAGTCAAGTTTTTGAAGAAGCTCAACTTTATATAGGTATCAGCTATGAGCTGAAGGGGGATCGAAACCAAGCCAAAAAGGTATTAGGTAAATTGAGAAATACCGCCAAAAATTCCGAAATTCTCAATCGGGCTAATAGTTTTTTAGACAGATTGAATAAACTATCCCAATAAGAATCATCGAGCTTGTCTAGTGCCAATTCACAGCTAGCAGAGCTTTACTTACATAAGCAGCTTAGTTGGGCAATTGGATAGATACAACAATGTAACCAAAACTTTTAGGTTGATGTTTAAGTATCATGCATACATGAAGCTTAATCTAAATTCGGGTATTGTATGAAAAAAGTATTTGACTTGTCATCTGAATATCATTTAAGCGAGACACAAATTGAATCTTTCCGAAGAAATGGGCATGTTTATTTACCAGAAGTCTGTTCTCCAGACGAAGTCGCTTATTATCGAGAAGCCATTTCTAGAATAGCATGGCAAAATTTCCCTCAGAAAAAAAACGATGAACGGCCTTTTTTACAAACTCTAAACCTTCGCTATCATTGTACTAAGGTAATGCAGTTTGCTTTGTCCGCTCGACTAGGAAAAATTGTCTCGGACCTAGTTAGCAAGCCAATTAGCTCAGATCCCAACAAAAAATCGCTTAGCATTCGCATTTTTCACGAACAGGCACTATTTAAAGAACCCAAAGGCTCTCTAACTCCTTGGCATCAAGATCAATACTATTGGCCTTTGGCTACCGACCAAGCCGTCGGTTTATGGATGCCCTTGGTTGATGTTCCATTGGCTATGGGACCAATTCGTTTTGCAACAGGCTCTCACAGAAATGGGTTTGTCAAACAAGTGTCTATTTCGGAACAGTCTCAGGGGTTTTTTCAGCAATTTATTGACGAAAAACAATATCCAATTTGGCATCAAGAAATGAAGGCTGGTGATGCCACGTTTCACAATGGTTGGACTATTCATGGTGCATCAGCTAACCAAACGGATAAAGTCCGGTCGGCTATGATTGTTACTTATTATCCCGACGGCACGAGAGTTGATCAGTTGAGTAATCCTAGTCGTGTTAATGATGCTAAACACTTTCTGGGTGGTAAACAAGCTGGCGATCTGGCAGACAGTCCTTTGAATACTATTGTTCATTATTCGTAATAGCGAATTTTTTATCAATTCATCTTTTTCTACCTATCCTTAATTCATATTTTATGCTTAGCTTTTCAACTTTCAATTCACTAATACCTATACTCAGTGCCCTATTTGTTGTTGTGTTAGCTTCACAAGTGATGGGTAAACTATTTTCTCGAATTCAACTGCCTTTAATCAGTGGATTTCTCTGTATGGGGATCATTAGTGGTCCTTTTGTCCTCAATTTCATCTCTACTGAAAGTGTCAATCAGCTACGTTTTCTAGATAAGTCAACTTTAGCTTTCATTGCTTTTGCTGCAGGTGCTGAACTAGAACTACAGGTGGTACGTGGCTATTTCAGAAGTATCATCTCGTCGATTGGTGGGCAAACAATAGCGATTCTAGGAATTGGTTCAGCTGCTTTTTTCTTGATAAAAGAGCACATACCTTTTATGTCTACTCTGTCACAAGGTGAATTATTCGCAGTCGCATTACTAGGCTCAACTATTATGGTTGCTCGATCACCTTCATCCGCGTTAGGAATTATCAAAGAGCTAAGAGCTAAAGGTCCATTTACTCATAAGGTACTAGGAATTACAGTTTTGACTGATGCTGTTGTCATCATAGTATTTGCGGTCTCAGTTTCTCTAGCAGAAGTCTTGGTTAATGGAGAACATTTCAACGCTTTTCTTCTAGCTTTTGTCTCCATCGAGATTATTCTCGATGCCGGAGTTGGCATTTTGATTGGCTTACTGCTCCGAACTATTCTTTTACTACCTACACAGTTGCTGAAAGAGGCTTTTATTCTCCTAATTGGCTTAGGCGTATTCTGGCTTTCTAAACAACTACATCATCTTCATTTATTGTCATTGCCTATTAGTTTATTTTCTGAACCATTACTCATCTGTTTAATAGCCGGCTTTTATATGACCAACTTCACTTCAAGAGCTGCTGAATTCCATCATATTATAGAACGGATGTCGCCTACTATATTCCTACTATTTTTCACCTTGGTTGGTCTTGAGTTNCAGCTTTTCGTGGTTCTAGANGCTTGGCAGATCATATTGGTCTTAGTTTGTGTTCGTACAGTGGCAATCTTTATTGGCTGCCTAATAGGGGACATAATAGTTCAGGACCGAACATCGGGTAACTCACTACTCACTTTGGGTTTCATCACACAAGCGGGAATTAGTATCGGTCTAGCTAAGGAAATAGGAATCGAATTTGATGAATCCTGGGGGCCAGAATTAGCGTCCCTGTCGATCGGTGTGGTAGTCCTGAATCAGCTTATAGGGCCGCCTTTACTAAAATGGGTGATCCACCATGTAGGTGAATCCCATACTCGAGCCGATAGTCCTGATTTCGATGGTATCAGGGATGTGATTATTTTTGGTGTAGAAAGTCAATCAGTAGCACTAGCTAAACAACTAGAAAGTCACAACTGGAACGTTGTACTGACTGACCGTAACCAACAGGTAATTGAACAAATGAAAGACGAACCAATCAATATCGTACGTCTACCCGAAATTTCAGAGTCCGCGCTACAAGATTTGAATCTAAGTGCGGCTGATAGCATTTTGTTGATGTTATCAGACGAAGAGAATTTGGTTCTTTGTGAACTAATCTACGAGAAATTCGGTATTGAAAACGTAATTGTTAGATTACAAGATAGAGCTAATTTTGATGAGTTCCACCAGCTTGGTGCGTTGGCGATTGAACCTTCAACTGCAATGGTGAATTTATTGGATCAATTTGTTAGATTTCCTTTTGCAGCTACTTTGCTGTTAGGCATGGATCCAACTGAAGAATTCATGGAGATCGAAGTGAAAAATCCGGATCTAAACAGAGTTGCTATTCGCCACATCCATTTTCCATCAGATGTGTTAATATTATCTATTTATCGACAAGGNAATCGACTNGATTCTCATGGCTATACCCGNCTAGAGTTAGGTGATCATGTAGCAGTCGTCGGCTCACCAGACAGTCTAGCTGAAGTTGAAGTCCGGTTCGAAGGGTAAAGAAAACTAAAATTAAAAGAGGGTTTCNTTTAGTAAGTCTCTTTGAACAAACGATCTTTATCTCTGGCTCTTTCGACCTGAGACCACTCTTTTGCTGATGTAGGAAGGCTCTGAATGTCTTGGTCAGACATTCCTTTTGGTAGATTTACTAAGTTAGAATTGATGCGGTACAGCCAAGGGTAAATTCCGAACTCCATGCCTTTGAGGCCACAGAGATACATCAATGTTGTTTGTTGGCTTAACAAAGGTAAAAGCTGCTCAGAATATTCTATTAGTCTGTCTTGGACATACATACGCCCACCCAACTCATTCTTTTGTTCTCGGCTAATAGCAGTGACATAATTAAAGTTAGGATGAAGATCGGCCAAATATCGGAATTCATCGTCATACATCACATCCGTCGAATAAGGAGCACCGAAGAACAGCCAAACTTCCTTTTGAAAACCTTGATTNAATAATTCTATTAGCATGCTTCTGTAGGGGGCTATACCAGTACCAGTCGCTGCAAATACATAACTGTAATTTAAAGGGTCATCTGGAAGCAAAAAACTCTTACCTACTGGGCCGGTAATAGTGATCTCGTCCCCAATTACTGCGTCGCAAATGTAGTTCGACGCCGAACCCATAACTAGTTGCCCNCTATCGAGATCTTCGCCGATCTCNCTCTTGACACAAAGTGACACAGTGTTACCACACCAATTATCTCCCCAACAAGAAGAAGCAATCGAATACAAACGAATCTTCTCAGCTAATTTCCCATTTCGAACTTGATTATGTGCTTGATTAAATTCGGCGTTGTTGAAACGACCACTAGGTATTACTCCGATACTTTGTCCGGATCGGTAATTCTGTGCCATCTGACTACCAGATATGTCAAGTACAACGTGCCAACAGTAATTAGGACTGGACGATCCCGAAATCCGGTACTTATCCAATACTTTTGCTGAAAAAGGGTTCTTTTTACCGTATAGGTTGACTGTAGTGTCTGGAATGGGAAACAATGAGATATTTTCTGGTCTAGTAACAACGGAATTGGACAACTGTAGCTCCAAGATAAAATTCGACAAGTGCTGAGTATAGCATTATCGTTTTGGACTGTCAAAAAAAAAGCTGATTTTCTAGCTTCTAATGATAGACTAATGATAGAGAAGAAATTTTATTTATTTAAAGCCATAGAAAAGATTGACCAAAAAAACAAAAGAATTAGAATGAAGCTAGTTCTTTGTATAAGGACAAGTAAAAACGTACCTTGCTTGACAAGTGAAGATAAAGCAATTTTTAAGGGACACTGCTTTTTAGAGATTAGGCAAGCGCACAGGATGTGTTCTGGTCGCATATGAACCAAAAAATTCAGCGAGGACAACCGAACACGTAAATAGGAAGTAGATATCGAACAGTACCATGTGAAAATGAATCTGAAATCAAGGACCTAATTTACCAAGACCCTATTTTCGCCATGGTAGAGGAGCTAGTAGGTAAAGNTCAACTTCACTCTGACNGTGGTGCTGGCCCTCACGTCAATTTCCCGAGAGAAGAATAGAATTGANCCCAAAATGGTCATTTAGATGGATATTGCATACTACCTAATGGTGTGTCAAAGGGAACAGTAGGTTATTTTACGCTTGAAGCTACTGTTCCTTTTGGATGATGTAGAAAAAATGAGAGGTGGTTTTACTGTTTGGTCTAGTAGCCACCTAGCCTAGGCTGAGTTCTTTCGCTATCATGATGTAGGTTGCTTACCTAGAGGAGTGGTTCCGTTTGCTCTGGGAGGTGGTTTGGTTTTACTAGACAAGCGTGAGATGTTTGTCCTTGATATGGTTTAATGACTCATACCAAAAGTCATAATGTGAGTCGTAATATTCGGATTGCTTGCATTGCTCGGCTAAGAAGGAAAACTTCAAAGAAATTCGATACGATTTCTCTGAAAATATGTGGAAATACTGGGAGGGAATCGACTGATCAATTTTCGGTTGTACGCTATCACAGATCAATCTAGTTGCTATCCAACACCATTATTGGAGCAAATTCAGTACCTGTTGGACCTTGGTGTGCCAGCAATTCAACTTAGAGAGAAAGAATTATCCGATGAGGACTTTAGGCGGCTAGCCGACTTAACGCAACGAATGATGGTTGATTACCCGACTCATTTTTTTATCAATTCTCGTTGGCAATTAGCAGCTAAAATGCGAGTTGATGGTGTGCATCTGCCCGCACAACTGACAAACCAGATTCGAATAGCGAAATCTGCTGGATTGCTGGTAGGTAGCTCAGCGCATAATCTAGCTGAAGCTCAACAACAAGCGGCTGAGGGAGCTGATTTTATAACTTACAGTCCTATATTTCCGACATCAAGTAAACCTGGTCATACTGTTGGTCTTTGTGCCTTAGCTCAAGTGTCAGAAATGATTGATATTCCAGTTTTTGCTCTTGGTGGTATTAAGCCTAGAAATATTGTAAGTTGCCAACGAGTTGGAGCATTTGGCGTTGCAGTTATGTCAGGAATGATGGCGGATCAGTTAGTTATCCAGTCTTATTTAAAAGAAATGGAAAATTTTGGTTGAGAAATTAAATTACAGATGAGGTAGTTAAAACAGTAATTATGAAAATTGGTATTACACAAATTATTCTGGGCAATATTTCAGTTAATGACACAATCGAACTATGCAAGAATGCTGGTTACGAGGCTGTCGAACTAACTCTCAGAGATGGGACTGACTGCCATCCAGAATTGAGTGAAGATAAGTTTCAAACAATCGCAAGAAATTTTTCCACCGCTAATATTGAAATTAGTAGTTTAGCGGGTCTAAAAGGAAATTTGTTATCGCTCGATGATGACGAACGCCAGTCGGCCAGAGAATCCCTTGTGAGCAGTATAGAAATCGCGGGAATAATGAAGGTTGGTGCAATATTAGTTCACCCAGGACAGCTAGCTGTTGAAGGAACCTATCAACAGGTATGGAATAATTTAGTCGCCGATTTGAAAGATTTAGTCTATTTAGCCAGAAGTAAGAACGTGGCAATTAGTCTAGAAAATGTATGGAACAAGTTTCTGCTAAGCCCCAAAGAGATGCGAGAAATCATCGATGAAATATCTTCTCCGTGGGTTGGCGCATATTTGGATACGGCTAATATGATGGCTTATGGTTATCCGGAACATTGGATCCGTGAGCTTGGATCCCGCATTAAACGAGTTCACTTCAAAGATTTTAATAGAAGAGAGCATCGTTTTGTTAACTTACTAGATGGGGATACCAATTGGTCCATCGTCATGGAGGAACTTCGCCGAATTGGCTACCAAGATCCTGTCATCCACGAAGTGGACGGTGACATTCCGACCCAAATTGACATAGCTAAACGGATGCGACAAATTGTCGAAATGTAAAAAAATTCCATTATGGGTGATTAGTATTTTATTCTAGGCCGACAAATATACAATTTCTCCGTCTAGTTACAGATTTATTGTTGCATCTGCCCTATCCTGATAGGAAAATCACGTATGGGTAATTTGTAGCTCTCGGAGGGGGCAATTACTTAGGGCCAGAATTAGAAAACAGTTCTTGTCCTTCCTGACGTTTTCGGTTACCTCTTACCATTAANCCAGGACGGCCAAGGCTTTGTCCACTGGTTTGTTGGTTCTCAGGATGTCGATAACCAAAGCGAACAATTCGTCGATTAACCTCAGTTTGGTTAATGTATGAACCATGAATAGTATGTAAACTGAAACAAACTACATCACCCCTCTTTGCAGGTACAGGCACCGTATTTTCTAACTTATACTGATCAGTCGGTAAGTGTGGCGTACATCCACTACCGTCAGGGTTATTTGTAATATGGGGTAATGCACCGTTTTGGTGGGAAGCATCTAGAAAACGGATCTCGCCGTTTTGATGACAGGTATCGTCAAGATGCACCAGTACATCTATATACCTATTGTCTTGATGTTTGTAAAAAGCCCAGTCTTGGTGCATGGGAAAGGGATGGCCAGTCTCTGGTGGTTTGACGTGCATGGTACTGTGATGAAGCTCAACTCTGGGCCCGAGAAGGGATGACATAGCATCACATAGCCCTAAATTGGTTACAGCCTTCATCCATGACTCGGAATAAAAATACAGATCGTGCATGGCTATCAGTTTGGATTGCTTTTCTGTTTCCTCGTCCATGTAATCCTTTCGCCAAGGACCAGACCAGCCTGGTGTCTTGTGTGCCCAGGTTTCGATTAACCAATCTAGATCATTTGCCATGTGATCGATTTCATCATCAGTAAAAACCTTTGNTATGTGTAAGTATCCATGTTGCCAAAAAAAGTTAACTTGTTCCGAAGTGATCATTGGTCTCCCCATTTATCTGATTTTTGCATCGATGTTTCTATATTCTTAGNTTATTGTTTCACAGTAAACACACGCACCATTTGGTTCAATCTCATTTACAACGTAGCTTTCAGCGAAGGTAATACAGTTGTCGTTTTTACATACTACGTCAGTTTGCTTTCTGCTCGTACGAAGCAATGGAGGGTCAGTCAAAACTAAGTGTTCTAATCCTTGCAGGCTGGCGATCAAAGCCATTCTAAGTGGTACACCATTCGAAGATTGCTCAAAGTAAGCGGCNCTNGGNTCNNNATCCAGTTCTAGTGCAAGCTCATTGACTCGAGGTAGTGGATGCATTATGATTGCTGAATCTTTAGCTGCTTTCATAATTTCTGCGTTGAGTTGGTAGCTTGTTCTAGCCTTAATTGGATCAATTTCAGATGGAAGCCGCTCTTCTTGTAATCGGTTGACGTAAATTACATCTAACTGATTAATGATTTCCGGTAAATGTTCGACAATAACTGGTTTTTGACTGTGTTGTTTTTGGATTCGGTTCAAAATCCAATCAGGCATATGGAAACCATCCGGTGCGACATGAACTTGTCGACCACCGAATCNAGCTATCAACTTTGACAATGAATGTGCGGATCGCGAAT
The DNA here is from genome assembly GCA_002714785.1 of Candidatus Poribacteria bacterium. Taxonomy (GTDB): domain Bacteria; phylum Poribacteria; class WGA-4E; order WGA-4E; family UBA9662; genus TMED15. The sequence continues at coordinate 26,611 of PAYP01000109.1, read as the reverse complement.
ATCGNAAATCACCACAGATGCCAATGGTTAAATCGGCCACATCACCTTTTCGATTTTGAATTGTGTAAAGATCTATCAACGCTTGAGTTGGGTGTGAATGAGCTCCATCTCCACCATTAATGACTGGTACGCTGGCGTAGTCAGCCATAACTTGTGCAGCTCCCGCCAGATGATGTCTAACGACAATCAAATCGGCGTAATTCGAAACCATCCGTGTAGTATCAGCTAAGGTTTCTCCTTTAGCTACAGAAGACGCTGAAGGGTCAGTGAATCCCAAAGTCCTACCATCNAGTCGAGCCATGGCACTTTCAAAAGACAGACGCGTTCGAGTACTGGGTTCGAAGAACAANGTGGCTAGTACTTTTCCAGCGCAAAAACCCGACCAGGTAGCTAAATTAGATTTCATCTGGTCGGATAAACGAAAGAGTTGTTGAATCTCAAAATTGGAAAAATCGTCAGTAGATACAAAATGTCTCAATATTTTTTATGTCTCCAACACACCAACNAGGTCATTAACAGAANCTATATCTTGTTTCGTTAAATACGTGCTTAGTTGATCAATAATTTCCATACTTGCGCGGGGATTCACAAAATTAGCTGTGCCAATAGCGACAGCACTAGCACCAGCAATTATGAACTCAAGAGCATCATTTCCATTCGTGATTCCACCCATACCAATAATAGGAATCTGTACCGAATTGTAAACTTGCCAGACTAAGCGTAATGCTACAGGCTTGATAGCAGGACCGGATAGGCCACCTGTGATGTTGGCTAAAAGTGGACGACGAGTTTTGATATCAATACCCATGCCTAGTAAGGTATTAATGGCGGATAGCCCATCGGCTCCGTTATCACTGGCAGCTACAGCAATCTCACTAATGTCTGTNACATTCGGAGACAGCTTAACAAGAAGTGGTAGTTCTGTTATCTGGCGTACTTGATTAACAAGTTTAGCTGTAAGCGTTGGTTCTACCCCAAAACTTAAGCCACCACATTTGAGATTAGGACAAGAAATATTAAGTTCAATACCAGCGATTTGGTTGGTAGCAGATAGCTTGTCAACGACTTCCATGTACTCAGAGTCGTCTCTTCCACATACATTTGCAATTACTGGTACATCGTAGTCTTTCAGGTAGGGAAGNTTTTGCTGAATGAAATCATCTACGCCNACNTTTTGCAAACCTATGGCATTTAACATTCCAGAAGGTGTTTCAGCAATACGCTCCATCGGGTTACCTGGCCAGGGTTCACTAGTGATACCTTTTACTACTATTGCTCCCAACTTATTTAGATCAACAAAATCATCATACTCACTTCCATAGCCAAATGTTCCTGAAGCCGTCATTACTGGGTTTCGCATTCGAATACCGGCTAAATTAACCTGTAGTCGATCTGCNGGATACGAATCTGAAGTATTGGAAAGATTATTCATTTGGGTCAGCTACTCTAACTTATCCGTAAATAATTGGACAATAATCNAGGTTGTCGATGAACTGAGTTAGACCAATACGCCGATNATCTACGGGTTGAGCTTTTTCAGTTCGAAGATGAATGGCAAAACTGCGCCTAAGATTTGATGACAGGTTAGGTCCACTAGCGTGGTAGGTCAGGCAATGGTGAAAACTCATACCACCTGCGGGAATAGTCACCGATATNTCTTCCCACCCACCTTTTTGTTGCTGCTCGATCTCAGATTGTTGTTNTTGGTGATCTTGACCATGGAAATTACCCTGATTTTCTAGAAAGCCCCAATGATGTGATCCCTTAACAAAACGCATNGGACCGTCTTTCTCAGTTACATCGCTGACTGCTACCCAAGCTGTTAGCAGTGGGCTACCCTCNTCCCAAACTTGCCAGTAAGTACGATCTTGATGCCATCCTATATTTGTCTTTTCCTGTTTTGAAACAGGTGGCTTTCCTAGTAGCTGTACCCACCAAACTTGAATCATTTCTGCTCCCGTAATTTCGGCGGCAATCTGGCCGATAGCAGGATAGGTTATTAGATTCATGATGGCGGTGTTAGCAATTTGAGGCATCTCAATTTTACATAGTTTCTCAGGGCTATCGCCTGGTTGCCAAGGCGATGGTTGGGGGGGGAGTCCCGTTTCATAANGACCAGCTCTCAGTTCGTCCATACCCCAACTCGCTTTGCTCACAATTTCAGTCGGCACAACGGGGTCTTGACAAACTACAAAACCATCAGCTTTGTATTGGTCAGCAAGCGAAGATGAAAGGCTTAGGTTTCGATTTTGCATCTGCCGAATTCCTCACCAAGTTAGATCTCGCCAATTATAAGGTTGGAACTTACGCTAGTCAAGTATGAGGTGCAGAGTACTACTTTAGAAAGGACCTAAAAGGTCAAGCTATTAAAAAAATATAGGAGTCGAGAACAAAGAAAGGAGGTCTGATCAGATTAATATCACCAATCAGACCTATTTAACTATTTTGATACAACTTCGGCGGAAAATTCTGCAGGACAACAGCTTTTCGCACTTCCTACGGCTTTAATCAGATCCGCAGAGTTCGCGGTGCCTACAACGGTTGCGGTACTGTCAGTCAAAGTAGCTTCATCAACACCGTCAACACTAGCTAGTTGGGTTTGGATAGCTGTAGTGCAGCTACCACACTTAATACCATCAACTTCCAAAGTTACTGTCTGGGCGACTGGNGCATTGTCCGTTTCAGGAACTGTTGCTGTATTTTTGGCAGCACACCCAAATATGACTAAACTGACAATTAGCAGAAGGCACAGACTAACTGATCTCATTGGTTTATCTCCTTGTGATTTAAATCGGTTCGTCTTCCAATATTAGGCTCAACCTTGCCACATAAACTAACGGCAGTCAAATCCATCTTGGAAACTCGCCCAGTCTAGCACAAACGCTTTAGCTTGCAAAGTGTATTCTAGCTTTAGAACGTACTCAGCAAANCATATACCTAAAGAGGTAGAAGCGAAGAATGGGAAATCAATTATTAGTTGCATGTTTTTAGCTAAAAAGCTCAAGAAAGGCGATATAATTGAAACTTAAGAATTCAAATTAGTCAATACTAACCAAAGTTGATCAACTTGTTTCCTGAGCTCCATCAGATCGTCTTGATTATCGACTGTATAATCGGCGTAGGCCATTTTCTCCTTTAGAGACATTTGGGCAGCTAGTCGTTTTTCAGCATCCAACTGGGTGATTGGTTTATTTTGTTTCAGACTACGTTTCATCAACCGCTTTATTTGCTGATCGGGAGTAGCAGAAACTAGTACGACATAATCGACACTACGATACCCTCCTGATTCAATTAATAATGGAGACTCGATCACTACTATGTAGTCAGGTCGGTTTTTGACTTTCGATTGAGCTAGTTGACGTGAAATTCGGTGGATCTCTGGATGAACTATGTCATTTAATTTCTGGCGAGCCAATGGGTCGGCAAACACAATTTTTCCTAACGTAGTTCGATTCACATCGCCGGATAAATCTAAAATCTCGGAGCCGAAGGTCTTGAGCAATTNTTTAATNACTGGNCTGGTAGCTTTCAACAACTCATGCCCAATTTGATCCANGTCAATTATATCAGCTCCTCTTCTGTGCAATAGCTGNGCTACTGTCGATTTCCCGCATGCTATACCACCAGTCAAACCAATGATTAATCCATTTAGGGGGTTAAGTTGTTTCATAAGTCATCCATGGTAATTTTGGACTATTTCCTAGGTTTGTAGCTTTACATTCGGACACGATGACGATATATAACCCATTCAACTAATAGNCCTATCGTAGCCAGTACAGCAAGGTAGGACCACACTTCTTGCCAATCATAATCAGGTTTTGCTGACCAAAGTTGAGCCAATGTAGCTTTAGTATTTTTCGGTGGAATCTCATAATCACTTATTTCTCTTCCGGTAGATAAATTCGATTCGTTTGTACTTAGTAAATTGGCCGTGAACTTATATATCGGCTGACCATCAGANAAAACAGTGTAAATGCCGATCTGGTCAGTTTGATTGAAAATTGGTTTTTTTATATCTATAATGACTCCANTAGGTTGACGAACACTGACTTTTCCACTAGTTAGGTATTGATTCATTCGAATATTATTTCCTGTCTGAATACTATCTTCTTCAATTAGNCGAAGAGGTGGAGTCAACCATTCTATCAGTTGAGATACCATTAAAGGCATCTCCGGGATCATCAAGGNAAACCGACTCTGACGCAAGTTAAAAGCATCAAAACTGATTAGGCCAACTCGTTGCCCATTTGGCTGTTCTCCTACCCAAATGACTGGCACCGCAGCTTGATTAGAAGAAACTGCNGAAACTAGTATCGTGGCCCAATCTNGCAATTGATAGTGAGTAGAATTGCGGATCATTAGGTCTAGAATGGGCACTCTGCTCATAACAGGATGATTTTGTTGCTGATCGGCGATTACAGTTAAATCGTTTTTTCTTAAAACTTTGGCAAAAGGTAAATCTTTGTNCGGGTTAATGAACAGTAGGTTTTGTTTTGTTAGTTTGCCNATCTCAATACTTTTGGGCACAATCTGGTCAAAAACAATAATGTCACCAAAATTTGGGTTGTAAGTATCTGTAGTCACTAATGTTAAGTTAATTTCTGGATGAGTAGCTAAAAAGGCATTCAACGGGGAAGACCATCGGTTATTCACCAACACAAGTTCTGGCCTAATTTGGGGCTGAAAGATTAAGCTCGCTGAATTATCAAGAGCAAGNCCATCTTCNATTTTTAGTTTTGCGGTTAGAGTCTGTGATTGTGGAGGAATAGATGACAAATCGAAAAAAAAGTTCTGGACTTGACTCCCCAATCCATCGACAAAGCGACTAGTAAACCAAACATCATCAATCAGCAATTGGAGTTCAACTGTCAGTTGGCGGCTAAAATTGGGCACATCATCAAACCAGGTTACTTCAACCCCGACAGTTGGCTGCCGCTGGAGATCCAAGGTTAATTCAATCTTAGTGATTGCTAAATTACCGATGCTTTGCCCAATATANATTCTACGTACCGAAGGGTTAGAATCATGATCTGGGTCATGGTAATCCGTAATGAAAATAACTTGGTTTAGTGATGAATCAGGACGGAGCGCTAATGGGGCAATTTCGGTGGGCTGAATGGTCAATTGACCAATATTTTGACGGAGTTGCTGTTTCATGCTAGTAAATGTAATATTTCTGTCAAAAAAAAGACTAGCATTAGAAAGCTGCAGGATTGCCATTTGGCTTTCGGTACCAAGTTCGTCAACAAGCCGGTGTGCGACCGTTTTTGCTAAATCGAAGCGAGTTTGGGTACGACCAACCTCGACTAAACCTGCCATGCTAGCTGAGTTGTCAACGATGATAGCCACTTGGCCTTTAGAAAATGGTCGAGGTTGGCGAAACGCAGGACGAGCTAAACTAGCTATCAGTAAAGCTAAAACACATAATTGTATCAGTAGCNTTGGAGACGACTTGAATCGCTGAAAGGAAAACCGAGCGTTTGTGCCCTGACTAGGTTCTGGCCATAAAAACAAGGCTGTCACATTGTGTTGAGAACGCCTTATNCGCAACCAATACAACAGTATCAACAAAGGTATCAGAACCAACAACGTCAACATCGCTGGCTCGAGGAAATGCATGGCTAACGGTTGTAAGATCTAAACCTTCAGAGCTAGCTCGTAGATGGTGTATCGGATTGAGCCTGATTGAGTTTCCCCAAAATCTCCTCAGCATCTAGGCGGCCGGGCTCTCCATAGTCAGCTAGTTTCTTGCAATGATAATCTACTTTNTCTCGATTGCCAAGTTCCAAGTGAATTGCCGCTAGATTTGAGTGCATTTCCCTAAAAACGCCAATCCAGTTTTTTTCCCCCTCCAGACTGATGAGATTAGTTGCTTCTCGAATTGCCACTTCGACGGTTTCATCCATATNAGTCTTTTTCTTTTCCGAAAATCCATCTGGGTTTTCGTTATAGCTTTGTAGTAAACCGATTGCCTGGTCGCAGTGCCCATAGGTCCGTTCAATATCTATTGAGCCTTCAAACAACCGAGCGATAAATTTCAGCATCTATTTTCAACTCCTTATCCAACTCCCCCTCAATTATATCAAAACGAATTCTGAAATGACAGGCAGCTATTATCCNTGAATCTATTTCACTAAGACTAGTTTTCGTACGTCGGTATATTTCCATTCGCTAGATTCAACTTGGATTTGGTAAAAATACAAACCGCTNGTTGCTGATTCTCCAGCTCGATTTTTACCATTCCAATGCACAGCTCGCGTTTGGTCAAGATAATAACCGGCCCTTTGATAACCTAGGTCAAAAGAACGTACGACTTCTCCTAAAGTATTGTAGATAGTTAGAGNNACCATTCCATCTTTAGCTAATTGATAAGGCATCCAAGTTTCTGGGTTAAATGGGTTTGGNTAGTTGGCCAAAAGTTGTGTCTGATGGGGTATCAACTGTTGATTTATCCATGATATCTGCTTATTAAGAAATTGACGAAGTTGTAATATTCCCTCCGAATCAGGCAGCTTTGCTAGTCGGTCGAGCATCTGCTCATAAATGTTAAATTGATCCGCCAGTTGCTGTTGATTTTTAGTCCAACTTGCTGTTGCTATCTCAACAACATCACTAGGCTGAGTTTGTATTTGATGAGTTTTTGCCCAATTTTGTGCAATTGGTACAATATCACTTGCTGATACTACTCCATCACCATCAGCGTCAGCAAAGGTCATAGCTATTTTTTCTTCGGTTAACTCATCAATTGAAACCGCTGGTCGTGCCGGTTGAACTAACCACATCAACGAACTCGATTCACGTACAATCGTTTGTTTTTGCCAATAAAGACCAATTGGAATGATATCTAATACATCCACTACACCATCGTTGTTGGTATCTCCAGGCCAAACACCTAAGCCANTAGAGAATGTCCATTCTTTTTCTNGGACAGTTGGATTTTGGTATTGGTCAATGACAGTAGCTTTGAACCGAACTGANATTTCAGTTAAGTTACTAAAAGCCTCGTCCGGAAGATATCGAATGGTTGGTCCAACTGTCCCTAAATTACCTTTATAAACTGTTTNGTTGTTACCGGTTGCGGATAATCCAATAACTTCCATCTTGCTATTTGTTAAACTTTCTTCATCAATGACCTCGTTGAAAGTGATGGTGACTAAAGCGTTAACAGGAACAAAGTCTTTTTGGTCATTAGGGGAAATTTCAACAATATCAGGTGGTGTAACATCAACATCTNCTTCTTCTGAAGTTACTTCAGACAGATTGCCNGCTGGGTCGCGGAACTGGACATATACAGTTTTCNTCCCGCTACCAGTTGAAAGTTTCCACTCCATTTCTTTTTTTACTGGTAACCATTCTAATAGTTCACCTTGGCTATCTTTGTCTTGTTTCCCGTCAAAATACACATTACTCAACCGTACTTGACCCACAATTAACATGTTAGAAAGATTNTCGCTTGGCTGCATTTCAATGGTAACAACTTGTTTTTTTAAGTCTAAACTAGGTATTTGAATAGCAGCAATTGGGGGAGTAATATCATAAATTATTTTTCCTACCAAAGGTGGTGTTGTTAGATTCCCCAGTTGGTCTTTGAATTGACCATATACTAGTTTTTCTCCTTCCTTATCTTCTTCGGTCAGTTTCCACTCTCTTTTATTCGTAAATGGCACCCACGTTTCTGGTTGAGTTTCCTTACTTTCTTTATTTTCAATCTGTTCATTTTTATGAATGGGATCTTGCCAGGTATTCACAATCAACATTTNCGTTACCTCACCGTCAGAATCAGTCACAGAAAGAGTTAAATCNACGGTTAGTTGATTAGTGTGTGTTTGACCATTATTGATAATAATTTCACCCGTAGGAGGTCTGTTGTCTAATACTAGTAGCTCAGAGCTAGGCATTTTCAATCCGAAAATGTCCCCTTGCTTAGACGAAAAATCCGACGTAATAGGTAATGAGAACGATCTTGCGGCAGCATCTGGACTAATANTTAGCTTGAGTTGAGCTACTGTTACTTGATATGTAGAATTACCGAAGGCAATATCCCAATCGTCAATGACTAGAGCTTGACCTTTAGAAATGGGTTTTATCCGAATCATTGGTTTTTGCTCAATTACTTGTCCACCTTCAACTATTTCATTATTAGGTACTTGATATAACGGATTTATCGTCAAATCAAAACTATCGATCTCGGTTACTGACCTGATATTAATTTGTCCACTAGCTAGACTAATGGGTGAAGGGTTGGGCTTATCAACCCGCAGGTCGAAAACAATTACTTCATTTGGTTCAACAGTAGCTACATACTTTTCTAACGTTGGGTTGTCAGCAACTTTATTACCCTTTGATAAATCAGTACTGACTGGTATTGGATTGCTTGGATTTGTTTTTTGCGTTTCAAGTATTACTAGATCAACAAGTACATCTGGAAGAAGATGAAACTCGACTCTTGGTCGATTACTTGGAATTAAGCCTTTGCTTCCTTGTAGTTGTAAAGAGGTTGATTCGATTGAAGATATAGCTCCTATTTTGGCTGTTGGTAAGACTGTAAAAGCTAAATCAACAAAATGAACTGGTGCCCCTTCTTGCCTCGTCGCAGGTGATAGTTTTAAGTTCCATGTTAAAGACAATTGGCCAGGCTGCATTAACTCATTTTGAACGGTAAAATCACCAACGACTTTCATTTTGTCAAACTGAAGTAAGTCCAACGGATAAGATAGTACCATTGATCCATTCAATAATTGGAAGGGTAGCGGCACATTTTGAGCTGATATAGGTAAGATCAGTTTTTTGCCAAGCCCTGCACCAACTATGGTTTTAGGTCGTTGAGTTTTGGTAAATTGCAGTGGAATGGGCATACCACTAGATAATTCACCAGAAACCCCAGTTAGCATCTTAGGGTCTTCTTCGCCACTTTCTAGATCAGTAAAAGTCACAGCGACCTTAGATTTTCCAATACTGTTCACTTCGACTTTTCCTGCTTGATCTATCTCACCCAGTCTTCCTTCCAAGTTATCCAGTGTCCACTTTAGACCTGTATTCAATGGTATTGGGTTATTAAGCGCATCCAAACCAATTGCTTGGAAGTTTACGATTTTTCCGACTTCAACACTAAAAGCTTCTTTGGGATGAACTTCAACCTTCACCACTGGACCTGCTACTACTGTGATCGGAACGTATGATTCAATTGGGGATGTTCGTTTATGTAGAGGAAGAGATTCTGTTTCTGAGTGAATTAGTGTTGCTTTCACTTGTCCGATCCCAGTCTTTTTTGCTTTCAGCCTGTATCCTTCCAAAATTTCAGCAATAGGGTCAAGGTTGTTACTCGGAATAACCAATTCTAGGCCAATTTCAATTTTTTCTTTTGATTTCTGCTGGTCGCCCTCACTATTAGCGGTAATGTTGGAACGAAATGAAATGGAGTTACCATAACTGTCTTGTGGAATAATACGAAACTTGATTTCTTCTCCGGCAACAATTGTAGGATTTTTGGGTTCTATATTCAGACTATGAACAGAGCCAGATGAAACATTGATTTCGGAAGATTGGGTTTTAACAGTATTTCCCGTGGATGGTTTAAAAGTTAGATCAATTCGGCCAAGACCAACAGTAGTTGCCCGAAAGGTATAAACACCAGATGGATCAACGGTTTCTTCAATTCCGCTTTTCAACGTCTCATATGTACCAATTCCAACGGCTGTTCCGTTGTTATCGTCAATTCGTACGATTTGCCAATTAGCAAACGCACTGGGTATTGGGACTGAATTTCCTGTACTGTCGAAACCTCGAATTGAAAACTGAATTTGGTCGCCTGCCAATGTTTCAATCGGATCTTGTGACTGATATTCTACTTCTATAGGTTTTATTTCAATCCGATCTAAAGGACCAGCTACCACTGAGATTGGAGCCGATTGGCCTTGTAATTTTCCTACATTAGCTGAAATACGACCTTTTCCAATTCGGCGTGGGCTGAAGACAGCTATCGGTTGGCTTGTCGGTTGTGAGTCAGTATCTAAGTCTCCAATATCATTAAGCACAGACCAACTGACCTCATCTTTTATCAGCGATATAGTATTGCCAAAAGCATCAGTAGCTTGAGTCTCAAATGTCAATTCTTGACCGATAGGTACACTACTAGAGAGATTTTCTGGCTGAGTCATTTCCACTATGACCTTGTCCAATTGGCCGGGAGACACTTTGATTTTGTCAGTTTTTTGCTCGATTTTTGTTCCATTTACTGAAATTGACCAAGCAATTTCACCTTGACCTACTGATTCTGCTGTAAATTGGAAACGCCGGTAAGGAGATTCAGAGCCCCTTGGTTCTTCTGATATAACTTGGCCAATATTTCCCACTATTTCCCATTGTAAACCAAATTTTTCATCCTGAGGAATTGGGACTGGATTGTAATATTCATCCTGCCCCCAAATCGTAAAAAATTCACTCTCTCCAGCCTCTAATTGTATTGGGTTCGGCTTTTTGACTAACGGCCCGGACACCAACAAATTTGATAGAGAACCTGGCAAAATTTCAAGTACTACTGGTTTCGATTTAGTATTAGTTCCTTCAATTTGAGCTGTTACAGAGACTTGGCCAGAACTAGTCCCAGCCGAAAAAACTGCCCGGTAAACACCAACCCCTTCTTCGATAACCGCAAGGTCAGTTGTTATTATCTGGGGTTCCGTATTCACTGATAACGATTCTTCATTATCAGTACTGGTTGTTTTTAGAACAGATGGGTCAGGTGTAAATGCGGACATCATTCTTAAGTTTTCGAAAGGTTGGCGAATCCCATCTCTATCGCTCACAATGGCGCGAATGGTAGCCGATGAAATACCTTTTGATTGCCCAACAATCAGCCTATTAGGTGTAGCAAATAGACTGATCTGTTTAGCAGAACTGAGATGTTTGACCACGATATTCAATTTTCTACTAACACTTCCACCGCGACCATCTGATGCATGAAAAGTAATTGTGAAGGGCTTCTCTTTTTCTTCTGCCTTGACTAATTGACTCGTAGGTTCCCATTCAAATCTAGCATTTTGGTTGTCTTGGGTTGGAAGGGTGAGAATAGCTCCCGAAGGCAGATTTTCTGCATACAAGTTAACTGGATCTTGGTCTGGATCTTCAACTATCAATTCTAGTTTTAATTCGTCATTTTCGTACAGAGGTGTTGGTAATGTTTCACCCGTAACCTCACTCAACGGTCCCTTGATAATTAGCTTTGGTAATCGGTTCGGTTTATACAAAACAAGAGAAGCCGCACCACTCATAGTGATATTACTGCCCTTCTTCGGATCAAAGGCCGTCACTTTAGCCAAAATTTTAATTGTCTCTCGATCAGGTAAGAACTCGTTTGGTGCTTGATAGAAGGCTAAATGTTTACCCGTTAGTCCACCGACAAAAGTAGCACGATTCATGTTACCATTTTCTTCATCACTGGTAACTTCCGCCATATTGTCTGTTAGGTTTTGAGTTTGACTCCAAATGCGACCATATTTTGGAGGTGGATCAAAACGAACTTCCACTTCTTGTACTTCAAGTGTCGGAGATTGTGGGTTTTTTGTAGTATCCAAGTAAGCAAAATGGCTATCAATCGGACGTTTCTTCTTATCACGCAATGTGACTATCAGACGAGTAGTAGAATTGCCATCCGCCGGCAGTTCGGGGTCAGCAATCATCAAATGAACGCTAGCCGGTTGCTCAGGCAAGTGGTCAAGCTTGATTTGGGCCGAAACACCATCCACCGAAGTTCTTGCGGTAATAATGACATCACCAATTTGGTCATTTTTAGTGGTGTATACTCCCTGATAATTACCTCTAATATAAGGAGAAGGGTAATAGGTTTTAAACTCTCTACCATCATCGGTGACTAATGTGACCTGCTCGTCCTCTACGGGTTCACCAATTGAGTCAGTTATTGTAACGGTAATTGGTGTTTTATCTATTCCGTCTGAGACCAATTGTTTTCTTTCACTGACTATTTCTACCATAGCAGCTAAGCTTCGATTGTTAACTTCAAACTGAAGTTCCTTTTTGACAGATTGGTTAGGAAAACTTTTGTCTTCTACCGAAAGAACAAATGGATAAACTTCCTTGGGGGCACTAGCAGTCGCAATATTGTGCCCAAAGGTCACGCTATAGTTTCGGGCCCAAAAGTTCTTTCCACTACCACCCAGAACACTGGTGAGTCGATCCACCCAATCTAACTTACCTGTTTCACTTAAGCTATTTTTATAATCGGAAAGAGAAGTATAAATAGTTGCTGCTGGCTCAATGGTAATTTCGTTATCTGTCGGCATATTTACCATAAATAGTTCATTGGATGATTCAAATGAAATTTCATCAGTTAAGAACCGTTCGTTTGTAATGATGATTTCTAATTCTATAGTTTGCCCTTCAGAAATCGATAACGCCTTTTCCAATTGGTTACCTTTACTATCCAGCACAACAATAGTAGGTAATTCTTTGAATGTGGCAATTACGGATTCACTACTAATTGGATTACCACTTAGGTCAGTCTGAGGCTGGAACTGCGCAGAAGTCGGATCAGGCCGGTATTCAAATCGGATTTGATTAGGGATTTGATTAGGTCTCATAGGAAGGAACCAGGGTATGGACGGATCGTATTCAGGTCTAAAGTCAACTTGCCAAAGACGATAGCCTTCGTTCTCAGTAGAATCCAGTGGCTCAAAATTGGTAACGAAGTTTGCCATTTCTTTTTTGAACTCACCACTTTGAATTTTCCAACCGATGTGATTTCCGCTGTCAGGATTAGAAAAATAGACATCTGGCCTAAATCCTATCACTGGCTCATTAAAAGTTAGCAAAATCTGGTTTGCACCGGTGATTTGAGCCTGAAAGTCTGGTGGGATTTTATCCTGAGCTTTGATGCTAACCGTCGACAGAAAATTGCCAGACAGATCTTGGACCGCACCAATTAGACCTTGAGCCATAAGTAGATCCTCTGAATAAGCACTATCAGTTCCATCATCGGTATTAACAGGTAGTACCAAGGTTTGATATGCTATCATTGGCTCAGACTGAGGTGAAATCGGAGCAACCAAAATCAGACGGAATTCTTGGCTGTCTCCTTTTGGAGTGAACTGAAATTGAGGGATAATTTGATCAATACGTTCCTCATCAACTGACCAATTATCGACCAATAACCCAAACACTGGCTCATTGAATCTCAATAATATTTCTTTACTATTGATAGTTTCAGCCTTCTCAATATTAGGTGGAATAGTATCTGTCTTGCGTACAGTTAAGATTTGAGTAGACGCTAACCATGCCTTGTCTTGGTTCGCTAAGTCTGCGATTTTGGCTCTGATCTCTAGGCGATCGTCTGGATAACTAGGTGATGTAAATCCAGCTTGATAGACACCATTCCCCAAATATTCAGCCTGATCTGCTATTTGGCCGGCGGAAGCCGTCAAATACATCGTTGGCTCCAGCGGCTCAACGGGGTCTCCAACTTTATCTAACACCTGAATTTCCAGAATGACTTGGCTTTTATCCTCATCGTATGGCCCTTTTGCATTTAACCATTCGGCCTTCGTCCCATCTTGATATTTGATAGAAGTAAAATCAATACGTTTTGGAGAAGGAGGAACAAGATAAAATGTCAGTGGTTGGTTGCGATTTCCAGATAGTACAACAGTTTGACCTTGGTCATTGATTGGTTGAATAAGAACTTTTACCTCGATCTGGAGTGGTATATCTCGGTCCAATCGATGAACGGTAGCTGATCGGATATAGCCTGTCGTTTGACCTTCACTGTTAGTGGGTAAGGGTTGCTCGATAATTACCTTATCGGCATGATCAGGTACGGATAAGACAATTGACTGCCCTTGGATTGGGTTTTCCTCTTCAGACCCATCTAGTAATTTGATATCGACAGACGCCCTCGATTTTGAGTTAGCTAAAATAGTACCATCCGCAATTTCCACCGTAGAATTGCTCGGAGAGACATCTCCTGCTAACAAATCAAACTCGTTATTCAATAATTTAGGCTGTGAATTTGATCGATATATGTCACTTTTCGATCCTGCTTCTAATACTATAGTACTCATACGATCGGTGGATCGGTACATACAACGATAAACACCATTTCCAATAGATAGAACCTTACCACCCACTATTTCGCCTTCGGATGGATTCACCCAAATATCTGCGTTTGAAAGAGGTATGCCGACTTCATTTTTCACCTTAAGTAGAATTTCTCCCTCCGAAATGCCATTGCCGCGAAGTTCAAGAGGTAATTGAGTAAACTCAATCTCGGCTATTTTTGGCGAGCTGAACGGCACTAAAGTGGTCAATGGCTGAAAAGCTGAATCCCCATCAACTAGTTCGGCTTTAACCTTCAACACGTTATCACTAGCTGTTTCAACGTCATGTTTCATCTTCAATTCGAAAGATACTTGTCCGTTTTCATTTGTCACGGCAGTAGACTTTTGCAAACTTTTTGGCAGGGGAATTACAGTCGACGTGGCTTCTACAGGCTGATCGACTATGACTAATTGTAATTTCTGGTTGGGAACTACGTTCTGGTGTTTATCCCGAACGGTTACAGTGGCTAACGTTGATTCACTGCCGTCAGATGGAGGTGGCTTTATTTGTTGACTTCGACCAATCTCGATGGTGGATTCATTTGAATCTGGGCGATTAGGTAGAACAGGTAATTCGAAGATTTTGCTAATCCGGAACGGAGGGATAGCCAGACTTTTCGGGTCTTCTGCAATAACATTGACTTTTACTTTTTCAGCTATTTTGGGTGGGTTGTAGTTAACCTGATATAAGTCCTTAGTGAATGGATATTTCCAGTCATCGTTTTGGGATAATGTCAAATCAACAGCAGCCATTTTCTTTTCGCTAGCAACTTCATCTGTTTGACCTTTATCAACATCGACTGTCAATTTTAATCCACTAACTGAGTTACCATCAGCATCTCTAACCACGAGCCATAAAGGAATAATATCCCCACCGGCGATGGGGGTATACCCTTTAGGAAAGAGCCTATTCTGTTCAAGCTGGTAATTCATTCGATAGGGAGTTACGTTGATCAGTTGCAGTTCAGCTTTCTCCCCAAGTAAAATAGATAACGAAGTCTGAGCTATTGCGTCCCCATTTTTTACTTGTAATCTCATAGTCCCCATTCTACTACCGGTCACATACTCAGCTGTATAGGAGCCATTCTGGAGGTCGACAAAATTCTGAATTGTGCCTAAATTGCTAGTATTCTCTGTTAATTCGTCGGATCGTGGGAAGTAAAACTGCGCCTCATCTTCGTTCATTCGTAGCGTAACTTCAATCTGTGAAGATTGTGAAACAGGGTTGTTATACGGCTCTGACAAAATGACTGGGTTCCGATACCGATCAGTCATTGTCACTTGGAAGGCGATCTTGGATTTTCCATCGGCAGGTAGTTGTGGTACACCACCTAAAAAATTGTTGCTAGCAAATTGGAGCGCGATATTAGCTGTTTCTCCACTCACCAGCTGGAGATCAATTTGACCATTAGCATTACTACTCAAAGCTTTTATACGAGCTTTACGCTGTTGTGTCGTCGATGCTAAGTACACAAACTCATACCCGGTATTAGTCACATTTTCATCAACCAGACGACCAATGGTAGTTGAAATTTGCAATTCTTCTTGAGCGACTTGTTGTTGAGTGAAACCGTCTATCAAAATCGGGGTCTTGTGTGTTACAAATGAGCCTAGATTATCGATTCCATGAACGATAAATTTTTTGTTAGCGGTTCCATTTGCTGGTAGGCGAAACAACTGTTCCAAAATAACGTCTGGAACAACTTGCCATTTGACATCTTTACTAGGATCTTTATACGCTGGTAATCCCGTAATAAAAATAGATGAATCTGATTTCGATGGTGCTGGTTGTATTCTGCTGTCATCCAGTACTTCATAGCGGTCACTACCCATATATGTAACTGGAACTGACTCTAAAAAATCACCAGCTCGGTTTTCAGTTACTACTAGCAAGGGTTGAAAAATAGGAAGGCCATTGCTTTTCAATTCTTTGTTTAGCTCAGGTAAGTGAGTCACCTGCTGAATTTTGGCTCGAAAATCATCCAGATTCGAAAGTAATTCTAGATCAGTGGAAGAAAGATCTAAGATTATTGTTCGCTTTGGCGTAATAGTTAGAAAGGCTACTGGAGGGTATAAATTTAGTGGCGGTTTTGTCGCAATTTGGTCATTGACGACAATCGATAGCCTAATTGGTCGTTTTGGATACTGCCCTGAAATTCCTGGTTTGAATAGCTCTAGGTGATTTGGGGTAGTGTATGTGATTTGGTAACTACCGTCCCCATTAGAGATAAAGTCACTGAATTGACCGAGTTGTGGAAGATCACTCTCGATTTCACTGTATTTGGCCTTGAAGTTGAGAGATTTACTACTTGGAAACCCTTGATCTGACATTTTGAGATCTGATACAGGGTTTCCTTGCTGATCTGTGACGTAAACCGTAATCAGGGAATGAGTTAATTTATTTTCTGTTGATGCTGTTAACTGAGTAGGATTGGCTGAAATACCAATAATCTTGGTGGGTGCACCGGCCGTTACTGTAATTGGTTGGGTTGCCGTCAAGTTGATACCACCGGTTGTATATGTAACTCTAACCCTAAAGTCTCCCTTTTTAGAACCAGTCGTTAACTGTCCAGTGTTAGGTGCAATCCCTCCNCCCCGAGCATTACCAACAATTTCCCATGTGGTATCTTGTAACGTTAAGCGATAACCGTTTTTGTCGAATCCAATAGCTTGTAATATTTTAGTTGTGGAGATCGGTAAGGTGAAAGGTACCCCTTCAGTTAAAATGGGAGCAAATAAAANTTGGTCTAGTTCGGAATTGACTGTTGCATCCGGGTCGAGAATAGATATACGGTCGACAGAATTGTAAGTATAGGTTGGNGAGTTGGTCAAGCTTGACTCCTGCCCATCAACGTTGATGATCACAACACTCCGATCTGTACCAGGTAAGCCAATTGGTGTCAATGCCCGTAACTCAGTATCAGATATACGTTCAACTTCAGTAGCTAATGTTAATTGGTCTGTTGTCAACCCAGTTTGTATCCTCAACTCCAGTCCAGGCCGAAAGTTGAGTCCATGTAAACGAAGGGGCGTTCCGCCACCGCCACTCGGATCTGATAAATTAGGATTAATTGGATCTAGCCGAGTAATATCAGTAACTTTCGGCTTGGGAAATAGAACACCAAAATCAACAGTAATCTCTCTATCAGCCAGATGCTTTTCTTTGATTTCGATCTTAGTTTCACCGTTATACTCTTGCTCATCAACCTTCAAATTGAGTAATCCNGTAGGCGTACCAGGCTGATTGGATAGAATAGTCGGGTCATGATAGAAAATACTAAGCTCAATTTGTTGTCCAATCTCAATAGGAGCATAGCCTGTTTCGGGGCTAGGATCAATAGATGTAATGTATGTATAAGCGCTTCCATTGGTAATAGNTCGGACGGGACTAACCGTCGATGAAATAACCGTTGAACCNTCATCTGAGAGGATTTTCACCTCAACAGTATAATTCTGATCCACATAAGCCGTCTCGACTATACTTTCACCATCGATTGTCAAATGACGACCAACCCCTAAAATAGTAAAGGACTCAGTCTTACCAGTCACCGTTAGAGCAACGGGTAGAGTGTATTGACTAACAGTTTCTTGTCCACTAGTTTTCCAGTGAAAAATGATCATATCCTCCAACTTCAGGATAGTTGTTGGTTCAAAGCGTAGAGTAATTAGCTCCGTTTTATCAGGATTTATTGTCAATGGCAGCAGTTCAGTAGATTGGATCGTGAATTTTCGGCTTGGTAAATCGATTCTTTTAATTTCTAGAGAAGCTGTACCATTATTCTTTATCTGCAAAGGGAAAATAGGGGGAGTTTTGGTGCCTAGGGGAATAGAGTTGAAGTCAATGCGGGCTAAAGACTGACCGGGGTCCGTAGTAGCAGAAATAAAAAATTCGGCTTGTTTCCCTACAATTTTCAGACGGGATGGTAGTTCGCCTCTCGTCTGATCAGGATTAATAACAGCNACATCAGACAGTCCTTCTTTCATATNCTTCGGAATAACTGCTTGAATTGAATTTTCTGATATCCACTCAACAAGGGATGCTTCAGAATTACCAAATAAAATTGCTGCACCAACGTTGAAATTTCTACCAGTAATAGCGATACGTTTTTCAGGTAACGCTGNTCGGGGCGACAAACCAGTAATGATAGGGNATCTCGAAACCGGNAGGTCAACAGACAATATTTGCGCACCATTACNGGCATCGCCAACCAGAATTTGCTGAATGTCGGAATCACTGNCNTGTGGAATTTCAAATATGGACAAAGCTGAACCTAGTGTTAAGTAGTTTTTAACTATTTTTGGACTATCCAGAATACTCGTATTCACGATTTGTATTCCTCTTGTTGCTGTGGCCAAGAATACAAATTCTCCGTTTACCTTNAGGTCTTGAACGACGCTGTCAGTTCGAAGTCGAGTAATTTCTGTTGNTTTTTCTGGCTCTGCTAAATCGACGATCCATAGACCACCATAGCTGTCGGAAACAAATGCTATTTGATCNACGACCTCAACCGTTCTACTAAAACCATCTGCTACCGTTGGCCAAGTACCAATGACGTTAGGTTGTGTTGGTTGAGTAACATCCAAAACCTTCAGCCCATCAGCACCACAAGCNAAACAAATTAGNGTTTTACCTTCGACCTGAAATAAGAATTGATCTTCAATATTCGAAATAGGTACCGTAGTTATCAGTTGCGGAGTAGTCGGTGTGTCGAAATCATAAACTTCAAGTAAATCAGTAGAAAGATAAGCCAATGTTGATGATGTAGTTACCGATAAAGAAGGTACGAATATCAAACTTTTAGCTGATTTTGCCAATGGAAGTTGGTATNAAATTTTATTNTTTTGTTTGGGATCAATTAATGTCAAATTAGAAGAAAAAATATAAAGTAGGCCATTCATCTGGTTATATGTCAGGCCTGAAACGGAACTTCCCACGTCGACGAAAGTTCGAAACTGGTTACTAGATTTTACATCTCCAGGTTTAATGTTATTTGATTCTACAGTAAACAGTGAAACCCCATTCTGACCATTAGCTGTCGCAATTATTCCTTTGCCGTTAGTCATAAAAAAAATGGCTGATTCTACAACACCAACTGTTCTCCAGTTACCTATTAGCTGCCAAGGCGTCTCAGATTCTAGATCTCGCTTGAGGACCATTGCGTGGTTNAGACCATCAACAGTGTACAAATCAGCTCTTTNNCTCGTCGACGAGACCGAAAAAGCAGCAGTTGGGCGGGGGATGAAATTGGATGGCGAATGNTTGACNGTTGTATCTAAATTTTTAGCATCTTCAAAAACATGAAGACCAATGTATTCGTCAGACACATAAAGCCAATTGTTTTCGTCCAGAACAATGTCGCTCGCTTCCGTTATACCTGTCGGATTTTGATTAACTATGATATTTTCNATGTCTGTAACATTTAAAATATGGAGACCTCTTTTGCCTAGAGCAACATAGGCTAAGGTCTTTTGATTGTCTAATCGGCGTACAACAATTCGTTCTGCAAGTCCATTTAATTTAACACTATCCTGAAGAGATCCCTCGANNTCTACTTTCACGGACTGAAGCGTGGGGCTAGTTTTTTGTGTCACATCGTAAATAAATAGTTCACTTATTTGTCCTAAACCGTCAGGTTTGGTGACAACGTAGGCCTTCTTTCGGTGAACGTAAACACAAGCAACTGGAAAGTTCACCAATTGGCTTGATAAGACAATTGGTGAACTTTCGTTTTCAATATTGATTATATGCCATCCACCTTGTCCACCAGCTACATAAACATGATCTTCATCTTCGTTTTTATCGAAAAAAAAGCAATTTGATGGTCCCGCCTGAGCTAGAGTTGATACATACTTGGGTGCATTTGGTTGACTGACGTCAGCAATTCCGAAGCCATTCACACCAAGGGACAAATAGGCGAATATTTTATTGGATGTAACTTTATGAATAGCGATTTGTTCAATTGAGCCAGGAACCGTCAATGCGGCTTGCCAAATTGGTCTTTCAGCTTGCTCGTCTAATACATCTTCTGCATCGAGAATGATCAGTTGTGAACCTGCTCCAACATATATCAAATCCCCTTCATTATCGACTGCTTTTGCCAACCCCGATGAGCCAGTTACCGTTGATAAATTCTGCGCTACTGTCAATTCGAAATTCATGGACAGCCAAAGCAAGAGATAAAAGTAACAAAGATTGGGAATGAAAAGTAATCTAGTTTTGTTGTTCAATTTTACTCACAGTAAATTAGAATTTTGGTTTTTGATCTTTCAAGGCATTTGTTTTGAATGTAATTTAATCCAAATCGAGGCTAGTCAGAANTGCTAGTTTAGCAACTTTTACACAACNGAATTTAATGGACTTGAGAAAGTGAAAACAAATCATTAGNCTACGATTTTTTTATAAACAGNCTGTACCAAATCNAATCAAATTACAATTACTCANATCCGTTTTGACTAAAAACTTTCTTTGATTATATTAACTATCAATATCNTAATAATTAGTTTTTGAATCGCCAACAAAGCAGGATTTACTAATNGTCATTAGCTAGTTTTTNCCAATGTATTTCCATCTAAANGCTACAAGTACTTGTTTAACTGAGTGTATNCGTGTAAATGAGTTAACTACCTAAAACTTTTACTTAAAAACTTCGATTATTTCTTTTTAAAGAACAGCAGTGTGAGAATACATAGAACATTGGTCGGGGTCACATAAGCCAATTTGGTTGAAGGGAGCAATTAGCTTTCTGATTTGTTGCTCAAACNCTCTTACATTTTCCCATTCCTCACATGCAGCAGTTTCACTTGCCAGATCAAAAGCGAGGTTAATAACCTTTGTCATGTCCGNATCGTCGGATAAAAAAATTCCTGTAGGCAATTTAGATGACCCTACATCCAAACAGCGAGTTTCATAATTGTGAGCTGCGGCAAAATAAAGCATACAATATGCTTCAAAATGAGCCTTGCTAGGCATCAGTTTGTAACAACCTGCAACCAATCGGTCAANCAGACGTAATTCCTGGTAAACGGCTAACGAGTAATCTCGTACTTNATCTCGANTAATTNTAGGTTTTGTCAAAATNCTGGCTAATCGGTCGACNCCACTTAACGTATGAGCAATTCCTGTACTGTGNAATGGATCCACAAACCCAATTGTATGNGGCAATGCAACCCATCCTGGACCNTGTCCACNAGGNGCTAAACGTTGCAATCGCTCTGAATAACGCAAANTCGGNGTTGCTTTATGTAGCGTAGAGCCAAAAAGCATCTGAGATATTGCGGGATAGGTCTTTAACATGGATTCCCACAATCCATAGTCAAATTTACAATGGTTTAGGTCAGTTACTAANCCCAGNCTGGTNATACCATTATCGAATCTTAAACTCCAGAGCCATTGATGTCGCATCAGATGGTGCTGAGCCGCATCATCTGATGGAAATGGGAAATCGGACACATCCATACAGGCTTCTTTGAGAAGCGTATCGTAACGACGCACTTTTTCAAANTGACCATAAATAGCAGCAGTATTGGTCTCCAACTCAAATTTACTATCTGGAGCAACGTCAGTCAGTTCACACATGACTTGACTTGACCCAGAGGCATCAATAATCCAATCAAACTGTTGGTTTTGTGGGCTAGTNTCCAATTGAATCGTCCAAGAAAGGTGTTGTTCATCAAATTTAGCCTCTACCACTTTACTATCTANTATGCAGGTTGCACCACACCGTTTTGCGTAGTCGAGCAAGTACGCGTCTACATCCTGACGATACCATTGCGTGTCTGCTNTTGAATTAGATGAACTTGCGGCAACTAATAATTCTTTTTGATGTAAATCTGTAGTTTGAACTGGTGATCCNGGAGAATGAAAAAAATAACTGAACCCTCTTTTTACTCCACATCCTACTTGAAAGAGTTTCTGNTTCCAAAATCCATAANTGGTNAATGGCTCNAGCTCTGTCAGCTGGTAATGTTTAACTAGCGATTTCAGAATAAACGTNGCAGTTGGCGTAGAAGATTCGCCAATAGCAAATCGAGGGTGGGATTGATGGTCAACTAACATGACTCTGATCCCAGCCTTAGCGAGAATAGCCGCCAGNATGGATCCACCGAAGCCACTTCCTATAATCATTATGTGTTTACTACTAGCGGCATTCATGACATTGGACCTCTGGCTGGAATGACTGGTATTTATTCATTTCCATAATGCGTTGCAGTCGTAAACTTTTGCATGATGGACAGCCTTCAAATGCCTGACTGTCCCATAAATCGACAAAGACACGACCGCGCCCCATACTTAAACCTGATTCGAGTACACACTCGAGGCTGGTTATATTAGGTGCTTTAAAAAAACCGTCTTTTTCTAGTTGGTCCATGAAACCGTTGCCTTTTCGGACTGGTACAAGCGAGCAACACTCTACTCCACAATCGAAAGCAAATTCCATTGACTTTACGGCCCATTCAATTCCTTCTTCTTCCGTGAGCGATGGCAGTTTTACTAAAATAAATGATCGAACTTGAATATTATTAGTGATTAAATAATCAACTGAATTTTGATATTGTTTCAGTGTCATCTGCTTATTTAGCCATTTTAGTAGTTTTGGATGTGTCGTCTCCAAGCCCATNGCAACTTCCAGTCGACCAGCGATCAGGTCGCGGAATTTCAAGATCCGTTCGCTGCACAACCCTGGATGNTTTTCAACGATAATNGTTTCAAAAGCACTTACCAATTTTGCAATTTCGGGCCAGTCTTTAATGGGTACGGCTCGCTTATCAAAAAAATTGCTACTGTTATACAGCTTGATGGAACTAACACCTTTTGCCAAAGGGTTCTGCCAGTCGATTTGAAGGTTTTCGAGAGCCCATAAAATCTGAAGAGGTATCGACCCAATAGGAGTTGCATAGTCGAGTGTATTCTTCCACAAGTCGCACATTACACAGTGAAATGGGCACTCACTTCCGGTCAGAAACAAAGTAGCAATTCGGTGTAACACCAAATCCGAGCCACATTCCACTTCTATCATGCAGTCGTATGGTTTATTAGCGTTAACAGTATTTTTCGATGATCGTTGTGCAATAATTTGCTGAGTATTAATATCCGGCAGGTTCGTAACCATTTCACTAAAAAACTTCTGAGAAGACTTCCCTATAGGTTTGGTCTGATATGGGGAAGGATTCTTGGAAAATTTCCTTAGAAGATACGCCATGTTGGAAACGTCGTTTTGTAAAAACTGGCATTCTAACACCAGTTACTGCCTGAACACCTCTACTGACTACTTCTCCTTTTAACTCGTAGAGCTTTTCGTGATCCCACCCAGTTAGCTCAACGAAAGGTATTCCTTCAGCGATATCAATTACCGAAGGCACAGTAAATGGACTGAAACCTTGAAATCCCAATATTGCTGCCGGTGCATATGTACGAACGTGGCCTCGGCTTTGGCCACCTGAATAGGTTAGAGAATGTTTGATCGAATCTATACCCCATCCCTCTTGATAGAGCATCAAGTTATTAAGAACACTAGCAATAGTTAGTTCTGGATTGTCTTCAATCGGATAGTCTTTCAAATTCTCGTCTCCACCATCTCCATCAATTAAGTGATGCCAATCAGGGTATAACTTACGAACTTTCTTTAACAATGCGTAAGCCATTGTTGCAGATTGAACATCTAATGGTTTGTAGTCTTCAATCAATTTGATTGTTGTTTTGAAATCGATATCTTTTTGGTTAACATTGATTACTTCCAAAAACATACTCATACCGACCTCATCAACGAAACGCTTAGCCTGATTCGTATCCTGCGATGTTTCATCAACGTTAAGAGTGAATGCTTTAAGCCGGTTAGCAGGTTGACCTCTTTTTAATAGCAAATGTTGTAATAAAATTAATATAGCACCACTATCGACCCCTCCAGAAAACAACACACCTAAAGGTTCAGAATCATCAATATTATCTAGCCATTTATCTATGACTTCTGTGACTTTTCCAATGTAATGATGTCCAATTTCGTCTAGGTCTGTACTTAGAGCGTTACGCTTGGGAGTGAAGAATCGGGTATTTATTGGGTTCGGGTCAGGGCACCCAACTAAGGCAATCTCAACAACGTAATGAGCCGGCACCATCCTAGTGTAAGACGGATGAAACTGATCTTCAAGCCCCTCATCGATTAATACATTAAGCAACTGCTCCATGCGTTCTGCGACAATTAGGCATGGTCCTTCAGCACGCTTTGCTAGAAAGTATCGCATGGGTCGACCAATAGAGCGCGCCATCCGTACAACATTCCCTTGCTTTTGTACAATTCCAAATTGTCCGTCGATTTCACTTATTTTTCTCGGATCTCCCGAAGAAACTCGCATGGCTGCGGCCTCATAGGACATATTTAGTAATACNTTTTTACTTGGATCCATTAGGTCTACGAGTCGTTCGACATATTGATATTGGTGCATGATAGTACTCCTATGAATAAATANTTGGCAGTTCGATATTCTTCTCTTAACACATNCCTTAGTGTTCCTTACGATTNTTTCTANNGGTGACAGCAGTTAGGCAATTGTGCTGTTTCCTCTGAGAAGNAAGCTANTTTTCACAAAAANTATTCAAATTGAAGGATTAACCCAATACGAAGTNTATATTGTCAATGACATTTTTCAGAAAATAACAGTACATATAGATTATCAGTTTGTAAAAATAATTAAAGTAATAACAAATTAATTAGTTTACACCCATAAACAAAAATCTAATATTCATAAATCGAAAAGCTGAGATGGGTAAACATGTTTTCAGTCGGCCTTCTGTTTAGAAACTTTAGAAAATATTAGGCAAAAATAAAAATCACGATAAGTAATCGATTGGAATTGGGTTGAAGTGCACCGGACTTCGAAATAACTAATTTAGCTCCAAGCACTTCAATTTTTTGAACAAACCACTCGTCGTATCTCAGAGGATATAGGATGAGTTGGCTTTCTGCTAGTCAATGAATCTTATGTTTTCAAGCTGTTAAGATTAATTCATAATCGACTAGTAAGGATATGATGACCAGAAAGACTGCCCCTGTTCGCGTGTGTCGTTGTAGGTCGTTTGCCATTTTTTGAGCTGATTTCTCAGGTTATGTAAGACGTCTCTACGACTTGTGTCACTAGCCAGATTATGAAGCTCTGTTGGGTCACTGATCATATCAAACAGTTGTGTTTTACGGTGAGAACCATTGACTACATACTCGATTAATTTGTACCGTTCGTCTCGTATACCTCTTTGTACATCTTGAAAGGCAAAATGCAGACAACTTCGGATTCTCTTTTCTGAATCATTAAATGTAGGATGCAGACTATTACCTTCTACTGTATGTGGAATTGGTAGTTCAAGCAAATCACACAATGTGGGAAAAATATCGATCAGGTATACCAGACTATCTCGCTTTTGCCCTGATGGGATGCTAGGACCAGCCATGACTAGTGGGACGTGAATACTGTGATCATACAAATTTTGTTTACCCATCAGACCATGTTGCCCAACAGCTAAGCCATTATCACTAGTAAAGATTATGATTGTTTCGTCCAAAACATTTTGTTCTACTAATGTGTCAATAATTCGACCAATAGCGGTATCTAAGTGGGTAATCATGGCATAGTATTCAGTAAGATGCCTCTGTACCTCGGTTTTTGTACGAGGGAAATTAGCTAATTGCTCATCTCTACCAGTCATCCAACCATTATCAAATGGGTGTTGCGACGCGAAATTTTCGGGTAATCCAACTGAATCAGGATCGTATAGCTCTCGGAATTCTGGTGGCATGCTACGAGGGTCATGCGGAGCCATAAAAGAAACATAGGCAAAAAAGGGATTTTGTTTGCTATTGTGATGTCGAAGGAATTCGCAGGTTACATCGGCAAATAAGTCAGTCGAGTGTTTCCCCGCCGTGACATGGTCGCAATGATGCCAACTCACTATATTGTCGGCATATGGATTACTAATTTTGGGTCTTTGTGGGTATTTCCCACTAGGATCAAAATCACAAGCTGGCACATTCCAGTGGTCACTCATACCACCAAAGAAAATTTCAGCACCCGTGTTAAAACTACGAGAGAAAGACGCCGAGCCATTGTGCCATTTACCTGTACCGAAGCAAGTATAGCCAGATTCTTGTAACACTTGTCCAAGAGTAACATGCTTCGGGTCTATGTCTTCTCCCTGGCCTCGAATGCGGTATAATGACCGACCCGTATGCAACATGCCTCGGCTTGGCATACAGACAGCACCCGAAGAACCACCCATAATATACGCATTGGTGAATGCCGTTCCTCGATGAATTAACCCATCAAGATTAGGTGTTTTGATGTTTGGGTTATTCAACCCTCCGATAGTATCAAAACGCTGATCATCAGTAAAAAAGAAGATGATATTCGGTTTTTTCATAACTCTGAATTCGTAGAACTTAGATCCCCAAACTTATAATATACCAAGCTGTGGGGTGACTGTAACAGATTCTACTGTCATGTCAACTTGTGACATT
>PAYP01000108.1 GCA_002714785.1 Candidatus Poribacteria bacterium | reverse complement strand
TACGGAAGGGGGTAGTGATTTTTATAGTCAGCCAGCTGTCCTAACCATGGTTGTTGATCCAGTTAATGATCCTCCTACAGTGTCAGATCACAATATTGAGATTTTGGAAGATCAATCGTACCAATTTACAGCCTTAGATTTTGAGCAAAGCTACTTCGACATAGAAAATGACTCATTTGCTGAATTAGAAATTATTTCTAAGCCTACTACCACTATTGTTGAAGATAATGAAATGGGTGGTGAAATATATTTCAATGATATTTCAACCAACCTAACAACATTTACCAAGGACCAAATTACAAATCTCAGATTTCAACCAGCAGAACACTGGTTTGGTTCTATCAGCCTAACTTTCCGTATCAGAGACGATGGTACAACTTCTCATACGAACGGGAATATTCAGACCTTGAACTTCAATGTTGTAGCCCAAAACGACCCACCTATTTTTAGTCTCAACACCGATACGATTGTGGTTGATGAAGATTTCGAGACCGCAGAATACATAAGTATCTCTCAGAAATTAAGGCCTTATCAAGAAGATAATCAGTTAGTGACCTATCAGCTAGAACCGCCTACTACTGAAATTGCTAATATTGCATTCAACTCAGGCTCTGGAGAGGTTGGAATAACGGCCCAGAACAATCAGTTTGGCAGTCAAATTTTTACGATTACGGCGACTGAAACAGAAAATGACAATCCCAATTTAGAGAATTCTATAGCCAGTCAAACTTTCACGCTGACTATTAGGCCTAAGAATGATCTGCCAATGGCTTCTAGTTTTGAGAAAACGATTAACGAAGATCAAGAATTACTTTTCACTGCTTCCGATTTTACAAATCGTGTGACCGATGTTGAACAAGACCCACTGACTTATCTAAGAATTAACCAAGTTCCACCGAATAATGTTGTAGAGCTAGGTAAAGAAGATGGAACTGGTCAGTTAGAGTTAGTCGCCGTCCCCGAAAATCCCATGATCATTTCTCAATCCAATAATAATACTGTGATAGCTATCAGTGAGGTTGACCAACTCCGATTTGTCCCAAGCCCGAACTGGTACGGATCAACAAGTTTCAGGTTCTCGGTAAGCGACGTAGATACCCTAAATTTATCCGTCGATGATTGGAGTAATGAAGCAGAAGTAACGATTACAGTTAACAGCACAAATGATCCACCAACATTTTCTTTTGAAGCAACGGGATTGGTTCCATCTGATGACTTTAATGGTGAACCGGCTAGCTTAACTTTAGATGAGGATTTTACCAACCCACAAACAATTTCAATTATACCGACCTCAGTACCCAAAGATGAATTATCGGGATCTGCTGTCCAGTACACTATATTTCCAGCATCGGTCGATTTCGCTGACATTTCATTCGATAATGGAAGCGGAGAGATAAATGTTTCTGCACTAATGAACCAATTTGGTAATCAGGAACTAATTGTAACAGCTACAGAGCCTGATCAGATCGAGAATAAAACTGCCATAGTAAGCATCATACTTACAGTGAGTCCAATCAATGATCCACCGACTATTTCNAGTTATACGGCAAATATATTTGAAGATCAAGTTCTGCAATTTGACTTGTCATTTTTCAGCTTAGACTATGCCGACATCGAAGGTGACGCCATATCCAACGTACAGTTTTTATCAATACCNNGAGATGGCTCGTTACAGTTAAACGGAATAGAAATCACCACTGACCAAATTGTATCTAGAGACGAAATCAATCAACTAAATTACGTGCCAAATCCAACTTGGTCAGGCGTAGATAGTTTCGATTTTAGAATCGACGATGACGGCATAGTAGCGAATTCTTACAGTGAGAGTCAAGCAATCACTATCAATGTCGCCCCCATCAACAATGCACCAATAGTCGAATCATTTGCTATAACGATTGATGAAGATGAAGGTTACGATTTCAAGCGAAGTGACTTTTCTAATATTTATCAAGACGAAGAAGATAATCAACTAGCACATGTCAAAATCGAAACACTTCCTAATCAAGGNCANTTNTACATTGGTTCAGTTTTACTAACTGAAAACCAAATTTCGACTGACGCAATCATAATTCCACTGGTGAATATTAATCAGTTAAACTTCTTACCTCCAACAAATTGGAATCGTATGGCTAGCCAAAGTCAATTGAGTTTTACTTTCTCAGTGAATGACGATGGAGATGTTCCCAATCCTTACAGCCANCCCAAAACNATTACCATGATCGTGGATCAGGTTAATGATCCACCCAAATTTACTCTTAGTCTTGATCTGATAGAAGTCGACGAGGATTTTGAGGTGCCTCAGGTTATTGACCTAATAACTGCACCTATACCCGATGACGAAACAGAGCAAATCGTTAGTTATCGCTTATTTCCCTCTGTAATTGACTTCGCCGAATTATCGATTGATGAAGTAACTGGCACGATAACCATTGTCGCCCAACAAGACCTAAATGGCGATGAGAATATAGATATTATTGCCACCGAATACCAGATGAACGAGGAAAACGAACTGACTGAATTAGAGGAAAATAGTAGCTTCGAAGCGACTTTTACCCTAATAATTAATCCCATCAATGATCCGCCTGCAGTAGAAAAGATTGAAATCGAAGTTAACGAGGATGACATATACTCTTTTGACAATGTGGAATTTGAATATAATGACGTCGANACAGATGAATTATCCACCATCAAAGTTTTAACACTACCAGAAAACGGGCAANTAGTATTTGATGGTGTTGAACTACAGTTAATCGAAGAAGAAAATCCAGAAACGGTTATAGAAGTTGACCAGCTGGACTTATTGACTTTTCGACCAGCCCTCAATTGGTTTGGCGAAACAGATTTTCTGATTTGTGTTAATGATGACGGACAAACCATCTTTGGTTTAGACGAAAATGGTGAAGAAACAGATGTTACTCCCTATGGCGAAGCTATCTCTGTAATCGTAGGTGTTACAGCGTTCAATGATCCGCCCACGATTTCTGAACCAACTATTCAAACCGAAGAAAATTTGATTTACACTTTTAAAACTGAAGATTTTCAAATCAACTATATCGACCCCGAAGGGGACCAGTTAGCTTACTTACGAATCGAGACTCTACCTGAGAATGGACAGTTAATACTTGAAGGGTTTAGTGTTGACAGTGGTCAAGTTATAGCTGTCGGCCAGATTGNTCTTCTGCAGTTTATACCCGCAGAAGATTGGTTTGGTACTACTGAGTTTAGTTGCAGTTTAAGCGATGACGGAGAAGTTTTAGAAGGTGAAAGTTATGCAATCTTCGGTCAACCAGTACCGGTTCTAATTGCTGTTTCGGAAGATGATAACCAATCNCCTGAGCTGACNAGNTTACTGGTACAGCCAGTGACAGAAGGTGAAANTGTTAACTTTAATCTAGTAGAATTTATTGATCCAGACCCCAGAGACGAGGAAATTAGATTAGCCAATATAAATTGGGGAGATGAAACCGAAGATATTGAAGTAGAAGTCGTACTAGAAGATCCACAGACAGGTCGGGTTATTTTCCCACATACGTTTAAAAACGAAGGCTTATATTTGGTTCAGGTTACGGTATTAGATGGACGTGGTGGTATTGGCACAGAAATAATAGAAGTTGAAGTNGAGGACCAAGCACCANNATTNGTGGTTGANCAAACCGAAATCAACGGGCAGGAAGGTGTNCCTGTAGACTTAGCCGATTTCCAAGTTTACCTTTCTGATTTAGGAATCGAAGATAGCCATAATATTACAATTGANTGGGGAGAAGAAGAAGGTACACCTGCTACAGTTGAAAATGCAGGTTCGGCAGATGAATCTCAACCAGCTTTCCTAACATTAGGACACACCTATTCAGATAGCGGGACCTATACTGTCACGCTNGTAGCTACCGATACGAACCTAGAAAATAGCCAAGGTAAAGTCGAACTAACTGCCAAAATTGACAATTTAGCCCCGGTCATTGGGGAAATCAGTATTTCACCGGACACAATAATGGAAGGGGACGAAGTAACGCTTTCGGTAGAAGCAAGTGATGTTGAAAAAGATCAACTTGTCCTGAAATATGCTTGGGACTTTGGTGATCAAGGAGCAGTTGCCGATCCAATTTCTGAACCATCGATACTTCATGTTTTTTCAGACAGTGGAACTTTCAGTGTTAAGTTGATAGTTAGTGATGACGACGGTGGTACCAGTGAGCAAATTATTAGTCTTGAGGTCGGAAACTTACCCCCAGAAATCACACAACTCCCGGAAAGTATTGAGGTTGAAGAAGGTACACCACTCAATCTGTTACCGGTAATTGTTGATGCTGGACAAGATGATACACATACCTTAAGTTGGGATTTTGGCGATGAAAGTTCCATANTTGAAAGTGATACATCAGATTACGCTTACAAAAAAGAAGGTCAGTATATATTAACTTTGACTGTGGTAGACGATGACAGTGGGGAATCGTCACAAACAGTTGAAGTGACAGTTATTGACGTGCCAATAAAAATCTTAGATATCAAACGACCACAGAAAATTGATGAAGGAATTGAAGTCGAATTCGATTTAGAACTGGAGCACCCGACAAATGATTTTGGTGGACTAAACTACGTTTGGGATTTTGGAGATGGAAATGTTATCAACCAAGAAACCGAATCAACAGCGATAAAACACACTTATACAGACAATGGCGAATTTGAGATTATCGTTAAAATTGAAAATGAAGTTGGTCAGCAAGTAGAACAAGCNGTACAAGTAGAAGTTANCAATTTANCGCCAGAAATTACTGATCTAGTTGTTCCTAAGGAAAGTAAAGAAGGCCAAGAACTAGATTTTTTCGCAACTGCTATCGACCCNGCAGGAGATAAGGATGNTCTGACGTTTACTTGGGATTTTGGAGACGGTTCTAAGCCAGTTGTTGGAGATAAAGTAACTTACGCCTTCGGCGATAATGGAACATTCGAAGTCGTATTAACTGTGACCGATGATGATGGCGCAACTACCACCGAAAAATCGATAGTCATTGTCGAAAATGTAGTTCCCCAAATCACTGAATTCGCTCAACAAAGTGAGGTCGATGAAGGTGTACAGATTGGTTTCTCTGTATTAGTGAGTGAACCAGGT
This sequence comes from Candidatus Poribacteria bacterium, assembly GCA_002714785.1. Lineage (GTDB taxonomy): Bacteria > Poribacteria > WGA-4E > WGA-4E > UBA9662 > TMED15. The sequence continues at coordinate 9,366 of PAYP01000108.1, read as the reverse complement.
CGAGATGACGAAATCACCTACGTTTGGGATTTTGGTGATGGCAGTGAGCCACAGACAATCATTGGCTCGAATATATCCGATGTTACACATATTTACAATGATAATGGTGAATTTGAATTAAAACTATCGATTTCAGATGATGATGGTGGAAAAGACGAAAAATNCAAGCAGATCGCGGTCAAAAATGTGGCACCTTTTGTCAAAACACCGCCCACAGGTANGACAGTCAAAGAAGGGGATCAGATTACTTTCTTCGCTGAAGTCANTGATTCAACGGCCGATTTGGCTACACTTNCCTATGTTTGGGATTTCGGTGATGAAACTGAAAATAAGGAAACACCACATGTTATCGGGGAACCAGTCAGTGTCGAACATGTTTATGCTCAGAACGGTGATTTTTCAGTTACCTTAAAAGTAATGGATAAAGATGGTGCTGAAGTGGAGAAAATAGCCAAAGTTGTGGTTCAGAACGTTGAGCCAATTATAATTTCGGCACCAGAAAGTACTACCGGTAACGAAGGNGACGTATTGAGTTTTTCGGCTATGGCAGAAGACTTTGGCCAATTAACCTATACTTGGGACTTTGGTGATGGCAGCGAGTTGGTTTCTAATGTCAATCTAACTGAAGTAACTCATATTTACTTAGACAATGGAAAATACAAATTAACACTCAGTGTATCGGATGTTAATCAGTCAACTGTTACACGAACTGTTGATGTAACCATCAACAATCTGCCTCCGGAAATTCAAATCGCCCCCGAGGACATGACCGTTAACGAAGGAGAGTCAATCCAAGCAAATATAAAAGCTATAGATCCTGCTGGCGACGTTGATCCAGTGGTCTATAATTGGGATTTCGGTGATCGTGGTAAAGGAATTCAAAATCAAGAGGAAGTAGAATATTTTTTCAAAAAGCGAGGTTCCTATACTGCCACGGTAANAGCACAAGATGATGATGGTGGAGTAACCACTCATCAATTCACAGTCGAAGTCCTTAACCTCCCACCTGAAATCCAGACCTTAGTTGCTGATAAAGAACAAATTAATGAAGGTGAGTCTGTTAAAATTACTGCTCAAGCGACCGATTTAGGGCGGTTATTGTACCAATGGGACTTTGGCGATAATTCGACCATAATCAGTGGAGCTAACCTGAACGAAGTGGAACACGTATTTGCTGCGGATGGAGCATATACCATCACACTGACCGTTACTGATATAGANGANGCNGCTAATAANCAGCAAATTNATATCGAAGTTAATAATTTAGCACCCAAAGCAATTATCAATACTGAATATNTTGTCAAAGAAGGTGAAGAATTGATNTTGGATGCNAGTCAGTCTACCGATCCCGGCCAGGATGAACTACTTTTTACATGGGATTTAGATGGAGATGGACAAGCCAANGCAGAAGGATCNCAACTCNTATTTGANGCTGCAGAAATTGGTCTATACGACATATTGCTTACAGTCAGTGAAAAAGAAGATTCTAATTTTAAAGACCAAACCCAGATTAAAGTTGAAGTTTTGAATGTTTTGCCAGAAGTTAGTGCTGGCGGTCCTTATGCGGGGGAATTAGGTGAAGAAGTTTTGATCGATGGAGCTACAGCTCGAGACCCATCTGATCCCTCAGGTGAAACCTTCACCTATGCCTGGGATTTGGATGATGATGGTACTTTTGAAACTAAGGAACGTCAACCGNTTTTTTTNAGTGATCTACCAGGTAGTTTCACTATTCATCTACAAGTTCAAGAGAAAGTTGGAGAACCCATTATTGCCAGTACGATTGTGGCTATCCAACAAAGTGGTAACCTAGAACCAATAGCCGAAGATGATCAAGCTGAAATTAATGAAGATGAGCCTGTGACTATCGCGGTTCTAGTCAATGATTCAGACCCCGACGCGTTGGGTGCTACCCAAGGTGGACTAACTGTGATCAGCACGAGACTAGTCGGAGATGGGCACGGATATGCCGAAATCAATCCGGATGGCTCAATAACCTATACACCTGGTCAGGACGCAGACACAGTTGATGCTTTTACTTACACTATTAGCGATCCTAATGGTGGCCTAGCTTCGGCTACCGTAACGATAACTATTAACCCAATCAATGATGATCCATTCGCTCAAGATGATTCCTTCTCTTTAGACGAAGATACAATACTCGATTTCACCACTTTGGACCTAGTCGAAAATGATATTGACCCTGACACACCAGCTGAAGCATTAGTACTAGAGTCAGTCTCTAGTCGTAGTGCCAGAGGTNTGAGGATTACCGATAATGGTAATGGCACTTTCACCTACCAACCGAAAGAAAACTTTTTTGGACAGGACTCATTTTCCTACATCATAACTGACGGCCAAGGTGGTAGTAGTGGCGCCACTGTTTCCCTGACTATTCAACCAATTAATGATCCTCCAATCCCAATGGCTGATTTNGCAGAACTGCCTGAAGATACACAAGGTTACCCAATNGATGTTTTAATTAATGATACTGATGCCGATGGNGATGAGTTACTTATTTTATCTGTGTCCGAAACCAAGANTGGTCAAATTGATCTGGATACAATGACTTATATCCCTNATGCCGACTTCAGCGGAAAAGATCAATTCACCTACACGGTCAGTGACGGTAAAGGCCAAACAGCCGAAGGNGAAGTTACTATCAAGGTGACAGCGGTTAACGATCTGCCGGTAGCCGTAAAAAAAACATTGGTCACAGACGAGGATACTTCAATTGAATTTACACTGGAAGGTCAAGATGCCGATCAAGACGANTTATTATACGAAATTTTCAAAGAGCCCTTAAACGGAAAGTTAGAAGGAGATATTATAGACCTACCGTTTGCCAATGGGAAATATCCTACATTTGTATATCGACCTAATGATAATTACTATGGCGAAGACTATTTCAGTTTCCGTGTTAGTGATAATAGNTCATTCAGTCTAGTATCCAAGGTGTCATTGACGATCAATTCGGTATATGACCCTCCACAATTTGTGACAACTCCAGATGAAGTTAGCGGACAGTACAAAACCGGCCAGCCGATCGACACCTTAATTCGTGTTATTAATTTTGAGGAAGAAGAACTCAGCTANACCACAACGGGGTTACCTTCAACGGTTGTTAATCATCTNCGACCAGTTTTGGGTGGTGTAGTNTTCAAGTGGCTGCCAACTTATGCTCAAGTTGGTACTTATGATGTGACATTGAAAACTGGTGAAAGCGAGTTAGAATTCTCAATGGAAATCGTTCCAGTTAATAGAACACCTAAATTAGATCCGATAGACAATATTGTTGAAAATGACGATCGNCCAAGTATTTCGGTACCACTTCAAGCTTATGATCCTGACCCAGAATCGGAACTAAAGTTTAAAGTTTCTCGGCTAGGAGCGAGTGGAGATAAACCTACAGTCAGTACTCCAACCCTAAAACCAGATGTAGAAAAGGGAGGAACTTCGGCNACAGCTACTCTGATCTGGGAACCTGATATGTCCAAAGACGGCGGCAAGGTAACTGAGTTTATTTTGACTGTCAGCGATGAAAAAGGTCTACAAGCCAAGCACCAATTTTCAATCGGATTAGGTGAGGTCAATACTGCACCAACAATAACCTTAGAGCAAACTGTTTANAATGTTCGCGAATCGATTCGTTCAGCTCTNCAGGGCTCACAAAACNGACTTCTAGGAAATTCTACGCCATCTTCAGACGATACAGTNTCGATCCAACTGAAAGCCCAAGACGCGGAANAAGATAAACTTCGATTTGAAGCTGATTCCTTGCCCGAAGNAGCTATATTNGGCAAAGATACGGGCTTGTTTACCTGGGTTCCAGATACNAAGGCTGGTGATGGTCCTGGTGGTGCCAAGATTTGGACGCTTTTATTTAGAGTTATTGAAGAACGAAAAGACAAAAGAGAACCTTTGTATGATGAAATATCGGTTCGGATCCGAGTAAAAGACAGAAACATTTTACCTGTCATGTTAGCGGAATCAGGTGGGAAACTGAATACAATTGATCAAATTCCAGACCAAGTGGCTAAGGAAGGTCAAAAGTTAGTTGTACCGTTACAGGCCCTGGATTATGATGGAGATAATATTACCTTCATACTTAGTGGAATGCCTCTCGGNGCCAAACTTATTAACATTAGTCCGGGTCGAGCTAAATTTGAGTGGACACCACCATTCGATGCCGCCGGTCGCGACCCAATTCAAGTTTTAGTCAAGGCTCTAGATGCTAAAGGTGCAGTTACAACTAGAGAGCTATCTAAGTTTCCCAACAGTATTCCTTTCAATATTACTGTCGAGAATACGAATCAACCACCCAAACTAATTAGTGAACTAGTTGATCAATCAATTGACGAAGGGAAAGCTTTGCAATTCCCTCTAGTTTTTACCGATCCCGATTTAGCTGAAAATCCTGAAGAAACCATTCGCTTAACATTAGAAAATATACCTGACGAGCAAGAAGGTTTGGGGGTAGCACAAGTAATTGATAATGGAGACGGAACTGGGGCTTTCAGTTGGCAGATGACTTTTGAGTCCTCTATTCCTGAAGGATATCAGCCGGTTATAGTTGCAACCGATAGTCAGGGAGCAAGAACTGAGGTATCATTTCAAATTATTGTTAAGGATGTAAATCGTCCCCCCCAATTTGGTTTAATCGAAATACCACCAAGGATAATTGAAGGGGACGAAATAGTAATTCCACTACGTGCCAAAGACTTGGATAACCCTGATGAACCACTCCGATTTGNCACCCGCATCAAAGCTGGAGANCTCGAAGATCAATACCAAGTCGCNGGNNCCGACTTGTTAGTTTTCACTAAAATAGGAGACGCGGGATCTTACACTGCGAAGTTATCTGTCTTTGATAGTCAACAAGCAAAATCTGAAACTCTGATTGACTTGGTTATACGACCACGCAACTTACCTCCAGTAATCGAAAAACTTCCACCAGTAATAAACGTGGTGGAAGGTGAAAGTGTCAGCCTAGACGTAAGATTCGGAGATCCCAATCAAGACAAACTAAAGTCTGACTATCGAATTGAACCAAAGGTTAGCGATTCGCAATTCGAAAATAGTCTCTTTGAGTGGGNAACCAAGGTCGGTTCCACGGGGCAGTATAAATTGACCTTTAGTGTCTCTGAAATCGAGACAACAGAAAAATTCAAATCAATTGCTACTACTCAAATAATTGTGGCTGAACGTGGAGAAATCAATATTAGTAATGCCCAAGTAGAATCTAACAGAGGTTTAGTAGAAATTGGTTTTGATCTAGAAGTAGGTAAAGGTGGACGCGCGGATGTTGACTTAGCAGTAGAGGTAGGAGGCAAGTTTCTCGTACTTGATAGTTTAAAACAATTGCCTACCACCAATAGNGTNAGTTACGAATGGAATAGTCAAGATTCTCAAAATGGAATACCAGTTCTAGGCTTAACTCGCCGCCCTTATTATCGTTTTCGTCTAACAGCCACTGATGGTAAAGTTTCTAGCTCATCCGTGATTGTTGGTCCAGTTTTGATTGATAACCAACCACCAAAACTACACTTGCCAGAGGGACAACNAGCAATCACTGAAGCTAGTACTGGTAGTGTAGCTCTAGTAAATGTCATGGCTCTTGATAATGATCAAATTGATCAATTACGAGCCGTTTTTGTCGATCGAGCCGAATCTGCCAAGCTATTAGAAAAGCCAAATGTATTCCAAGCTCAGGTAGTTGTTCCACCGAGTCCAATTGATTTAATGAGAGAAGTGGGAATAACTAATATTACACTGGCCATGCTGGCTGAAGGCATTGATTATCCTTATCGCTTCGAAGCAACTGACTCAGCCGGAAATACAACCTTATTTCCGGCCCAAACAGAAAAACCGCTAATTTTACGACTAAAAGATACCTTACCACCGACAGCCGAAATCACTCCAAAATCTATGATTGTTAGCCAAGGTACAGAAATCACCTTGAATGGCAGAGATTCCAGTGATAACAGTCAAAGAGTAGTCGAATATATGTGGGATTTAGATGATCATGATGGCATAAATTTTGATGAACANGGAATNGCCGGTAAAGTCATAACNTTNGTTGCGACTAAATCTGTGTTGGCTTCATTGAGAGTGAAAGATCCAGCGGGTAATGTGGGTACTCAATCAATTCCAATAACCGTAATTGACAAAAATCCTCCGGAACCACCTAAATTTAGGCCGCTAAAACCTGCCATCATCTCNGAAAGGCAAGCAACAATTCATGGACTGACCGAGCCACGTGCTGAAGTTGAAATTTTGGTNCAAGGATCCACTTCACTAACCCAGCTTNTAGCGGCAGATGCGGAGGGTAATTTCAGCCTACTGCTAGAGGACCTCGAAGATAGCACTTATAAAATTGGTGGTACGGCAACTGATACTGCTGGTAATACCAGTCTACAGGCTCAACCTATCACCCTGATTGTTGACACCGTTCCACCACAAATCAAGATAGTCTTTGATGTTCAGCCAGTTATTGGTCAATCTAACCGCCTCCAAGCTGCCAGTGAAATTGCCAACGTTCGTCCACAAATCCCAATAGAAATTACAGACCGTGGTGGATTAGCATTTGTAGACTTATTTTTACTGGAAGGTTACGCTGAGGTTTCTCTAGACGGAGGTAAGCGTCGTAGTGGTCGTGGTGGATACAATCTGACAGAGAAGGTCATTCCACTTCGTGATTTAGTAGACGGAGCGACTTACCAAATTAAAGTGGTAGCTTTAGATCTTGCTCAGCAAAGAACAGAAACCAAAATGGAGTTTAGAATAAACCGGAANGCTCCAGACCGAACAGCTCCACAAGTTGTTTTTACTTCCCCAGGTATTGAAGGTATGTTTACTGGTAATGCCAACTTACCGATTAAAATCAATCTATCTGACGCTGAGAGTGGCTTAGATCTTAATTTAGAAAATATTGAGTTAACCTTGACTAAATCGGCTGATAGTCAAATTGTTCCAGTTCAGGACTTTTCGTTAGATANTAGCGATAGCAAATCAGCTAGCCTTATGACGTTCCCGCTTGATCCTCTCTTAACCGGACAATATGTTGTCTCAATTAATGTGCGAGACCAAAACCAAAATATTAAGCAGATGGAGCGTTCTTTTCAAGTCTTGGGTCTCCCACCAACCCCAACAATACCTCAGCTGAATCGACTTCAGGAAGATGACCCNGTAAGTGGTGCCACAGGAACATTTGACCAGTTTATTCAAACACCGACCACCACAATTGAGGGGCAACTCGACATCAATTTTATGCCTGGCGGTGGAAGTGTTGAATTCTTCGTTAACGGAAATGTGGTTGCNACAGCACCTGTTGATGCCCTGACTGGTAATTATATTGGTAAGGTACCACTGATCGAGGGGCGGAACGAAATCGTGCTAGTAGCGGTTAATGCTATTCGTAAGAAAAGTAACCCCTCAGAACCAACACATTTGGTCCTAGACACTCAGGCTCCCATTTTTGAAGCCCTCGAACCTACAAACGGTCTAGTCTTGAAACAAATTAACGAAATTCGAGCTATAATTAAAGACTCGACAGTTATCTCTTCAGCAATCAGCGGTGTTGAGTTATCTTCGCTCCAAGTAGCACTCAATGACACACAATTACCAGCCAACGACGCTAANACACCAGAGATTGACGGCTGGCAATACGATATCTTATCAGGGCAACTGATAGTTCCAATCACAACNCCCTTGGCCGATCAATCATCACACGCTATTAAAATACAGTTAGCAGATCGGTTAGGTAACATGGCGACTGAAACGAGTGTTTTCATGATTGAAACTGATCTGGACGATATAACCAAACCTGTTATCTCTGGAGTCAGCCCAGCTGAAGGTACNACAGTTAATGGTGAAGAGTTAGCTAGCCCAGAATTTGCATTGCGAGGTTCTGCTTATGATATTGATAGTGGATTAGCTGAAGTACAAATTCGATTGGACGGACAAACAATAGATTCCAAGGTTTTTGCCTATAGAAATCAACAAAACTTCGAAGATCCGGGCAAAATTGAATTTCGACCAGATACTATCTCAGACGGCGATCATCTATTAACAATTTATGCTCTTGACAAGGCTGGTAATGAAAGATTAGTTCACTCTAGATTTACAGTCGATGGTGGAACAATGACACCCGTTATTGACCCATTACCNCAATATCTAAGCAAGCGAAGANNTCTGTTGACNGGTANGGCAGAACCTTTGGCCAAAATNCAGATTTTAGTTAATCAAAAGCCTGCAGGTACAGTCTTTGCAGATGCTGAAGGTAAATTTAGCCAAGCCGGGTTAGCACTCGACGAGGGAACTAATATTATTTCTGCGATTGCCAGCGACGAAGGCAATAATGTCAGCCCACCGTCGGAATCCCTGTCAATATTGGCGGATATTCGTCAGCCGCTAGTAGGTAATCCTGAGCCTAAACCAGGAACAAACCTGAGTCAATCCATATTTACTATTGAGGCGGATTTGGGAGACAACCCAGGTGGTAGTGGAATCGATCTTTCTAGCATTCAACTCATACTNGATGGAAATAAAAACTTATATGAATTCGACTATGATTTAGAGAAACAGCGAATCAGCTATACTCCGGCAATCAACTCGACCGAATTAACGGAATTCGATGAAGGTGCACATACTTTCCGTGTAGTAGTGTCTGATCTAGCAGGTAACACTACTACTTTCAACTCAGGTAAGTTCTGGGTTAATTTTGCGCCACCTATCATCAGTCAAAATTTACCACAGGATGGGGATGTACTTTCNAATGGTGANATCGAAATAACAATTTTGTCAGAAGATAAAGACCTAGCAGATCCAGCTTTCAGCCTCCAGCTAGTAACTGCTGAAGATGAAACAATACCAATTGATCAAGAATACGAACCTCAGAAGGGGAGATTGCGAGTCCAACCACAGAATCCACTGGAAGATGGTGAATATGCTTACTACGTAACAGCGATTGACTTAGCTGGAAATCAAAGTCAAAAGACAGTCAACTTTAAAATTGATTCACAGGTTGCAGATGATAGTCCACCAACGATCATGCCTCAATTTCCACGCCCGGGCCAAGAAGTTAGTTCAACTAATTTTATGGCCATGGAATTTCAGGTGGTTGACTCNGACAGCCAAGTTGGTTTTGAGGAAATGAGTGTTGAAATCAACGGTGTAGTATATAATGAGCTCTTCGGCCCCGGAAGTGCCAACCGGTTTAATCGTAATACAGGTGACGTGATACTATACGCTCGCTTGCAGTTGGAACTAGGTGGGTTGGAAGATCCACTGGAACTAGGTGGGTTGGAAGATCCACTGGAACTAGGTGGGTTGGAAGATCCACTGGAACTAGGTGGGTTGGAAGAT
>PAYP01000107.1 GCA_002714785.1 Candidatus Poribacteria bacterium | reverse complement strand
TTCGACGCCATAAATAAAATTTTTAAGGACAAAAGATTTGGTAGAGAGTTACCACTAGGGCTTGAACAACCTATTGAGAAAATTGTAACGGATCAATCAACCGCGGAGAATGTCATTTCGGCTTTCCATACTATTTACGCCTCCGCTACTTCTGATGACCGATTTATCTTATTGATGTCAGGCCACGCAAACCGGTCAGGCAAGTATCTTAAGTTCAACCTTCCTGGTCGAGATTTATTTGCTCAGGAATATGCTAATATGATCCGCCGAATTCAGAGCAAAACCAAAATAGTACTCTTTGATTTTCCTCACAGTGGCCAAATGATTTCACTGTTACCCCACCCAAATACTGTTGTCATAACTTCTTGTTCCAACAAAGAAGGAAATGCCTTGTGTAGTTTTGGTCTGATTTTGCTCAACCGATTTCGTCAGAAGCCTAATCAATCTTTGTTAGAGGTTATGGAACAAACCCAAATTGATATCAGCCAATGGTATACAAATGAGAACTTAGTTCAGGCCGAACACCCACAAATTAAGGGAACTAAGCTGAATCAAACTTATTTGGGTATACCTGCTATCGATTTAAAAGGTGAAATACAAAAAGACACCGAGGTTTCACCTTTTGATGTAAACTATCTTCGTAATTTAGCTAAACAGTCAAAAATATCGTCGTGGATCATAAATAGACAAGATATATTTGATATCAACGAGGACTCAAGTTATACACATACAGTTCGTCGAACAATTCGGATTATAGATCCGGAAGATCGCTACCTTGGACGAGTTTCAGTTCCTTATACCAGAGGTGCTGGAAATGTAGAAGTTCGTTACGCTCGAACGATTTTACCCAGTGGGGACCTCATTAACCTAGTTCCTGAGGATATAGAAACAAACTTGATACCACCAGGTACCATTGAGGCTGGAATGTTTGTGGATGCTAGGCTAGTGAGGTTCGAATTGCCACAGATGCAAAGTGGCTGTATTATTGACTATTGCTACACCAGAAAGAGTCGAGGACAATTATTAGAAGGCGAATTCTGGCAACAAATTTACGTGCAGGAGCCAGTCCGAGTTAGTCATTATGAATTAACGATTATTTTACCCCATGAGAAAACATTACACTACCAATCTCATCCTAGTAGTGAAAAAAAACATGACCTTATAGTACGACCCGAGGTCAGTAAATCTAACTACACAACCACTTATCAATTTCAATTAAAAGACTTACCTCCTTTGATTCACGAGCCATTTATGCCAGACAAAAAGGATTTGGCTTATTCTATTGCGGTCTCCACTATTCCCTCTTGGGAACCTTTAGTTGAATGGTATGCTACTCTGATTCGTGATCAAACTCAAACCAATAGTCAAATTCAAAATAAGGTAAAAGAACTTACTTTGGGCATTTTCAGTCAAAAAGAAAAGATTCGTAAGTTATACAATTTCGTTACTAATGAAATCGATTACGTCGGGATCGAGTTAGGGATATGGGCTATTAAACCTCATTCATCCCCACGAGTTTTTAGGGAAAAACACGGCGATTGTAAAGACAAATCAACCTTACTGTGTACGATGTTATCAGAGTTAGGAATTTCGTCTTATCCGGTTCTTATATCAGCAGGTAAATCTAGAAACATCAATCGAAAAATACCTTCCTTAGCTTATTTCAACCATATGATTCTAGCAGTCAAAACAAAAAGTAATAATTTTTTATTTTTAGACCCAACAGCAACTGGCCAACCATTTGATCAGCTACCAGTCTCAGACCAAAATCGCTGGGTAATGATAATTAACCCAGATGCAAGGAAAAATAGCTCAGTCGACCAGCCACTGTATCAGTTTGATAAAACTCCCACTCAATCTAACAATCATCAAATCGCTAAAACATCGGTACAAGTGTCAGGAGGTCAAACAATAATTGTCAATCAGGAGATTCGGTTTTCTGGTTATTTCAATACCGTAATTCGCCAACATATTTCTAGCGAAAATAGCCCAAAATCTAGGTCGTTTTTCAGAGATCTGCTTGAATTAAACGAGGATACTGAGATTAGTCAGCTTAGCTTTTCGTTAATTAGTCCTTACGAGAGTCGATTGCTGATAGCTTGGAAGCGCTCCAAACACTTGATAGGACTGGGACACCAACTACTGCTAGAAGTTCCTTCTTTACCACTCAAATATGATCAACTTTTGAGAATAGAAAAACGAGATTCACCCATCTCATTACCAACAATAATAACAGTCCAGCACTCCTGCAAAGTCAGTCTAGCCAGATCTTTTAAAATAGACCAAACTCTAGAAAATCAAAATTTAGTGTTTCCGTCCATTGGCTCTTTTGAATCGAACGTCAAAAGTTCTAAACGGAAAATTACTATTTCATCTACACTTACAACGACGGAAACACTAATTCCTGCAAAAGATTATCAAAAATTCCAGTTGATGCTGGATGCTCGACAGAAGTCAAAGCGTGTCGTATTATCAAAAAGATAAATATTAATATTGTATTTTCGATCGTTTGCTTGTGCAGTCATGTAATCGGATAGTGAACTGTGACCAGCTTAGTACCATCAGGGAATGTACCTTCGATTTGGACTTCATCAATCATTTCAGCGACACCTTCCATAACGTCATCACTGGTCAAAATTGTAGTACCAAAACTCATTAACTCAGCCACACTTTTTCCATCCCTGATGCCTTCTAAAATTTCGGCAGTAATGATTGCAACCGCTTCAGGGTAGTTTAGTTTGAGTCCACGTTTTTGACGGTCTCTGGCTAATTGGGCCGCTACGTAAATCATCAATTTTTCTTGTTCCCGAGGGGTTAGGTTCATTGATTCTCCTTTCCTGCTAATTAAACAGCCAATTTAGTTTAGGGACAGCTAGAACTTTCGTAAATCTATGGGGGACATCTTCAGCAGTTTTTGTTTTAATTCTGCCCAAATTTGGCTAAATGTGTTTTGTATCAATTGGGTGTTTTGGGCCATCATGCGTATAACTAAACCGTTTCTCTTTAAATATGTGAATCCGCCAATAGCCAAACGTTGCCCTTTGTTACACTTACGATTGCCAACTAACTCAAGTCTTGATTGAATGTTCTCGAAAATCGGGCTGTACCTATTACCTGATTCAACAGTTAGGCCTTTGGTGGCAAGTTCCCCAAAAACATAAAAACTTCCCCAGCACTTAAATTCTTCTAGTAAGCCCAGTCGATGAAAGTCGGGATTCGTTTGATTACTAGCCGGATTAAGCGAGATGTTGACCGGATCGCAGAACAGGAGTCCATGATCGTCATTTATTCTTAAGCTAGAAGAAAAACTCGTGAAAACAAAATCCTCTTGGCGTGAAACTCGTCCAGGTAAAATAATATCCTGAAATACGAACACACCTCCAGGAGCAATTTCGACGTCAATAACCTGACTGAATCTAGATGCACGGAATAAAATCAGCGGATCCGGTAAATACTCTAAGCGAGCATTTGTCCCAACCTTCAAAAACAAGGCTTGATCGGCTGGACTATCTGGCATAGCATAAACTTTAGTTGCTGCTTGCGTGGTGAAAATCACTTGCGAATTTGTTGCCAAATCTAGCTTGAGATCATACTGGTCACCTTGCACAACGCCGCCAGTTGGGCTGAGCAAATAGAGAAGAACTTCACCGTTGGTAGTATGTTGTGGTTTAAGAATTTGGAGAGGCACACAAGAAAACCGTCGCTGAATAACAGTTTTACTTTGACCTGATTTAGTACTTTCACCAAATGCATAGTCAAGACGTCCTTTTCGGCCTACCGTCGATTCCATCGTTGTACTAATTTTTTCTTAGACGCTTAAGTACTCGCGGATGATTTGTTGATTGAGATCTTTAGTAATCCCATTGGCCACTATTTCACCTCGATTCATGATATAAAAACTTTGGCAAAATTCACGAACAAAATCCAGATACTGTTCCACGATCAACACAGTCAGTCCTTTTTCTTCAACTAATTGTAGTAAAACTTGCCCAATTTGTTGAATAATGTTGGGCTGGATACCTTCGGTTGGTTCGTCTAGAATCAAAATTTTGGGATCGGTAACTAATGCACGGCCAATAGCTAATTGTTGTTGTTGTCCACCAGATAAGTCTCCTCCCATTCGGCCTTTCATCTCTTTCAAGATTGGAAATAAGTCAAAAATCTGGTTTGGGATGATTTTGTTCCGGCTTCCAGCAAGACCAATCTGCAAATTCTCACTTACGGTTAGCTTCGGAAAAATCATTCGACCTTGTGGAACATAGCCAATCCCAGCCGATACCCGCTGGTGAGCCATTAAATTGTGAATTGGCTGATCATCTAAATACACTGACCCATTAGTTGATTTAAGTGTACCAACTATGTTTTTCATTAGTGTGGTTTTCCCAACACCATTCCGCCCCATAACGCTGACAATAGTAGCTGTTGGAACTTTTAAGGATATATTCCTCAAAGCTTGAACTTCGCCATAAGAAAAAGACAAGTTTTCAACCAAAAGCATAATAACTTGTTATCGACCCAAGTAAGCTTCGATTACGGCATCATTTTGTTGAAGTTCGGCTAAAGTCCCTTCAGCCATAATTTTTCCCTCGTGAAGCATAGTGACTGGAGAGTTAAGCTGCCGCACAAAATCCATGTCATGTTCGATAACTATCAATGTATGGTCTCCTTTCAATTCTAACAGCAGCTCTGCCGTTAGCTCGGTCTCTGCGTCAGTTAATCCTGCTGCCGGCTCATCAACCAACAACAGCTTAGGACTAGATAACACTAGTGTACTAATGGCTAACCATTGCCTTTGACCATGGCTTAAGTATTTGGCCTCTGTCTGTAGTTCATTTTGCAATCCAACCCTCTCCAAAATTGATAAAATTTGATCATTTTCTTCGGAGGTAATTTGTTTATACAGATTAGTCAACCAGTTTTGGTTGCCTGGTAGAGCAAGTTCCATGTTCTGATACGTAGTCAGACTATCAAATACAGTCGGTGTTTGGAATTTACGACCAATACCCATAAGTGCAATTTCTGTTTCGCTAGTATCAGTAATATTTTCACCTTCAAAGTGAACTGTACCACTACTAGCTCGAGTCTTTCCACTTATCAAGTCACACATAGTCGTTTTACCAGCACCATTGGGACCTATGACGACCCGTAGCTCGTTATGTTCGATACCTAAAGCCATAATGTCAACGGCTTTGAAACCGTCGAAAACTGCAGTGAGTTGATGGAGAAATAATATGTACTTTTCAGCTGAAAACCGACTATCTATGGGATTTTGTTCTAGGTACTCAGATAAACGCGTACCGTCTTTATTTGGCATGTTTAGCAAAAAATGGTTACTGTTGTGTCCTTCAGTTTAACCGATGGGTTTTTGTTTGTCAGTTAAATTTGATTTATTCTTAATATTCGACCAGAAGTGACTGGGTAATTTGACTAATCCATCAGGATAGCCCAAAACCACCGTTAAAAACAGTAACCCCAGTACAATTGGCCAAGTTTTTGCAAATGTTAGTCCACCTGGAAATATTAGATCTGTTAAAGGAATAGGTTGGTTGAAAGAAGTTAAAAAATCGTAAAGTAAGTTAACAGTTAGCGCCCCAACTAAGGCTCCTGACAAAGTATTTCGTCCACCAACAGCTACAAAAATGACAATCAAAATGGAGCGCTCTGCTCCCATATTGTAAGGTGTGATAATCTTCATTTGTGGGACATACAACAGCCCACCTAACGCAGCTGTCATTGCAGCTAAGACAAAAGCGAATAATTTATATTTATAGGGCTTATAACCAGAAAAGCGAAGTGTGCTTTCAGCATCCCGGATGGCCACAAGGATTCTTCCTAACCGACTACTGATTACATAGCGATACAAAACATATGTACCGAAGATAGATACTGCTGTCAATAAATATAGACTAAATTGAAGAGAGTCAGATGATAATTGAAAACTTAAGTTGGCTTTTTGACAAACATCAACACCATGTTCATGTCCTACCAAGCAAATCCGCTCAAACCGAGTTAGACCATTGGTCCCACAAAATTTCATATTATTCATAGTGAAGAAATTTTGGGCCGCTACAGTAATCGCCTGCGTTAGAATAGCAAAATAAACACCTCGAACCCGACTACGAAAACCAAAGTAGCCAATGATGAAAGCTACCAACCCCGGTATAAATAACCCCAGAAATATAGTAGACGGTAAAGACCAGAACGGTTTCCAAAACCAAGGAACCACTGCGTCTCCAGGTGCTTCACCTACCTTATAAGGATAAACAACAAATAAACAAGCCGGCAACTTCCACCCAGTTTTATCAATGATACCCTCAGGACCTCCATGATGAGCCAAATACATACCCATCGCGTATCCACCTAAACAGAAAAACAGCGCTTGACATAATCCCAGAATACCTGCATAACCCCATATCAAGTCTAGACCAATAGCAACTAGAGCAAAAGTCATGTATCGACCTAGTTTGTTGACAGTACCAATTGATGTGATTCCGACTAGATATAAACCTGGAACAATGACTAATCCCAAAAGTAGCCATAAAATCAGGGGGAGATTCCTTTTTAGACGATCTTGATCAATCATCAGCCAGCCGTCCTTTCGGTGCGAACAAACCTGACGGCTTGAACTGAATAAAAACAACCACTGCTATCAAGAGTAGAATTTTAGCCCAAATGGTCCCGATTGTAGGTTCGATAGTCTTAGTTAAGCTACCAATACCAATTCCAGCGCAGATTACGCCTACAATTTCTCCTACTCCACCAGTAACAACAACCAGAAATGAGTCCACAATGAAATTGGTCTGTCCCATATTGGGTGTCACACCACCAATTAAAGTCCAAGCATATCCAGCAACACCAGCAATACCAGACCCGAAAGCAAAAGTACACCGATCAATAAAACTCGTATTAACCCCCAAGCCACTGGCCATTTCTCGATTTTGCATCGTAGCTCTCATCATCAGGCCAATTTGGGTTTGACTCATTAGATAATAGATACCCGTAACAGACAGAATACAAATAACAATAATAAAACAGCGACCATAAGGAAAAATTAAATCTTGTATAACCTCAACACCACCTCTCCCCCAACTTGGTGCATTAACGCCAATATTATCTCCAAATCGTAATCGGACTATCTGAATCAAGATCAGACCGATTCCCCACGTAGCTAACAGCGATTCTAATGGCCGTTTATATAAATGTCTAATAACAAAAAACTCCATCAAGAAACCAACAGTTGCTGCCATCAAAAACGAGGCTGGTAGTGCACATAAGAAATAAATATCATTTGGTGTTTCCGGAGAATGGTGAAAAACCTGCTGTATGACGTAAGTTGTATATGCGCCAATCATCATTAGCTCGCCATGCGCCATATTAATGACACCCATTAGGCCGAAAGTAATGGCCAAACCAAGAGCCATTAATATCAAGACTGAACCTAATGAGATACCTTGGAACAAATTATTGAATAAAGAGATAAAATTTTGATAGGTATTGATTTTCGCGATTGCGGCTTGGTAAATGCGACTGACTTCTTCATCTAATGCCTGGCCTTTGTTTAACTTATCTATCGATTTTTCCAAAAACTTCAACGAACGTTGACTTTTGGTATTACCGAGTTCGGCAACTAATTGGGTATGGGCTTCTCCAGTACTAACTGGAGTCTGTGTGATTCGGATTAGTAGCGCACTTTCGTACGCTAACCGACGCAATTTGTTAGAAGAGCCATCAGATTTTCCAAGAGCAATACGGTCTAATTGCTCGAGAGCAAGGTCGCTCAACGCACCTAGCCCTTTGATTGTTTTGGCCTCACCACATTTTTTAATACCTGATAATTGTATTTCTGGATTAGAGGATGAAAGTTTAAATAAAGATTTAATATTTTCAGCCAAACCTCGCTCAACCCGAGCTGGGCGAACTTGTCTCAGGGTAGTGCCTGAAACTTGGAAAGGTTTCCCACCGACGTTTTTGATCTTCTCTTTTGTTAATGGATCTTTCGGGTAGATCTGATCATTTTTTATGTTCTCGCACAAAACTAATCTGGGCTTATCCTCTGGCCCTACCCAAATATATAGCTGTCGGCGCTTGAATGACTCCATTAGCTCTTCTAAACCTGGGTGTTGGTAATTTGCTAGATCCATAATCGCGGTTTTACGCTCTGAAGTCTTTTTACTACCAAGCCTCAGTAAAACTTCTTGTAACTCTGGATAAAGCTCCTCCGCTTTTACTTTTTGATTAAAAGTCAAGAATAACAATATAAATGTAAGACCGAGGTAGAGTCGAGACATGTGTTTATGTTTTTGTCTATTAGGAATGAACAAAGTACTTCTGATACAACCCTCGCTAAAAGGGTTATATCAGAAACGAGGAAATTAACTTAGTCTTTTGGTAGTTAAACTCAGTTTTTCGCCTTTACAAATCGTATCCGCGCTCGCCATGAAGAGCTAGATCTAACCCCTCTTGTTCTTCGTNTTCTTCCACTCGAAGGCCAACAATAGCATCAANAATTTTCAGAATTATGAAGGAAAGAACACCTGAGAAGACGANTGTCACCACCAGACTTAGGAATTGAGCCCAAACTTGTTGACCAATCGTAGTAATCCCTTCTGCAAAACCCATACCGCCCAATTCTGGATCGGCAAAGACTCCAGTCAAAAGGCATCCNACTANGCCTCCAATGCCATGCACACCAAAAGCATCTAAAGAATCGTCATAGCCAAGACTTTGTTTAAGACTAGTTGCTCCCCAAAAGCAAACTACACCTGAAACTAAGCCAATTGCAATTGCTGCCATTGGTCCGACAAACCCAGAAGCTGGCGTAATTGCAACTAACCCTGCAACTGCGCCTGTTACAATCCCCAAGACACTTGGTTTCCCATGCTTGACCCATTCGATAGTAATCCAAGTTAGAGCTGCAGTAGCCGTTGAAATTTGTGTTACCAGCATGGCCATGCCAGCAGCCCCATCGGCGGCTAAGGCACTACCAGCATTAAAACCGAACCACCCGACCCACAACATCGATGCCCCTACTACTGTTAAGGTTAAGCTATGTGGTGGCATATGTGTCTTAGGGTATCCGATTCTGTTCCCTACGAGAAGGGTTGCAACCAATGCAGCAATTCCAGCATTGACATGAACCACCGTTCCACCTGCGAAGTCATGTGCTCCTAAAATGTCTGCGAAAAATGATCCATCGCCAGACCAAGCCATATGACACAGAGGTGCGTAAACAATTAATGACCAAATAGCTGAAAAGAGTAACATAGCTGAAAATTTCATTCGCTCTGCAAAAGCACCAGCAATCAATGCTGGAGTAATAATTGCAAAAGTGAGTTGAAACATGACAAACACTATTTCTGGTATGGAGCCACTCAAGGTCTCCGAGCCAATTCCTTTCAAAAAAGCCTTGCTAAAGCCACCGACAAAGGAATTAAGGTTGGTTGTTTCTGCAACCATACCGGTCGTGTCGAATGCCAGACTATATCCGAAGAAAACCCATAATATTGTGATTAAGGCAGTTACAGCAAAACATTGCATTAGAACAGACAAAACGTTTTTACTCCGGACTAATCCACCATAGAATAGAGCTAACCCAGGTATTGTCATGAATAAAACTAAAGCAACTGATACCAACATCCATGCGGTGTCGCCTGAATCCAATTTCGATTCTTCAGCGAACGATAATGAAACTGTCGAGAAAAAGATTAGACAGATAACTAGTAAATTAATACTAGTTATTCTTAGATTTTTCATTTTTGTTACTCCTAGAGACAGTGAAAAAAATCACACATAAAATGAAGGTTAATAATCGTAATGTGGAACCTCTCCCTGGACCACATTAGAAGAAAGAAAATTAAAAATGCAGAAAGTTACGGCATCTAGTAAACTAGATGCCGTAACCTCGTCAAAATAAAATAAATAGAGGCTTAGTATTTTTTATCGGCCTCTATCACATAATTTTCTATAGTTTAATGGTCGTGATCGTGCTCATGCTTGTCAGCTTTTTTGCAACAAGGTTTAGGCCAATTACAACAACTGGCTTGAAGCTCTTTATACTTAGCTTCTGGTGTTGGTTTTGGGTAATTACCATCTGGCCACAGATAACTACTGTAAGAATCTGGTACAACCAAGTCTCCATCATTAAATTCAGCAAC
Organism: Candidatus Poribacteria bacterium; assembly: GCA_002714785.1. GTDB lineage: Bacteria > Poribacteria > WGA-4E > WGA-4E > UBA9662 > TMED15. The sequence goes on along the minus strand of PAYP01000107.1, from coordinate 24,303 downwards.
GATTTCAAATTGACCATCGACCAAGATTTCACCGATATAGACCGGTTTCAAGGTATGTTGGTTTGATTCATGCATTTTCTTTTTACCACTTGGGGAATCGAATTCCAAACCATAAACAGCATTACGGACTTTATCTACCTCAAAGGAACCGGCTTTTTCGACCGCAGCCTTCCAAACATAAACACCGAAGTAGGCAGCTTCAATTGGATCATCTGTTACACGATCTTTTCCTTTTGGCAAGCCCTCTTTTTCGCAAAAATCTTTGAATCTTTTGACGAAAGCGTTGTTATCTGGAGTGTCAATGCTTTGAAAGTAGTTCCATGCAGCTAAATGACCAACTAACGGTGGAACATCCATCGCCAGCAACTCATCTTCAGCTACAGAAAAAGCCATAATTGGACAATCGTCCGAAGTCAGCCCTTGATTAGCAAATTCTTTGTAAAAAGGCACATTGCTGTCCCCATTGATTGTGGACAAAATACAGGCGTTTCCGTCTGCAGCGAATTCTTTTACCTTGGATACGATAGTCTGATAATCCTGATGGTGAAAAGGGGTGTATTCTTCTGCAATATTTTCGTCTGGAACACCTTTACTCTTGAGGTAGGCTTTCAAAACTTTGTTAGCAGTACGAGGAAAAACGTAATCCGTACCGAGCAGATAAAATTTCTCCATTCCCATCTCTTCTTTCATATATTCTGCGGCTGGAACTAGTTGTTGATTAGGTGAGGCTGCAGTATAAAAGACGTTTAATGATTGCTCTTCACCCTCGTATTGAACTGGGTAAAATAGTAAACCATTATGCTCTTCAAATACTGGTAAACAAGACTTTCGGCTGACAGAAGTCCAGCATCCGAAAGTTACAGCCACCTTATCTTCGGTTAATAATTGCTTGGCTTTTTCAGCAAACAAGGGCCAGTCAGAAGCTGGGTCTACGACGACAGGTTCTATTTTTTTCCCTAAAACGCCGCCAGCTTCGTTTATCTCTTCTACTGCCATCAGTACGACATCCTTGAGGGAGGTCTCAGAAATTGCCATAGTCCCACTTAGCGAATGGAGAACACCAATTTTGACTGATTCATGACCGCCAGCGTGAGAAATCGATAAGGTTGATGAAAGCAATCCTATAAAAAATAGGAAGAGTGTTAAGTGAAGAATTCGCAAATTAGCTCTTCTTCGTAAGAACGAAATCATTAATATGTGCTCCTTCAAATCAAATAATATAGTTCAGTTAATCTCGCAGAAAGTCCAATNCTGCTCAGAGGAAGGGAGCAAGAGAAATGCCAATATCGAAGCGTGTTAGATTGGTGATTAGAAACAGAATTTATAGTTAGGATTGATGTCGTGGGTTACCGGGCNGCCTNTTTTTTNATCANNNTGNCGATTAAAAAAANGGCACATTTCTGTTTTGTTAATCTGGGGATTGGAATTCTGAACCTAAAATTTCTAATGCTTTTTTGATCGCTATACGTACTTTTTGGTCTTCATCATCAATCTTATTGGATAGTACGCTTACTACATGCTCAGTCGATAGTCCAATTCTTGGTCCTATTTGCGCTAGAGTAATAACAGCATTATAGCGTTGGGATGCTTCTTGGTGTTGTAATTTTTGGANCAATATATCAACTTGCTTTTTTATTAGACGATTTTGTTGCTGTATTCGTTTTAAACTATATACAGCAAAATCACTAGTAAACTTATCTTTNCTGAAACAGGATTTTTCAATAATAGGAAGTGTTAAGTTTTGGCTGATTGGATCAATCACCGCTAAGACTACAGCTACCGATAACTTGACACTATCCTCTTGGTCTTTCAGTTTTTCTTTTAAGGCTTCAATAGCAGTTGGTGGGAGTTGACCAATACGACTCAAGGAAAACACTGCAGAACGGCGTACTAATCTGTCTTTATCACTTAATGCATCTATTAGAAAAGGAACAGAAGCTAAGCCAATTTCAGCCAAGGCAAGAATTGTATTGTTACGTACTATTTCATTTTCACTACGTAAAGAANTACTTAAGGCTGGAATAGCTGAATGAGCAACGGAACCTATTTGACCTAGTGATTTTATAGCATTAGCGCAAACTTCCCAATTNACATCTTCGATTANTTGAATTAATTTAGGTATAGCTGATACCGCAGCCTCACCCATATTGCCCAGAGCAAAAGCCACGTTTGCTCTAACCGTCCAGTCTCGGTCATCCAAAAGTTGAACCAACACAGGTATCGATTCACCAGCTCCAAGACCAATTTTNCCCAATGCCAATGCGACATTTCGGCGTACAATAATCGATGAGTCTTGTAAGGCTTCAATCAATGGGTATACGGCAGGTTGAGCTTGTGAACCAAATTCGGCCAGTTGTTTTGCTGCTTTACTNCGAATTGAAGGTTCTTTACTTGATAATTGTTTAATAAGAAGGTTGACTTGTTCAACAGTCGACTGGGTCGCCATAACTGGTAAGATCTGAACAAAAAATAGAAAACATAAAGCTTTTCTGACATGGATCATCTTACTCCTCCAGAGGTTCCACAATTTTGAGTAATTGATTAACAGGCAAGTTCTGTCGNGTTTGTTGAATACCACTGGGCCAAAAAATGTCGAGTTTATNGACGTGATAATTTTGATCTAAACCAAATATGATTCGCCGGTCATGAGNTGATAAGTAACTNGCCGTACTTCTGACCTCAGCCAACTGAANACGATTGTTACAGGTCAACAGAACACGTGCTCCAATAGCAGATCGGTTGCTTTTTTGACCNACNAGTTTGATCGACAACCAGTTCTTTCGGTTTCCACCATCATTTCTTAGTAAAACTGGTTTTTGATTGCAATTTGTTACCAGAATGTCTGTGTCCCCATCATTATCGTAATCACCAAATGCTACACCTCGACCAACATACTGATGCGAAAAGTAATCTCCAGNATCAAATGAAACNTCCGTATANGTATTATCTGCATTTTTTCGATAAAGCTGATCTCTTTGTGGATAGATTGATTGACCAGACTCGCGATCTATTTTGTCTTGTACTTCACCATTGGTAACAAAAATGTCTAGATCACCGTCATTGTCATAATCCAAGAATTGGGTACCAAAACCAACTAAGTTAGCTGTAATACCACCCAAACCACTTTCATCGCTGACATCAGTAAAAGTACCATCTCCATGACTACGGTACAGNGTATTNGTCTCAGTGTTGGTTACAAAAATATCAGGCCAGCCATCTCCATTATAATCGGCAATGTCGACTCCCATTCCTCCCTCACGTACACCCTCTTTATTTAGAGCTGTTCCAGAGACGAAGGCAATATCGCGAAATTGGCCTTTTCGATTGAGATATAAAAAATTTTGNTCTGTATCGTTAGCTATGTAGAGATCAGGATAACCGTTATGATCAATATCGGCAATTGCTANTCCTAATCCTCGGCAAGGTATTGAAGCATAAGCTCCGGAAGNTTTGCTGACGTCGGTAAAGGTACCGTCTCCATCATTTCTATAAAGTATGTCTTTAGCAGGCCGAAAATTGCGAGGGTGGCAATATTCGACTTCACCTGTTTTACGATTAGTACAGGTTTCCAATGATNTNTCATAGATAATGTAATTAACCACGTACAGATCAAGATCACCATCTAAGTCGTAATCAAAAAAAGCACAACTACAACTCCAATCATTATTACCAACTTTTGCAGATTTAGTTACATCTTTAAAAGTCCCATCCCCTTGATTTCGGTATAGTATATTAGCTCCGAAGTTTGAAACATAAATATCGGTCCACCCATCATTATCAAAGTCGCCTGTAGCTACTCCCATTCCACAGCCTNTGTCTCCAAGTCCTGANCGACTTGTAACATTAGTAAAAGTTCCATCAGTATTATTNTGGTACAGTTGATTCGACAAATTTTGGTCAAGAGTATTTGGTTTACCACCTTGGATCAAGTATATGTCCAAAAACCCATCATTATTGTAGTCTAGAAAACAAGCACCAGATCCCATCGTTTCAAAAATATGTCTATCTGTACTCTTGGCATTATGATGTTTGAACTCCAAACCTGCTGTTTTGGTGACATCAGTAAAAATTACCGTTGATTTTTCTATTTCGCACAGGCCAATACTGATAAAACATATTAATAAACCAGAAATCGCCATTACATGAAAAAGGTATTTCACATTAGAACTGGAATCGGTACATTGNCTTTTGTTTAGCAATTCCTAATATACTCCATAGAGTACCACCTAAAAATTCACCTAAGATAACACCTAGAAAGAGAGGAACAGCTGCAGAATGCCAGCGTTTCCCTCCATGCTTCAATACAATCCATTTGAATAACCAACCTATGAAAATAGATCCGATCATTGGATTTATTGCCCAACTACCGGATATAGCGTATCCAACNGGGTGTAAATTCCACCATAAAAATCTCATTCTTAGTAGTGACAATAAAATTGTTCCAANAAAACCAAAAGAGACAAAGATAATAGCAGGAAAGTCCNTCGCAGGCATAGTCGTTAGCCATCCTTCCAATCTTCGGAAAGATTCGTTAGCAAACCAAACCCTAGCTCCAATTTTATAAGAAGAAGTAAGAAAAAAAACAAAAGAAGCTACGACACCTAGTAACGAAGCCAAAGACATTAGTATTACCAAATGGACCAGAGGGGTACGCACAATCTCGGCGATTTTGAACCCNTCTAATTGGTGCGGCATAGCATGAGAACGGTGTGCTCGATTCAAAACNTATAGATATGAAAAACTTACTAAATTACTGGCTCCAATNCGGCGAGTGCCAATCAGACTAGGCAAGATTTCATCTGGACCAATAAAATGTAAATCATGAACAGGGGAACCTAACTCCGCCCTAAGTCGAGTAATNGCAACTCCAATAGAAAACCAAATAGCAAAGAAAAANAAGATAATACCGAGCGACATCTGCATTTTAAGACAAAATATGATGATGAAAACGCCACCAAATNCTAATCCACTGAGAGCTATTTTATATGAGTTGACTGGTATGTTTTGATGACTCGCCAAATCAGCTTCTGGTTTAAAGCAAGACATAAGGACTCTTTTCAAATGGTGTCTGCTCATCCAAATGGCAAAAACACACAAACCAATATATGCTCCGTGTGACTGTTCAGGTTCATATGGAAAACGAGGTAGAGTTTNCCAGCCCATCATCGCTCCTGTAATACGTTCAAGTCGCCAAATCAGCCAAAAAACCCAACATGAAAATGACAAATCCAGAGGAATAAAAAATGATAAGCCCACACCAAAGGGAAATACTGCAATTGGACTCCAACCAATAGCACTCCAAGGTCTTTCTGTAAATACCTGTCCTAAATCGTAAAGCTTACCACCTAAACTTGGAACATAAGGAAACAAAAAATTAAGACCATTAATCAAGTTAANAGTCAAACCAAAAACCAAACCAATCCACATCCAACCCGATTTGAAAAATCTACGGTTGCCCATTTCCATTGGTAATTGTATGATAGGATAACTGAGTTTTTCGGATTCGACCCATTGTTTACGAAGGATAACATTGATACATAACATAACTAGATGTAGTACTAGTAGAAACAAACCCCACCAGAATACTATTGGGAACCAAGCCACCAAATTAGGCCAGNTGTAAAAATTAGAAAATCCTTTGTAGTAACCTTCCAAAACATATTTGTTGCTAATCGAGAGCCAAGAGGGAATATAATGATGAAACAAGCTGGCCCAGTCGTTTTCAGGACTTGCAAACCAATGAGCATGTCCAATTANTGGGGCTAAAACCATCATTCGGTCGACACCAGCTAAACCAGAACTAACTGAAATACAGGTGTAAATCGTCAGTAGCTCAGCTCGATTAAAAAGTATTTGATTTGGTCGGAACCAATTGACTAAGCCATTAATTGTAATTAAGACCAACAGTGAGAATATAGCATTAAAATAAAGTGAAATCTGTGTAGGGCTAGATCCTCCGTAAACGAGTGAAGTTGTTACCCACCAGCAGTTGGCTGGTACTACAATAACAATCAGAATGACCGTAAGCCAACGAATACGGGACGACATCTTCAGTTTCAGATAATGGTAGATATCTGAAGAAATCCTTGTGCCTTCATCCATTCCTTCAGACGCCAGTGCCAATTTGAAACTGGATTGTCTGAGGGACGAATTCCATATCCATGACCACCAATGGCGTAAATATGAGCTTCTGCTGTAACATTTGCACGTTTGAATTCACCCATTAGCAATCCNGCCTGTACTCCTCGATAGTCGTCNTCCAAAGTAACAGACATAAATGTGGGTGGCGTNTCGCTNTCAATTTTGACCAAATNACCCAGCTCTGGTATGTCATCTCGGTAATNGGGACCTAGATAAGCTGCNTAGATNGGACATAGAAAATNAGGACGNGAACTAAGAACATCTGCAGAATCNACTGGATTATAACTATCCATACCATGTTGAGTTCCAACCATCAAAGNAAGNTGGCCTCCGGCNGAAAAACCNAGTANGCCAATTCGACTNGTATCAANATTCCACTGACTCGCGTTTTGNCGTACTAAGCGCATCGCTCTTTGTCCATCTTGNAATGGTTCCCAGTGCGGTTTGTCAGGATTTCGGCGGGGTACGCGGTATTTTAATACTACAGCTGTAACTCCAAAACTGTTAAACCATTCAGCTAATTCGAGACCTTCCTTCGGCCAGGCCAAAATATTATAGCCACCACCAGGACAAATAACTACGCAACAACCATTGTTCTTCTCTTCAGAAGCAAAATATACTGTCAGTGTTGGTTGGCCAACAAATGTCAGATGTTCATTGGTTTCTTTGTCTCTAAGTTTTTCAATTTGGCTGGTAGGAATAGTTTGTGCACCAGCTGGTAAATCTGTAGGCCACAGCAAAATTTCTATCTGGTTTCGCATTTATTATTTTCCCTGCTTATAATTGTCAATCAAGGAACGATGATAATATGTTCTAGGTTTCTTTCCCTTATACTTCGGTATGATTTGTCAAGAAACCATAGTACAACTATAATGGGGAAATGGCGTCAGAAAAATTAACTACAGCTATCCAAACTCCCCCCGTCCGAATAGCTATCGTAGGGCTGGGGCAGCGAGGTTTACAACATCTCAGCTTATTATGGAAACTTCAATCTGAAGGCCTTGTTCAAATCACGGCTTTAGTTGACGCTCATCAAAAAAATTTAACTGCTCAAAAAATTTGTAAATATGTGGATAACTTTTCACTTGATGATATCAACGTTTCAAATGATTTCTTATCTGTTTTGGAACTAATATCAACAGAAAATCGGGTGGACGCTGTCTATTTTGCTTTACCACCGGGTGTACATCAAGGTGAGATTGTTGCGGCTGCTACTTTCGGTTTGCTCATTTTTACTGAAAAACCAATGAGCCTATCTCTAAACCAAGCCATTCAGATGGAGAAGGCTATCAGGGAAAATGGTGTGATTTCAACTGTTGGTTTTCAGCAACGCTATGACCCGCGATATCAAGCTGCCCAAATTTTCCTTCAAAATAAAAAACTGGTGATGATGACGATAATCCATAATAGCACCCTGGAAAGTCATTCGGTCAAGCACACACCTACTGAAAATCTTGGAGGGCCAAGCAACCGGGTCTGGACCGCCAATTTTGAGTGGTCTGGCTCTACAGTAGTTGAAGCAGGTATTCATCAGGTAGACTTGATGCGTTATTGGGGAGGCGATATTGACTGGGTTTCGGCTAATTATGTAAAGCGAGATTCGGTGGACATCCTGAATGGGGGGATAATCCGTATGCATACCAGGTAATCTTTGGGTTTAAATCAGGTACTGTAGGAAATCTGTTAATGTCTAGACTTAGGCAAGTTTCTTATTCTGATAGCTACAATAGCATTTTGTGGACTAATGGATACATGAAATTCGAAGGACGAGACGTCGTAGTATATTATGACGATCTACAGAGCCCTCGACATATTTTACCTGCTAAAAATGGGGGTTAGTCCCGACGAACTTATCAACCGAGCTTTTATTTATGCCATACAGAAAAATGATCAAAAGATACTAAAAAGTAGCTTTTCTGACAGTATGAACAGCTTAGCCACCGTTTTGGGGGCGAACCAATCTCATCTTCAAGGAGGCAAACGACTCTATCTTGATGATTTGATTGAATGTCCGTAGTCAAAGAAATAGTAACTCCATAAATTATGGAATAGAAAAAATACTTGACATCGTTAGTGTCAATAATTTAAAATTCGACCTGTCAATTCCCCAGTGGAATTAGACAAAGTCTGAGTTCCAGCCTGCTGGGCGAGTGGTGGAATTGGTAGACACAACGGACTTAAAATCCGTCGATCATTTAACGATCGTAAGGGTTCAAGTCCCTTCTCGCCCATCATCTAAATCAAGTTGGTCTTGTCGCAGGGTAGAGCAGTTGGTAGCTCGTCGGGCTCATAACCCGGAGGTCGCAGGTTCAAGTCCTGCCCCTGCAATTATATTTAAGGGAGTTCATTAGTAACTCCCTTTTATTTTGCCGGTGTAGCTCAACTGGTTAGAGCGTACGACTCATAATCGTAAGGTTTCGAGTTCAAGTCTCGACACCGGCACTTAGTTTCCGATGACAAACCCAACCCTGAGAGCCGTTCGTCGCTTCATTAGTTCCCACGATATAATTCACCCTCAAGAGACAGTTGTCGTCGCTGTTTCTGGTGGGGCCGATTCTCTAGCTCTCCTACATCTTTTATTTGATCTTCATCGGGTTCTAGCTTTTGATCTTCATGTTGCTCATCTTAATCATGGTCTAAGGACTAGTTCAATTAATGAAGCCGATTACGTCGTACAACAGGCCAGCAATCTTGGTCTCTCTTATACAGTAGAAAATTTACCATCTATAGATTCCTTAACAGCTGAATCCACATCTGTGGAAGCTAATTTACGCCATTGGCGTTACCAATTTTTGGATCGAGTAGCTGATAGACTGAAGGCCGAAAAAATTGCTTTAGGCCATCACATTGACGATCAAGCTGAGACAATTTTATTAAAGTTATTACGTGGTGCTGGTGGAACAGGTTTGGGTGGAATGTTACCCGTTCGAGATGGTCGCTATGTGCGTCCTCTTTTGTGTCTTCGGCGTCTCGAAATCAAAAAATATCTGGGAAAGAAAAAAATTGAAGCTTGTCAAGATGAATCCAATGAAGATTATCGGTTTCTACGTAATCGTATTCGACATGAACTTCTTCCAATTTTGTCTCGCGATTACAATCCAAATATTCCTAACATACTATCAAACACAGCTAATCTGATTCAGACTGACGAAGATTTTTTGCATAGTCAGACTCAGGATGCTCTTTTGAAATGTCAGATCGGTCGGCATAAGTTTGACCGCTTATCTTTTCTTAGATTACACCCTGCTCTACAGAGAAGACTGATAAGGTTAATCTACTTTCAAATAGTTGGTCATAAAAAAGATCTATACTTTACCCATGTTCACTCGATGATCGATTTATTAAGTGCCAATCGACCGAATGTTGAAATTTATTTGCCATTTCAGATTTTATTTCGTCGCAGTTATGATGAATTTAGCCTCAAGCGCTTAGCCACCAAGAACCAATGGTTTGAAAAACAATTACAGTTAAATGATATTAACCAGATACCAACAGGTGTCCTAGTCAGTCAGCTCTTAGAAGACCGCATTCGACCTATGCCTGATGGACTATTCTCGGCAGTATTTGACATGGATCAACTTGAACTCCCGTTATTCATTCGAAATCGTAAGGAGGGAGACCGATTTTATCCTTTTGGTCTGAATGGTTCGAAAAAAGTAAAAGACTTTTTGATGGATCAAAAGGTTCCGAAACATCTAAGAGACCAAATCCCAATTCTAGTTGACAAAAAACACCAAATTCTGTGGATCATTGGTTACCGTACTAGTCAAATTGGCTGTATAACTGAATCCACTCAACGTATACTAAAAATTGACTATGAAGTTGACTCCGCTTATTGATCGTCGAAGAATTCAGAAACGTGTTGAAGAACTTGGCTCGGAAATTAATGCGGATTATACAGGATGTCAAAATTTAGTACTGGTTTGTATATTGAGGGGTAGCTTTGTATTTTTTGCTGATCTAATTAGACAAATTTCACTGTCTTTTAGCTGCGAGTTTATTCAGCTGGAAAGTTATGGATGTGGGGTCGACTCGAGTGGTAGTGTAAAAATTATATCGAGCTCGTTGGATAATATTGAGAACTCTGACATTTTAGTGATTGAAGATATTGTCGATACAGGATTATCAATCACTATTTTGTATGATTACCTTTTGAGTTTTTCTCCTCGTAGCCTCAAATGTTGCTCCTTATTAGACAAACCATCCCGCCGCCAACAGCCTGTATCAATCAACTATGTTGGTTTTAGTATTGAAAATCAGTTTGTAGTTGGTTACGGTCTAGACTATGATCAATTTTATCGAAATTTACCCGATATTTGTGTTTTGGATTTGAGCAAACCTTAACGTCATCTATAATCTAAAATTGATTCTAGTCGATGAGATAGACCTGCTGAGTTCTCTCTTTTCTATGTGGCATAAGCAGTTAATACTTTTCTTTTGTGATTTTGATTCTTCCATACTAAACTGAGAGCAAGAGCTTTGTATAGTTTATAGCCACTGGAGGAAAGAAAATTTTCAAAGCAAGTAATAAACAAAGAAATCATAGAAATATTAAAGCATGAGTTTCCGTAATGGAAAAAGCGATAATCTGAACAAGTCATACAAATATGATTGTTAGTCCCACATAAAAAGAGAAAATTATCGTATAATTTTAAGAAATAGGTAAGCTTAAGTGAAAATGTGGGTAATCCTGAAAAATGAATTTGTTCGCCTTGTGTAATATTGCAATTAGAAAAGATCGCAACTTTATCTAACTAGATTTTTCGACAAGTTGATAAGCTTCGATTTCCCGAATGGCAGCCGGGGATGGGTCTAGCACACGAAAAAATTTGGCGTATCTTCCAGCGAAACTTCGCTGAATCACGTTGACTACATGGTCATCAGGGTCAACAACCACTTTAGAAATGATACGATCGTCAATAGTACGGTTGACATTAATACGAATCATTTTTGTGTTTAATCGGAGTCTATCGATAATAAATTTGGGTTGTAGGCGACCATCACGATCGAAGTTTCGTGTACGTACCGAGTGGGCTACCTTCCATTTTTCACTTTTTGGATCTAAATATTCGACCTTAAACAACAGTAAGTTTTGATTGTAAATAACAATTTTGTGTACGGATTGGGTTCGTGGAAATTTAATGACAAAATATCGAGATTTATCTTTTTTTTGCCGTGATACTGATAAAGCTACAGTTTCTAGGTTGCCATCAGTTAAGTTCGGATCAGTAATTTCTAATTGGGGGTCTGTTAACAGGTTATTGCTCCATTGAGTGCTGAGACTTGATAGCGAAATTACACAACCAGTTGTAGCAAGAACGAGCATCGTTAACCATCCAAAAATCATCGAAGATAAATAACGCAAAATTCGATCTAACATTTTTAATTCCTTTTTTGTCGCTTTTGTTTTTGAGTAGTGATAACTCGCAACGGTTGTGCTAAAGGGTATAGTGGAAATACTGATGATGCTTCATCTTCAACGAATTTGGTATTTGGTAATGAAAAAGGTGATGAAGAATAGTTAGTAATATATTCCTTATCTTCTTTATTTTTGTGTGATGCTTGATTCGTTCTAGAAAGTTGAACCATGAGTAGACCAATGACAAAACCTGAGATGTGAGTCCCCCAAGCGATTGACGACGGTATTGGGGCCAGATAAGCATTTACGATTTGTAAGCTAATCCATGATATTAGTATCGCTGCTGCTGGGACAGGAACAACTGTTACGAGCAGAAAAACTCGAATTTTTGTGCCACGGCAGATTGCCAAGTGTGCTCCCATAACACCCGCTATGGCCCCACTGGCACCAATCAGGTAAGAGGTTGAATCTGGGTAGAAGCAGATATGGACTATTGTTGATAGAATACCAGACAACAAATAAAACAATACAAACATCAGCCGACCAACTCGTAACTCTAGATCAGGACCAAATGCCAGTAGATACGACATATTACCAATCAGATGAAGGAATCTACCTTCTAAACGAATATCGTGCAGAAACAAGGCATATACTAACCGTGGGAGATTTTCTTTCAAACTAGAGAGAGATGCCAAAAAATCGAAAGGAACTACGGCTCCCAATTTGATTAGGCTAAAATCGTAGATATGTTGGGCTAGCAACTGCCAAGCAAAAATGGTCAAGTTAACTACGATCAAAAGGTATACGCTAAAAGTTTGGCTAGAAAAAGTCAAACCTTTAGTAGTCGATACTAGATCAGTAAACCTAAAAGGTATCAACATAACATTTTATTATCAAGCCAGAGGAAGATCTTCATATTGATCCAAAACTTCGCTTTCAACATGAAAATGATCCACAATACCCATTACTAATTCTCTAATAGGAGCGTTATCTAGACCAAAAACTTCCTGAGCTACGCCCGGTCCAGCCCCAACTATTACTGTGTCCCCTTCACCCGCTCCGACGTAGTCAACGGCAATTGTAGGGTTGCGGACCACCTCGTCTAGAAGATTTAGAGGCTGAACAAGCAGAAGTGTCCGCCCACGATATGCTGAATGTTTCGTTAGTGAAACAATTTTGCCGATGACTTTGGCAATATACATTTTGGCTATTAATTGTCCAAATCTGTTACACAAATAGTATCAACCAGACCTACAATAGCTGCATCAGTAGGCATTTCTCGTTCCGGATGAGAAAAACTCGCGTCACCACCAGTGACTGTATAAACCAAATCACCAACTCCGGCTAGACCTTCTGTATCAACGGCGACCTGAGCTGTACCAGTTTCTTTGCCCGTTTCGGTGACTGGTTGCACAACTAGAAGACGCATACCGACTAGTGTCGGGTCTTTTTGTGTGGCTACTACTGTTCCAATAACTTTTCCCATGTCCACAGACTTTTCCTTTATGCTTACTTATGGATCGATAATTCTTGAATACGTGAGTGTAGCGTATTACGATTGATTCCTAATACTTGAGCTGCCCGACTGCGATTACCGTCAGTATAATCTAGAACTGCTTCAAATAGTGGTTTTTCATACGCCCGGCGGATTTCAGAGTATAGATTACCTAACTCAAGATCAGTCTCTTTTTCATCTAGGTATTGTTCGACTTGATGAGATACTAATTGTTGAACGGCATTTTGTAAATCAAAATCTATCTCGGTGCCAAACGTAACGGCCGCTTCAAAATCAGAAAAGTGTTCCGGCAAAAGCGCATTACCAGAGCCCATGACTAAAGCTCGTTTAATAGAGTTTTCTAGCTCGCGTACATTTCCACTCCAACTGTGTTGGACTAAAATTTCCATGACCTTATCTGAGATTGGGACTTTGGGTTGTCCGTAGTTTTCAGCAAACCGAGAAACGAACAAATCAACCAATGCAGGTATATCTTCCAAGCGTTCACGCAAAGGTGGAAGATATATAGGAATAACATTGAGACGATAGAATAGGTCTTGGCGAAAACCACCTTTCCGTACTTCCTGATCCAAATGTCGATTGGTTGCGGAAACAACTCGCACATCTACCTTTTGTCGACGGCCTGATCCAATGGGCTCAATTTCTCGTTCTTGTAAAACCCTCAAGAGTTTCATCTGTACCTCGTGTGGTAATTCACCAACTTCATCCAAAAAAATAGTTCCTTGATGGGCTTGCTCAAACTTCCCTTGATGTGTTTGGTCAGCCCCTGTAAAAGCGCCTTTTACATGTCCAAATAAGGCACTTTCCATAAGATTTGGTGGAATGGCACTACAATCCACGACGATAAAATCGGAACCATCACGGTCACTATTTTCATGGATCGCCTTAGCTACTAGTTCTTTTCCTGTTCCACTTTCACCAATAATTAAGACAGTTTCGTCACTAACTGCAGCACGGCCAACGGTTTGGAAAACTTTGCGCATGGCAGCACTTTGTCCAACAATTCTACTTTTATCAGAGGACTGTTGGACACTTGTAGATTCTTTTTCATCCTTTTGGTCTCGAACGGTCGACCGAGCTTGAGTAGAGGCTTCTACTGCTCGGTTCGTGATATCAATTATTTCTTGCCGATCAAATGGTTTGGTGACATAATCGTAGGAATGTCGCTTGGCAGCCTCAATGGCTGTTTGCGTATCTCCATGCGCTGTTATAATAATAATTGAACTATTCGGGTCTATATCCTTCAATTCGTTGATTAGATCTAGCCCATTGGCATCTGGCATGATAATATCCAAAAAAACAACTGTGTACGTCTGAGCTTGATAACACTCTAGGGTTTCTCTACCGTTTTTAGCGGCATCAACAGAAAAACCATCTTTTTCGAGTAATTTCTGTAACACGAACCGAATGCTATCATCATCATCTGCGATTAAAATTCTAATATCTTCCATTTGAGGTTTTTTATTGAACTCCATTTGTCTGATTTTGTTTAATCGGCAGCGTCATAATAAACGCTGCACCATCTGTCTTTGTTACATCAACTCTAATTTGCCCACCGTGTTCAGTCATAATCTGATGACTAAGAGCTAAGCCAATTCCTGTTCCTTTTAGTTTGGTAGTAAAAAATGGGTCGAACAGGTACGGTATGATTTCTTCATCTATTCCTTTTCCTGTGTCTTCCAGACGAAGCTCTATTTGTTCTCCACTATTTTCGGTATTTAAATGAAGTATCAGTTGTCCTTCACCGCTCATTGATTCAATGGCATTTCGACAAAGATTCAAAATCACCTGCTGTATTCGATCCTGATCGAGTTCTACCATAGGCAGATTAGGTTGAAATAGCTCAATAACTTCAATGTTGAACTTCTCTAAATCTGTTTTACACAATTCCAGAGTTTTTATTACCATTTGTCTTAAATCAATCTGCTGAAAATTAGACTCGTAAGGACGACCAAAAACGAGTAATTCTCCTACAACTCGGTTTAACCGGTCGACCTCTTTGAGGATTATATTGAGATAAGACTGAGTATCCGAAGAGTGCGTTAGCTCTAATTCCAACAGCTGTGCAGCCCCACGGATACCACCTAAAGGGTTTCGGACTTCGTGAGCTATGGTAGTCGCCATTTTACCCAGAGCAGCCATTCTTTCAGCTTCAACCACTGAATTAAACATTTGTTGAATTTCAACTCTTTGTGCCATTATGGATGATACGATCGTTAAAATCCTTAAATCTTCCTCGACCGAAAATTGTTCTGCAGCTTTGTCAAGGGTCAACGTCCCAATAGGATTTTGATTAATTCTTATAGGTAAACACCACGCGGCTACTTGATCTTTATTTAATGCAGCGGCAATTTCCGATTGCCAGGAATCTGGAAGAGGACATATCTTCCCTGCTTTATGTAAAATGGCGACAGGTTCGTTGTTATCCAACACGTGTTGACAGATTTGTTCAATATTCTTGATTTCACCCCGTCGAATTTCGGATGGAGTTAAGCCTACAGTTGCCAACACCTGTTCCGATAGCCGATTATCAGTCCAGATCCTAAGAGTCAAACGATGAATACCAACTTTCTCTGCTAGTATCTGAGTGATTTCGTCCAGCAAAATATTCAGATTTCCAGTTGATGGCTTACTCTGCATACTAGTAGTTTGGCTAATATCGAATAGGGTAGACAAACTATGAATTTGTTTGGCCAAATTTGTATTTACAGAATCAATATCAGCCAGTTGGTCGTCGGTTTTCTGCCGCTCTATTTTTAATCGCCAGATCGTTCGGATAATGGAGAGAGCTACGAAGGGGTAGATCAAAGCAACGATTACAAATTCAAACTGGTTAGGATTGAGGACTACGTAAACTAAGTTCGCTATCGTAGTCAAAGCAAAAATCGAGTACTGTCCAACCCTTGTCGAAAAACGGCCAGCTAGGATCATCACCCCATAATACAAATGAGTGGCGATGTACGCATTCCGAAACCCGACGAGTGGGCCTTCGGCTCCATAGAGAAAGAGGTTAATCAAAAGAACCAGTCCTACTAAGAGTACTGACGNCATTATCTACAAATGACTANATTATTCCTAATATGGACAATANTTGAGAAAATTGTCNAACATTTTTANTCCGACNGTGCCACTCTTTTCTAAGTGAAATTGTGTGGCTACTAAGTTCTTCTTTGCAACTACACTACAAAAATCAACTTTGTAGTGTGTATAACCAATCTGGATTTCATTGTCAGATGGTATTGGATAATATGAGTTAACGAAGTAGAAGTAAGAGCGATCGGGTATACCTGCAAAAATCCAGTGAGATTGTGCTTGACGTACAGTGTTCCATCCGATTTGTGGAACTTTGCAATCATGGCTAGCTGAGAACTGTTCAACCTGACCTGATAAGAGNCCGAGACAATTTGTATCTTCCTCTGAACTGTGTTCAAATAGTATTTGGATCCCGATACAGATGCCCAGCATTGGTGTCCCAGACCTAAAAGATTCCTGCAAAAGCAAATCTAATCCCCGTTTTTGCAACTCTACCATAGTTGCTTTTGCGGCTCCAACACCCGGGAAAATGATCTTTTGAGCTGATTGAATACGTTCCAAATCGCTTGTAATTTCAGCTTCAAACCCAAGATGTTGAACAGCGCGAAGTACACTAGTTACATTTCCGGCATTATAATCAACAATAGCTATCATTCTGACAGTGATTTGTTGAGCTGACGAATCTGTCGGTGCAGGTTGACTAACTCAATTGCNGTAACACTAGCTTCCGCNCCTTTATTACCAGCTTTTGTACCTGCTCGTTCGATTGCTTGCTCAATNGTGTCAGTAGTAACNAACCCGAAAACTAAAGGTACACCNGTAGACAGTGCAACTTGGGTAATNCCTTTGGCACTTTCACCCGCAACATAATCAAAGTGGACCGTCGCGCCACGAATTACCGCACCTAAACAAATAACAGCATCATACCGATTAGTTTCAGCTACAAGCTTGGCTGTAAGTGGGATTTCAAANGCCCCCGGAACCCAAAACAGGTCTATACTATTTAAATCGACACAATGTCGCTTGAGGGCATCTTCAGCACCCTTCAGTAGACTATCGGTAATGAAATTATTGAAACGACTAGCAACTATAGCAAATTTAATGCCAGTCCCATCCAGATTGCCTTCGTAGATTTTTTTCATGNAGCTTTTAAATTATTATGTTGTTTTTTTATCTAATTTGGTTCTTCTAAAACNAAGTGGCCGAGTTTTGAACGCTTAGTATTTAAGTAGTTCTGGTTGAACTTTTGTGGTTTTATTTGCAAAGGTATTCGCTCAACAACTTCTAACCCGTGCCCGTGTAAACCACTAATTTTCCTAGGGTTGTTGGTTAGGAGTTTCATCTGTCTAACTCCCAAATCTCTCAAAATTTGTGCTCCGATACCATAGTCCCGTAGATCAGCAGGAAAACCCAATTTTTCGTTTGCTTCAACAGTGTCGAGCCCCTCTTGATCTTGCAATTGGTANGCCCGAATTTTGTTGCCNAATCCCATCCCTCTACCTTCTTGTCTCATGTAGAGGAGGATACCTTCATTTTCCTGGTTAATCATNGCTAAAGCTCGATCAAGTTGTTCACCGCAATCACAACGTAGAGANCCAAAAACATCTCCGGTCAAACATTGTGAGTGCACCCGAACNAGAGTTGGGCGNCACGGTGAAATTTNGCCTTTATGGAGTGCAGTNTGCGTCTCTCCATCTGTTATGCTTTCGTAGGATATCAGCTGGAATTGACCATGCATTGTGGGTAANGTTGCTTCTGCGGTACGGCGAATTAATGTCTCCGTTTTCAATCGATAAGCGATCAGGTCTTCGATGGTAATAATTTTGAGTTTGTGTTGTTTTGCAAAAGTCATCAATTCAGGTGCTCGTGCCATAGTACCATCTTCGCTTAAAATTTCGCATATTACACCCGCAGGCTGCAGGTCAGCTAGTTTACACAAGTCAATCGCGGCTTCAGTATGACCAGCCCGACGGAGTACTCCACCTTCCGTTGCTTTTAGTGGGAAAATATGCCCCGGNCGTAGAAAATCATCCGCTGACGCTTTTGGATTGATAAATTGTTGGATAGTCATTGAACGTTCTTGAGCTGAAATTCCAGTTTTGACTTCTTTAGCGTCAATTGTAACGGTGAAAGCCGTACTCATTTTGGAAGTATTATCGGACACCATTTCAAAGAGTTCAAGCTCCTTGAGTCTCTGGGAAGTAGCTGGCAGGCAGATCATACCACGACCATACTTGGCCATAAAATTTATTGCTTCTGGTGTTGCTTTTTCCGCTGCCATGACNAGATCACCCTCATTTTCTCGATCAGGGTCATCAACCACAACCAAAATTTCACCTTGACGGATGGATTCAATTCCTTCTGGGATGGTATTGAACGACACGTTTTTATATTCCTGTTATTATTTTTGTGTTTTTGTAGTTTCAGAGTCCATAGACATTAGTCAATGTATCCACTTTTGCTGAGAAGCTCGAGTGTAACTTCACTTGTATATTTTGCTGAGCTGAAAAATCGTTCGACATAACGCCCTATCAAATCCACTTCAATATTGATTCTATCGCCTACTCCTACTTGGCCTAAGGTGGTAACCTTCTTAGTATGTGGTATTAGGGTAACTTCAAAAGATGTTTCCTCCCACNCAGATATAGTTAAGCTAACTCCATCAAGTGTTACGGACCCTTTGTAGACTAAGTAACGGCTAATTTNAGGCGACACGTCGANCTGCATAATAGAAGCTGAGCCTTCATCCTTCCACCCACTAACTACTCCTGTGTCATCAATATGCCCTTGCACCAAATGACCTCCTAGCCGGTCGCTGAGACGGAGAGGGCGTTCCAAATTGACTTGCCCTTCAATTGATAAGCTTGCCAAGTTTGTTAAGCGTAATGTCTCCGGAGACACATCAACTTGAAAACTATTGAGATTCAAGTCCGTGATTGTCAAGCAAACACCATTGACAGATATGCTATCTCCTATTTTCGCATCTTGGATTACTTTTTTTGCAGTCACTTCNAATTGAACGACTTGACTAGATCGGCGTAAAACCTGATTAATTTTTCCTATTTCTTCAACAATTCCGGTAAACATAGATTTTGATCGTGTTATTTTTTNGTCTCAACCAGTGCGTGAACCATTAAATCTNGNCCGATGGNTGTACAGGCCATTTCTTTGAGTTGTACTGCTTGATATAGATGTTTGATGCCATTACCTTGAATGGAATTAGGGGCTTCTCGACCACCAATCAAAATTGGGGCCAAGAAGAAAAACACTTCGTCAACAATACCCGAANCAATAGCAGAAGCATGAATTTCACCTCCACCTTCGATCAATAAACTTGTGATTTTTCGCTGCCCCAACTTCNAAATAAGCTGCTTCAAGTCTACACGACCGCTTGATGTAGATGGAACCAACAACACNTCCGCTCCTAACTTCTCATATAGCTGTTGCTGTTCCAATTTAATCTGATTAGTTGTAGCAACGATAACTTTAGTCGAGCTGTGAGGAGCAAAAGCCTTAGCTGAATGCGGAGTCCTTCCTTTTGAGTCGACGATTATTCGAACAGGATCTTTAGTTTTATCTTGGTCAGATAGTCGTACCGTAAGCTGTGGATCATCAGCTAACACTGTTCCTACACCTACGAGTATTGCATCAACATGATTCCGAATTTCGTGGACCTTAAGCCTCGACAAGGGATTTGTAATCCATTTGGACTCACCAGTCACAGTAGCAATTTTGCCATCTAGGCTACTAGCTGCTTTCAAAATTACCAATGGCAAACCGGTGGTTANATATTTGATAAAACCACTATTGAGCTTGTGGGCCTCATCTGCCATTAGACCAACTGATGTCTCGATACCCGCTNGACGAAGTTTATCCAGACCTTTTCCTGCCACTTTTGGGTTTGGATCTATCATGGCCATTACCACTCGTCGAATCCCCGCTTCGATGACAGCTGATGTGCAAGGGGCTGTTCGACCAAAATGACAACACGGTTCCAAAGTGACATACAAGTCNGCACCCATGGCTTTGTCTCCAGCCTCTTTCAAAGCATGAATCTCGGCATGAGGGGTACCTGCTCTTTTATGAAACCCTTGTCCGACAATCTTACCATTTTGGACGATTACAGCTCCTACCATCGGGTTAGGGCTAGTCCGTCCTCGTCCCTTCTCAGCTAAATCTAAAGCTTTTTGCATAAAGTGCAAATCTAAGTCCACTATTTTATTTTATCCACAGAAGAAGCCGATGACCAATATTATTAATTTTCCTTACTCAATACTATAATGAAAAAGACTAGATTGGACATGAGATTAACTAGGGTAATTAATAATTGAAATGAACAGAGTTTTCGAATCGACCGGCTATTATAGCATAGCTTTTTTTGGCCTAACAAGTTGAAGGTTTTGAGCTAGTGGTAACTTGCATACAGGCGAATAACTGTCGATANGTTTAAACGAACCAGCAAATCACTGACCGGTTTTTGAATAGAAAATTTGATTGTCTGATTCGCATTTCTACTAGCACTGACTCGACTTGGTCGACCTGTTTCAATTTGGTTAAAACCATTCTTTTGTAGCAGTAACCTCAAAGTGTGATTAGTAAAATAATAGAGGTGATCTTTGGGATGGACATAAGGCCATTTTTCCTTTTGAAATCTCATATGAATACTACCACCGTTAGGCACCTCAATCACGAGACGCCCAACACTAGGTTTCAATATACGATTAATTTCGATTAGCAATGAATTAGGATCTGGTACATGTTCTAGGACGTGAAATAGTGTTACTGCGTCGAAATAGTTAGATGGGAAATTAGCTTCAAATAAATCGCTACACAATACGTCAAGTCCATATTNTTCTCTAGCAAATTGACAACCCTCCTTAGAAAGGTCAACACCAATAGATTGCCACTTTTCGGATTGAGCTAGGTGCAAAAAAGTTCCCATTCCGCAACCTAAGTCGAGCAGTTTGCGTCCCTCTACTCTTGTGGTAACTTCTGCTAAACGCTCTCTCATTTGTGCCCATTCCATTGGGTCAGTAGTCAATTTTGCTTGTTTCTCTACCGGATAGTAATCTAAGCTATAGCCTCCGGCGAGTATTTTATCTGATAGACGTGGGTTGACATAGGTTAATTGACACCGACAACATGAAACTACGTTCAAATCATCCTTTCGAAATAGGAATTTAGTTTCGTTAATTTTGCATATCGGGCAATCGACAGTAACCTGTTCAGAATTAGAAGGGTTGGAAATCATAAGAATTTGTAGCTATACGGCCAACACGACACCTTACTTTTCTTTATTCTCTGTCAGTTATGATTGATTGAAAAACCTGATGTATAGCTTATTCAACGGGGTAATCTAAGGAGACTACAGAATATCTTGAACTTCATATTGATAACGTGTAAGTTAAGCTTTTTATTTCTTTGAAGGTTTATGAAATAAACAATGTGCAATTATTGTATTTCATGTCCATCTGAAACTGTCCAGCCACCATCTATTGCTAAAACTTGGCCGGTTATAAACCGAGATTGGTCAGACAAGAAAAAGACGACAGCTGAATCCAAGTCTGATGGAAGCCCAATTCGACCACCATCTAGCGGCTGTTTTCGCTTTATAAAAGTCATGATCTCAGTGTTTGTAGTAGCCCGTTTCGACATAGGTGTTTTCGTCAAGGCTGGAGCAATTAGATTAAACCGGATTTGTTCTGGTGCGTAATATGCCGCCATGGAAGTCGTCAGACCAATTAATGCAGATTTTGTAGTGCTGTAGGTGTGCGTACTGAAATATTTTGGAGCAGGCGAAAAGGCAAGAACCGACCCCATATTAAGTATGCTTCCTCCACGGCCTTGTTTGAGAAATTGCCGAACAACGGCTCTATTAGAATAAAAAACTGACGAAAGATTTAAATCAATCGTGTATTGCCAACCTTGATTAGTGATTTCGTGTAATGGCCCGTCCCCCTTAGCTCTACCACTACCACCTGCTACATGGTATAGAGCATGAATTTCGCCTAGCTCTTGGCTCGCAATCTCGACAGCTGAGTCAACAAAATCGGGGTCTGTGGCGGTCCCTTTGATNACTNTTGCATCTTTCCCCAATTCTTTTTGTGCTTGACTGACTTTTTCTGAATTTCGGCCAAAGGTAAATATTCTAGCTCCGGCATTCAGGCAAGCCTTGGCTGCGGATAATCCTAGCCCAGATGTTCCCCCCACAATGATGATATTTTTACTTTCAAGTGTTATCACGAATAAATTCTTCTCCAACTTGTAGTCCAATTTGGTAAATTTCGGACATTTTGGTAATATCACGACTTGTGTAGGAGAATAAAGGAGGCCTAATCACTTGAACTCGGGTATCTTCATCAAATTGAGCTTGTTGATTCATAAGCATAATTCGTAAGGATCGATCTAAAACGAGTTGGATATTACTAATTTGTTCCATTGGGAATTGCCTTGACTGACCAAAGTCAATCTCTGTATTGATCTGGCCAATTACGTCAATGCCTATAATGTGGTTACCTTGATAATGATTAATTGCTACATCCAAAGGAAAATTCTGCGTTAATCCACCGTCAACTAGCCATAATCTATAGAAGGGGTGATAGTGTGGTGAGAACAGAATAGGTACTGAGATTGATGCACGGATAGCATCTATTAATTTCCCTTGGTTTATTACTAGATTTTTTCCAGTTTTGAAATCGGTNGCACCAATATAAAATGGATATTGAAGTTGATCAATCTCCACGTCCCCCAAATATTCTTTTAATAGCTGNGTAAAACGATTACCAGCGACTAGTCCAAAATTATTTTTGGCTGGGTCTAGCATATTTGAAAAAATGCTAGTTTGTCGGAGAATATCCCAAACTTGGTTTGGTGTGAAACCCAAAGCGAAAAAACTAGTAACTATCGCACCAGCCGATACACCAACGAGGAAATCGAATTTATACTGGCGAGTCAGTGATTGTAAAACACCAAGATGCGCAGCTCCAAGAGCACCTCCACCAGATAAGACTAATGCTGCACTTTTCATATTAGTTAGGTACTTTTCTTACTCTGTTTTTAATATTTCAATTTCTAGTTGGTTCAGTGTTCGCATTACACCTTCACCCATTTCAATCATCGAGTCAGACTCCATTATACTTCCAGCTAGTTGGATGTGGGATGCGTCTGCTTGCCATTGGCCCAAGGTCGGGTCGGTAGCAAACCATTCACCTACATAGACCTCTGGCCAAAAATGGTAGTAGAATGCATCACTTTGGAAAACAAGTCCGGCACANACTCTCGCCGGCAATCCAATAGCTCTAGCCAACGCGACATATAGTACGGTGTGTTCTGTACAATCACCAGTCTTTGATTCTAAAGTTTGAAGAGCTGAAGCAAAACCAACCTGTAGATTTTTATTTTTTATGATTTCATAGACCCAACTACCCAATTGATTGGCAGCTTTATGAGCCATAGGCTCATTATTTACCACGTCATTAGCTGTTTGNATTATTGATGGGTGATCNGATTGGACATAGACACTAGGTGAGAGAAATTGTGTCAGATTATGGTCACCCTGAACTCTTTTTGCTAATTCTGTACGAGTGATTGCTGGTAAAACCNCAAGGNTACTAACGTCGAGTTGGTATATTCCAGGACTACTTAGGGCTACCAATCTCTGGCGCTGATTGGTTAGAATCGCGGCTTCCGAGTTGGGAAGTGAAACTCTGGCTGACATTTTTTTTGAATTGGCGAGAGGGTTAAAACCAGTTGATAAGATTTTGGTATTTAAAATTACGTCGACTTCTGCTAAACCGTCTAGTGCAGTTGACATATTAGTTCTTGTGAGAACTAATTTTAAGCCCATCAACCCAGATTCCATCCGGTGGGTTACCCCATCTGCTCCCACCCATTCCCTAGTCGTAATCCCACCCATGATATCCATGCTATATTCAATAACAAAAACTGGTTTATGATCGACCAGATCTTCTTGTAACACTTGTATATGGGTTTTGACGGGTTTCATCAAGTCCATGCTAAAAACATTGAGGTGATAGGTATCCCCAACTTGTAATCTACGGTGAAGAGTAAAGTAACCGATGACTGAATCAAAGATCGTGTCTGGAGATAGTATTCTCCTGCTATCTGTTGTTATACCAGCTAAGGTTGTTTTCAAAACGATCTCGTCGTTCTTGATTATCCCTTCAACACGTTTTTCTTGTCCAGTTTCATTCGATAAAGACAAAAAATATAAAGGAATCAGATCTAACCCAAC
>PAYP01000106.1 GCA_002714785.1 Candidatus Poribacteria bacterium | reverse complement strand
TTTCCCTTCATCGGCTAAAAATCCATTTCCCCATTTGGCCTCAACAAATTTAGCAGTTCCTAACACCTGCCCACCCTCTTTTTCTACTTTAGCTTTACTTTCTAATGCTGAATAAAAGGTTTCCTTAGCTGTAGCTAGTGTACATAACAGAGTAATAACTAAATAGACAAACAACGAATTTTTCCAAGTCAATACCATTCTTTTCACTTATCCTTGCTCCTATAAATAGCTGATCAACACGAATCGCCAATCTTATCACAACCAGAAATTAATGGATAACAAAAATTTGATATCTTATCCGGGAGATCGTACTTTTTATTTCCGACACGAAATTCTAAAAATAAATCAAAAAACATATATAGGATAGTAAATGAAATCAATCAAATCGATTACCCGCAGAATCATGTTAGCTGTCTTAGGAACCTTACTGTTGTCTTTGGTAAATTCACCCAGTAATAGCCAACCACAAGACCAGCACGAAGCAGATATCATTTCTATCGCCACAAAAGATCCACAGTTCAGTACGCTCGCCCAAGCATTAGAAGCCGCCGGTTTGGTCGAAACACTGAAAGCTGAAGGACCTTTTACTGTTTTTGCCCCTAATGATAAAGCTTTCCGAAAGTTACCTGAAGGTACCTTAGATAGCTTGTTACAAGACACAAGTAAACTAAAAGAGGTCCTGTTGTATCACGTCATTACGAGTAAGGTTCTCGCTGCTGATGTCGTTAACCTGAAAGAGGCGAAAGCTGCAAATGACAAAACTATCGACATTGAAGTGAAAGAAGGAAATGTGATACTGAATAGTACTTCGAAAGTAATAGCGACGGACATACTGGCCAAAAATGGGGCAATTCACATTATAGACACCGTATTAATGCCACCAGAAGAGGCGAATGAAACGATTGTAGGTGTAGCTAAGAATGCTGGTATCTTCACGAGTTTGTTGGACAGCGCAGCTAAAGCAGGTCTCGTAGAAACACTAGAATCAGGCGGACCCTTTACTCTACTCGCTCCAACTGATGAAGCCTTTTCTAAACTACCAGCTGCTACTCTCGATAGCTTACTCAAAGATATACCCCGACTCAAGAACTTACTCTTGTACCATGTTTTAGAAGGGCAAATCCCATCGAGCGAAGTAATCAAACTAGACGAAGCTGAATCAATGAACCAACAAAACCTATATATTAGCCTGAAGGAGGGCGATGTTTTTATAAACGAATCTAAGGTTACACAAACTGATATCAAAGCAAAGAATGGTATCATACACATCATCGATACGGTGCTTGTTCCATCAGCTCCAACTTCAGTCGAATCGGTCAAAAAATTGCCAACTTACTGGGGGCTGATCAAAAACGTGCAATAAACTTTCGGTAAGGATCCTATTTTATGAAATAGTAGACAAGCCGTGCTGGCTAAAGTAGGTTTTTAAACCAGCACGGCTTACCTATGTAGAATCAAGCATGTCAATATAGTGAAAAAATAAAATCACAATCGGCTTAGAAAATCTCTTTAAACACCAATCAACAAGAATTTAGCTTAGTAAAATTGCCAGAAATATAAAAGACAAAAACGGGAAAAAATACAAACTTCATTTCTCAATTACGAAAAGAGTACACTAACAAAAACTGACTTGACCCGTCAAATTAGAGATAGTAACCAAGTTGTTTAGTATATAAATCAAGTCAATGCAAAATTACCAGCACTAACGAACCCTTACTAGAATATTTAATAACCCATTCTGAGAAAACAGTAAACCGACAAATAACACCAGAGATAACAAACTAATACTATTTCTTTCTAATTTTTTCATGAATCTGATTGTTATNTATTGACGCTCGGNAGCTGTCAAAACCCACGCCNNTCTNAAAANCGAGCAAAATCAATCGAGGTAGCNCACAACTTGATATTTATTTAATTCGCAATAGTCTTTTGTGATTCCAAAAAGAAATCGCCTAGTTATAGCGCGACAGCCAAGTTATTAACAGAAACCAGTTGTTCATGGTCTGAATTTTCTCTATCGTCTGTGCAAANTAAAGAACGGAAGGATGACTACATTCCTCTTCTATAGTGTCTGTGCACACATTTATAGTCTTTTGCTGACTAGACAAAATTATTCATTCAAGGTACAAAATTCTCCTCAATGGAAAGCTTGAATATATTTTTCACCTTACAATTATTATCTAACTTCTGGATGGTTGCGATTATTTTGTTTGTACAGTTTGTCCACTA
The DNA here is from genome assembly GCA_002714785.1 of Candidatus Poribacteria bacterium. Lineage (GTDB taxonomy): Bacteria > Poribacteria > WGA-4E > WGA-4E > UBA9662 > TMED15. The sequence goes on along the minus strand of PAYP01000106.1, from coordinate 21,444 downwards.
CCCACTATTTTATCACGTGGATAATGAGCATATGCCTTTATTTTCTCAAAACCANCAATCCAGAATTTCGTTTATTGTTATACCACCAATGATCACCGAAGTTATCTCTTACATATTGTTATTNACGNTGCTGCCCGATTCNNTCCTNCTCTTACTTTCCGGAATTTGTTTGTTCTTCATCTGGGGGTCCACTTTCTTTTTACAGGTCCCTTGTCATCAAATTTTGCTTGAGCGAAAAGAAATAACCACCATCAAAAAACTCAATCAAACAAATTATATTCGAACCATTTTATGGCCAATCAAATTTATTCTTTTACTTGCCTTATATATCCAAATATAAGTAGTATGATACGATTCAACATATGATTATTTTTCAAGAAGAAACCTGGGTTCCTAGATCACTGGATGAAACTTTTTCGTTTTTCAACACGCCTAAAAATCTTAGCAAATTGATGCCTCCCTTTATGAAGTTCACGCTAATCACACCAGAACCAATTGTAATGAAGGAAGGCGCGGTCTTCGATTATAAGATTAAGTTATTTGGTATGCCTATGCGGTGGCAATCATATATTTTAAATTATAATCCTCCTCATCAATTTGTCGATATCCAACTAAAAGGACCACATGACTATTGGCATCATGAGCATTCATTTTTCGAACANAACGGAGGAACAATGATCACAGACCGAGTAAGTTACCAAATGCCCTTGGGGTTTATTGGCTCCCTAGCAGACAAATTAGTCGGGAGTAAGATCAATCAGAAACTGTTTAAACATAGAGAATCCTTCATTAGAGATCATTTTCAAGACAAATAACCTGGTTAGCAAATAGACCTAAGATTTGGTGGACCTTCAGTCAATCAGCAAAGGTTATTTTTAATAGAGTATAAAAAATAGATATTCACTCATTATGCTAGCCAAGCTGTAGTTTCTAATTTATTTCAATTCTGGACNCGTAACCAGTAGTATCAAAAACTCNGTACCTCAAAGAAGTTCGAAGATAGCTACTTACTACTGTGTCGTTTTGTTTGATCACTCACGCCCTGTATTAGTAGTAAACGATTGGTGGTGAAAATCGGCATTCCACCTGCGAATAGTCAATCCTACTTTAAGATAATTTGAAATAGACTCAATTAAACAGTACATTATTGTTGTCTTCTCTCCTAGAAGATTAATTGTCGAGTGATGCCGAGTGTTTCACCTCCAAATCGCCAAAAGCGCTCGGTGTCGCCTTCACCCCATCCTCGTATCTCCGACTAACTCAACCCTTTTCTTTCGAGACATAACCATTGAAGGTTAAATCCACAAAATTTACCAACCCAAAATCACTGATCATCGATTATTGGTGACACAACAANAGAAACAGACGGTCGTCCAAAATTGATTGCTACAAATCATTAGAAAGACTTGAGCAGAAAGTTGGGGAATTGAACGTACAAAATAACAAAGCAGAAAGAAACAAATAAATATTGGAATAATATTTACATAAGGTTTAAGAACAAATTTTCGACTCTTATGGATCNGTTTTCCATAGGCNTCAATGTTAAAACCATNATATTGGTATAATATTAATTCTAATAATCCTNATTGTCTGACATTTTCCATTTTGATCTGTTTTGAATTTACTTGAACAGAAAACAAATAACCAAACGTATCCGGTCTTATCAAATGATTAAATCAAATCTTCAGAAATTAAAATTGTACAAATATGCGGACCGTCGGTGAAACAGGTCGGGTTATANGAAATTAGTCTAGGAAGGTGAAGCAACTAGTATGCGAAAAGTTAGCTTAGCATTGTTTTTTTTGTTAGTGCTTTCAGTTCATTCTGTCGAAAAAGAGTTGCCAGTGATAGAAAGTGCCAAGAAACTAGCAGAGACTAAAGCTAGAAAAGTCGTTTGGCAGAAAGATGGATCTATAATGGTNCAAATACCTGAGGTCTTAGAGGTAATTCCCTCTAAAGTTTTACCTGCTATCTATAATGAATTAGGTGATTTAGTTCAAGCTGAAACGGTTATCCATGAGAAGAAAATTCAAATTAGTAATAAATTCTTTATGGATGCGTGTGAAGTAACCGTGGGACAGTTTAAGACATTTTTGAAATCATCAGGTTATAAACCTGATACAGATATTGATTGGAGCGAAGTTCGCAAATATGCTCCTAGCAATAGACACCCAATGATTTATGTGACCTGGAATGACGCTGCAGCTTATGCGGAATGGGCAGGAAAGCGCTTGCCATATGAACACGAGTGGGAGTTTNCTGCTCGTGGTGGTTTGANAAACAAAAAGTACCCTTGGGGTAACGATGACAGTGTAGCCCGGGACCATGCTAACTATGAGTATATCGGTGGTAAAGATAAGTGGGATANGCAGACAGCACCTGTTGGCAGTTTCTTGCCGAATAAATATAATCTGTACGATATGGTAGGTAATGTCTACGAATGGTGTCAGGATTGGTACAGTAATGAACAAAAGTATCGGGTATTGCGAGGTGGGTCTTGGAACCTCAGTACGTTATTTCTACATGTAACTAGTCGGATAAACTATGTCCCATCTTTTAGACACAGTTANCTGGGCTTTCGGTGTGTGTTAGAATCACCCTAGGTGAAAAACTAATTCTCTTTTTTATCGTCANCAAATTATGGTTCTCTAATAACCTCTAACAAAGAAGTAGTAAAAGATTCGAGACACAACTTCCTAACTTTCCACCAGAAAAACTGACGGCCAAAAAATCAAGTAGGTAATCTATAGGCCGTAAAACAACCCATCTCGGCAATCTAGAATGCGAACGTGGCGCTTGCAATGAATAAAACACACACTGTAAGCGCCGACTGGCAAAGCAAATTTCAGATTAGGTCTGATTTGGATATGAACGGATTCTAATTTTTGATGTCGGCCCAATAACTGGCTAATTTTCCATTTGGTTGAACAGCAAGAAATTCTTTCATTCCTGTTTTGAAGATTTCTTTGACTTCATCTTGGGTTAAACCACGTTTCCAGATGTTGAGTTCATCCATCTTTCCTTTGAAAGGTCGAGCGTTATCAATATTGAGACCAACTCGAGCACCTTGATCCCAGTTATTAGAAATCTCTTGATTTCCTGGCATGTTTCCGACTTCTACACCGTTGATATAAAGTACAGCACCTTCCCCTTTTTGATAGGTTCCGGCAAAGTGGGTCCACTTCCCAAAAGTTGGTTTGCCGGCGCGCATATCAAATATTGTTCCAGCCTTTGATCGAAGTAACCAACGATAAATCGCAGGACGAACTTCGGGGTGAATTAGCCAAGTTCCGTCAGCGGAGCGAGCATTGAAAATTGCCTGATCTCCCGCGTTTTCGACATTAAACCAAGCCAAAACACTCATCCCGTTCAATGGTAGATCATCTTCAGCTATAGATTCGACATCTAAAGAGATGAATCCGTTTGCCTTGAATTCTGCAACGTTGCCACGTTCACCATCTTCGATGACTTTAACATTACCGTTAATCTTTCCGTCGTAGTTACGCCCAGATTGGTCAGAAATAATACCCCCTTTTTCTTCTTCATAATCAAAGTAGAGGATGAGATCTTCAACATCTTTGGCAAAAGTAGCATTTATAATGGTGGTGATGAGAGAAACAATTACAATAAATCTACCGAGAACCATTAGTTTAATTTCCTTTTTGTAGTCTTGATTTACCGGACGACACCTTAAACCAACACCGCGTGATTGGTATTAATATATATGTCTTACCACTACCGAAGGTCCTAAACCTAGTAATGCAAAACATGAAAAGTTCTTACTGATCAGCAACCTGATCACATCATTCTAATACTAACTGACTTATAATACCACTTCATATTGTGCTTAATCTTTAGGTTCTTGTTTTATTGATGTTCTTCATAACCAACCAATTCCACATATGCGAAACCTGAATGGGAACCATTCACGAAACATCTACCTTCCCAATAGCTGAGCTGATTCAAATGATGAAGATTGAGTTCTTGGTTTGATACTGATGGAGTTACTGTTACATCTATTCCGAGGTCTAGAACTTTTATATTCCACTTTGATGGGTAGTTTATTTTTGATTCTTTACTTTTCCAGTTATCGCTCACTACCACTTCAATCATCGACTGATCTATCTGTTTCTTGTTACCAGATTGGTCGCTCCAAGTGCCAAAATAATAGTGCCCTTTTGTTTTATTACCTGACCTAACTTGAGCCACCATCAGATTATTTCCGTCATCTAACTGCAGCGCGAACCAATCCCAGCCGGTATAACCTTTTCCAACACTTTGTTGAAAAGGATTAACATTTTGAGAATTTATTTCGGAATTAAAAAATTCATGATCGAACCATACATTTGCCGAACTAATATTAGCTGCTTTATTTCCAACTTGTAATTTCCCAACTCCTGTCAGCTTAGGCATTGAATAATAGTAGGATGACTGTGAGCCTTCGTGATTTTTTTTGCTATATCCATTTTCACCCTGCAAAATTATGGGTGAGGACCCATCCAATTGCAATTGGAGTTGAATCGATGAAGTTTGCGCAAATATTTCAATTGTTTCCTTTGCTAATGTAACTCGCCAATCTCCATTCCAAACGTGAAGTGTATTTAACTCCGCACCCGCCATTTGAAAACTATCTCTATTTAGGCGATCAAAGAAGTCAAATTTTTGAGTACTATCGTCAGTTAGGGCGAAATGAGCCAAGTAGACCTGACTGGGGATCCATTCATTAGCGTCTAGTTTCTTGGCGGAAGTGGCAACTCTAAAAAATGTGAGTTCAAAGCCGTAATTTTCTTTAGTTGCAGACGTTAAGTGCCCAGTGAAGTACCACCACTCTGTATTAAATTCGTGGTGCGCACCATGATCGGCAGGGAAATCCCATTTATAATGACGGGATGGTTCAGAATTGATTGGTAGTACAAGGGTTAGGCTAACGAGAAAAATAATGTGTTTTAATTGATTCATGAATATAAATATTTTCGGTTATCTTTTTCCAAATATATCGGTATGCCAGATAAGATGTGACTATAATGACTAAAAACATAGACACCATTAGATATAAAATTGGTGGAATGGATATTAACAGTGGAATCTTCCAGCCAAAATATGTTGGAGTCAGTTGTTTTAGGATTATCAAAGCTAATGAAAAACCAACCACAGTTGACATCATAAGACTAACTGATCCAATCCATAGCGCATGGGAGAAAATAAGTTGCCGTAGGTGTAATCGCTGTCCTCCTATTGAGAATATTTGCATAATCTCAGATCGCCTATCGATAGTCATCACTGACAACATATTGACTAACACGAAAAGTGCAATAATTCCGCTGATTGATGCAAGAATCCAAGTTAGACCAAAAGTTTGTTTAAACATTTTTATGACATAGTTCTGTAGTTCAGCTTTAGTTTGGATCAATAAATGACTAAATGAACTCAGTAACGAGGATTTCTGCGTTTCGTCAATCATGAGGGTAATACCATGTATTTGAAATTGATCTTGGTATAGCCTTTTCATGATTTTTTTTGAAATCGTTATGACCCCATGTTCCGAAGCGTAATCAATGTAAATCCCAGCTACTTGGCCACTGAATGTTTCTGTTGGAGTTGGGATCTTAAGAGTTTGCCCAACTTTAACGTCCAGTTTTTGGGCAGCCGATTCGGATATTAAAATATCATTCTCTGAAAATACATATTCTTTTTCATCCGTCATTTTTTCTATAAATTGAATTTGTTTGGCTATATTCTGATATGGTATTCCTCGTAGCATGATTGATTTTTCGTTCACGACGATATTATCTCTAGAAATACTTTCCCAACTGATCGTTGCTGGATGGTTAATTAATTTGGTTATATCAGTTTCTGTCATAGGTACAGGATTGGGAATAGAATTATTTTTAGACTGAATATATATGTCTGATTGTGTGCTCTTTATAATCCACTCTGATACTGCGTTTTGAAAACTATTTATGAAGATTGACATGGAAATGAACAATCCACATGCTAGGGCGATAGCAACAATCATCATGGTGGACAAAATAACTTCTTTTTGGATGTAAAATGACGCAGTCTTGACCATCATCATCCTATCAGATTTTTGCTTAGAGAAAACATAACTGAGTCCAGAAACGACAATGAGTGACATACAGAAAACAATAATTATTAGGCCGATCATCGATCGATAGCCGATCCATTGGTCTTCCTGTCCACCAAAAATCAGAAAAATACCACAGCTGATAAAAATCAAACACATTATCCATTTTGTAAAAGGTCTGAGTTTTAGGAAACTACTCTCGATTTTTTGGACCATCGGACTCAGTGCAAATGAGACCGAGATAACCGATACTAATAAAGACTTTACAAAAGTCGGAGGGCGAACAATAATATTTTCAATACTGATTGAGTAGTATAATGTGTTCATCGTTTTTGATAATATCTCGAGTCCAAATTGACTTAAGACTATTCCTAAACCAAAGCCAAGACTGGTTGTTATAACGATGAAGAAAATAGACTCGATTATTCTTATCGTCTGTTTAATTTCTGAGCTGATCCCCAAGTTAATGAGGAGATGATCGGTTAATAGACGATGTTTTTGTATAAATCTGAAGAATAAGTAAATCAGTAACGTACTTATTACAGTTGATAATAATCCGATAAACTTCAAATTGATGAAAAAAGCTTCCGAAATCCTTTGCTTACCAGTACTAGAGGAAATAATTTTAAATTCTGGTAATTGACTACCATCAAAACTTTCTGCTTGATAATCTTCAACATATAGACGATCAATTTGGATGAAACCAAATATCGAGCTAAGAGTGCTAACATCCATTACAACTAGAGGTATAAGTTGATCCGAATTGTATACACTTACAACTTGGTAGGATTTTGAATGAACAATGATCTCGACTAGTTTTTCACTAGATGCATTCTCTTTGTTGGAAACAAGAAAAATGGCATCCTTTCCCGCAGTTCTGGAGTTTTGTGCCAGAAACGATCCCATATAAATAAGATCAACTCCAACTATGTTGCAAAATTCTCTGGAGCCGTCAATTTCTATTTCTCTAGAAATATTTTTATATGGGTAACCATGAGATATCGATGTTTTTTGAATTAAAGCCCGTATTTCCTCATTTTTTATGCTCCCACGCTGGTGGGAAACATATGATTGAGGATAGACTTGTGAAATCAAATCTTTTTTATCTAAATAATACTCAATGGTGTCTATGTATACTGCGACTGTTGTAACTAAGCTGATACTCAATACCAAGCCAACTAAAGATAGGACAGTCTTGAACCAATATTTTTTATAATCCCTAAATGAGGTTAGATAAAATAGGTATAGTGAGTTATTATCAAAAATCAGCTTTTCTTTCAGAGACATAAATGGTTACTCAAGGTAGAATAAAAAAAGCCAATCTTGACTAGTGGAAGGGCAAAAAAAATAATATAGTAAGATATTACCGATAATTGACGAAACAAATGATTTATAAATACTCCTGGCATGTTGTTCATCATGTTATTGACAATAGCTTACCATCCCCGAGTTCGACGACTCGATCTGCTATTTCGTAAGCTATAGGATCATGACTTGTGAATACAATACTCAGTTTTTTTTCGTCCTTGATTTTTTTAAAAGTATTGAGGATGATATCTCGATTTGCAGTGTCAAGGTTTCCTGTAGGCTCATCAGCAAAAATAATTTTAGGTTGATTTATTAGCGCTCTCACCAAAGCCGCCCGTTGTAGTTCTCCACCAGATACAGACTGAGGTAGCAAATTTTGCTGATTTTCTATTCCCAGTTCTTGACATAACTGGTTGCAATTTTTTATGTATTGACCCCTTGACTGTTTGGCCATTATGGCTGGAAGAACAATGTTCTCCTCTATTGTTAAACTGGGTAAAAAGTTAAAGGATTGGTAAACTATCCCTGTATTCTCCAGCCTATACTTAGCCCTTTTGTTGTGGTTCATTTGGCAAAGATCGCTGGATTCAAAGTTTATTGATCCTTTTTGTGGGACGATTAACCCAGCTATACAATGTATAAGGGTTGTTTTGCCTGACCCACTCCTACCAGTGATTAGTGTAATTGAGTTTTCGAAAATATCGAACGATATATCTTTCAAGATCTGAATTAATTGCCCTTCTAGGCTGATATGATAACTGCAATTTTGTATCGAAACTATTTGATTTGGCATTTACCGATTTACATTTCGTTCTGAAGCATTGATATGAAGCTTAAACATTACCCAAATTATTAGATATAATGGATATAGATACATGGATTATATATTTTGATAGAGGATGACGCTGCATCTTCGATTCAAATTCTTATTGATTATTATTCTTTTTTATCACTTAGACTATAAAAATTACTTCAATTTGAGGTCGAAATCAAATATATAGAACGGATAAGTTCTATATATGGTAAAAATTCATATGGATGTTGACATTTGTATTATTGGTGCGGGGGTTGCTGGTTTATCTGCTGCGAAATTGTTGTACGAAAAAGGTTACTCGATATATGTCGCAGAGGCTCAAGAGAAAGTTGGAGGAAGAATACAAACCGATTGGATTAATGGGTATCTTTGCGACCATGGATTTCAGGTGATACTGCCATCATATCCATCAGCAAAAAGGTTATTAGACTATCGTTCGCTCAACTTAGGTGCATATCCTCGTGGGGCAGTTATATTTTCGGATCAAATCGAGTGGTTTGGCCCTCCCCTTATGTATCCAAGAAGGTGGCAATTCGGAAAGAGATTAAGCCCAAGTTTTCGTGATTGGATATGCTTTATATTCGAAGCTTTAGATTCGCCATACCCCAAGCAAATAGATGAACAAAAAACAACATACGACTACATATCAGAACGATATTCTCCGACTCTCGTAAAAAAATTTCTATTACCATTTTTCCAAGGTGTATTTATTGATTCCAACTGTTTGGTATCCGCACAATTATTCCGATATTATTGGAGATTATTCGCTTTGGGGGGGGCAGCTATACCGTCCCAAGGAATGGCCGAAATACCCAAGCAACTCGCCAGTTCAATTCCTAATGATTTAATTAAATGTTCACACCCAGTGACACATCTAGAAGGACAGCGAATCTTCTTTGAAAATGGCAAATCCTTGAATGCTAATCGCATCGTTCTGGCTTGTAACCAGAGGTCTCTGAGCCGTTTTATTAAAGAGGTCGGCCCGCCGGAAAAATCACGTTCTGTTTCAACTTATTTCTTTTCCACATCTAATTTAGGGTCTCTAGGACCATTAAATTTTATTTTAAACTCGGAAATTCCAATACAGGTAGTCATTCCTACGCTGATTCATGCCAATTATTCACAAAATGGTGACCATTTGTGCATGGTTAGTTGTATTGGAGGACATGTTTTCGACCCCGAAGGAATTATCCAAAATTTGAAATCACAACCCCATCTTGGAGACCAAGTTCAAAACTGGTCGTATGTCCATTATCATCATGTAGATGATGCCCTACCGTTTCCTTATGAGTTTTCACAACAAGTTTCACCACATTATTTCTGTGGTGATTGGCTATCCTTTGGATCAATAGAATCAGCAATGCGATCTGGAATCGAAGTTGCCAATAAAATCATTAGTGAAAGCTAAGATATATTGAGTACAGAATTAGAATCTAATTTTAGTAACTGTTAAGTAGCTTAGTGGCAAACGATCATATTCATCGAGACAACCAAGTCCGGATTTTCTGAATAATTTGAACAAAAATAGTAGCCAGTTTAATTCAATAATATTGGGAATCTAGTTTTATCAATTTCGCATTCTTAGTAGTAGTTAGACCTAGTGAAGATTCTTAAAATAATATGATTATCAATAAATCCTAAGCTGGCTGATTAGGTGGGAACTAAAGGCGTGAGCAAAATTATACTTCATAAAATTTAATCTAATGTCATGAATTGGATTAGCAAGTCAGTCTCTCCTCTTGTGGCTAAATCAGCTAGTGCTTCTCCGTATGCACTCGAGAACTTGAATCCCTCACCATTACAAGCGGAAATGAAGGTGACACGTTTTTCGCCAGGCAAAAAATCCAGAAAAGGTCCTCCATGAGTGTACATACAAACTTTAAAAGATAAAGCAGTACGATTATTGACCCAAGGAAGGTGGTTCTGAAGATAATTACGTAACATTTTTTCGTCTATCAAATTCGGTTTTCGGTCAACTTGATCCGGTGTTGCCGGATGGCCTGTCCAGTGCTTGGCTATTTTGATACCAGGAAGGACTGGGCTGAAGGGAATCCATAAACAATCCATGCTCCCAAGTTGGAAATTTATTCACAACGAATTNTGCTGGAAATTCAGACGAAAACNAGCCAAAAGATAGACNTGTTACCTGAAAGTTTGTGGTCCAGACTTGGGATCAACTGAGTGCTTCAAGGACCAACTGAGATGANTAGGTNTTTGGCTTTATAAAAACCATGTTCTGNCATAACTTTTACAACGTCGGTGNTGNTTTNCCAGCCTGTTACCATCGTCTGTGTACGGATGTGTGCACCACGACTTAATNCAACATAGCAGTTGGNAGCAATTGCNATTTCGCTTNGTAGAAAACNACCTTGATGATCAAGCAAACNATTAGTCCCATCTGGTAAGTTTTGAAATTGTGGGAAACGATGGTGTAGATCAGCCTCATCGACTATCTCAATATTTGTCCATTCCGTGCCAACTGATTTCTGATTTATTTCTAGCTTCAAATAGCCACATTGCTGAAATATATTTTGTTTACTGTCTTTTTCAAGGGTTCGCCAATTTTCGTTAGCACGCAGTATTAGCGACTCATACCGACTACCCAGATAAGGGGCTACTTTTGTCTGTCTTGATATTCCACTACTGCTACCTAAGGTATGAGGAATGTTAAATTGTTCCAAGCCTAGAACACTAGCACCTCNTTTGGTCAACTGATATAAACAAGCTGATCCCATTGTCCCTAATCCTAAGACTATACAACTGGTGGGGAACGGATCGTCAACTTTGGTAGCAATTAAGCCCGAAAGACCTCTGGTTATTGAGCAGATCATGACTATTAGTTGTTTTCTATGAATCCAAATTGACGAAGATGTGTTTGATTAACCTTCAAATTTACTGATAGCATTGTTGAATTGCCCTTTTAAAATCGATGATTAAATCCTCTGGGTCTTCCAACCCGATCGATACACGCGTATAACGCTGAGGGATGCCACGTTCTTTTTCTTGCTGTCGGGTTACAATTCGAGTCACTGAGTCACTGAGTCACTGAGTCACTGAGTCACTGAGTCACTGAGTCGTAGTATGAAGAATTAATTCAACCTGATTGCCAAGACATTGATGAACACAATCTTCTTTCCAAACGATACCCATCATACCCCCAAACCCTTTCATTGGCNCCGATTTGAGATGGTGNTTCCATGTTGACAAGCCACCATAACAAACTTTTTCTACTGCTGGATGAGACTGTAAAAACTCGGCGATCATTTGGGCCGAATGGCAATGCTTCTGCATTCGTAACGGAAGTGTTTTTACCCCCTGCGTGACTAGAAAGGCATCCATGGGTCTAAGTAATCCACCAAGCCAGTTTTGGGCGTGTTCAATCTTGTTTATCAGTTCCTTACTTCCCGAAACCATGCCACCCATAGCATTACCATGACCTCCAATATATTTGGTCACACTGTGGATTACCAAATCTGCNCCGTAACGAAAAGGTTGAAATAGATAAGGAGTTAAAAAAGTATTATCCAAAACAATTGAGGCACCATTTCGCTTAGCAATCCCAATTAGATCGGGGTATTTAGAACCTCCATTGTGGGGTTAACGTAAGGTTCCCAATGTACAAATTTAGCAGGCTTAGCTTCAAGAGATTTNGATAAATTTTCAGGATCACCAAAACCCACAAACTCGACTTCATCACCCCAAGAAGGNAAGTAATCACGGAATAAATTCATGNNCCAATCATAGTTACANCGATGAACTACTACGCGATCGCCNGGCTTAAGTAAAGNCAAGTAGGTTTGGGAAATAATACTCATTCCGCACGATCCAGCAGCCGCAGCTTCGGTACCNTCCATTTTCATTACTTTCCGTAACAAAGTAGCTACTGTTGGATTATTCAGATTTCCTAGTCGTTGATAACTTGGCGCACTTTTATCTTGGCTGATGGGTGTAACATGGTAGCCAGTTTGCTCACCATGATGAATCAACTGAGATGTAAAATGACGATCAGAAGTTGATTCAGCTAATGGTTCAAGAAGATCATAGATTCAAGCCTGGGACCAACCGTAGCTGATTCGGGCTGAGACGATATCTCCGAAAACGATGTTGGGTTTGGCTTGTCCATCAATTGACCTCACTATTTTAGGAATTTATGCTAGTCTGTTTGGCGGAATGCGATCCGAATTTGACTCAAACTGAAATGATTTTTCTCTTTGGTTTCAAGGCAACATTCAGCTCCAGTTGCAGAAATAGAAAATGGTTTTAAATTGTCATTTTTGTCTTGATAAAAACCAGCCTCGCCTCTAGTAGCACTACACACTTCTCTGGGGTTGGTAATAACCTGTCAAAATCCAGGCTGATCAAATGGATCAATAGTAAGCTCAAAAACCTGGCCTAAAAGTAAATTCAAATCCTGTATATTTAGCCTCTAGATACTCTATCAAACTTAGTTGTAACTTTCTTGAAGCTTATATCACCGANCGAGNAAAGATCCGTATCTGATATGTGCTTAGCTAGGATGTAGTATAAACAGCCTTTGTCACATCCACGATCAAGAATATTGATTTTTATAGTGGTGCGATGTTTAGATTACTGAATNGAGAATTGAGTATCATAGTTTATTATACGAAAAACTATGATCTCAGTCATTGACATGCTCTATGAGCCCTAATAATATAACTGTAAACATACGTAAACTGCCTGAAGATTATGTAATGGAAATTACTTTTTAATCTGCATCTTCAGGTACTCAAGGTAATCGAAAGTCCTAAAATTTGAGAGGTAACGAAACTGATTATGCAAATCCGACAACTTGGTACTGAAGGNCCTAAAATTTCCTGCATCGGCTTTGGCGCTTGGCCTATCGGTGGAGGTATGGGACATGTTAATCCAAACACCGCCATTGAGATCGTGCGTACAGCTATTAATCATGGTATAACCCTCATCGATACGGCGCAGGCTTATCGAAATAGCGAANAGATAATTGGCCAAGCTCTCAAAGACGGCTACCGAGATCGGTGTTTTCTNGCCACCAAAGTGAGTGGTGATTATTCTCGGCAAGGCATCACAACCGCCATAGAAAACAGTCTAAAAATGCTAGGTGTCGATTGCGTAGATTTGTACCAGATTCATGGGTGGAACTCAGAATATCCGATCGAAGAAAGTATGGAANCCATGCGATTGTTACAAAAGCAGGGGAAAACCCGGTTTATTGGTGTCTCTAATTTTAACGCAGATCAAATNAGCCAAGCACTTCNGACNGCNCATTTNACCTCAAGCCAGCCAAGATATAACATGTTTGACCGAGAAATAGAGCGAGAAGATATAGATTTCTGTCAACAATTCGGTATCGGTATNCTTGCTCACAGTCCTTTAGCCAAAGGCCTACTGACTGGTAAATACAGTCCCGACTTTCAGTTTCCAGCGGATGATGAGCGGTCTAATTACTACAGGTTTCAAGGCAAATTATTCAGTCAATATTTAGCGGCTGCGGACAAATTAAAGAAAATTGCTCATCAAAAAGGAGTTACTCTAGTGCAATTATCTATCGCATGGGCTCTCAGACTTCCAGCTATTTCATGTGTGTTGGTCGGTGCCAAAACTGCCGATCAGGTACGCGAGCAAGCAGTCGCTGCAACGATAACCTTATCAGATGATGAATTAAAAATGATAAGTCAGATTCTAGCTACAGCTCCAGAATCATAAAAATGTATAGTTGTGTTTTAGCTTTGGCTATCTAAACCATTTGGCAAAACCAATGGTACCGTTTTATGACATTCGTATTACCAAGCTGAACGTATAGCTAAGCAGTTAGCTTAGTACAAATTCTGCCTGTATGGAAACTAGCTAATACAAACACTAAGTATAATTGACCAATGAAAGCAGATCACATCGGTAATGAATACCAGAGGAACTCAAATTCCCCAGCTAGCTGCACAATACCATGCACGGCTAGCTGAGATGTTAACAGCTTCAGCCAGAACAAACCTATTTTGTTCAAGCTGAAGTTACTGGCCGACAAGGAGTTGTCAAACACATCCAATAATGAGTTTTACAACTTCGGCTGTTGGTACCGGACAACCTAAGGTGGTTTATGGTAAAGTAATTGGACTAGACGGCCATCCTAAAACTGATGAATTGATCATTTTGACAGCCACAAAATCACAAACGCTGTTAGCTCAAACTGACCATCAAGGTTANTGGCAACTTAATTTGGGCAATATGAAAACNGACACTGGCGATCCTTACACTATTGAAGATGAGGTTCATCTTTCTGTTTTGGGNGAAAATACCGTCCACCGACAGATGATTGAAGATATGCCAATTCAACAACTGAAAACACTCTACTACCAACAAGATACAACTGGTCAAACAACTACTGCCTCAGGGCCTCAGCAAAGCGATTTGGGTCAAAATTNCCCTAATCCTTTCAACCCCGAGACTTGGATNCCCTACCAACTTCATCAACGGGGCCAAGTCTTACTGGAAATATATGCTAGTGATGGCCAACCAATTCGAAAAATCGACCGTGGCATTCAATCGTCTGGTTACTACACTACCCGCGAGCGTACCGTATACTGGGACGAACGAAATCAACAGGGTGAATTGGTGGCTGGTGGTGTTTACTTTTATCGCTTATCGACAGGGTCTATCGATGAAANTCGCAAAATGATGGTACTTAAGTAGGGAGGACTGAAAATGAGAACTATCTTCAAATTAATCATTTTGGTTTCGGTATTCCTAAGTTTGCAGACCTCTCTACTAGCTACCGTACAATTTAGTGATATCACCGTTAGTAATCTAACTAGCTCTTCAGCTATCATTTCTTTCTTTTCGGATAACAGTGTATCAACCAACATTGAATATGGTACAGATAATACTGCCTTGACACCAGCTAGCCCCAGCACCAATGCAAAATTTCATTCTTTTCAGTTGACTAATTTGGCATCAACTACGCTCTACTATTTTGAGATTACTTCTGNTGGNGCTTCNTACAAGGATAATGGAGANTTTTATTCTTTTCAGACCGCACAGGTCGCCATTGGTACACCCTATATTGTCTATGGAACAGTCCTCGATGTTGGAACTTCGGCCGTTACCGATGTTTATGTCAAGTTAGTAGCTCTGCAGAATGGAATTTCATCTTCTCCACTNTCAGCTGTTACTGATAGTAATGGAAAATGGAATTTGAATTTGGGTAACCTAAAACTGGCTGATACCGGTGGCGTCATGAGCTATAATGTTGGTCATTTGATTCGACTCTCCATTTTACAAACCGATAATAGTAAATTCACACAAGACTTCTCTGTGTCTGGATCTAGTCCGCAAGCTTTGGATCTAACGGTGGGCAGTAACAGCTATTCGTTACCAGCTGATGTCAACGTTAATAACTTATTTCCCAAAGTAAATAGCTTGGCTGGCACTTCGTTCGATGCCTCGGNTTTACAAACTGCCCTCANCGGAGCAACNAACTTTCAAGATTTCGTTGAGGCACTATTTGGCAACGCCTCAGCAACCAATCTACAGCTCAGCCAAATCAAAGTGNCTATTTCTTGGGTCAAAGATGAAAATCAGTCGTATCACTTACCTTTCACCGTCGAAGCTAGTAGTTTAGCAGTAGAATTGGGGATTTCTGAGTCGAATATTGAAATCGCCTTGAGTCAAGCTACAACCTTTACCGACTTTGCTACAGCTTTGTTTGGCACGACTCCCACTAGTCAACAGATAACCCAACTCAATCAAGCTATCCAAAATGCGACCCTAGTCGATATCACCATTGCGGCTAAGCTGCTTGGTTTTGATGCAAGCTTCAATACTCTACCGCTGAAGACAACTTTGTTGCAGAAAGCTTTGGACGTGCATACTGACAGTAGTGGGAATACTGACTATGACAAGGTCGCTCAAGATTTGGAGGGAATAACACGGAGTGAATTGAAGGAAAAGCTAGCCATCAGCCAAGCTGAATCAACTTTCACCGTTAATCTTGTCCAAGGTTTAAATATAATTTCTTTGCCTAATCGTCCTGATACAAGCTTAACCGCGTTCAGCCTAGCCCAACAAATTAGTACTATTGACACTGATGTGAGTGTTAATTTTGTTATTCGTATCGACCCTACCAGCCAGCGGTTCAAGGCTTTCGTTCCATCCATTGACGGTTCGGCTAGTAGCCATAATTTTTCCATACAAGGAGGAAATGGCTATATTATCAATATTACAGATGCTGATTCGGGCAACAATCCTACCAGGCCTTTAGCGTTCTCCGGCCGTATTTGGGTAGATGGATTAACTGCGCCATCCGCTGAGCCAAGCGGGAATTGGGCCTTTGTTATCGATAGTCCGACTCAGTTACAGTTAGGCCATCGTCGACCTATCACCTATAAATTGCTAGAAAGTAGCCCGCAATACCCTGCTACAACTGACAGGAAATCTTTAGAAATTCGTTGGCAAGGGACTGTTAATCAAACTGACCGGTTAAGGATAGCCTTGGTTGACCAGAATAGACAATCGGTGGTTAGTGCGGGAGATCAGTTACAATTGGAGATCTTTGATCAACAAGGTCAATTGCTAGCTTTCTCGGACATGAGTATTACTGAGAGAGANACTAAGAATGGTCTAATTCAGGTTGATTTGCGTTTAAACCCTATTCCTACTGCTACCCGACTGCTTCCCAACTATCCTAATCCTTTTAACCCCGAAACNTGGATTCCTTTCNAGTTACACCAAACCTCGGTCGTTACTATACAAATCTACAATTCCGATGGAGGCCAGGTCCAACAGCTAGAGTTAGGACAACTTCCAGCTGGTCTGTATCACACTACGTATCGAGCTGCTTACTGGAATGGTCAAAATCAAATTGGCGAACAAGTAGCCAGTGGCATTTACTTTTACCAGCTGAACCTAGATGATTATCGGCAGACCCGGAAAATGGTAATCTTAAAGTAATCCGATCGTAGANGACCGAGTCAGATATGCTTGTTAGATAATTGAGATTAGGCAAAATCTCATCAATATATGCAAAATGGAAAAGACAGAACGACATTTTCGACTAACTCCGAGTGAAATTGAACGATGGAACCAAAATGGTTATCTAGTTCGACGGAATGTCTTTAGTCCTGAAGAAAATAATCATCTCTATCAAGTAGCGGAAGATATTGTTCATGATAAACGACCATTTCCTTCGGTCCACTTTGATCGTAATGCGTTGGTCAAAGAAGGGCAAGCCCACGGAGACGGGATTTATGGTATGCATAAGTTACATTTCCCTAGCAATTACTGTCCTGAGTTTCTAGACCGGACACGTGANTCACGCTTGACTGACCCCTTAGTAGACNTGATCGGACCGGATCTTTTAGGCATTAATACTTTATTNTTGTGGAAAGCGCCTAAAATCGGCCTAGGTTTCCCTTGGCATCAGGATAAATTTTACTTTCGTAGTCGTTTTCGAACCAAAACTACTGTTGGAACGTGGACTGCTTTTGATGCTGCCGATCAGGATAATGGTTGTTTATACGTCATTCCTGGAAGTCATAAGGCAGATATCTTCCAGCATGATGATCTCGACGGTCCACAACAGCAGGAGTTCAAACTGGCTCGTGGAGTTAGAGATCAAGATGGAGTGCCTATCGAGGTTGAACCGGGATCAGTAGTCTGGTTTCATAGCCATTTATTGCATAAGAGTACTGATAATCACAGTCAACGTTTTCGGCGTAGTTTTGTGGCTCACTATCTGAGTGCTCAAGCTGAATGGTCAAGTCCGGATAAAGCTGGAAAAGGTCAGCCTGTAATGTGGATTCGTGGACAAACTTATGCTGACAAAATTTACCCCACTCAGATGGATGTATTACCAATGCCTTGGTGAATACTAAACTGAAAATTCGAACAANATTATAATTAATTCCAACTTGTAAGTACTGTTTGATATANTCTGACTNCTAATCGTAAGANATAACTTCTGACTTGNCTTTTGTTTAGTCGTNNCAAGTGGANAAATCTTCGAACTNCTCCTTTAAAGATTCATTTTTTCAATANGNCTANCATGGCAAAAAGAAACGAATAGTNTGATGTTGAGACAAAAACTAGGTTTAATCTTACTAACTACCTTTTTATTGGTTGGGTGCGAATCNACTGANGTNATGNAACAAGANTCNNTAGTTTCTGGANNANAGCCNAGGTTTNAAAAAATAANATGGGACAAAGACGGTTCCCAAATGGCTCTGATACCNGCAGGTTCCTTTGCAATGGGNGATTCGAAAAATGAGCCAGAAAATTGGATGGAACGNTCAAGGCCTNTACACANAGTACAACTAGACGNATTTTATATGGATATCCATGANGTGACAGTAGGTCAATTCAGGAATTTCGTCGAACNAAGCGNCTATCAATATGATGGTNATTGGNATGATATAGCTAAGTTTTCTCCNGGGNAAGACTTTCCAATGGTACAGGTGAGTTGGNATGACGCTACAGCNTATGCCAAATGGTCTGGCAAAAGGTTGCCTACCGAGGCNGAATGGGAATATGCTGCGCGTGGTGGATTGNTAGGNAAACGGTATCCTTTNGGTGANGAACTAACNGATGATGATGCCAATTGGATGAATACGATGATAGGTAAAGATCAATGGAAATATTGTTCGCCCGTAGGTAGTTTTGAAGCTAACGGCTACGGATTATACGATATGGTTGGCAATGCGTTTGAGTGGTGTGCCGACTGGTATAGTAAGAATTACTATAGCCAATCTCCAGTTGANAATCCTCAAGGANCGAGAANAGGNGAATTTAGGNNNGTGCGTGGTGGNTTTTGGAGTAACTATGAAAATATCTTATGGGTAGCTTTCCGGGATGGTATAGCTCCGTTTAATAAGATTGATGATCTTGGTTTTCGTTGTGTAGCAGCAGTTCCAACTGGAAAGTCGGACTAACTTGGATGGAACTACAAAACCTTACAAAATCATGAAATACACATTGGCTTAATGAATAATCGAAGCTCTATTTTCTAGTTAGCTCACTTTACTTCTAATTTACATTAAGCAGCTGAAACTCTTCTGCCTTTATTAATCGATTCATACTTCATAATTAGTTGGTCTGAATACTTTGACTTTCTGTTTTTATACTGGCATGATTGGAAATCAACTAATCGATACATCTCTCATCAATATAAATTAGTTTTCAGATGGGATGTTACCATTTATATAGCAGACCACTGAAAGATTGTACTTTTGATTCTGATAAAAATAGANAACGACAACCAAAAGAGAGCCGTAAACTATGAGTGACCCCAAACAACTATACGAAGGGAAAATCAACGAAACACGAGAAGAAAGAGAAGCACTAATTGAAATCATGACNTCTCTTTCAAAAAAACACACGTCATCTATGGAAGAAGGTCAAAATTTGAAATTCCTAGAGATGAAGATCGCTAGCGAATTTGCCAGTCAAGAACAAGAGCAAGCGTATGAAAATCTTCATTTGGAAAACACGTATGCCAAATCAGCCTTCAACACTGCTACTTTTCAAACGGTGCTAAGTATCCTTGACCTGGCATATGATATTTTGAATTATGATTCCTTGTCTGATGATATTGACTGTGCTAAACGTTACTTGAATTCCATTACCAAAAAGCGAGAAGCCGATATTCAGAGCCTGTTATCAGACTCTCCAGTACCTCCTCNTCAATCAAAAAAATAATACTACTGATTTCGCATCTCGGGTTATCTTTACTATTGGATTTATTACTGTAGATATCCANAGTAAATACCCGNAAGATTACAAATTTTCACATTATATTTCGGTTATNCCCACGGNATATTGTAGAAANGCTATNGTTCANTAACNAATTAAGTNAAATGTATCGANGCCGGTCGGTAACTAGCTAACAATTNCTATTGAGCCCTGNCTAAAAGCTNGTTTTATTTGAAATCCTTTTTCTTTCTTCGGTCGANACCAAAAATCAGCNAACATATCANCTCTAAATTCATCAAAGATGAGCTAAAANCAATTTATGTCTTCATTGGAACTTTCAGAACAACAAATNCAACACTTTAAAACTCACGGCTTTCTNATTTTGANNAATCTGATTGATCAANCNTCTCTTGANCAGTGGCGAAANCANATCTGGNANNAACTGGAGGCTTGTTTGAATCAGGNNGAAANTTGGCCTAGAAATCGAAGTGGATTGGATGGNTACCAGTANAANCCACCAGAATCAGCTTTAGTCCANCATCCNGCTCTANCCCNCATTATACAACAATTAGGCGGNGGGNAATTTATTGCCGGTGATGGTATTCCTATCATTCGTTGGCCGGAGCCAGAAAAAAAATGGCAGATGCCTAAGTCAGGGCATATTGATGCTTACGGTGGAAAATGGCTACCCTTTATGATTGGGGCTACCACTTACTTGTATGATGTTGAACCAAGAGGTGGAAGTTTCATATTTTGGCCTGATAGCCACTATGCTACTCATCGATATTTTCGACAAAATCCAGCTCATGTAGACGGTAGCTTCATGAGGCAAGAAGGATTCGCCTGGGACGTTTTCTGTGACAACCCTGAGACTGGAGGTAGAGAGTTCATAGCTAGTGCCGGTGATGTGGTACTTTGGCACTCGTATCTGACTCATGAGGGGTCAGTGAATATCAATAATTCACCACGGATAGCACTATTTGCGCGTTGGGATCATCAACGAAGAGATGAAACTGCATTTCGGTACGAAGTTCCAGAAGATCTGTGGAAATATTGGGCGGTGTAATGATCTCGTCAACATAGGCTGTTTTGAAATCAAGCTCAAGTTTTCCGTTTTGGTCTGAGTCTATCGTCCTAGTCCTTCTATTGCATCCCTGTCATTTTTTTAATATTTGAGTTATGATCAAATAGGCACACGTCTATGCTGGTTAGCCAGGTTTTTACTGGACTAACTAAATCTTTTCCGTCTTATGTTTCACATGTTAAATTGGAGTGATTGGTATACCAATTTGGATTTGATATGATGCAGTTGATTGTTATAATCACCACATGATTCATTAAGACTTATTTGTTGTCGGCCAAAGCAAATAGTGCTAGAATGTCGCAATTTCACCCACAGGCAAAGAGGTTAAGACAACCAAGATGGCTTGCCAATTCTGAAGCTATTAGTCTCAGAAACAAATTGTATTTAAGAGCTGGATAAAATTATGATTTTACCAGCGCCAGGGTATTGAAAAAACTACACCAGATAAATTTACCATGACAACACAAACAAGTTTCT
>PAYP01000105.1 GCA_002714785.1 Candidatus Poribacteria bacterium | reverse complement strand
ATACTAGGTTTTATAGTTACAGCTTATGAAATGGAGGGTTTTAACAGCGTAGATGGTATC
The DNA here is from genome assembly GCA_002714785.1 of Candidatus Poribacteria bacterium. Taxonomy (GTDB): domain Bacteria; phylum Poribacteria; class WGA-4E; order WGA-4E; family UBA9662; genus TMED15. Next base: position 22,617 of record PAYP01000105.1, on the reverse strand, counting down.
AGTTTTTTATCAAAATTTTGGTTCAACTGAGGTGAAAAACCAACAATATACTTACCAGAGATACTTCAGTTTGAATACTGAAAAAGTATTTTCAATCTGATTAGTCGGTTACTTCACAATACTATCTACTCATATTTGACGTAATCAATTAGTAATTATCCAATCTGTTATTTTACTTCATAGGTACTTTAATCTACCTTGTATCGAGAATAAAACCTTAAACGCATAACAGATTGTCGAGAAGTTGTAATTTTATAATTCTTCACTTTTATGGCTGAAAGAAAACAACTTAATTACTTATAAATCAAAATATTCAGGTGGTGTCTAACCTCGAAGGGACTGTTCTAAGACTTGATTGATATGCTTAACAAAAACAAACTTGAGACCACGCTGTGCTTCTTTTGGAATCTCCGCTAAATCTTTTCGATTCTTTTCTGGGGCAATAACTGTTTTGATACCAGCTTGTTTGGCTGCTAACACTTTTTCCTTGAGTCCACCGATTGGTAAGACTCTGCCTCGTAACGAAATCTCTCCAGTCATCGCAACTTCATTGGAAACAACCTGATCGGTAGCTAGAGAAGCAAAAGCTGTTGCGATGGTTATACCTGCAGAAGGACCGTCTTTAGGTGTAGCTCCAGCTGGCACGTGCAAGTGAAAATCGTTGTTTTTGAAAAAATCAGAATCAATCAACAAATCTTCAGCCTGTGACTTGACATAGCTCAGTGCCGCTTGCGCTGACTCTTGCATTACACTTCCAAGCTGGCCTGTAACAGTCATTTTACCTTCTCCTTTCATTCGTGTACACTCTACAAACAGAACTTCACCTCCATATGGGGTTACGGATAGACCTGTAACTACACCAACATCACCTTCTCGCTCAGCTACTTCCGATTGAAATTTAATTGGACCTAAATATGTCTCGATTTTTGCATCGGAAACATCGATTCTCCGTTTTCGTCCTTGAGCAAACTGACGGGCTACTTTTCGACAGACAGTCCCTAATTCTCGCTCCAGATTTCGTAGCCCAGCTTCTCGAGTATAATTACTGATCACTTCTTCTATAGCAGGGTCTTCAAATTGAAGTTTTTTGGCTGAAATCCCATTGGCGTCTAGTTGGCGTGGTACTAGATACTGCTTGGCTATCATCAGTTTTTCTTTTTGAGTATATCCAAGTAGTTGTAAAATCTCCATCCGATCCTTTAAAGGCGGTGGAATAGTATCAAGCTGGTTAGCTGTAGCAATGAACATTACTTTAGAAAGATCAAATGGAACATCAAGGTAATTATCAGCAAAATTATGATTCTGTTCAGGATCCAACACTTCCAAGAGTGCAGATGCTGGATCTCCCCGAAAATTAGAACTCATTTTATCAAGTTCGTCCAGCATGAAAATCGGGTTTTTTGATTCTGCTTGCCTTAGGCTTTTAATAATTCGACCCGGCATTGAACCAATATAAGTTCTCCGATGACCACGGATTTCAGCTTCATCATGAACACCACCCAGAGATATACGAACGAATTCTCGTCCCATTGAGCGAGCAATCGATCGACCTAAAGATGTCTTACCAACTCCTGGTGGACCAACAAAACATAGAATTGGACCTTTCATATCTGACTTCAAAGATCGAACAGCTAGATATTCCAGAATTCGGTCTTTGACCTTGATCAAATTGTAATGATCTTCGTCTAAAATCTGTTGAGCGCGATCGAGGTCCAAGTTATCTTTTGTTTCGTGTTCCCAAGGTAAATTAACCATCCAGTCTAGATAGTTTCGACAAACAGTGGCCTCTGGAGAAAATGACTGCATCTGAGATAAACGTTTCAGTTCTCGCTCAGCTGATTTTAGTGCTTTTTCCGGCATTTTTATTTGCTGTAGTTTATCTCGATATTCTTCAATTTCAGCAGATAAATCTTCGGTATCACCTAATTCTTTTTGAATAGCTCGTATTTGCTCTCGCAAGAAATATTCCTTCTGAGACTGATTGATTTCAGCTTCAGCATCGGACTGGATTTTACTTTCTAATTCAACTAAATTCAGTTCCTTGGTTAACATTTTGACCAAGTTTTCTAGTCTTTCCTCGACAGTAACATTTTCGAGTAATTGCTGTTTATCTTCTGTTTTTAGGCTTATGATAGATGCAATGTAGTCAGCAAGCCGTCCAGGTTGGTCAATATTATCGGCAATAATGGAAAATTCTTCTTGATAACGAGAAGAAATAGTCACTATTTGGCTAAATAGATCATTTACGCTTCTTACCAAGGCTTCGGACTCCATATCACCAAATTCTTCGGAAATCTCATCTTCTAACAGGGAGATTTCGGCCTTCATAAAGGGTGCTGTGTGCAATACTTCATTAATTTCGACTCGAGCTTTACCTTGAGCCAAGAATAGGACACTATCGCCATCCTTTTTATAACGTACAATATGAACTAGTGTTCCGACAGGGCTTAGATCATCAGCTGTTAATTGTTTTGGGTCTTTTTCAATGCTTTGACGAAACAAACAAAGGAACCTTTGTTCATTTACCATCGCATACTCAACAGCAGACGACACATTTTCACCTGACAGTGCTACATGGTGAGGTGAGAAAGGTGGGACTGGGGGCATGAAAGGATAAACGACTAAATCTCCCAATACTGGAATAATAGGCAGCTCGTTACTGATATCAAATCGAGCTATACCTTCTGATTCGTTTTCCAATGGATTTTGGTCACTCATCTTCATCCTCCTGAGGATTCACTTGAATACCGATCGGTTTTCGTCCAGTTATCATATTTGCTTCAGCCTCGCTATCTAGATTTTGATTGGTCTTAACTTCAACAACAATCTCCTTAGATTTTCGTTGTTTTTTGGGTATTTTAATCTCCAGAAACCCATTTTCATAACTAGCCGTCGGTGTAACTTCTTCTACGTGAACGTTAGGTAAAACTACTCTGCGTTCAAAATGTCCATAGCTCAATCCAGCTTGGTGATAGTGTTGTTTCTTGAGCTCGGTTTTATCTTGACGAAAACCACGTATGACTAAGTTATCTTCCTCTAGGCGAATTTTGACATCATTCTCGGGATCAATTCCGGCGACCTCCAGCTTAACAATAAAACTGTCTACAGTCTCGTAAATATCCATTGGTGGTCGCCACAAGTCAGTCTCGACATTGGAAGAGGAGAAAGCATCAAATAATCGCTCAGCCTCACCTTGCATTTCAATTTTCATTTCAAAAAATTGGTCAATCAGTTCTTTGGAAAACTTCATGCTAATTTTACTCCTGTCGCTGTTGATTTCTCGATTAATATCTATCTTCATGTAGTTAAGTTACTTTTATTGATTCATATTGTATCGCAATCATTAAGGCCAAAATTGGTAAAGTGGAGTATTCGTAAGAATACTGGCAATACTCCAAATGCTTCCTAGGATGTAATCACCTAGCGCTAATCCTAGAAAAAAAGGAATAGCCCGACGATAAGACTGTAAACCGCCTTGTTTTAGTATCACAGCTTTTAAAAACCAGGCAACAAATAAACAGCACCATAAATTTGCCATCCCCCAACTATTTGCCATAGCGTAACCAAGAGGGTGGAGAGGCCACCACAAAAACTTGGTTCGAATCAACATCATCAAGGTTGTTATCATTACACCTATTCCCATAAATGCTAGACCAGGAATATCAACTTCGCGAGGAAATGTTAACCAGCCTTCGAGTTGTCGATAAATGCCTCTTCCAAATCCAAGGGCCCAAGTTTCATAATAACCTGATTCTGCCCCATGACGATAGTAGCTGTCAAGTAACAGCCAGAATACGACTATTGAACCAATCAGAGTAGCCATCAAAATGGAAATCACTATTTGCTTTGAAGGAATCGACCGAGTTTGTGAAATCTTAAATGCTTCCAATATTTGTGGCATTGGGTGGGCCCGGTAAGCTCGATTAAAAAACATATATAAGGAAAATCCAATGAGGCTACCTGTTCCTAGTCGCTGGGTACCGAAAGCCGTCACTAAAATACTATGTGGATCTATCCTGTGCAAGTCGTGTACCAAAAAACCGAGTTCAGCTCTCACACGAGCTATCATGATAGCCAACAAAAAGTAAATTGTAAAAAATAGTAAAATTACCCAAGGAGACATACCAATCTGGTAGGAAAAAACACTTAAAAAAGAACAACCAGAGACAATACCTAGAAAAGCCCATCGGTAGTACGTGGATTCTTGAACATCTTCTATTATAGGTTTTAAATCATACTTTATACCTAAAATGGACAATAGGTAATACATGAGAGATTTAAAATGTCCTCTACCAGCCCATAAAGCGAAGAATAATAGGCCTATGTAAGCACCAAAAGCCTGCTCATTATCGTAAGGGAAACGAGGAATACCATGAAACCCAACTATTTTGCCTACCATCAATTCTATCTTGAAAAGAGCATAAAAAAACCAACAAGAAAAAAGTAAATCAAGCGGCATCAAGAAAGCGATACCGATAGCAAATGGGTAAAAGGCAATCTTTACTCCACCCATCGCATTCCAAGGTCTGGCAGTGAAATAGTGTTGAATAGACTGACGTTTGACTGGTAAATATGGAACTTCTGGGTAAATAGAATTCATCAAATTCAGAATGCTAATTCCTGCAGCTAAACCGAAACCGAACCAGACTATCCTTCGATGAAAAAATCTGGAATCTGGATTTACCATTTCGAGTGGTAACTGAATGATCGGATAAGTTAATCGCTCTCGTTCAGTCCATTGTACTCTCAAAAAAATGTTCAGACAGAGCATGACAGTCATTAACACAAGGATAAAAGCAATCCACCAAACCGCAGGTTTCAACCATGCATAAATATGATCTTGGGTATAGAGAGTAGATCCTCCTTCGTAATAATGGCGAAGTGCTTTTTCGTCACTGACAGTAAGCCATTCTGGCAGTTGACGAAGGAATATCTCTCGCCACTCATTTTCTGGTGTGGCGAAACGAAATGGGTGCCCCAAAATTGTGATTAAAATCTCCATCATATCGTGAGAACAGAGAGATGAAACCACACATAGCATAACGTAAATGGTCAAAACTTCAGCTTGTGTTAGAGCTAGCAGGAAGGAGAGTCGGTTCAAAAATAGACTAAGCAAGAGCAACCAGAAAATTATAAAAATAACGTTTGATAATGGGTGAATAAGAGTTGGATGAGTGTATCGAACGACTTCCAACTGTATCAGCCAAAACACATTAATTGGAATTAAACAGAGAACAATTAGAAAGGATTTGACTGTTAGACCATTCTCGGAAGATGAATTCATCGATGAATCCATCCCCGGCCAGATTTGATCTGGACGTCTGTCTTTAAACCTTCACATAATTTCTGATATTTTTGAAGTGTAGATGTGGCCTGTGGTCCTTCCGAAATCTGAGGTTGGTACTTCATTTTTGGATTTCCAACCCAGATAGGAATCAACTCGACATGCTTGAATTTCCGTTTTTGAAAAACAACTTTTGGTATAACAACTTGGCTATGTCGTTTATCGTATGTTTCGTAGATGAGGTCAGCTAAGCTATAAATTATCGGTTTGCCTTGAAATATTTGGATCCCTTGTAGAGTATGTAGGCGTTGAGATAGAACTAAATCAGCACCTGCGGAGACCAGGGACTGGGAAAAAAATTGCTGCCTTTGACTGACGATCTCACTTTTTGACTCTTTCCCCCAATGCATCATCACCACCAACAAATCAGCTTGACTGGCTATTTCTTCAGTTCGTTTTATCATGTGAGTGTAGAGTGCTCGTGCCACCTTAATCTGTCCATCTTGGCTGAAAGCACCCGAATGATAATAAGTGACGAAGGCAACTTTGACCACTTGACCATTTTTTTGTAAGTTGAACCAGGCAGGTTGTTGTGCAGCATAATCAGAAAGCCCAACACCAATTGTCTTAACTCCCATACGAGTTAAGTGCTGAATGGTATCTTCAACGGCCACTGGACCAAAATCATGTAGGTTGGGAGTTGAAAGCGATATTAAGTCCCATCCAGCTTGGGCGATAGACGTTGATAGACCAGGTATCGCACGAAAAGACTGTTTCCTTTTCACGTTGGGAAGAGATTGGTACTGTGGCTCACCATTTTCAGAGATACTGGTATTAAGTGTAGCTAACGCGATATCAGCTCCCTGAACCTCACTCATAATTGGTTTAAACAGAATATCTAAACCCTGTCGGCGTAGGATAGGAGTTAATCGACTACCAACCGTAATATCACCACCAACGAGTATTGAAACTTGATCGTTACTCGGGGCAGTTTCAGCTAATCCAGCCAGATTGAACCCAATAACAAGAAAAGTTATAAGAAAAATAAACCGACGTGAGCTGCCCAATAAGGAGGGAATGCGACGGCACAGAGACATTGTCGATTCCAAGTTCTGGTGAAAAATGCTTTCCATCCAGTCTAGGGATAGTTATATAGATTACCAGTTTCGGATGAAGATTCCGTAGAGCTTGGCTCGGTCACATTTGTCTGATCTGGCTCTGGTAACTGGTTAGCCGCAAATTCATCCAAAATGCAAGACACAGTCTCTTCTGAGTACGCTTGTGAGTCAATATTGGTTTGGTTTGCCTCCCAGGCCATCCGAGCCGCAGCTTCAAAATACTCAGCATGACGATAGCTGTCGAGGATGTCAACACCACGGGAGAAAGTACCATGACCAATCCAATACACGACATGACGGAATTGGTCAGCACTTCTATCTGGAAGATCTTCCCCTTGGAATAATCGTAGACTCTGAAACGATAATTCAGGTATGCCAGGAGCTTTCTCCATCACTAGGCCAATTCCACCAACGCTGTCGTATATTATCGGTGTCTCTGGCTCATAACCCTTCAAGAAATCATAAAATCTCTCAGGAACACCATGTTCTGATCGAGAAATCAAATTTAGGAACTTAGGCTGTAAGTGTACCAAAGCATTAAATTCGTAATCCCCAAGCTGGTCAAAAACTAACATATAGTGAAAAAATTCACTGGTAGGTTTGGGTGGTTTACTACCTGTTCTTGCGAGTTCTGAAATGGTCGGAGTACCGTACCGCATCCGATAGTGAACACCATCTGATTCCATTTCTAATATTGTTACGTTCAGGGAAGGATGTTCTAATTCAACTAAGTCTAATCTACATCCTGACTTGGTCAGCAAGATATGACGACCAACTAGGTTATTGACAGTAATCGCAGCAGGTAATCTACCGCGTGGAGATTCTTCAATGGGTAAGAGGTAACTCGACTCGACTGTTTCTGTCATTAGAGCCCCCATGTTACCTGCAGACCCCCATAAATAGCCATTACGATGTGCATGGCCGCCAGCCCAGCCCATCTGCCCAATCAACGTTCCAATCTCACTATCAACTTCAATAGGAGCCAAAGACGGCTGGTACCCTCGCTCTAGCCATTTTCGATAGCGATAGCTTTGGGCAACAGGAGGTGACTTCTCTTGCGTCAAATAAGGATTGGTCAAACCCACCGTATTCATCCTACTTTTTCCCTACTTCTTATAAATGATTTGGCCCTCTATTTCGACCATATCCACGATTGCCATCACTACCGAATCTATCGGTTTCCCACTCGTTGAATCGGTATATCGGGCGGAACTACCAGCTGCAGTCAAAACCATTTCGCCAATACCGGCTCCCACAGCATCCATTGCAACCGTGTATTGACGTACGAGATGACCGTCTATGTCAACTGACTGAACGATCATCAATTTGCTGCCGATCAGTTTTTCATCTTTCCGAGTGGCAACTAGCGTGCCAACCACCTTTCCCAGCGTCATTTAACTGCTCTTTTTTCATTGAATATGTCGTTATGGTAAACTGAAGTACGGATCAAAGTCAAGCTTACAATTTGGGTATTTTTCCTTCACATCTTGTTAATCGATATGATTTGATTAATGGATCAGAAGAAATCAAAGGCGCAGGAAATTTCTCAGCTTAAGGAGTAAATATTCCACTGTACATCTCCGATCAAAGATAATCGAGAATTGCTTCTTACAACTTCAATTACGAGGTAAATAACATAAAAACTTATACTGAAGATATTCATTTTGTCTTCGCTGCCACAAAGACTACCTTTATGACTGATTGATACAGTTTCGTTATAAATCTTTTATCTAATAAGATTGGTATAGTTTTAGTTGCTCTCGTATAATTTAGTATTATTGTATGAGTTTCTACAAGAGATTAAAAATCTCGGAGCCAGTAACTCAAATACATATTGCCAGCTTTTGTATTCTGAGAAGAAAACGTTCAGGGGTATAATAAGTTGGATAGATTAGTTAGTGACAAGTTATATAAGTCGTCCAAAAGCTGCTTCGGATCTAAAAATTAAGCATTATCTGTCGATAAATGTCGACGGCTTGAATTACCTGTTGACATTCCACCCATTCTACTGCTGAATGAGCTTGGTCTATACTGCCGGGGCCAAGTACAATCGATGGAATGCCACGAATGGTAAATTTGCTCGCATCAGTACCATAAGGCACACCAGTGATAGTTGACTGTCCCAAAATATTTTGACAGGCCCGGTGGCTAATCTGAACAATTTCCTCATGTTCTTCGGTTTCCATCGCATTATCTAGTATGATAGCCTCGACTGTAGCTTCAAATTGCCGATCTTCATTGGCCATCTGTTCAATTAACCGTTGGAATGGTAATATTGCGTCAGAGGGTTTTTCTCCGGGGATAGTACGACGATCGAGTTCAATTGTACACTGGTCAGGAACGAAGTTGATTTGTGTTCCTCCTGAAATTAGTCCAATGTTCAATGTTGGACTCCCAACTAGTGGGTGCCCCTGATGGTTATATGTAGGAAGAATCTGTTCTTCAATTGCCTTAATTATCTTTGTCATTTGAAGAATAGCATTGACTCCTAAATAAGGTTTAGAACTATGGGCAGCGATACCTTTTGCTCGGATACGGAATCTGGCTAATCCCTTGTGGCTACGAACCACGGACAAATCAGTCGGTTCTGCTACTACCACTGCGGTAACTGATGATTCGTTAGCCAATGCTAAGGCTCCACCAAACCCATTCTCTTCATCGACAANCCNGGCATATTGGATGGTAGAATTCGGTTTAATTCCCGCAACTTTCAGATCNTTCATGGCCATCATCATAGCTATGCCACCCGCCTTAGTATCACAGGATCCTCTGCCATACAAGTTTCCTTCTCGGATATGTGGCTCAAAAGGTGGTATAGTCATCATTTCAGCAGATGCTGTGTCCATATGACATTCAAAGAGCAGAGTCCGGTCTGATCGTTTTCCTGGTAAAGTAGCTATCACGTTATCTCGGCCAGGGTAAACAGGTTGTCGCTGGCACGTAATATCTAAATCTGTGAAGAATTTTTCAATGTAGTCAGCTACTTCTACCTCACCTCTTTGACCACCAGGTAAATCTGGATTGACACTCTCAATAGATACCAAATCCTGTAATCTAGCCAAAACTTCGTTACTATTTCTGGACCAAGAGTTCTTCATAAAATTGGTCAATCTTTGTTCTTCATTCTTGTCATTATTTCGANGGAAGTCAATTCTAGATCTAGGTATGTCTAATTTTGGTCTTATTGGTTACGTCTTGTATTCTATTGATAATCAATTCTACGAAAGAAAAACTGAAAGCTTCACTACCAAGAATNTTATTAAACTATTCATACGAATTTCATTGCTGNAAANAANANNACTCTACAGAATCCATACTCTGATTAGACACAACNTGTTTCGCAAACCTGATCTTTCTAGCCAGACTTAGGTTCTGATCTATCATTTTTCCAAATGTATCTTTTGTTTTTCAATACTCTCTGGTTGATAATTTTATTGCAAATAGAATTATCAACCAGCTTAGATCTGGTTACAATAATTTTCAATTGTTGATCATATTTATGATCAATGTAGTCACGGATATAAAGCTCAAAACTTGAGACCAATTAACTTGGAACTTTGCTGGTATTTCGACTGTATCCCNAGGATAAAGCCAAATTTGTCCTGACGACTGATTCCTCAGATCATACATTTCTGTTTTNCCTTCTTTCCTGTAAACTAGGACTTTTCGTCGATTCGCGTATTGGTCGATTCCACCAGCTAAAGAAATAGCCTGCCGAACTGAAACCTGCGCTCGATTGTCTTCAAATGTTACCCGTACTAATTTTGGACCCGGTTGATTAACACGACCCAAAACGTAGATTGGCTCAATTTTGAAGGCGTTAGGAATATACAGAACATCATTGGGTAACAAATATACGGAGCCTGTCCCATCGTCTGAAAGTGGTAAGCCTTGCCAAAATTTTTCGGTNGCAGAGATCGTTTCGATTTTTCCATTTTGGCGCATAATAATACAGTTATGTAGGTCAGCCTTATCATGAATAGGGCCACCGGATTTAGCTAACGCTTGNTCAATCCGAATCTGTTGCCTAAAAAAAACTGGCCCAGGGTTTTGCACTTCCCCTTGAACTTCAGCTCTTTCTAACAAAGGTACATAAACTAGGTCACCTGAACGAACTAGGATTTTTTCTCTGTCGTGTTCTGTGAAGTNGTGATAACTGAGTTTCCCTTTGTGGATCAAAATTACCGATTCCAANTCAGAGTTAATTAAGGTACCTCCACCCAAAGCTATTGCTCGATACAAGTCAGTCTTATCTTCTATTCCGATGCTATAACGACCTGGGTTTTTTACATTTCCTCCCACGTATATTTCATTCTCTTTTAGAATCGGAGCAACCATGACTACTGGGTTTGTGAGTAATCCTAGCTGTATCAAGTGATCTCGAATCAGCAGATCTGCTTTTCCTTGACCGACAACCATTATATCACCGCCGAAATAGCTTACTTTTCCATCTGGCTGTACGGTAACAGTTTGGTTGAAATCGGGTGANCCAACAACCACAATTTGCAATTGATCATTTGGCTTAATTTGGTAAGTCAGAGAGTTCGAAAAGGAGTAAATCGGTAGAAGAAAAATGAGGAAGTGAAAAACAGGTGAATTCAACAATAGAGTAATCAGATTTGAANAGGCAAGTATTGGTTGGTCAAAAAATCTATCGTACATATGTCGCTAAAAAATAGGAAGCTCACAAAGGATCTTAGTCAAAATTTTATATTTTTTTGATCCCAATCTATACACAATCAATGGCTAATTATCCTCTCACAATCTTTATTATTTATTCAGAAAAANTATCTGATTTGAATGGGTTTTTCTAGCGGCTACCAACTCATTTAACCTAATCTGCTCTTAAACCGTAGTCTTTTAGCTGTCGCCCAATTATAACTGAGATTGACCATTTGAGCAATTCACTTGGGCCAATTATGACTAACCCAACCAATCAAACCGACCAATGTAGCATAAGTTAGAATAATAAAGTGTAAGCTCAAACCGATCGTTAAAGCCGTTTCAAAGGGAATGTGACAAGTAATTAACGCCCATGTGAAGGGAATTTCTATTGTTCCTAAATTCCCTACCGATTGGATTGGNAGCAAGTTACAAAGATTTGTAAATGAAAGTGCAAAAATAATTTCTGAAATAGAAAGATCACTTGCCATAAGATGAATCAAGTAGGCTTGGAAACTGAACCTTACAAATAAGCTAAGTATTGATAATACCCAAATACTTAATTGTCGTTTCCTAATTTGCGGATTAGTCAATGACGTCCACAGATTATCTAAAATGGGTAAGCACCATCGTGAAACAAGAAAATCCAGTCTAGTATTGATCAGTAAATTCTCAANAAAAGATCGTAGAGGAAACATAGGTTTTGAGGCCAACTTACCCACTATAATTAGCATTAAAATGAATGCCAAACTGCAAAATATCGGCAAATAAAATAAAAACACATAAGATAAATTCGCAATGCCAGCGAAGAAACTGGTGATTGCTAAAATTGCTAGAATTAATGACAGATCGATTACACTAGCTAAAATCAGAGAAATTACACCACTTGAGCTGCCAACTGATTCTTCTTTTTTGATCATGTAAAGATAAGACAGATCAGCACTTCTAAAGGGTAATATATTAGAAAGAAAAGTATGAATAGAAAATATAGGAAAGAGAGCCAAAATTGATCTGTCTAACCCCAAAATGGCACCAAATCGACTAGCCTTAGTTGCAACAAAAAATAGGTAGCAGGCAAATCCAATAAATAATGAATGAATAGGTAAATTGTTAAGTTGCTCAATTACTTGATCTAGTTCAATTTTAGTCATCAACCAGGCAACAGCTATCAGCGCAATTCCAATTGCTAAAATGACCTTTAGGTAATGTTGTAGCACTTTCATTTTTATTTCTTAGGAAACCAATTTTCTATTTTTAGACCTTTCTTCCTGAAAATCATAGCCAGAAANCAGCAAAATCAATAATCAGTGATACCAAATTAGATTTTTCATCGTTGTATCTGTCGGAGTTGATATCAAAATTAGATAAACGACCTAGTTGGAGATGATCAAATGCTTTATCTTAACTCACTAGAGAATTCAGCCCTGAGTAATCCGGATAATCGTTTTGCTATTTGCCGTAACACGACGAAGGACATGCCAACGATTCCAGAACTAGCACCAACAGAACCACTGTATACTCTTTGGCAAGATAAATCGATTGCGTGGACGGAATTCAAGGATCGATACTTGCATGAAATGCGGAAGGAGTTTACAAATAAACTAAGTCAGTTGAAAAGGATTGCTGAATACAGTTTTAAAAACGATGTTACTCTTCACTCTCCGGAACCTAATGGCCCAAACACTTATCGATCCTTGTTAGGTGAGATTATCGATGGTATTTGGCAAAAAAATCAACAAACAGGACAAATTATTGATTTGGCGTTAGCTCCAGCGGTCGAATCTCAACACAGCCCAGAAAACCAAAAAATGATGCAGACTATAGCTGAGAAGTGCGANTATTTTTCCGCTGTCAAGCATTGGTCTGGTGGTCCCGTTAGCTGCGAAGGATGTTATTATTTAGACCAGCAAGTATTGGTTTGTCCACCGACTAATCGNGTTGTGGTCAACTATCAGTGGGTTTAATCGGTGCTCTTTATTCCATCCGATTATTCAAAAAATTTTCAATAATTGATGGAACGAGATGATCAATGGAATGACCAGATTCTAATCGTTGTCGAATTTCTGTTGATGAGATTTCGCTATAACAATCCTCAAGTTCTACTAAGTCTACGAAAGGTACAAAACCTGGCCAATCCAACAAAAAATGGCTAATGTCTTCTTTGTTGAAAGTTGATCGATTTGCCACGACCAAACGGCACTGACCGAACAATTGTTTTAGTTCCTTATTTCGGTCGTTATAATATTTGGAATCAAAAATTCGTACTAAGGTATCGTAACCAATAATAAAATTATATTCAGTAGATTGAGGTAATTCTTGTTTCAGAGCCTTGATTTTGTCTATAAAACGACCGTGACTAGACAGCGCTACAGAATAATTGCTCAAAGGGCCAGCATAGGCAGCCATCATCCTTAATCGTTCGGACAANGAAAAACCAAAAACACTTTTGTCAACATTATTCTTAGCTAACAGGAGAATAATTTCGTTTAGCTGGAAGTTTTGCTGCGCTAATTTCACCATTTGTTCATGTGCAACTGTTAGAGGGTTGAAAGATGCAGAAAAAACACCTACTTTTTTTAGCTTCGTGGTATTACCTTCACTATCTCTTTTTACCCAACGAATAGTTGGTTCNTCATTGTCGTTGAGAGAATTAACCAAATCCTGTAAATGTTCCTCTGTGGGTAATGTATTCATGTTTTCACTATCATTAAAATTTAGAATTACATCGTTTTTNATTGTTATGGCACCGGNATTACTAATTCTAATGTTATCCTCGCTAGGATGCCAAGCAAAACCAACTACTAACTCACTNATTACTGCATCAGTAACTAATCAACTAAATCAGAGAATAACTGCTATTGAAACTTGGGTGAATGCACAAAACGAGTCCAAGAAAAAAGAAGCGAAGGACCTTGAAATACAACCTGACCGAGGGACAAAAGGTCTAGAAATTCAACTTCAATCAATACAAAAGCAGTTAACTGACCTCAAAAATCAATCACGATTACTAACGACCTTAAATCAAGATATTATCCAAATAGAAAAAAGAACGCAAGCCTTAGAAGAACGGGTGAACTTTATTTTGTCAAAAACTGATACAGGACAGNAAGTGAAACCGCCAGATTGGTTGTACAAAACAGTCTGGGAAAGAGAGGATACCGTATATGCAGTCGGAACTGCTAATAANAAAAAACTAGCAATATTGAATGCCAAAAACAAATTACGTAATTATTTTAACTANCAGATTATTGANCAAGTTCAGGTGCTAGAGTCCTTTAGCCAAGGGAAAGAATTGTATGTTTTAGTTGCTAAAAACAAAACAGCTATCAAAGAACCATGAAATTTCTAATTTAGACTAATTTTAGTAAATCCTAGAGTCTAAACGTTAAAGCGAATTGTTAGTACATCACCATCTTGTACCGTGTATTCCTTACCTTCCAAACGAAGTTTCCCAGTTGATTTAGCTTCGCTGAAACCACCCAACTGAACTAAGTCTTGCCAAAATATAGTTTCAGCCCGAATGAATCCACGTGCCAAGTCGCTATGAATGGTCCCAGCTGCTTCTATTGCTGTTGATCCTTTTGGCAAAGTCCACGCTCTAACTTCATTTGGGCCACCAGCGGTCAAAAATGTAATCAGGCCTAATAGCCGGTAAGAGACTTGAATAAATCGACTAAGAGCTGGTTCAGGTAAACCCATTTCTTCCTGAAATATAGCCGATTCATCTGAGTCTAGTTGAGCAATTTCCATCTCGAGTCGAGCTGACAATGCAAAAATTTCGGTTTCTGATCGTTCGGCATAAGATGAGAAAACACCTTCAATTTTTTCTACTCGTTCGATTTCATCCTCTGCGATGTTTAGAATGATCAGTAATGGCTTTTGAGACAAAAATTGATAACCACGGATCATTTTTTCCTCAGCCTCAGAAAAATTTAACTCCCGAATAGCTGTACCATCTTGTAAGGATTCTTCGCACCTACGTAGTACCTCAAGTTGATTTTGTAGATCTGCGTTGTTTTGAACTCTTAAGTCTCGCTCTATCCGTTCAATTCGTTTTTCAATGATTTTCAGATCTGCAACAGCAAATTCTAACTCAATTGTTTCAATATCTCTAATTGGATCGATTGAACCGTCGATGTGTGGTACGGACTCGTCCTCAAATACACGTACAACTTGAGCCAGAGCATCAACTTCTCTTAGGTCAGCGAGAAAACTAGCTTCGAACCCGATTCTTTCAGAGTCCCCCTTAGAAAGCCCTGCCACATCAATATAGTCAATGGTGGTTGGTGTTACTTTTTTAGGCTCAAAAAGTTCCGCTAACTTTGTCAAACGAGGATCTGGAACCTGTACGGAACTTACGTTCGAGGATTGGCTGGCAGCGTAATTGCCGGTTTCTGCATCCGATCGAGTCAAAGCATTAAAAATGGTAGTCTTCCCTACAAAAGGTAAACCGACTATACCTACTTTCATATTTATCTTTTCCTATGTTCTGAATTAAGATAATCCGAGTTCTCGTCTGACAATATCTACACCAGCGACCATATTAGTTAACTTCTGCCTCGCCGCCCATCGTGCTGTTTGACTTAATCCACAATCAGGAGCAAAAGACAATTTTTCCGCTGGTGCATAGTCCAAGCATCTACGTACTCGGTCAGCAATGTCTGATACGGTTTCTATATAGTAGCTTTTTACATCGATAATACCGACAGCCACATCTTTGACCTTGGCTATTGAACTAATAATATCCAGCTCAGAAAATTCACGGCTAGCCATTTCCAAGTGTACTTCATTTACATCCATTTCTAGAAAATGAGGGAACATTGGCTTGTATTGGCGCAGCCCAACAGCCCTCCCCTTGTAGTTTCCAAAACAAAGATGGATCGAGAGTCTAACCTTTCCAGAGACAGGTGCTACTGTTCGGTTGAAAATATCAACCAGCCGAATTGGATCTTCTCGGTGTGCGTAACAACTCATAGATGGTTCGTCAACAGTAAGTTCTTGACAGCCGTCGTTCACTAAATCCACTATCTCTTGTTGGACAATAGGTATAAGCGCTTCAGTGATAGCATAGCGATCGATATAATCTGAGTTGGGTAATAAGCGACCACTCAGCGTATATGGACCTGGTACGGAGGCCTTAAGAATAGGTGGAGTATCTAGATGTGCAACTGACTGTTTCAGTTTTTTAAAATCAGATAAGGTTCCAAGGCCTTTAGGCGCTGATAACTGACCGACAATTTGATGCTTGCCCCTTTGGTCGTGAGCAGGAGGTCCAAAGAGACGAGGTGTAGTCGACTCCATTTTAATACCTTGTAGAAAACCATAAAATGAGAGATTAAAATCTAGTCGACTTTGCTCACCATCTGTGATCGTATCTAAACCAGCTCTCAGTTGATCTTGAACTACGGTTGTAACCGCATCATTTTGCAATTCAGCTAAATCTTCTGGGCCAAACTGATCTAGGTTTTGTGCTGAAAACTCTAACCACCCTGGCAATGGGTAACTACCAATAACGGTAGTTTGCAAAGGTTTACGTTGAAAGTAATTAATGTCATTTTTTTTCATTTTGCTTAATCAAGACGAATCTTTAGGTGCTTTCCCAAGTTGAAGGTAAGGCCGCGGTTAACGTAAAAGTCGATTTTGCTAGTTCATCTAATCTTTCGTTGATCTTTTCTGACTGTACAAACATTTCTGGTGTTCGGTCATTACCAAAATCATCCCCAGTAGCATAAACAAATCGAGGATTGATCAAACAACGAAAATCAAGCATCAGACTATTAGCAATACTCATTACTGACATATAACTAGAATGGCCACCTGCAGCACAAGCGAAACCAACAACTTTTTTACTCCACCTGCGGCCAGTTAATTCGATCATATTCTTGGCAGCGGAGTTAATATCGTAGTTATAAATTGGTACCGTTAAGATAATTGCTCGAGCTTGCTCTATACTTTCTTGAAGAAACTGAACATGTGGATTTTCAGATATACCACTTGTACCGCATAGTGGGGCTGGGTGTTCCCGTAAATCAACCAAAGGTGCGTCTGCTCCCAAATGGCATAATTTTTCACTTAATTCTTTGGCTAGCACATAAGACCGACTTTGCGGATGAAGCGAACAGCTAATAATAGTAATATTCATCACTCTATGACACTCTTAGTTTTCTTTAATTAAACATTTGGTTAAGTTCTGGATGATTCTCCACTATCTGGTCAACCCGTTGGTTAACCGATTCTGATTCTATAAGTGGAGGTGCATTGTGGGGCTTGAAACGAGCATCAATCACTAATGGTCCTTTCGTTCCCCAGTGCTTATCTATTACGAATGAACTGGCTCCATAAATATCGGTAGCAGGATTAGAACGTGTGAAGGTCAGCCACAGGAAATTTGACCAATCATCTACACAAAATTCTATATCATCTACAAGTACAACTAATGGAATACCAGACCATCGATGTGGTTCAATAGAAGCACATAGGCTCTCAACTTGACCTTTTGCTATTTCATAATTTTTAGTAAATCTTGGACCTTCCACGGCACATATGCCAGGAATAACGATCTTTGAATGATTAAAGGGTGAAGCTAACTGCTGTGGAATCTCAGTTGCTAAGTCCCTAATTTTTGAGCCAGCTGCAGCAACCACAACCTTAGAACCGAGATTTAACTCAGGAGTAGAGTAATCTAATGTATCTATAGTCGTTTGGGTTTGAAAGTGAAGATCTCGACTCAAATCAACTCGCTCTAATAAATGAACAAAAAAAGATTGGGTACATTGCGTTGACAGGTCAGGATTATCTTCTTGGGCCACAATAAACAAATACTTAGCTAGACTACATTGATTGAATCCTAAAATTGCGTTAGCTTGGGTCAATATTTCCATTGGTAATCGTTGGCGA
The DNA here is from genome assembly GCA_002714785.1 of Candidatus Poribacteria bacterium. Lineage (GTDB taxonomy): Bacteria > Poribacteria > WGA-4E > WGA-4E > UBA9662 > TMED15. Next base: position 4,656 of record PAYP01000105.1, on the reverse strand, counting down.
TAAGGTACATACCGTTCACTACCAATGGCGAGTAGTAATGGATGAACTCCCGCTTCATCAACAGCGTTTAGTTCTTTTACACCGGGTATTTCAACTGGTACCATAGGTTTTGTAATTTCATGGATTAAATGACCAAAAGTGCTGTCTTCTTGTGGGGGACGACCAACAACGGTAAACGGCCAAATGGCATTTGGCCGATGGAAAACTTTTTCGACTTTCATATAAGGGAATTCGTGGGTTAGGCTATAATAGCCTAGATGATCTCCAAAAGGTCCTTCTGGTTTGGTTTTCTTGGGATCAATCGTTCCAACCAGACAGAAGTCAGCATCGGCTAAAATCGGGTACTCGTTCCAACGAGTATAACGCACATTACGATTGGCCATCATACCAGCAAATACAATTTCAGATAAGTCTTCTGGTAAGGGCATTACGGCAGCCAAGGTGTGTGCTGGGGGACCACCAACAAAAATACATACTTTTAAAGGTTGATTTTTCTTGATGGCTTTGGCGTGATGTATACCAATACCTCGATGAATCTGGTAGTGAATCCCAACTTCTTCATTGTCTCGATAGTCATTACCAGACAGCTGCACCCGATACATCCCCAGATTTGTATTAAATAAACCTCCCTTTTCTGGATCTTCGGTCAAAACCTGAGGTAAGGTGATGAAAGCACCACCATCCATTGGCCAACTAGTAATTTGTGGGAGTTGGGATACCGTTGTCTGGCTGGACAATACCGGGGCTAAACGCGTTGGTACCGGTAAGGATCGTAAACCTGCAGTAGATAACGGAAACAGACTTTTCAGATCAGAAAAAACACTGGCCGGTCTGGCCTTGAATCTGACCGCGGTTTTTACTGAAGAAAGGCTCTTTCTAAAAATGTATCGGCTGCGCTCGATCGTACCAAATAAGTTAGATGTAGCACGGAACGGTGTGCCAATCACTTTCTCAAAAAAGAGCGCAGGTCCACCGATTTTGTAAACACGCCGAGTGAGTTCAGCCATCTCTAGATTGGGGGAGATTGGTTCTGTTACCCGAATCACTTGGTCTATTGTATCTAAATCTCTGATGCAGTCTTCGGTACATCGATAGGCTTTGGTCACTCTTCTGGGCCGTTCAACTTGCTGCTAACAACCCCCTCCCATAGCCGGCAAAAAATGTACTTCTGAGTTAGGACCGATAGGTGATCGCATACCTCTTTCAATCAACACACCGTCAACATAGACACCAATATAGGGGCTAATACGCTCAATACCATCGTCTTGATGGCACAGCCGTTCTTTCACACCAGGGAACTCCGATTCCATATTGTCCAACAATTCTCGTATCGTTGTTCCCGTAATTTCAACTTGACTTTTTTCGTTAGTCAAATCACGCATCAAGGAAGGAATAGAAACAATGGCCAAAACCTAACCTATAGTTGAAGTATTCGGATAATTTTCTCAATCTATAACCAAAGATACTCAATAATCGCAGTAGAGAGGATTATCTAAATCTTATCTAGAGCTTTAAGAACCACACCTGGGTTCATCGGCAAATCAGTCATTCGAACACCAATAGCACGTGAGACTGCATTGGCAATAGCTGCTAAGGGGGGTACCAATGGTACTTCACCGACGCCACGCACCCCAAATGGATGACCAGGATTCGGCACTTCGACCAAAACGGTATCAATCATCGGAGTATCATAGCAAGTCGGCATCCGATAGTCAAGGAAACTGGAGTTTTTCATGTCTCCATTTTCACCAAAAACATACTCTTCACTCAAAGCCCAACCAATTCCTTGTACTACTCCACCTTGCATCTGCCCTTCGACGTAACTAGGGTGTATAGCAGTCCCAACGTCTTGCACTGCCGTGTAGCGTAAAATTTCAACTTTTCCTGTTTCTTCATCAACTTCTACGTCTACAATATGTGTACCAAAACCACCACCAGCCCCACCAGTAGATTCAGTAACAGAACCAACAACTGGGGCACATATTTTGGCCGCTTCCTTGAAACCACAGCTCTTATTACTGCTCGAAAAGACCCCATCTGAGAAGTCAACTTGATTCACTTCCCAATGATCTGCCATTTGACCTTTCATCTGGGTAATAACATCTTCTGCTGCTCGGATTGCAACTAAACCTGTAGCATGCGTAGTTCGACTGCCTCCGGTCACACCAGTCTCGCCGATGGTATTAGTATCAACTACCGCTGGTCGCACATCTTCCGACGCAATGCCTAAAACTTCCGCTGCTTGCATCGCAATTGAGGCGCGAGAACCACCGATATCCGTTGACCCCTCGAGTAGCATAATAGTTCCATCTCCATTAACAGTTAGGTTAACGCTCGACCGACCAGCCCCATTTCCCCAATACCCAGATGCAATACCGCGACCTTGTCGCTTAAGAATATCAATCTCACTCTGGTAGTGTTCGTGTGTTTGTGCTGCTGAAACAGTTTCTATGTAACCTATTTTTCCGTGAATTGGTCCAGTTGGCCGACGGTCGCCTTCTTTGGCTCCATTGAAGAGACGAAATTCTAGGGGATCAATCTCTAATTTTTGACAAATTTCATCTATCACACATTCTGCGGCAAATGATCCGTTTGGAGCACCAGGAGCTCTATAAGCCGATGAGCGTGGTTTGTTAACTACAACGTCAAATCCGTCTATTCTCAGGTTGGGTATCTTATAAGCCGTAAACATACAGTTAGCACCAGCTCCGACGGCAGATCCTGGGTAGGCGCCAGCTTCGTAGAACAGGTCTGCCTCAGCTGCAGTAATACGCCCATCCTTTGTTGCCCCGATCTTGACCCGAATCAAAGTTGCCGGAGCTGGCCCAGTCCCTTCAAACACTTCTTCCCGACTCATAGTGATTTTGACTGGCAATCCAGTTCTAATAGAAAGCAGTGCTGCTAATGGGATAACATAAACACGTATTTTACCACCGAACCCGCCACCAATTTCCAGTGGAACCACCTTGATTTTGCTGGCAGAATGTCGCAGAATTTCAGCCACTTGATCCCGGACAGCAAATGCCCCCTGTGTACTAGTCCAAATAGTTAATTCTCCATCAGGATTGTATTTTGCCGTTGCAGTATGGGGTTCAATATATCCTTGATGTACGGTTTGAGTGGTAAATGTTCTCTCAACAACTACCCCATTAGTCTCGGCCTGTGAAAAACCCAGACTCAAGTCGCCATTCTCGTGTCGAAAATGGGAGGCAATATTAGTAGGTATGTCTGTTTTCTCACCAAGCGTGTTGGTCGTCAAAGACTGATGAAGTACTACTGCATCCGGAGCAATTGCTTCTTCTACGGTAGTTACTGATGCAAGTATTTCATATTCAACTTCAATTAGATCAACTGCTTCTTCGGCTGTGTGAATATCAGTAGCTGCAACGACTGCAATTGGCTGCCCTTTGTAAAAAACTTTTTCACTAGCCAACACATTGTCGCTCAGGAAACGCATATTTTCTGGTATCTCACCGAATTCTGCTACCCTTTCTTCCACAATAGGCAAGTCGCTACCAGTGATAACATCTTTAACCCCCGGATACTCCAGAGCTTGACTAACATCTAGAGAAATTATCTTGGCATGTGCGTGAGGACTACGTAAGACTTTCCCATACAACATATCCGGAAAATTCAGATCGGCTCCATATTTTGCCCTACCAGTTACTTTATCTACCCCATCATGACGAATAGGGCGACTACCAATGACTTTGTAACCATTTCCACTTTTCATTATAGGTCGTCCTCTCCGTTATCTGCAGCATCCAAGACGGCGCGCACAATCTTGTCATACCCGGTGCAACGACAGAGGTTTCCAGCCAGCCAGAACCGAACTTCCTTCTCAGTTGGATTAGGGTTACTCTCAAGTAAAGCTTTTGCATTCATAATGAAACCCGGTGTACAAATACCGCATTGCAAAGCAGCATGCTCCAAGAATTTTTGCTGCAGTGGGTGTAACCCTTCGGGTGAAGCAACCCCCTCGATAGTTTCGATGTTGCTTCCCTCGGCCTCTACACCTAACATACAACACGAATTAACAGGTCGACCTTCGACCATTATGGTGCATGCACCACAGTTCCCATTATTACAGCCTTCTTTAGCACCTGTTAAATCAAGATCGTCTCGAAGAACTTCAAGCATGCTTTGACGAGGCTCGCATAAAAACTCAATACTGTCACCGTTAATTTGCGTCTGGACGTGAACTTTTCTTGACATTAAGCAGTCTCCTTAATCCGACTGATGGCTCCATTTAACGCCCGCTTAGTCAATACACCAACCAAATGTTTCCTCTGTTCAGCGCTACCTCTCATATCACTAATCGGACGAGCGACGTCTTGTGCTGCAGAACATGCTGTTTGAATCGATTCCTCGCTAACCGGTTGTCCAGCTAGTATGTTACTAGCTTCCTCTGCAAAAAGTGGCGTTGCAGCAACTGCTCCCAGAGCAATACGTGCGGAAACAAAGGTTTTATGATCGGAACTCAATTCTACCGAGGCTCCTACGCCAACCACAGCAATATCCATCTCGTTACGAGGAATAAAACGAAGGTAGAAACTACTAGAGTTGTTAGCTGGTTTAGGTAAAACTAACTTGACCAATAGTTCATTACTAGATAATGCTGTCTGTCCGGGCCCGGTACAGAATTCTTCCACTGAG
>PAYP01000104.1 GCA_002714785.1 Candidatus Poribacteria bacterium | reverse complement strand
ACGGTTCGTCAATTCACAACGGCTAATTTCGACATGGTGAATCATTACCGGCCACAGGAAAATGTTGTCCGTCGTCCTACTAGCGATGGGGGACAAGGATTCACTTTTTGTGGACATCACGAAATTATGATCCCACTATTGGCAGCAGGTGTTAAGAGTCGGCTTGTGAAGTCAACTTAACCGAACTTCACAAGCCAATCTTGATACNAATTCATGGCGCACTAGCCTTTTATTGGCTTTTAGCGCAGAAGGGATAGCAATAGAAAGCGTCTTGCAACAAATAGATCAGTTACTTTTTGGTCTAGATAACTGAAATCCTCACCAAGTACGCAACCCAAACCCACTATCAATAAGTAAAAACGTAATAAACGATAGAATACTACTGCATGATCTATTATGTTTTAGTTAGCGTACAATGTTAGATAGAAAGGACTGCGAGCGCCGAAGTCCATCAGCCTGAGCAGGCCAGTCCTTCCAATATCGATAGTCTTCTAGTTCTACGCTTACGATACCATCAAAGTCCTCATCTTCTAGGCGCTGAACTACTTTCAGCCAATCTACTATACCATCACCTGGAATTGTGTATCGCCACCAGTCTTCACCAAATCCGCGCGGATTGCGAAAAACGGGACCAAGATTGCCGTGAAGGTAGAGAGCTTCTTGATCGAAAACTGTATCTTTAGCATGTACATGTAAGACTTTATGGGCAAATTCGTCCAAGGCTCGCTCATGATCGATTCCGATTCGCACTAAGTGAGAAGGATCATAATTAAGGCCAAAACCATTTGGACAGTCGGCAAACATAGCTCGCCACATTTCGGGCGTACAACCAAGCGCTGGATATTCGGGGCCACCACCCGGCCACCCTTCGACTGCAATTGAAACGCCTTTTTCAGCAGCAAATTCAGCAACTGCTGGAAAATTTTCTTTCCAAATTTCATAATTTTTCGCTCGTCCTAGTGAAGCATCATCTGGGACGAATACGCAAAACATAATTGAGATACCGTTTTCGGCTGCGGCAGAAATCGCGGATTTCGCTGCCTCAGTTCCCGCTTTAACCTTGGCTGAATTAAGACTAATAAGGTCACGTGTACCGGGTAGATCAGCTGTACCGATCGTCAACCCGGCACCAGTGGCTGTCTCTACTACCTCGTTGGTAACTTGGCCAATATCGATGGCCTCAAAGCCATTATTTTTGCACCAAGCACAAAATTCTGAGAATGGCATTTGTCCAGCAGCACCGGGGATTCGTAGTCCAATTTTCATGATCAATTCCTTATTTTGATTTGTTACCAGAACAAAAATCGATTATCGATTTTTGTGCTTGGCTATTATATGGCAGTCATCCTTGATTTTGCACCTTGAATTGAAGGGACAAAATGTTATCATGTTGTCAATATTAAACCTAAGTTTAGTGAGACGGACCAAAATGGTAACGTTAGAAGATAAATTCGTGTTTGACCTTCAGGGGTACATCATAATTAAGAATGTTCTGACTGAAGATGAGGTTACTGAAATTAATGAAGTGTGTGACCGGATCTTTCCTCGTAGTTACGACGAAGTGGAGAACTTGAAAGAGGAGGGAAGTTTACGTCGAACGAGTCGGGTTTCCAAATGGGATCCGGTTTGCCAAAGATTGATAGATCATCCTGGTATAACACCATACCTGAGAGAATTTTTGGGACCGACTTTTCGTTTAGACCATGATTACTGTATTTTTATGAAGCAAGGTGGTGATGATAAAAGTATATTGCATGGAGGTCCTGAGACTGCGAACGGTTGTCAATTCTACAAACATCACAATGGTACCATTCGTAATGGGTTGTCAGTACTAACCTTTTTTTTTGCGGATGCAGGTCCAGGTGATGGGGGGTTTGCTTGTGTTCCTGGCAGTCATAAATCTAACTTTTTATCGGACTTTCCGCATGATGTTCGTACTTTTAAAAGGTCTGAGCCTTACGTAGTTCAGCCAGTAGTTAAGGCTGGAGACGCTCTTTTTTTTACTGAAGCCCTAGTTCATGGTACTTTGCCTTGGAGCGCTGACCATGAAAGGCGTACTTTTCTGTACAAGTATAGTCCAGGGCATATTTCTTACTCTCAAAGCTACTATAATCCTAATGACTATTTTGAACCAACCGAGCAGCAGAAGCGTATTTTGTCCCCGCCATCTTCTGGTGGGCGACCAGTTAGTCTAGAATCAAAGAAGTCAAATAATTAACCGGGCAAGAAAATAGATATGGATTTGACCAAACAACCACCTCGACGCCCTACGAATTCTTCTGTTGCCGGAATTGTCGGTGTAGCTCGTATGATTGACAAAGCTAGGGCTCATAATGAAGAAATGATCGGCCAATATTTATACGGATCAGATTCTGGTTTAGATAGACGAATCCTCCGTTTCTTAGGTGTTTCGGCTCAAGATTTCACTCGAGCAGTAAATCAAAAAGATGATAGTGAAATCGGCCACTGGGTAATCAATCAATCCAAAAAAACACCTGGCGAAATAGTAGCTTTCAATCGATCAGAAACAAATCGTATGCCGAAAGAGGATTGGCACATTGAATTGCTAAAGAATCGAGTCAAAAAATATGCCCCAGATCGGACAGATATCAAAACAGTCTTTGGATCCATAGAATTGGACGATTGGGGAACTTTTTGGCCAGTTAATTTACAGGTTGGTCCGCCTCGTAGTCCTTATGACCGAAATGTTGCTGGACTGTTTGGTATAGCTAGAATGGCTGACAAAGCACGTGCTAGTAGGTGCGAAAAAAATGGAGACTACAAATATGGCCAGTACTCCCCCTTTGATGTATACCTACTGGAGTTATTAGATATAGAAGCTGAGCAATTTCAACAAATAGCAATTGATAATCCGAACAATCTAGACCTTGGAGAATGGATACTATTAAACACCGCTGCTGACTCTGATCGGATCGCCACATGGAATCAGCAAGCTCTCCATTTTGGTTTACAACCAGCAAGCGAATCGAAACTAGACAAATCCTATCTGGACTATTTTAATCGGGAGAATTTTGGTTTTCGTAAGAATATCGTTGCACCTGACAGCCAATATGTTCAGAACTGGCTCGACCTTATGGACTACGATGATCAAAATAGTTTTGGTATTCTTGATTTAGCTAGACGAGCACCTCGTAGCCCATATAATCGCGATGCTGGCGGTTTGGTTCATTTAGCTCGTCTAATCGATAAAGGCCGAGCTTTCAACAGCAAGACACTTGGCGGTTATTGGTACGGACAAGATTCTGCTATCGATCGTTATCTATTAGATTTTCTGAAAATTTCGATTGATGAATTTACTCAACAACTACAAGAATTACCCACTGATCATCAAATTGTAGAATGGCTGATGAAACGAACACCAAAAAATGAACACCAGATTGAGCAGTATAATCAAGAATTAGTTAATTTGGGACCCCAAAATACACGGAGTTGGTCTTTCCTTCACGATAGAATTCAGCAACTGGACTCAATCATTTCGACTCGAAATGATGTTGAAACCTTCTTCGATTTGATGGTGCTATCAGATCAAAAAGCCTTTCAATTTCCTTAATCGACACTAAATTGACGCGTTTAACTAAATATGTTAACCTTCGGCGTGTTTCCTCGGCCTAGACCATGTTGGCCGAACAAAAAAAGTAGTAGAAAACATAGATGGAAAAAGTTTCTGACGCTCAGGTTCGACAAGCGACTGTTTTTAATGATCAAGCCATCCAACTTTGGCAGAAAGAGAAAAAAAATGAAGCGATCGAACTGTGGGAGTTGGCCGTTGAGAAAGCACCGAAAGTGGCTGAAACTCTACATAATTTGGGTAGTGCCTATCTTTATTTGGGTCGGATTGAAGATGCCTTGAGATGTTTTCAGGAAGCGACTGAGAATGACCCAGAATTAGTTGAAGCATACGCTAAAATTGGCAATATTTATCAACAAAAAGGTGACATCTCTACTGCCAATGAGTATTGGAATCAGGCTTTGCAGATTGATCCTAGTTGTCAGGAAGCTATCACTAATTTAGAACAGTTCAATACTAACCGGTATGATCCAGAGAACATTCCTGAGTATGAAACACCAGACAATAACTTGTCTTCATCCAACAAGGACTCATCGCTGATTACTTCCTCGAACTTGACCTTAGGTCAAAAGCTAGTCGGAGGTATTAGTACGCTACTTGGCCGAGAAAAAAATACCAAACGGTAAATTGAAATGGCGGAAATTCGGCTCGACAACGTAGTTAAAAAATTTGGCAATGTCATTGCTATTAACAATGTTAGTTTTGAGATTGAAGATCGAGAATTTCTGGTTATGCTGGGNCCTTCGGGGTGTGGGAAGACAACAACTCTACGTTCAATTGCTGGCTTAGAACACCCACAAGAAGGTGATATTTTCATAGGACCAAGGCGTGTTAANACACTAGCTCCAGCNGATCGNGATATAGCCTTCGTCTTTCAATTTTACGCNCTTTATCCTCANCTAAGCGTACAAAATAATATTGCTTTTCCACTCAAAGCTGCCAAAGTTGAACCCACTGAAATTAAGAAAAGAGTGATCAATGTNGCGCANATGCTTCGTATTGAACATATTCTAGATCGAAAACCGAGTGTTTTAAGTGGTGGTGAAATGCAACGGGTAGCCATTGGCCGATCAATGGTACGCCGTCCCAAAGCTTTCTTAATGGACGAACCGATGTCTAATCTGGATGCCAAATTACGGGTAGATATGAGATCTGAACTCAAAAGCCTTCAGNAACAGCTTGGAACAACCACTGTTTACGTAACACACGATCANGTGGAAGCAATGTCAATGGCAGACCGAATCGCTATTATGGATAAAGGGCAACTACAACAGATCGGTAAGCCAACTGATGTTTATAATTGGCCGAAAAACCTATTTGTTGCTGGATTCATGGGTAATCCTGCTATGAATTTACTCCCTTGTTGTTTTGAGTCAGCCAGCCAGCAGTTAAAAATTGAACACACCAATTTCGCAATTAAACTCACACGGAACCATCTTGACTTGATCCGACCTAGTATAAGTGAAAATCTAGTATTCGGTATTCGACCAGAGCACATTTCTTTATCGACGACTTCAATAGCCTCTGGGTTGAAGGCTAAAGTTCATTTGGTAGAACCTCTTGGATCTGCTAATATTGTTGATATTGTGCTGGGTCAGGTATCAGCTGACAAATTTGTCTTACTTCGGGTTAGAACTCACCCATCGATTGTGCCAAAATCAGGTGAAACAGTATGGATACAAATTGATCCAAAGAAGATTCACATCTTTGATCGATCGACTACGTTAGTACTAAGTGAAACAGCTTAGGATACTAGGAAGTTAGTTTCAGGTGTCGAATCTTAAGAAAATTCAACATGATTTTGAACGGGATGGTTTCGTTATTGTCCAAGAACTATTCCAGCCAAGTGAAGCGAAAAAATTAAAAGACGAGTGTCGGTTTATTATTCAAAAAGCTAAATCTAATAGTCAAAAACCGNAACAGNTTGCTAACCATGGAGTTTACGTTGGATTNGCTGTCGGCAGCTCGATNTTTCAAAAGGTTATAACANNCGCTCGTATTCTTGACATACTAGAANTCATTTTAGCACCCAACATTGAATTTTTAAGCGATAAGGCAGTATTCAAAGATGAAATGATCAACTTTGCTAGCCCTTGGCACCAAGATTGGCATTACTGGGGAGGACAACACAAAATTTCTCTATGGGTAGCGTTGGACGATGCTGATATCGATTCTGGTTGCTTAAAGTTAATTCCGGGGTCGCACCGAAAGGTTAATGTTCACGATGGGATTGTGGACGATGATTACGGTTTTGGACATAGAGTACGATCATCTGCTATTGATGAATCAGATGCAGTAGTAGCCAAACTATCTCGCGGCGATGCAGTCTTTTTTCACGANTTAACCCTTCATGCTAGTTATCCTAACGTTTGCGGTAGAGAACGTTGGGTTTGGATTCCCACCTATCGTGATGCAATAACCGAAGACCCCGACTACAGTTGGGCAGTGGCTGCTAAAATTGTACGGGGACACAATCTTAAAAATTCATTCAGGCCTACTTAATTAGGAAGTTTAAATACTAGGGAGTTTAGATGTGTTGATCACCGATATGAAAGTCACACCAATTGCAGTATCAGATCCTCCTCTGCTGAATGCCGCAGGTCTTCATGCTCCTTATGCATTGCGGATCATTCTGGAATTAATTACAGAAGATCAAATTTACGGGCTTGGTGAGGTTCCAGGAAACGATAAAACATTGAAAGCACTGGAGTCTGCTCGGCAAGTAGTCATAGGTAAAGATCCATTTCAACTTAACTATATTCAATCTTCGCTGGTCGACCACTTTGGGCCAGAAGGAAGTGAAGCTCGTGGTGAAACTCCTTGGGATCAAAGACGATTAGTGCATGTGTTCAGTGCAATTGAGGTTGCTTGCTTCGATGTTATGGGNAAAGTTACAGGTCGACCTGTTGTTGATTTACTTGGTGGTCGAGTCAGAGACCAAGTATCATTTTCGGCTTACTTATTCTACAAATATGAAGGTGCCGGTGGAGATTTAGCTTTCGATATTGACCCCAATGCTACCGGATGGGCCAAAGCTCGACAAGCAGAAGCAATAGATCCACAAGGAATCGTCAAGCAGGCTGAGGTCATGTGTCAGGAATTTGGGTTTGATTCTATCAAGCTCAAGGGTGGTGCTTTTGAGCCAGAAATAGAAGTTGAATCGATTAAAGCTTTGCGACAAGCTTTTGGAGATGNAATGCCACTTCGGTTAGATCCTAACGCTATTTGGGCTGTTGATACAGCAATAAAGTGGGGACGAGAGATGGAAGGTTTGTTGGAATACTACGAAGATCCTGTACGAGGCCAAGATAACATGGCTACGGTTAGAAAAGCTGTCCAAATTCCTTTGGCAACCAATATGTGTACCACCTCATTTGAGGCGATTCCGAGTAGTATTAAGCTGAGATCTGAAGATATTATACTCAGTGACCATCACTTCTGGGGTGGGTTACGTGCTTCAGTTGANCTAGGGCGTATTTGTCAAACTTTCGGTCTTGGGCTTTCCATGCATTCTAACAGCCATGTCGGTATTTCATTGATGGCCATGGGTCATCTTGCTGCTGCAATACCTAACCTGACTTACGCATGCGACACACATTATCCCTGGCAATCGGAAGAGGTTATTGTTGGTGGTCGGTTACCTATTGAAGATGGCGCCTTGACTATTCCTAATTCACCAGGGTTAGGGATAGAACTGGATCGGAANGCCTTAGCTCAATTGCATCAGCANTATCTNGATTGCGGATTAACTGAGCGTAACGATGCAGTTGAGATGCAAAAAATCGTTCCTGATTGGACTTTTCAGTCAGTTAGGTGGTAGTAATAGCTCATGAAAGCAATCGTTTTTGAAGGCCCTAATCGGGTTTCGATTCAGGAAAAACCGATTCCTAAACTGGAGGACGGCGATATTCTGATTCAGGTAGACTTGTGTGGGGTTTGTGCTTCTGACTTGGCCGCAATTCGAGGCGAAGTGACTGATTATTCTCCACCAGTAGTTCTTGGGCATGAGGTTGCTGGTCGAGTCGTGGAAACTAAGCATCCGTCAGTCAAGGTCGGGCAAAAAGTTTCTGTGAATCCGATGATTACCTGCGGTGACTGCCAATATTGTCGAGCAGACTTAGATAAGTACTGTCAAGAAATAGTTGGTATTGGACATGATATTGATGGGGGTTATGCTGAGTATTTTAAATTCCCACGGCACGCAATTCAGACAAGTAAACTAATTACTGTTGCCGATAACGTATCGACTACTGATCTGATGTTTCTGGAACCACTTGGTTGTTGTATTAATGCTATGCGGGAAACAATATTTAATCAATCCGTAGTTATTTTGGGGGCCGGGCAGATTGGTCTAATTTTTACTCAACTGGTTGATCAACTTGGCCTGCAAGCAATAGTCGTAGACCCGATTACCGAACGTAGGGAAATGGCAGAGAGGTTAGGTGCGGTCGCAACCTTTACTCCCAAACAAACTGAAGAAATCCTAGAACAAACAAATGGGGGTGCAGATACAGTAATATCGGCGACCAATAACAACCAAACCGCTATCGGCCTATCATTTCAAATNGTCCGTCGAGGAGGATGTCTAAACTTTTTTGGTCTTTCTGCACACGATCAGTATCTCAAACTCAATTTGGAGCAACTTCACTTCATGGGGCATAAAATCATGGCTTCTTGGGCTTTTTCGCGTTGGAGCTTAGATCAAGCACATGAAATGATCAGTGATCAGAAAATTAAACTAGAACCAATTTTATCAAATCGTTTCCCTATTTCAGAAGGATTAGAGGCTATTGAACAAGTGAAGAAAAGTCAAGGAATAAAAACAGCCATCCTAGGTAGTCCTAACAGTACCTAATCCAGATGTTCATTGATTCGCACGCACATATACAGCTTGATCGTTTTGATTCCGATCGTTCTTTGGTAATTGAACGAGCTAAGAATTCACAAGTAAGTATCATTTTAGTTGTTGGCTTTGATATCTCAACCAGCCATTTAGCCGTGGAATTAGCTGATAGATACGACCACATTTATGCTACCGTTGGTCTTCACCCACATGATGCAAAAAGATTTACCCCTCAGACCTTAAGGGAAATTGCCCTATTGGCAGAACATCCTAAAGTTGTAGCTTTAGGCGAAATGGGTCTTGACTATCATAGAAATCTTTCACCAAAATCAGTGCAGAAAAGAGTTTTCGAAGAACAATTAGATTTAGCAACACAATTAGACTTACCTATAGTAGTCCACAACCGAAATGCTTTTGATGATATCCTATCTATCTTAGAAAATCACTCCCAGCTAACTGGTGGTGTTTTACACTGTTTTTCCGAAAACACAAAGTCGATGGACAGAGTCATNGATGTTGGGTTTCATATTGGAATCGGTGGCCCANTTACTTACAAGAAATCGCAAGATCTCAAACAAGTCGTGAAAGTTATGCCAGCAGATTCATTTTTAATCGAAACTGACTGCCCTTGGCTTGCACCTCAACTTCGACGTGGCAAGAGAAACGAACCTGCTTATATTACCGAAATCGCCACAAAAATTGCCGAGTTACGGCAAGTGACTATCGAATCAGTTGGACAAACTAGCAGCCAAAATTTCCGNAAGCTTTTTTCTATTGAATAAATTTGTACCACCAAACTGAAAAAAGGGNTTAAGAATAAAAATTCTTAAACCCTTTAGCCTTTGTTGGAAAAATATCTGGCTTAGTATGTGGCTTTTACAAAACCCCAACTAGTAGTTAGCTTTTCCTCGGGATCCACGGAAAAGAACCCTGGACCTGTGACTAAGATGCTATCGACAATTCCTTGTCCCCAGCTTTCATGCCAAATACCAACTGAACCNGCCGATTGGTAGTTAGCTTTGTTGTATTCTGCAACAGGCTTACCTAATTTATTAGAGGGCATATCTACTTTAAAACCTTTAACATCCGAAAGTTTTTTATACCATACTCGAATTTTTTGACCTTGTACTTCAACTCGACCAAGCATCGCAGTTTTATTATCTTGTGGAAGACCTCCACCAAGACCGTGATCTACACCGAGCAACTCTTTACCACCATTTTCACATCCGCATTGATCCAAGCACTGGAGGTCAGGACAACAACCGTTAGCATAATCACCAATAATTACCTGCGTTGTCTCATTATAACCAAAAGCAACCAAGTAGCCTTTCTCATCACCCTTCTTACGAAAAGTGACACCAAAACCATCATCATCTCCAAATGAGAAAATGCATTGGATGACCCCATCAGTAAATTTAGTAACTCCAGGTAGTTTGGTATTACCAGAAATACCACATCCTTCTGCAGCTTGCTTCAATCCCTTTTTCCCGCCACCAGCAGCCAAAAAGTCAGAATTTTCCCATTTAGTTCCGGCGGGTCCTTTGTAGCTTCCTGCCTTATTGATGGGTTTGTTTTGCGACTCAAAATCAGCAAAAAAGACTACTTGAGCATAGGAAGAGAAAATTGAACCTAAAGTTAATGCAACTAACAGCACGTAAAATTTCTTCTTCAAAACTAATCTCCTATCTGATTGAATTTATTTAAACGTAAATTATAGGCTAGCCATTATTCCATCAGAATTTATGGGATTAAAAAAAGCAAGCGACTCTAAGTTGCTTGCCTTTGTTTTCCCTAAGTCCAGTATTAACAACAGAAGTGTGTATAAACTAGTATGCCGAACGGATCCTAGCCCAAGAAGTCGCAAGCTTACTTTCAGCGTCGACTGATGTCCCGGCATCGAAAGTTCGTACTACAACATTATCAATCATACAATTACCTTGGCTTTCATGCCAGACGCCAACTTGTCCCTTTTTGTGGGTGTTATCCTTGATATCGATCACTGGGTCTCCCTTTGGTTTACCTCGTTCATGATACCAAACCTTGATACTATCCCCTTTGGCTTCTATAANACCAGTGTAAACAACACTCAAGTCTTGAGTTCCAGTACCCTTTCCATCGTCTTTGATTTCAAACAAACCATGTGGTTTCTGGCCCAAGGTTTTATCGGGATTGTTCTCACATTGGGTCTGATCGTTACACTTCCCAGTTTCTCCACAACCTTCATCTAGAAGAGCAACAATAACAGCTGGTGTTTCATTGTAACCGAAGGTAACCAAATAACCTTTTTTTTCTTCTGACTTTCTGAAGATAATGCCCCAACTATCATCATCTTGCCAAGACATGTCTAGCTGNATAATACCGTCGCTAAAATTTTCGGTACCGGGTAATGGTGTATTACCTGAAACACCACAACCTTCTTCCGTATTAAGTAATCCTTTACCACTACCAGGAAAATCAGCAATTTCCCAAATTTGCCCATCGCTGTCTGGTTTCCACTTAGCCAGCGTGTTATCCCCCTTATCATTTTCAAAATCGGCTCGGAAAAGTACTGTTCCTTGGACAGATGCTAAAGAGGTACTAGTAACCATCAAAATAATAGATAGGTACCCAATAAAGGCACCAAGTAACCTAGATTCAAACATTTGAATTATTCTCCTGTGATTTCAAGCCATATATAGGGATTATAAAAAAAAGAATCATAATTGTAAACAAAAAAACACAATTGACAAAGAGTATTAGGCAAATTTGAGTTGCAACTGAACCTCGTCCAAGTGAGGTTTTGATAAAAATGACTACAACCGGCTAGCTGGGAGTAAAAATAATAAACAGTAATAAATCTATTATTTGTTTCTGGTAACTTGACAACCAGGTTCTTACCTTGAAATACAAATATAATGCTTAGTTAAATGAGTTTTATGAGTACTTGGGTTATTATCACTTTCCATTTTGTGTTGACTCGTTATGAGGCCTCTCTTATGATAGAAAGTGTTAGAAGACAACACCAAGAGATTACTGGATCAATTATGCTGGAAATGACAACAATCAATAACGAATATTACCAGCAGTTCTGTGAGGATGGATATGTAATAGTTGAAGACTTAATTGGTCGGAATGAAGTAGAGATTTGGAAGAATACTTTTCACCAGTTAATTCAGAAAATTGAACCAATTCACCGACCAGCCCAGTATGGGCTGGGTAGACAAATCGTATTAGATAATTTAGTGGAGCATGCACCTGAAGTCATGCTGCCGGCAGTTACAAACGCTTCCATTTTAAGCCTTCTAGAAATTCTTATGGGTCCCTTCATCCAATTGGAAAGCCTACGAAT
Organism: Candidatus Poribacteria bacterium; assembly: GCA_002714785.1. GTDB lineage: Bacteria > Poribacteria > WGA-4E > WGA-4E > UBA9662 > TMED15. The sequence continues at coordinate 92,405 of PAYP01000104.1, read as the reverse complement.
TAACCTAACCGAACCAGCTGAAAAAAAACAAGTGAAAGTCGAAACGCGAAATTGGCATCGGGACATGTGGGCTTTATCGGTGGGTCAAACAAAATCATATCAACCTCCTCATGCTTGTAACGTTCTAACTTATTTTCAAAATGTAGATCAGGATGTAGGACCACTTCGAGTTTTACCAAATTCACACCGAAATTTTGACCTAGTACAAAAACAGTTTCACGCTCAAATAAAAGAACAACTAATTTACCCTAAAATAGGTGATGTTGTTATAATCCATTCCGCTTTGATTCATGCTGCTTCACCAAATTTTAGTACCGATCCCCGTTATTTTCTGAGTCGATTCTACAATAAAAGCTACTTACCCCATCGAGATCATCATAGTGGTACCAATACGCAAAAAATTCTCCGGATGGCTCAAATTAATAATGATCGTCGATTAATGCGCCTGTTCGGTATTGACGATCTGATATTTTCTCGTCAGGTTGATGCTACGATTCCCGAATCTGAATTATGGAAAAGGTGGATCGAGGAAGACCGCCAAGCTCTTAAAAAAATCGATTAACATAATGCGTGTGAACCAACAGCCAAGTCAGTCGATCAAATATCTATTTGCTGTGAGTCTACTAGCGGTTCATTTGTTACCTGTCTGGATGGTTACATATTTTCCAAGTCAGGATGGTCCTAGCCACATTTATAATGCACAAGTATTCAAAATATATCACCACCACCATAATTTTCGTATTCGAGATGTTTACCAGTTAAATTGGAGCCCTTTCCCAAACTGGAGTGGCCACCTCCTGATGGCTTTACTAATGTACGTTTTCCCACCACTAATTTGTGAGAAAATTATTTTGAGTCTGTGTGTACTTGGTCTGCCATTATCTATGCTCTATTTCTTACACTCAATTGACAAACGAAAAATACTTTTTGCGCTTGTTGGTTTAGTTTACTCCTACCACTATCTACTAATGATGGGTTTTTACAATTTTTCGCTCAGTATACCTATTTTTTTTTCTACACTTGGATATTGGTGGAAACATTTTTCTAAATTGACTTTCAAACGATTATTGATCTTTTACACACTATTGACACTGACGTACTTCAGCCATTTTCAGTCCTTTTTACTACTCGTAATTTCTATTTCAGTTTTGGCTAGTTTCCGATCTCTACTCTGGCCGGAAGGATGTTCAGCACTCATTTTTGGACGTCTATTAACTTTATTGCGATTTGTTGGCTACATATTACCGTTTTATGTGGTTTCCCTGACCTACTACCTAACAAAAACGAGTGGATATGGTAAGAATTACCGGAAATTAGCTTGGTTAAACGAATACTTTTTTAATTTGAAATCATTGGTATATTTTCGGGAGGACCACATTTGGATCGGTAGGCTACTCTTCGGGCTGCTATTTTTCTTATTTTTTCTTACTTTATGGCAAAGAGTAAAGAGTATTGCCAAACATTTTTTAGAGCAATCAAGGTTCAGTCTACAATTAACTGACTCATTTTTTGTCATATTTATTCTATTCACTATTATCTACTATATTTCACCTAATAATATTCAATCTGGTGGTGGCTGGATTAACGACCGTGTCCATATTTATCTTGTTCTGTTGTTATTACCATTTCTAACTGTTACTCTTCATCGTTATTTAAAAAATATTGTAGTGGTTATTTTAGTAGGCCTTTCTTTATGGCATTTATCTTATACTATTTATGATAACTTGGCTCTAAGCCGCGAAATTTCCGAAATGACCAAAAGTGTCGGATTAATTAAAGAAAATAAGACAGTTGTACTTTACTTAGATAAACCAGGCCAGAAATTTTCAGAATCGCTTGGGGAGATTGAATATGTTAAGCCTTTTCTTCATGTCGGTAGCTACTATTGCTTGAATAACAAAGTAGCTTTATTGAGAAACTACGAAGCGGCATTCGATTATTTTCCGGTTAACTATCGTTACCAGATGAGTAGTCGTCCATACTCTGGACCAAAAACCTCGTATCCTCGTCCAGCCGATTATGTTTTGGCTTGGAGAATGACTAAAGAAGGAATTGATAATTTGGAACGAGTAGTACTTGGTGACTCTTACAATTGTCTTCATGTTGCTCCACGCTATACGTTATATCAGCTAAAAGAACCTGTCCCTAATATCCATTGGTGGTGGAATAATCAATCAGATAACAGACCATTGATCTTTGATTTTCAACCAGACCGATCGGTTGCCCTAGACGATTCGGTTGTAATTTCCCCTATCAGCCGTTATGAAAACTACGAGCATTGTTATGGCTGGATCACGGAAGGTAAATTGACCGCAGCTGTTAGTAATAGGCAGTTTGTAACTCCCTTGTTGGCTGACTCGATTTCTGGGACTACCAAGACAGACGGCGTATTTAGAGTAGCGTTGCCGAATGGTAGATATAACGTGACCAACTTTTTTCAGACTGATAGACGATCGATTGGTGTAATTGCCAACGGCATTTCCCAAAAAAATCAAAGAAGAACCAATGATGATATTATTGAACAGAACTACAATATAACAATCACGGAAAAACAACTAACCCAAATTGTATATTCAAAAGGAAGAACTTGGAGTTGGTATGGCTGCTGTATCCAGCCGATTGACTAACTATCCAATAAAAAAAGATGACGAAAAAACCTAATATCTTATTGTTAGTCACTGATCAGCAAAGGGGCGATTGTTTGGGAGTCGATGGACATCCTGTTTTACAAACGCCCTACTTAGATCAAATTGCTAGTCGTGGCATTCGATTTCGCAGAGGGTATAGTGCCTGTCCTGTCTGCGTAGCTGCTCGACGTACGTTAATGACCGGTCAAAAGGCTAGCTCGCACGGTGTCTTCATGAATCATCATGTTCCACTATCCGGACCGACACTCCCTGGCGAACTAGCTAAAGCTGGTTATCAAACTCATTTAGTAGGGAAATTACACCTCAGCCCACCACGTAAATTGTACGGTTTTTGCTCATCTGATTGGGCTGACAGCCCGAGACCACATCCAGTCTTTGATGATTATGAAAGATTTCTAATCCAAAGTGGTCTTAATCAGCCAAGGTCCGGTCTTGCTCATGGAACCAGTCAGAATGGATACACGGCCCGACCATTTCACTTAGAAGAAAGATTTCACTTCACTAACTGGTGTGCTGATCGTGCTATTAATTTCCTGGAACGTCGTGATCCAACAGTACCGTTCTTTTTGAAAGTCAGTTTCCATCAACCACATCAACCACTNACTCCACCAGCTGTCTATTTTAACCGATATATGCAAATGAACTTACCCAAACCAGTAGTTGGTAGCTGGGCCAAAATTTTTGACCAACCACAAAAGGGTTTACCTGTCAATTCTTGGCGTGTGTGTCTAGATGATACAGTCCAAAAGCAGATGCAAGCTGGATATTACGGTTGTATTAACCATATTGATGACCAAGTTGGACGGATTCTGGAGATTCTGCCCAAAGAGACTGTGATTATTTTTGTTTCCGATCACGGAGAAATGTTGGGCGATCATCAGTGGATTCGCAAGAGAAATGCCTTCGAGTCTTCTGCCCGTGTGCCGTTTTTTATGCAGTTCCCTCAGAGTTTTAAATTGCCACAGGAGCAAGTCTTAAATCATCCAGTAGAGCTAATGGATATTATGCCGACTTGTTTAGATTTAGCAGGNGTAAAAACACCCCAAAGTGTGGATGGCGTAAGCCTTCTTACAATCATTCAAAACACAAATGCTAGTTGGCGAGACTATGTACACGGTGAATGCGCCCAAGTACCGACACTCAACAGCGGCCAACAATATTTAACCGATGGACAAACCAAATATATCTGGTANCCTGGCACCGGTGAAGAACATTATTTTGATCTAATCAATGATCCCAATGAAACGATAAATTTAGCGACTGAATCGTGCCATCAAGGTGAAATAAAGCGCTGGCGAACNATTCTAGCCAAACAACTTTACAATAGACCTGAAGGGTTTNCCAATGGCCAAAAATTACGAGTCTTGGGACAACCAACACCAAATTGTTTACCATACCTAAGATAGTACAGATACTTCCTGAAGACATATCGTACTCCATCGTAAGTAAATGTAAATGGAATTTGACTATTTATCTACTAAATCCAGTTACCNTCTGAGTCTTTTCTAACCATTAATTTTTCGTCATAACCAGAGTAAGCACTTGGTTCCTCCAAGCTGATACCAAGTAAGGTTCTCAATTCCGCTGTATCGGCATTAGGAAAACGCGTNGAAGTTGGTTCTGGCATCCAAGACTCAAATCGCTTCATCCAATAATGACCGTAAGTGGGGAAAATAGCACGTCGTGGTTGGTCAGAAACATTACCTCCACCTCTATGCCATAAAGCACAATCGAAAATTACTGCACTTCCAGCTGAAACCGTAAGGCTCAATTGGTTAGACAAGTCATCGCTGTTTGAGGGAGGGGTTTGTCCAAAATGGTGTGATTTAGGGACCACATACAATGGTCCATTACTTAGCTCTAAATCATCTAAATAAATCCCGACATTGAGCATTAATGGTCGATCACAATAAAAAAAGAAATCTGCATGCCACGTTTGATCTCCCTGTCCCTGTTGTCGGTTAATGCCATCAAATTGGAGTAATTGAGGAGGAGAATTGAGAATAGAGGCAATTGCCGAATATAAGTCTGAATGGCTTGCTATCTGCAAAAAAAAACCATCTAAATCGAGTAGATTACGGTAGCTTTCTAGCCGATCGAAAGCTTCACGTGTTTGCTCCAAAAGCTTCGTACTCAGNAAATTATCAATAACATGATATCCGTTCAATTCGAATGCTTTCAATTCTGCGATATTTAACATAGTTATCCGATGTGTATTTGGCCAAAACGTCCGAAAAAAACATCATTCCAGCACTACACTGATTTTTCTGACGGCCTTACACGCCTCCAATTCTTTCAATCTTTTTATTTTTCCTGCCTAAGAAACTCTATTTTAAAAAGTACTACTCTCTTAGGTTTTACCACTCACTTAAATTGAAAAAATACTACCAATTCCGATTAATTGCNAGCCACCANATTATTTAGTGATGTCAGTCGGCACTTAATCGATATATTTTCGATAAATTTCTGCAATTTTGTATCATCATGACCCAAGAGCAATATGATTCTTCAACTTTCTATTTCTGTACAATCTACTAGTTCTATTTGATGANCTACCACTTGTTAATTAGGAATTCTAGCCATTCGATTCGGCTAATAATTTGGTTTCGTCTTGTAGGATGCTCTGGGTCAGCTTCCAGAATGGTCTCCAAGGCTTCTTTCCAGTGTTTTTGTTCTCGTCGCAATTTGTAATGTAGAAGAGGTTCGCGGCGTTGCCACAAGATTGGGCCGACATAAACTAGATCATCATGTTCTAGGTTAGCTTCCTGATACGCACACAAAGATTTTCCCNGCTCAGCAACCAAAATGGTATGAATTTTGGACAATCGACGCGATTGGCCTGCAACTATTTGTTCATCAATTAATTCCCACCCATTGGTTATCAGCCAATATCGTAATTGCTCAGGCTTTGCTATTGGTTGTAATATGAGTCGCTTAGTTTGGTTTAACTTGTTTTTGGCTGCTTCGAGAATTTTAACAATAGTAGAAGAACTCAAGCCGGCCAAGCAAACGATTTCCATCTCATCAGCTTCAACAGGTTGTAGTCCATCACCTGAACGAACATCTATATTAATTTGTTGGGGATTTCTAGAATTAATTAGTCGTTTGATACGATTGAGTGGATCCTGGTTAAGTTCCACGGCAATTACGTAATCGGCAATTTTAGTTTGGCGTAAGTACAAGGCAAGCTTTCCGTGTCCAGAACCTACATCGACAACTTTAGACCCTCTGGGACAAAAGTGAGCAATCGAAATTAAACGGTCAGATACTGCAATTACCTGTTTTCTCTGTTCTGTGGACACAAAATTAGACCTGAAATTTACAAGCTCCCCTTGGTTGAAAGAACACCATGTAACCGCTGATCAATCGAGGTTGCAAGATCTAAACTTTTAGCAAAAGCTTTAAATATACCTTCGATAATATGATGCTGGTTTTTCCCATAAGGCACATTTATATGTAAGGTTGTGCCACTTGAGTTAGCAAAGCCATGAAAAAATTCCTCTGCCAACTCCACATCAAATGTACCCACTTTACCACCGATTAACGGGGTTTGGTAGTGTAGATATGATCGACCGCATAGATCGAGATCAACNTGAGCTAAAGATTCATACATTGGAACATTAAAACTACCGAATCTTCGTATCCCCNACTTGTCTCCAGTAGCTTTCTGAAATGCCAAGCCCAAACAAATTCCAACATCCTCAACCGTGTGGTGGTCGTCAATATGCAGATCACCCTCAGCAGTAATATCCAAATCAAAAAAACCGTGTTTCGCTAGTGATTCTAGCATATGATCTAAGAAACCGACTCCAGTCTGTATAGANGAACGACCAGTTCCNTCCAGACTAAGGTTGAGTCTGATCTGTGTTTCGTTAGTATTTCTTTCGATGTCTGCTGTTCGTACCACAATAANTATCCCTTCATTATTTTTTTAGACTTTCAATAACATCATACTCTCTGGAGATCAACACATTTCCTCTCCCTACTAGCTTTCCTAACTCCTTCTATAATAGCCAGATTTTGTCGGGCTTTTTGTCCAGTAATTGGCAAACTGTTTCCGTTAACCAGTGCCTGAATGGTCTCTACAAAGTAACCAGTGTGCCCCTCAAATGATTTTGATGATTTGGTCATATACGGTAAGTCAGGAACTTGAACTTCTTTCCATCGATGATCAGAACGGCAAAAACGGTGTAGTGATTGGCCACGAGAAACGATTCTTAGTCCATCTCCTCGCGTGTGAACCTCGCACATATTTGTTGCGTCCCCTTGACCGCTAGATGCTCCCCAAGAAGTCATCACCGTAGAAACGGCACCATTTTCATGTTCCAAAAGTAGGAGTGCAATATCATCAACATCGAAATTGAAAAAAGCAGTTTTAACACGTCCTTCTATGTAGCGAACGGGGCTACCTATCATATTTTCCAACAAGTAAATTTCGTGGTAACAGGTATCGGAAAGGGAACCTCCACCTGCGGAATACTGATTTCTCCAGAAGGCTGTATCCGTTGCACTAGCTGGCTTAGCAAATAAAGACTTAGATCGGCCAAATACCCGGTCTTCAAAATCTTCTTCCAGTAATCGCATTGCTCGACGAGAGACGGAGGAAAATAGAAAATTGTGTACGACGGTGTAAGGGAGTCCGTTTTTATTTGCTATATCCAAAATTTGATCAGCATCGTCCAAATTGGTTGCCATTGGTTTTTCACATATTACTGAAACTTGAGCTGATAAGGNCTCAATTGCTTGTTGAGCATGAAGANGGNGAGGAGNAGCAATGATAACNAAATCTAAATCGCTTCTATCTAGCATCTGTCGGTAATCNGTATAATGATGTGTCTGNGGGACATTAATCTGATTGCCAATAGTATTCAAGTTAGAAATTATAGGATCGGCTAGTGCAGAAATGNGAACTAATTTCATATCCGAAAGTATTCTCAGCGCAGGTAGATGAGCTTGCTGTACAATACCACCACAACCGATCAAGCCGATGCGAATCGGTGTTTTGATAGGTGAATACATACGCATATTTATTTCCCTCAACTATTTATTAACTTGCATTTTTTCATAGAGTCGGATAGATTGATCGCATACTGGAGAATGTCAGCTATGATACCGTATTATCGGTAGATTGCAAGACCAAAGATCTGTTANCCTACNGCGGCTGTTATATTCCNTGGAGACAATAAATGAGACGACCGAACGTACTTATTATCCTNACTGACGACCAAGGATGGGGNGATTTAAGTGTTCATGGTAACACTAATTTGAAAACACCAAACGTTGATTCGCTAGCTCGGGATGGGGCTATATTTGATCGGTTTTATGTTTGTCCAGTCTGTGCACCTACTAGAGCTGAATTTTTGACAGGTCGGTATCATCTAAGAACAGGTGTCCACGGAGTAAGTACGGGAGCAGAAAGGCTTAATCTTGATGAGGTTACAATTGCTGACACCTTCAAGTCAGCGGGCTATGCAACTGCTGCTTTTGGCAAATGGCATAATGGTACGCAGCACCCTTATCACCCAAATGCTCGTGGGTTTGATGAATTCTTTGGGTTTTGCTCTGGCCACTGGGGTGAATATTTTGATGCAGAAGTTGAACANAACGGTCAATTTACTACTGGGCANGGATACCTACCGGACGAAATTACTAATCGAGCAATTGATTTTTTAACCACCTATAGTCACACAACGCAGCCTTTTTTTTGTTATCTCGCTTTTAATATTCCTCATACTCCATTTCAGGTTCCTGATCAATTCTATGAAAAATTCAGAAATCGGACGATTGATATGATGGCTACTGACCCCACTCAAGAAAATGTTGATAGAACGAGGGCTGCACTAGCACTTTGTGAAAATATTGATTGGAACGTAGGGCGATTACTTGAACAACTTGACAGACTTGGTATTACTGATGACACTNTTATTTTTTACTTTGGGGATAACGGTCCCAATGGTGCCAGATGGAATGGAGAAATGAAAGGAGTTAAAGGATCAACTGATGAAGGGGGAGTAAGAGTCCCAGGTTTAATGNGTTGGCCANGTGAAATTCCTGCAGGTACGCAGATTCAACAAATATCCGGTGGAATTGATTTGTTACCGACACTTACAGATTTAACTAACATTAATCTGATTGGTCATAAGCCTCTAGACGGTCGAAGTTTGAAACCACTACTTTATGGCCAAGANATAGATTGGCCAGAACGACTAATTTTCACACACCATCGAGAACAAATNAGTGTACGAAATCAACGATTTCNTCTAGCACAAAACGGTCAATTATATGATATGACTGATGATCCTAGCCAAATCAATGATGTTTCAAATGTATTTCCGGAAGTTAAATCCGAATTGAATCAGGCGGTGGCAGACTGGCGAGCAGAACTTTTACCCATCAAAGATAGTCGACCGTTTACAGTTGGTTATTGGCAATCAACATCGCTTCCTGCACGAGATGGTATACCACATGGAAATATTCAGCGAAGTGCCAATGCTCCTAACTGCTCATATTTCTCTAATTGGGTTTCTATCGATGATGCAATGACTTGGGACATTCAGGTTGGTACCAGTGGCAGTTATGAAGCCATACTATATTACACATGCTCAGAGGTTGATGTTGGATCTACNATAGAAATAACTTTTGAAAAACAGAGCCTAAAAGGCCAAGTGGTGATAGCGCACGATCCACCCTTGATAGGTAAAAAAAACGATCGCTATCCACGTCGTGGTGAATCTTACGTCAAAGATTTTAAGCCATTAAGCTTGGGAACAATCGAACTTCCAGCTGGCTACGGAAGGCTAGCACTTCGAGCTCTCGAAGTGGCTGGTTTTCAGGTAATGGACCTACGAAGAATTGTGTTAAACAGACTAGAAAGATAAGTAAATTTCCAATCGATCCAAGTCATCCAAAGTTTAAAATCAGGTGTTTCGAATCCGATAAGGTTACAACAACAATCAACAGCAGTCCAAAAATTTTGAACCACTACTAGATGTACAATCTATGGCCGCATGTAATATTTAAATNTGTACACTCNNNAAAATCTGTCCAGACTAAGATTTAGAGAGTGTCTTCATAGCATCTTTGTAGATTTGGGTATAGAATCGGTCTCGAGGAACACANCCCGAAGGGAACTGGTGTAGTGGATGNTCTTTAGCTCGCATTAGAGCTGTACAGTAACTGATGGCGACGCAAGATTTTTTCTTGGCCATTTGTCCTGACTCCATTAGATCTTTTACATAGTCAGGGTAGGCCATTGAACCACGACCTACTGCTACGAAAGTCACTTTTCCATCTTCAGCATTCGCTTCACCCGCGTTGGCAACGTAGTTTTGTAACCAACTATATCCAGTACCAACNATTGGTAAATCCGGACAGGACNGCTGTATTTGAGCCGTCAACTGGAAATGCCGATCAACGCCAACCAATGGATGTTCAGGTGTCTCATAGCCGTCTACAGGAGGTCGTTCAAAAGGGCGGCCAATATGTGGGTTGTAATAAGGACTACCCATCGATACATTGACTAAGCTAACCCCCCATTCTTTCATCAAACCAATGAGTCTGATCGGTTCTTCAAGATCAGGGGATGGNGGATTNTCTTCGTCTACACCAAATCCGTAAGGATAAGGTGTCATAGCTTCTCTTGGTATACCAATATTGGTNTCTTGGTTGGGCATGTACGCCACACCATCATAGATGTTAAGTCGACTGGACAAGATCAATTCTGGCCCGATCTCAGCCCGAATTTTGCCAATAATATTACGGATGAAACGAGTCCGGTTTTCAAAACTACCACCATATCTGCCTGTCCGAGTCTTNGCCGCCAAAAGTTCATTCAGGAGGTATGTATGACATTGCTTAAGATCAATAAAATCAAAACCAATTTGGTAAGCTAATTTAGCTGCTTTTACGTAACAGTCTTCAAGTTTTTCTAATTCATCATCTGACAANACTGGATAGTCTTCAGGTATTGGAATCTTTCTCTTTTTATCAATCAAGGTTACNTTATCTACTACCGNATGTCGAAACGCGATCAAAGGCCTTTCGTAACTGTACCGTCCAGAATGGGTCAATTGCAGACCAACGAAGATGTCTTCGTTAGCTCCGAAAACTTCATGGTGACTATCCCGGGTCATTGTCAGCATTTTCCCGATTGCATCAGCAGTATGGGTANTTATNTCTAATTGACGGCTATTAGCTTTGGCTTCTGGTAAGATTGACGTGGCCTCTCCCCAAATTAGCTTGGCGCCACCAGCACCGAAACGCAACCAGCGTCGAATAGTTAATTCGCTGGGTTTTCCATCTAAGGTAGTGTCGCAACCTTCCATCGGATGAATACCGAAAGCGTTACCGACAGTCTTATGGCCAACTTGAACCGGCTGAAGCAACTGATCTACCTGATCAGCCAAGCGAATACCTAGCCCCAAATCTGCAACTTCTCGACGGAGTTCGTCAAGATTCCGATAACGAAAATATTTTTTTTTGACAGCCATGGACCGGAGTTTTTTGTAATCTACAATCCTAAATCTGTTCTTACTTGATCAACGTCAATCGCACATCGAAAACCAATTCCAGGGGAACGAGTTTCAGGTGGAGCGTGCAGACGTCGAGCAGATCGGACATCTAGCTCTTTCATCCGCCATTCATTCCACATTCCTCCCCTATGTACTCGGTGTTCAACTCCACCAGTGTAGGTCACTCGACCATCGGGTGTAAACCGGCTACCAGCGCTAGTTTTCGTTGGGTTATTGACTGGTGCTTTGGAGTAGTAACCAACATCATAGAGGTCCGCTACCCATTCGGAAGCATTTCCAGCCATGTCATAAGCTTCATACGGACTAGACCCATCATTTGGACCTGGCCCATATAAGCCAACAATAGTAGGTCGGTCATTGGTTCGCTTGAAATTAAGGCGATTTTCAAGCACTGCATTACCCCACGGATAAATTTGCACGCATTTGACAGCATCTCGTAAAATAGCCTCATCCCATAACGCGGCATCCGTAGGGATATTCAATTCTTCGGCCCGTTCCCAATCCCAGCAAGCAGCTTTTTCCCACTCAGCCTCGGTCGGGAGTCGTTTACCAAGCCAACGTGCATAGTCAGTTGCATCATCCCAACTGATACCAACGATCGGTTGTCTAGGATGATTAAACTTTGGGTCCCTCCAAAAACGTGGGCTAGTGCCNCCTTGCTCTTTCAGATACTTATTATAGGCCTCATTNGTCACTTCGTGGCGATCGATATAGAAATCTCGAACAGTAACTTTGTGTTGAGGCATTTCATCCCAAAAATTCATCGAATACCCACTGGCTATACGATCGGACATGTTCTTTGATGTACCCATCAAAAACGTACCAGCTGGGACTAGTACCATCTCGGCATTTTTTCTNCTCGCCACTACCCACTGGCCAGACACTTCATCTTTNCGAATCAGTTTAGGAAGTTGCGTCAGTNCCCCTCCGTTTGAATTGCCATCTGAATTACTTTGTTGTTGACCACCACAAGATACTANGAGAAATGTAAAAAGAGTGCAAAATAACCAAGTTGTATGAGGCCAGATTTTATGGGGCCAATATTGGTGGTTCATAGTGGATCGACTGAATCCACTAACATAATTGTGAGCCTGATTGTTCATGCCTTCCTCTGATTAAGATCAGCNACGGTATTTCCTGTTATTGCCCGTCTCTTTGAGTTCGTGATATTATAGCAGATCGTTTGGATCATTGCATTAACTAAATATTTCTACCNGAAGAATTCAGGAGCCCATAGTTGACTGCTAAACATTTGAATCTCACTATCAGTTTAAAAAGTGAATTAAGACGAAAAATTTTGCAGAAATATCAAGTGACAGACCAAGAAATTAATACTCCAGCAGGCAAACTTACAATGATGGTGGTCGAAGAACCTACTCAACTGTTGGAAAATTTCAAAACAGACCAGATTTCTACATTCCCTTATTGGGCAACACTATGGGGATCTAGCTTAGGGTTAGCNTACCACTTGGCAACTTACGATGATATCAGTAGTGCNTCAGTGTTGGATCTTGGNTGTGGCATGGGTCTTGCTGGGATACTCGCCTGTCAGCAGGGAGCTAGACTCGTTTTTGCTGATTGGGTAGCAGAGTCGCTATTGTTTGCTCAGTATAACACTTTAAGAAACGGTTACGACGGGACTTACGTTCAAATGGATTGGTCATCTTCTTGCTTTTTGCCGAGGAAATTCTCGGTTATTCTTGCTGCGGATATTCTGTATGAGACAGACAGTTGGCAACCGATTCTAACTTTTATCAAGTTACATTTAGCAGCTGGTGGTAGAGCATTTTTTTCCGAGCCTGGTCGTACCAATGCGAAGAACTTTCCTGCTTGCTTAGCTGATGCAGGCTTCCATTCTGTTCGCTATAGATACCCAATAACCTTCGAGGGCCGAACGACAAAAATTTGGGTCTACGAAGCTCAACACAATGTTTGAAATAATTTTTATCCTTCTGGAGGAAGCAAATGACCGCATATTTGCAGTTTTTGTTTAATCAAGTGCCAAAATGGGGAATGGACAGATTACCTACCTGGTGCTTATTGTTCTTGTTGTTAGTGTGGTCTGGGTGTGGTGGTAGTAGTGTAGGTAATACCGTTGGTAGTCAAGAAGAAGAAATCAGTGGTGGGTTGAATGTGAAAATTGAGACAGATCACACTACTATTTCACCTGGTGAGATTATTGATCTAGCAGTTAAATTTGATCCACCGNNCAATACACAGGTACGAATTGCTTGGATCAATGTCACTGGATATGGGAAACTAGGAGACGAAAACGACCTGCCGAATATTTCGTGGGCAGCCCCTAAAGGACTCAACTCTCTGGAGAGCATAGAGGTAATTCATGTTGTAGTAACTGGTATCAAGCGCGCTGTTTCTGATGATGGTTTAGATGCTAGAACACAAATTTTAACCGAAACTAAGACCGTTTTGTTAACTGTTACTGGAGTTTAATTGATAGCTACTGCTATTTNTATCAATAAGGTGAAATATGTGNCAACCTGATCTATTTTCTAGAATATTGAACCTTCGCTTATGGAGACATTGGCCGTATTTGGNGTGTGCTGCTATATTATTTTTAATCGTAGGACAAGTTCATAGTAGCGGCGCTTGGTATCGAGTACGTAGTGGCGACACTATTAGTCATATTGCTCAAAAATATCGAGTTTCTCAAGAGTCAATCATTAATGCCAACCGGATTCGTAATGACCGACGACTNTATATCGACAAAAAAATATTTATCCCTAATGCCAATCCTATTCTAAAAACCGACGGTCTCTGGTATCAAGTTAGACGAGGTGATACTGTATCCGAGATCGCAGTCAGCCATAAAACGACGGTAGGTAAACTAGTTTTAGCTAATAATTTACAATCTGCTGACCATTTGCCAGCAGGTCAAAAAATCCTGATTCCGGATCAATCTAGCATTCATTTTCGTAATCCGATGAAGATTCCTCTGGTCATGACTTCTAAATATGGTTACCGAAATCACCCTATTTCTCGGATGCGTAANTTTCACCATGGAATAGACTTTCGAGCCAGAAAAGGTACCCGTACCTATGCTTGTAGAGATGGAAAAGTAGTAAGAGCTGGTTGGGATCCGGGTTATGGAAACATTGTAGTTGTAGAACATTCAGGTGGCTATAAAACGGCNTACGGACATCTTTCAATTATCTACGTAAAAGTTGGGCAAAAGGTCAAAAAANGACATGTTCTAGCACTAACNGGTAATAGTGGTTATTCTACAGGCCCACATTTGCATTTTGAAATTCGGCGTTACAACAAGAGCGTCGACCCACGTCGNTATATAAANCTGGGTTCCTAAACTATTCAGACTACNAGAGAATTAGGATGATACCAAACCAAAATGAAAACTATTTGACGAGCATTTTCTTTGTCATTACNGCCTGTTGTATACTTCTATTCGGTGAGGTGTCAGCTGAAGTCTCGTTAGATGCTCGTTCAATTGGTTTAGGTGGGCAATTAGCTAGTAGCTCATACGGAGCCAGCGGTCTATTTAACAATCCTGCTACCGTAGCTTTTTTACGCCAGTCCGATTTTAGTTATGACTTCTCTCAAACTGCACTTGCTTTTACATCTCCTATACAAATTGAAGGACAAAGGCCATTTTCTCTTGCCACAGTGGGTATTGGGTTAACAGATTTATTAGCTTATGACCGTTTTTTTTCTGCTAGTCGTAAGAACCCTATCGGTATGCAGATGTGGGGCGATAATCAACTTATGTTGACAATAGCCCGATCTGTAGGGGCCAAAGTTCAAATCGGCGCTAATTTCGGTATACGCCAACACCTTTATCTAAAANCTGACCGGTCCATTGCACGTTCTCTTGTNTATCCTTACGATATTGGATTGATTTTACGACCTAATCCTAAAGTGTCGGTAGGGTTGGTTTATCATTATCTTGACTTCAGTTCAGTATACGATAATCCTAATGTTAAGAATGAGATGTTGATTGATAGTCAGGCACCACTAAGAATTGGTCAATCCGTTGATGGGAGTAGTAATCTCCAAATTGATACCTTTTGGTATATGAGNCAACCCAAAGATGGATTACAAGTACACATTAGGAGTGGTTTGGATATCCGTACCAATACCGATAACGATTGGCAGTACCGATTAGGTGCTGAGATTGGACAGTATGGTTTATGGCTCAGAAGCGGATTTGCGCTACAATTACTGGGAACATCCATTACACCTCAACCTCGTTTAAGTTGGCGAGTTGGTGCTTCAATCGAACAATTCGATACCGCCTTACATTATGCTTATCAGTATGACGACCAAGATTATAGGCATTATCTGTCGCTCAATTTCGCCATAGGCCAATTCATACATCGAAATGTAATCACAAAAACAGAAAAATCAACAAANAAGAGNGAGTTTCGNANNTNAANCNNCGATCGGNTTGCACCTCGAAATGACAAAAAAAACNATGAGTNAACCCAAAANGAGGTAATGNTCANACNAACTTCATCTAGGACNGAACGGATAGCAANGGAGTTNCAAATCCCAGTNGANTATCTGATGGCTCTAGTTAAAATGGAATCGAGTTTCCAACCAAGTGCCATTTCCAAAAGTGGTGCGGTCGGGTTGGGGCAACTAATGGCACCGACAGCAAGAGACCTCGGTTTGAAAGTGCCTGAGTACCACGATCCTTTATCCCCAACTATTAACCCTAAAGTAGATCAACGGTTCGATGCTAGAAGGAATCTAGAGGCCAGTGCGAAGTATTTACGCCAAATGCTAAATCGATATGAAGGCAACTACGCCTTAGCGTTAGCGGCCTACAATGCTGGACCTGGACGGGTCAAACATGATATTCCTCTGATTCGTGAAACCGAGCGTTACGTTGGAAAAGTACTCAACACTTATTATCAATATAAAGCCAATCCTAGCTTAAGAAATACGGATTTAAATAAACTAGATCAACAACTAGAATAAGTTAAACCATCCAACTTGTTTTTAATTGAGCGTGTTTGTTCTTGTATTAAAAAAAAGAGAAAACCTGAGCAATTCGATCCCGATTTCGCTGTATTTCGAGCCAAAAAATTTAATAAGTAGACTTAATTAAGCCCCAGTTAGTGGAAAGTTTATCCTTGGGATCGATGGACAAAACCGATGCTAGTCCATTGTTCATAACTAACTCAATCTGCTTTTTCGTTAGTGCAATACTAAAGATGGCAACTTCATCGAATGAGCCATGCATGAAGGCATGGTGCGCCAAAAAGTCGCCCATTACAACTTCCTGCCCCTCACCGTCGGTATCCATAGGATTAGCTGCCCCGTTCTTCCCATTTAATTTTCCATCAACGTAGATTTGGTGGTCTTCAACGTCTTTAGAGCCTTTGGGAAAAACAATAGCATGGTGATGCCATTTGCCGTCGCAAACGTCATCTCCTCCCCAATTATTGCCACCGGCGTTTTCTACTCGAAGCCAACATATTGCACCAGCCACATGGGCTCTCACATAATACTTCCTAGTTGGTTCGACTACCCCCCACTTAACCCAAGAATGTTCTCGTGTACTGGCACTCTTGAACCAATACAAAATGGTTCTCGGATTTTTTCCACTAATCCCATGATAATTTCTAACTATCAAGTTATCGTCCTTGCCATCGTAAATTAAACCTTGGCCAAACTTTCCAGGTCCGTACTTGACACCACCTTCCAGGGATCCATTTCTCTTGTTAGGAGATGCATCCTTTGCTAACTTACCTTTCCCTTCTTCAAAAAGATACGATACTTCTACCGTACCCAAATCAATCGCCGCCGAGAAACTCAAACAGAAAGGTAACAAAAGAATATTAATAATCACTAACTGACAAACTCGATTTTTCATGTCTCTTACTCTTAATTTATAATTAGTAATATCGTCGCGGTTAGGCAGACAAACACATTTAGTACAATTATATTTATTCCTACTATAGTGTTTTTGCAAAATTGACTTGCTAGGTCTAGTCTCTGGGAGCTTAATTTAGCCACCTATCTAAAATAATCAATGAATAAACAGGTACTATCTTGTCAACTTCTCAGGAGACCTAATGAAATATTTAGAGAATTTATCTCAGTTATTCCCACATATCTAACCCTAACAACTTTCGTCCTAAGGAGGTTAATTGAGCTGTTTGACAATTGTGGTTCCCAATCCTAGGGTCTCCTGGCCACCCTGAGGTCGGTCGACGCTGACGCCAAGCTTCGATACGCTCTGCACACCTTTGTTGAAATAAAAGTGTATTTTTTTCAGTTTAGTATTAATCGGTGACATAGTAATGTATTGTGCTAAACGTGGTTGCGTCGATGCATTATGGCCATTACCGTGAGCTAGTAAACGATGCCAAATCAGCAAATCACCAGCTTGTCCTGCAATTGATTTGACATCCAATCCATTCAAATTAGGAACTCTTGGATTACGGTCAACTGGTTGACTCTTGACCCAATCGTAGAAAGTATGATGAAATCCGGGAATACACTGAAATTCACCCTGATTCTCGGCTGTATCAGTCAAGTAAAGAACTCCCTGCACCCCAAACGGAATCGCTTGCTGAGAAGTATCGACATCCCAATGTATCATGCCGTAATTGTTCCATTCTGGATTTTGTGAACGAGTAGGTGGTTTCATGTTAGCACGATCGAGTGAAACCCAGAGTTTTTCAGTTTGCCAAATCTGAGCGAAAGCTCGATGAATACGTGGGTATTGGCGATTGTCCCAGAGCGACTGGTGCTGGTAAATTTCGACCATTCCAAGCTTGAGAAATAAGAGAATCCGGATATTGCGAACTACGTGGCGTTTTAGCATACCAATTTTCTTGATCACCGGGATCAATTTCCAAGAAAGACCAGATGGATTCGACCATAGCAGATAAATTTTCTTCTGGAACTGCATTCTTTACCACCACATACCCATTTTCTTCCCAGAAACGAATTTGTTTTTCGCTAAGTACTTTTTCTTTTTGCACAAATAAACCTATTCTTAAACTATCGGTTTTGGTGATTGTATGCCGTTTTTTTGAGTGCGTCAACGCCACTTTTTACATTTGCTCCCTTGTATAATTCTTTTTATTGTAATAGGATGTTGGGATTAAGCTCGCATAGGGCAGTTTATTGCCAGCAAAGTACTCAGAGCCCAATTGAGTAAAGAATTACATTTCATCTTCAGAAAGAGAATTACTTATTCAAGAGTAACTAAGGCCATTCTATTGTGTGACACCTAATCAGCTTCATCAGTTATCCACATCATACTGAGGTCGATTGTTGTCTGATTAGGGACGATTTATATCTCATCACCCCAAAAAAGATGACACGTCAGTAATCTTTAGAGATTTTCGAGCCTACTATCATTCCGATAGTTTGATTGGGTATGAAGAAATTGAGCTTTTGGTTTATTAACATAAGGGAGATACGTAATGATTTCACACTGAGCGATGAAATCATAGAGAGATTGGAGTACCAAGTGAATAATCGATTAAATGTTGTATTCGGAACAATGATTTTTATTTTTACAGCCATATTTTATTTAGGTTGTGGAAACACTAATGAAAATCAACACAAAAAGCCAAAAGCAAACCCGAAGTCACAACTTCCTATTGATATTCCACGTCAAGAGGTTTTCGTTCTAGACCAAATTTTTCGTTACAGCGTAGTCGAGAACTTTAATTTGTGGATGCCAGGACCACCTAGTCCGACCAGACAAGGTCTGATTATGGATACACTCTGGTATATTGACCAAGAAACAGGAAAACAAGTTAATGCTTTAGCAATCGAACCTCCAATTTACAGTGAGGATTTTCGAAAAATGACTGTCAAGCTACGCCCCGGTGTATATTGGAGTGATGGTGTAGAGTTTAGTGCGGAAGACTTAGTTTTTACCGTTAACAATTTAAAATCGAACTTGGGTATGAATTGGTCCACAGAGCTAGATTTGTTCGTTGAAAAAGCTAACAAATTAGATAAATATACTGTTGTCTTCGAATTAAAGATTCCCAACCCTCGCTTTCACTACTATTTTGAAGTTAGGTATAACGCAATATGGATGCAACCCAAGCATATTTGGGAAAATGTTTCAGATCCGATGACATTTAGGTTTAATAATCCATTAGTTTCTCTGGGAGCCTATGAATATGCAGATTCCGATCCCTCTGGATATTGGGAATTATTTAAACGTCGCGAAGACTGGCAAAGAACTACTGCGGGAATATTGACAGGGAAAGCTGGCCCTCCCTACATTATGAGTATTTTTTACGGCGGTAGTGAGCGTAAGGCTATGGCGATGGGCCGACACGAGCTAGATCTTTTCATGAACGTTGACTATGAAGCTTTTCAGTCCATTCTTCGAAAGACTCCTAAGGCTCGCTCTTGGTACAAATCCTTTCCTTGGGCATACCCAAATGAGTTGACCTGCAGGTATTTTGGTTTTAATTTAGGCGAAGAGACTGTATTAGAAAATAAGGATGTTCGATGGGCACTCACTTTAGCCTTAGATATCGTAGATCTACAAACGGAATATATCGGTGGTGTTGCTCGTGTGACCGCACTTCCTCAGCCAGCCACCCCCAAACTGATGAATTTGTACCATGATCCCATGGAAAGTTGGTTGAAATCATTACAGATTAAAATTGGGGACGGAGAGTTATATCATCCATACGATGACACCATCCCAGAGCAAATTGCTAAATGGGCCAGAATGCAAGGCTATACTGTGCCTACTGACGCTGAAGAATTAAGGTTAATGTTTGGTACTGGTTGGTGGAAGCATGATCCAAAAGTGGCGGAAAAGTTATTACTAAAAAATGGTTTTGCTCGTAACTCTGATGGTAAATGGCTAAAGCCAGACGGTAAATTGTGGACGGTCAGCATGATCGTGGCTCCGGATGAAGTAGACATTTATCGATTAGCTATTGGTGCCCAGGACCAATGGGCTGAATTTGGCCTCAAGTTGGAATTAGAAACGTTACAGCGCGATCCGTACAGCACACGTGAATACATGGGTGAATTCGAAGCTACTTCCAGTTGGGGTAATGCCAGTGCTGGAGACGTAACAGGTGATAAATGGCAGGCGATTTTTGGCTTACACTCTCGTTTTTATACCCCGGTTGGCAAGTCCACAGCCGGTAATGGTAGTAATAATATTTTACGAATAAAATCAAAAGAAATGGACCATATCATAGATGAACTAGATCAACTCCATCCTAAAGATCCTCGATCGATAGAACTGGGACAATCATTTATGAAATTGTGGCTTGAGAATATGTACTCAATTGTCACCATAAGCTTTAAGAAATTCGTAACTATCGACGAACATTACTGGACTGGCTTTCCAACCAGTGAAAATCCGTTTACTCAGCCGCTTTATTGGTTTGGTGGAGGGAGATTTACCTTACAGCACCTTACACCAGTCGATCCTGCAACGGTAAGTGAATAGCCTGCAAATATGCTCAAGAGTTATTTGATACCTCGAATCAGCCAATGGGGTATTACAATCTTCATTGGTATCACTGTCACTTTCATTATTCCCAGAATGATTCCTGGTGATCCGGTCGAAAGGACTCTTAGTTCTTTAGGTAGTTTGCAGACACTAGATCCTAGAGCAGTAGAAAATCTAAAGGAAGTCTTAGCTGACCTATACGGTTTAGGTGGGACCCAACTGGACCAGTATATCAACTTTTGGAAACGGTTAGTAAGAGGAGACCTTGGCCCATCACTAAGTTCTTTTCCTACACCAGTTACTGAAATTATTGCTAAAGGGTTACCGTGGACAGTGGGATTACTGACAACTTCCACTTTGATCTCTTGGTTACTTGGTGTAATTCTTGGTACTTTGGCTGGTTACTCTCCGTCAAGTGTCAAGTGGCAAATTATTGACAAGGTATTTATCTCAATTTATCCTATTCCGCATTACATACTAGCCCTGATTTTAGTAATGATTTTTTCTTACTATTTCCCTATTTTTCCACTAGTAGGCGGATCTTCAGGAAAACCCGCATTAAGTTGGGCATATATCAGCAGTATTTTTGAGCATAGTCTATTACCTGCTACTTCATTGATCTTCCTGTCAACTGCATTTCGATTTATCATGGCTAAAGCCTTAACCACTACCGTTGTTGGCAGCGATTACGTCAAATACGCTGAAACGGCAGGTTTAGAAAAGTGGAGAATTGTCCTTTTTTACATCACAAGGAATACCATGCTACCTCAGATAACTGATTTAGGGCTTTCTCTTGGATCTGTTTTTGGTGGTGCATTAATCATCGAGATTGTTTTTAGTTACCCTGGGATTGGATATTCCCTTTATATGGGAGTCTTTCAGGCAGATTTTAATTTAATTCTAGGTATAACTATTTTTTCAATTGTTGGTATTGCTACTGCGGCTCTGCTGGTTGACCTGAGTTATCCTCTTTTAGATCCAAGGGTTCGTTACAAATAGTTACTCAATCTCATATACCAAATGAAAATAATCATTGAGCTTTTTAAATTCCATCTTGCATTCCGTATTGGCATTACAATTTTAATTGGTATTCTGTTGCTAGTTTTACTTTCTTTTGTTTCACCTTATGAAGCTAGTGAGCGTCGTGTGACGCCAAAAAACCTTGCACCTTCATTCGAGCATCTCTTGGGAACTACTGCCTTGGGTCAGGATGTTTTCTGGTTACTAACCTTTTCTATTCGTAATTCGCTTATTATTGCGGGCTTAGCTGTCTTGATTGGTAGATCTATGGCGGTTCTAATTGGCTCATTATCTGGTTATTTGGGTGGTGTTATCGATAGGATATTACAGTCTATCGTTGACAGTTTTATCGTGATTCCTCGTTTGCCGCTGCTAATTTTAATCTCTGTAATCATAAAGGGAGGACTAGGAATATGGGGTTTAGCTATTCTTCTTGGCTTTCTGGATATTTTTTGGCCGTCCAAGAGGTATCGGTCTCAAATATTGACTTTGCGTGAACGGGAGTTCACTCACACAGCTGTCTTTTCAGGTATGAACACTTTTTCTATTATCTTGAAAGAACATTTTCCTTTTTTCATTCCCTATCTGTTGGCTGATGCCGTTAGTGGTTTTCTGTGGGCTATCGGAATGGAAATCACCTTAGCTATCCTCGGTTTGTGTGACCTGACTAGGCCTACGATTGGAACCATGATTTATTGGGGCAACTACTATCAAGCACTATTATCTCAGAGACTCTGGGTGTTGGCGGCCCCAGTCATCAGTTCAATATTTATCGTCGTTGCCTTTTATTTAATTTCAGAGAGTCTAAGCGAATATCTAGATCCCCGGACACGACTGAAGCGACTAGGAGTAAATTAACAAGGGATATTAATGTCAGTTTTAATAGAAGCCAGCGATCTTCAGGCCCACTATATCACTCAATCATACGGAGTCCAACGGACAGTTAAAGCCGTTGATGGTATTAGTCTTCAGATAAAAGAGGGAGAAATTCTAAGCATCGCTGGCGAATCTGGCTGCGGGAAATCAACTCTACTAAAAACCCTTCTGGGTTCAGTTGAGCCGCCACTACGTATTATCGCAGGAAATATACAATACAATTTTTCACAGCAAAAATTCGACTTGTCTTCGACATCAGCTGACAATTTGAGAGAAATTCGCTGGTCCCTAATATCTTATATCCCGCAAGGGTCAATGCAAGTTCTAAACCCTGTACGAAAAATCGTCGATACATTTCACGATTTCATATCTACTCACAAAAAAATCAATAAGAATGCCACTAAGAAGCTAGCCCAAGATTATCTAAATCAGTTGGGGTTATCGTCGGATATCATGAACGTTTACCCGCATCAATTATCAGGAGGAATGAGGCAAAGAGTGACCATTGCCTTGGCCACCGTGCTTTCACCCAAACTGGTATTCGCTGACGAACCAACCACCGCATTGGATGTTCTGGTCCAACGTGGTGTGGTCCAATTATTAAAAGAAATACAACAACGTGAGGGGAACACGCTAGTGTTGGTTTCTCACGACATGGGGGTACATGCTAATTTAGCAGACCGAATTGCCATTTTGTATGCTGGAAAGCTCGTTGAAATTGGCGATGCCAAATCTGTTTTCAAAAAACCCAAACATCCTTATACCCAATACTTGATCGAATCCTTACCTCGGCTCGGTGATAGGTCGGAGAGGATCAGTATTCCTGGCAGGCCACCAGCACTTGACCAACCACCTACTGGTTGTCGATTCCATCCTCGTTGTCCACACGTTCAGGATAAATGCAAGGAAGAGGTTCCACCTTTAATTGCGATGGGAAATGGGCAAAAGGTAGCTTGTTTCTTAGCAGAAGACCAAATCTAATATGACTCTCAACCATAGCCAATCTAAGTCTTCAATATTATTATCTGTTGATAAGTTAACTAAGATTTTCAAAACCCAGCAAGGCCTTTCTAGCGTTGAATTAACAGCCGTTGATGGAGCTAATTTTTCAATTCGATCAGACCAGCCAGAAATTTTCGTTCTGGCTGGTGAGAGCGGTAGTGGGAAAACTACTATCGCTCGCATGATTTTAGGGTTAGTAGAACCAACCAGCGGAACAATTCTTTATCAAGGGAGAAACATTACTAAATTAAGCCAAAGGGAGAAAAAGTCTTGGTATTTCAGGCAAGTCCAGCCTATTTTTCAGAACCCTTTCGCTACTTTTAGCCCCCTAAAAAAGATAGAAACTTATCTATTTGAAACAGCTCTGAACTATCATATAGTTGACAAGATTCGACTGCATTCCTATGTTAATGAAGTACTCAATTCTGTTGGTCTCTCCTTAGCAGAAATTGGCGGGAGATACCCAAACGAGTTATCAGGCGGCCAAGCTCAACGGGTATCGATTGCCAGAGCACTGATTACCAACCCTACATTATTAGTAGCTGATGAACCTGTCTCTATGGTTGACGCTTCACTGCGAATGTCGATTGTGAATCTATTTAGAGAACTTCGGGATAAAAAAGGTGTTACCATTTTGTATATCACGCACGATTTAGCGACGGCTTACTACGCCGCGGACCGCATTGCCGTTATGCTAGCTGGATGGATTATAGAATCTGGTTCTGTCGAACAAGTATTAGGCGATCCTCAACACCCATACACACAAAATCTGAAACAATCTATTCCCACTCCAGATCCCGATAAAAAGTGGAATGACCTGATTCGTCTCGAAGCTATTGACACTGATAGCATACAAAGTGGAGGTTGTAAGTATGTCGGTCGATGTAGTCGAGAAACTGATCTTTGCCGAACAAAAACCCCAATAGATTTTAATGACAATGGCCGACACGTAAAATGCCTACTGCCAGACATAAATGTTAATAATGAGGTTATCAATTGAAACAATATGGCCGTTGGGCTAAATTTCAGTATCTCATAGATGCCAAATAGAGATCGTAAGTTCGCCAGATGCAAGTTGAAACGAGAATCGATATTATTCTGAATGGAATACTGAATTACATAATAAAATAGCCCATGAAAACGCTCCAAAAATGAGTGCCGAGTAAATAATAAATTGACTCAAGAAACGACCGTTATAAATATTCAAATGCCCTACAAAACTACTCTTACCTTAGTTTCCAGCTTTGCTTGTGGCTTGTATTTGGCTTAGCACAATTCGCTTCATTTCTGAGACCGAATTTTCTGCTGAAAGGACCACATCAGCGAATCGACGACTAGGTAAAATCCATTCCATGTGCATTGGTCGCGTTGCAGTAAGGTACTGAGTGATCACGCCATGTAAGCTCCGTTTTCGTTCAGATTGGTCTCGTAACAAACGACGTATAAAACGAATATCATCTGATAAATCGATGAAAATCTTCAAGTCGAGTATTCGGCGAACTTCACTCAGAACAAGTGTATGTAAACCTTCGATGAAAATCGTTGGTCTATTTGCAATTTTTCTAGTTAATTTTGACCGATGATGAGTAGCAAAATTGTAGATAGGAGCATTTATATTTCGCCCTTTTTTCAATTGCTGTAGATGATTGATCAATAAGTATTGATCTAGTGCAGAGGGATGGTCAAAGTTAATTGATCCATCATCCAATTTTGGTTGTTTACAGATGTCGTGGTAATACCAATCTAGACAAAATATGCTGGTCTGGTCGCTGCCCAAATGGGAATGCAAAGACTTAGCCAATGTGGTCTTACCGCTCCCACTTCCACCGGCTAGACCAACGAAGAAAGGCTTAATCATGAATTACCCACCATTACTAACACGTATTTTTACAGAGATGGAATAGTACTACCTCTCGCCCATTCTAAGCTAATTAGCAAAATTATTCAATTTGATATAGTATAGGGACGCAGAAGCGAAATATAATTGTCTAGACTGATACGCGAAGTTGGAATGATACAAGATTTCTAGTTTAATACTATGACTTTAACTGAACAATATGCTAAACGGGGTTTTTGCGTGTTGCCTAGTTCAGCCATCGACCGGAAATTTATCGAGGACGCACGAAAAGGTATGTCCGCTGTAAGAGATGGAATATTCGATACTGGGTCTCCACCTTCCTCTCACCCTGGCTTCGATCATACTAAATTGTGCAAAATTAACGATGCTCACTTAGCCAATCACGCTCTTTATACGATGCTCGTTGATTCTAGTTTGGGCGAAAGTATTGCCAACGTAACAGGCTCTAAAATGGTACAAGTGTGGGCTAGCCAATTACTCATAAAACCACCTAGATCAGGAAATTTAGGTCGTGTTGGTTGGCATCAAGATCGCCAATACTGGCAATTTTGGCAGAAAAGTGAAGGACTCTTCACTGCTTGGATCGCATTAAGCGATGTCAGTGAAGAATCCGGCCCGATTCAATTCGTGCCGGGCTCTCACAGATGGGGTTTCTTAGGAAAGGGGGATTTTTTTAGCTCTAACCAAGACATACTTCGGACAAGTATACAAACAGTGGCAGCCGAAGATTGGAAAGAAATCTCTGTCCCTTTATCGGTGGGTGGGGTCAGTCTTCATCATTGTTTGACATACCACGGCAGTCAAGAAAATATTTCGGATAAACCAAGATGGAGTTTTGCTGTTCACCTTCGCGATGAACGGGCCGAGCCAATTCGGAGCACTAACAATTATTACATCTCACATTTAGAAGATATGGAATATAGTCCAGTAATTTTTCAATGACCAGCATTAGTTCACAGCTTTTTCACCTCAAAAGTTACAGTATTTGACCTTATTCATTAGATTTTTACTCGTTCTGAGGTGAAATTTACTTTTTCTTGCAGATCCAGATAGGTCAGTATACATTATTCGACTTATGTAGTTGTTCATATTGCAAATTGGTCCAGATTGTTTAGGTTGAAATGACTAAGATATCAGAAATAGTCAGAGCTAAGCGAAAAATTTAGAAGCATCAGAGAGAAATAAACATTGAAAACAAAACCCATACTATACGAATCTCACATGCACACGCCTCTCTGTCAGCATGCACGTGGTCTACCACAAGAATATGCAGCGGTGGCAGAAAAACGGGGATTGAAAGGTATCATAGTTACTTGTCACAATCCTGTTGAAAATTGGGGGCCAAATATCCGTATGACTATCCAACAGTTTGAAGAATATATTGATATGGTGGACTTGGCTCGAAGAGAATGGGAAGGTCGAATTGACATCCGTCTAGGATTGGAGAGTGATTATGCTCCGGGTATGGAGTCTTGGTTGGAAGACTTACACGACCGGGCGGAGTTACATCATGTTCTTGGTTCGGTTCACCCTCACCTAGTAGAGTATCAAGATCGTTATTTTACAGGTAACATGAGAGATTTCCAGAAGACATATTTTCATCATCTGGCATTAGCCGCCGAAACTGGCTTGTTTGATACCTTAGCTCATCCTGACTTAGTTAAAAATGTATCGCCAAACCATTGGGATTTAGAACCATTGAAAGATCATATCCTCTCTGTCCTCGACAGAATTGCTAAGACTGAAACTGCTATGGAACTCAATACCTCGGGCTTGTATAAATCGATACCAGAAATGAATCCTGGATTTTTTCTACTTGAAGAGATGAAAAAGCGACAGATCCCGGTTGTAATCGGGGCTGATGCTCATGATCCAACTAGAGTAGGAGATCAGTTTGAAGAAGGACTCAAAATATTGGCACAGGTCGGCTACCAAAATGTATCCATTTTTCTTAATCGCCAGCGCAAAGATATTAAATTGGACCAGATCCATTTAAATTCAGTCGCTTAATTATTTAGCTTAATTCTGTCAACTATTCTAATTTATTTAATTATCAGACACATCAGGAAGGTGGAGAATATATGATCACTGATATGGATATTTACCTCTTTGACCTACAAGGATACATACATCTTGAGGGCGCTTTAACTGAAAGTGAAATAGATGAACTCAATTCGTGTGCAGATAATATTCCGTTATTAAGTCCCGGCCAGTGGCATGGTTATATCCATGGACACACCTATGGAGACGACGACGGTTTAAACTATCAACAGGTTTACGAAGCTGGAGAACCATTCGAAAAATTGATCGACCACCCATCTTGGTTCGATCGAGCAAGGTTTTTTATTGGAGGAGAAGGCTCATTCGATGAAGCACATGGGCCAATGTTTATTGATGAAAATTTACTCAATTTTCGACAACCGGGACAAGGTATCGGGTTACATAACGGAGGACAACTTGGAATCAGCCGGTGCCAGTTTCGTTATATCAATGGTAAATTCCATTGCAATCAAATAAATGTCTTGATCGCTTTAACAGATATTGGTCCAGGCGATGGAGGAACTGTAATTGTACCTGGCAGCCATAAAAGTAATTTTGCCAATCCTGATTTTAGTCAATTCAGCATGGGAGCAAAAGGTGAGTGTCCGTCTATGATGAGAGCTGCTGTTGAAATACAAATGCAAGCCGGGGACGCATTACTCTTTGTTGATTGCTGTACTCATGGTTCAGCCAATAGAACTAACGAAGGACAACGCCGTGTTGTTGTTTACCGATATGGCCCATCTTGGGGCAATTTCCGACATGGTTATCAGCCTTCACCCGAATTGCTGGATAGATTAACACCTGAACGTCGAAGGATAGTGTCGCCACAAACACCGATACCGAGAACTCCTCAAGTATAAAATTTTTAGTTGTTGAATTTCCAGTTTCTAGCTGGATGAACTATTATCAAGCCTCGCCTAGTTTTGGGTTATAGTAAAAATTATGTTTATTTTTGTGACTGAAACGGGAGACAATAACTAAGGTTAGTTTTTCGAATTAATTCACACCTGTTAAAGGCTAATTCCAGCTAATACTGAATTGAATTAGCCTTAAGCCTATTATAATAAAATTCAGTTTCGTAGTTACAACAGGCTAGTACACAAGGAGTGTTCAATGAGGCATTCTCAGTTGGTAATTAACTCTATTTCGACCCAAGATGTTGATTTAGAAATACGTTTACACGATTACCGAAGAGCGGGATTTGAAAAGGTAGAATTTTCTCTGGCACAAATAAAAAATAAAATGGCGGTGGGTTTCAGCCTAGAACAAATTAAAAAAATGCTACGTCAGTCAGGCTTAACCTGCATTGGTGGTTTTGAAAGTACCATCTCTTGTTTTGGTGAATCCAGACAACGGATATTTCATAACCAGCAAATTATACAAAATGCGAATATGGTTGCCGAGTTAGGTGGTTCTATTCTGGTGGTTGGCACTGATGGTCCAAGTAAGAAAATAAGCGACCCGCTAAAGCAAATGTCAGAAGTTGTGGCTGAAGTGGCACATAAAGTCGAAGACACTGGTGTTACCATCTGCATAGAATTTAATTGGTCTCCGTTTGTCAAGTCATTACGTACAGCAGCTGAAATTGCGCGTGGATCCGAGATGTCAAATGTAGGCGTATTGTTTGATACGGCACACTACTACTGTACCCCCACCAAGTTCGATCAGCTTAGCATTGAAAATGTTTCTCTGATTAAGCATGTACACATCAATGACATGAAAGACATACCCGCTGAATTTTGTGATCACAATCGAGATCGAGTCCTTCCTGGTCAAGGATGCTTGGACTTAAGTTCTATCTTAAATCGATTGGAATTACATGGCTACTGTGGTCACTTCTCGATTGAAATGTTTAGCCAAAGATTGTGGGACCTACCCACTGAAGATGCTGCCAAGGAAATGTACGAGAGTTTACTTCCTTTTTGTTTATAATTTTTTGGACTACACACATCAATTGAAAAACTCTTTGAAAGTCGATCCTATCAACTACCATAAAGAAGTGGGACGTTAAAAATCATAACCAAATCCAAGTAATAAGCTCAACCCGTCTATCAAGCCATCACTTGTTTTTATATTTCCCAATCCTCCTAAACCAAAAGTCGCGCGCCCCTTTCTGACCAGTATCATAATCAGAACCGATATAGACTGCACCCCCATACGGCCATGCATGTACTGATAGATGTGGTCGTAGACGTCGTTTACTTGTCCCTGGACAGTACCGAATTCCTACCGCACCCATCCAACCTACGAGCTTTGTACCACCAACAAGCAAAGTCAAACGATTACTAATATCAAATTGCATCCCCAAACCTAAAAACGGTGACCCATATGGCAATCCTACTCCCATGCCAATCCTTCCACCAGTAAACATACGACGTACTATTGAGTTCTCCGTCTCGATTTTTCTCTGACTTATTTCTTTATTATTTTGAGCAGAAACGATATGTACTGGAAAGTAGGATAGGGATAAAACTATTACTAGCAATATTTTTCTCATAATTCTCCAAATTTTATTCTTCTATTTCTAGCCCCACTTCTGTAATGAATACCAACAAATGTCTTCAAAATTAATCCTGTAGTTGCTACCCCTCTGCTCAATAGAAGGTTAAACAGTATGGCTAGGTTAGATTGAAAAAATTTCTTATATCCGTCAGGCCAATAATTTAACTGGTTATAAATCGAGGCACGTAAAAATACTATTAATCGTATCTGTTCTGACTAAACTTCTATGATCTTTAGTGAAATGTATATGTTGAAGTTCCCAATAAAATCTTCGGTATCATTCAAGACAGTATTTATTACTAAACATTATACCAACAATCACCGATAAGGAAATAATCGTAAATTATAGGAGTCTTGCCTATCACAATAAAAACAGAAAAACAACTAGCTTCTATTTTCCTACTTACCACCATCACTGTTTGAGGCTCAGGTTTAGATTCATAATAGGTCAGTGATGCATTTATCTCTTCGATTGGCTTTTTACCCTGAATACGTAATGCCAAGGTTCTAAAACTAAATCTCTATAGTTCTCGTTTAGAGACGACAGAGTATAAAGCACTGTAAACAAATCAATTAGAAGATATATTGGTTTCAAAAAACGAAATTGGTATGGTGGAATAAGTTTGAATTTTCAAGGTCTTTTTCTATTGGTAAAATACAAATAATAAAACCAGTTTTGATTTCACTTCTTTCACCTTGATCTCTTCTATTAATGAAAGTGAAGGATCCGGAGGTAGTTAGATTATTTCTTTTGTTGACTGAATTATACGAGAGTAGACCAGTGAACCTAAGGGGTGGATGCTACACAACTAGAAATTATTTGTTACGTACCATCAGGCTTGTGGATAAATCACTCGACCAGTATAAAACACGAATAGTCTCCCTACCATTAGTCCTCGGGAGTGGTGTTCTTTTTGAAAATTCAAGCGGTAACAAGCTTCTGAGCTAAAAGTCTGCTAACCTGACTCAAATTGTCTACAGACTCAAGAAAACACAACTAGAAATTTAAGGAGATTTACTATGATAAATACTAGCAAGCAGCACGATGTCACACACTATAAAGAACTCATCAGAAACGTAGTTGCAGAAAAGCAAAAACACCAATATCAAAGTATGAGTGCGACCGAATGGTCAAAAATAGACGGATTTTACCAAAGACTCATACGGAATTACCGAAATAAAATAGACCTAGCTCGGGAAAATACGATGTAGAAATAACCCTACCAACAAGAGATCAAGGTTACCAAGTTTAAAAATTGACCATCGATAAGACACAGAGGTCTTTTAAAAGGAACTATTGACACTGACTGTTTGTTGGATGAATTGCTACATAGCTGAGCCTTCGGTTACGTATAAGTTCAGCCTTTTTGCTCTTGAGAAACACTAATTGAAGAGCCAAACAGGAGAATCTATCTTATATAGACAGTGGGCAAGAATCAAGGAAGATAATAAACTCCATCAATGTCTCTAGAAGAATAGTGAGAAAGGACTTTCATATCATATCGATTAGCGGGGCAAGTTACATGCCTGGCAAAATGTAGAGAATCTCAACTTTAAGATGGAAAGCCCGTGAAAAAAGAAATTTTGGTCGGTAAAACCCCTAGAGCGTCTGGCAAATATTTGCTGGTACAAGTAGAACATAAGGTTAGGCAACATTTATTTTCTATTAGGGCTGTTTTCAGTTTTTCTTAGGCCCTGAATGATCCGATGTGTACTCATCCACCAAGTTGGTGGATGAAAGTAATTGTTTTTAGCTGTTGGCCAACCTTCCCAATAAGTAGTAATAAAAGGAACTAGCTTCCGGGCTTGAGTAATTGGAATTACTACTTGATCGTCCATAAAGAGTTTCATAGCCTGAATTACCATCGCCTCAATTTCTGGATCACCAAGTGGCATTACCCCGATTTTTGCCACGATTTCACTGTATTTATCTGCTCGGCTACCACTCCAGCGGACATGGTTATTACCACTAGGAGACCTTTGGTTGACGGGGCGTAGAAATCGGTTAGTGTAACGATTCATCGACAACCAAGGTTCATTAACCGAGCCACAAGCATCCCAATCTACCACGGCCTCAAATTTACCAAAGGCTTTATTCTCCTGCCAAGTTGCTCCAGTAATGGCACGATTACTAGCCAAAATCCCTGCCGATCTTAGTTGTTCGACAATTACATCTCCTACTCGCCGTAGTTCAATTGCAGCCGCATGTGTTTGTATATTCAGAGAAAGTTCTTCACCTGACTTTTGATAATATCCGTTGCTTCCGAGTTGCCAACCTTCAGCTTCAATTAATTGCTGCCCGGCTGAGACGTTACTTTTTGGGTCGATCCAAAGATCTTGAATAGCGTCTATATATGGCTTCATTGCTGGATACTCAACGAAAATTGTTTTGGAAGGAAATGAAGTATCCTCATAAGCAATTTTAACAATCTGCTGTCGATCAATAATCAAGCTAATAGCCTTCCTCATTTTTGGGTTATCCCAAGGAGGAATTGTATGATTGACCGATAGCTGCCTCGGGCAAGGATCCAGCCATGCATAAGGCATCTTATCTTTCCAAGCTACTATATTAGGGTTCTGGGCACGAATACTCTCGAACGCACCCAATGTTATGTCAGTAAGACTATCGAGTTCGCTATTCGCCGCCTGCAAAGCCCGATTCTCTTCTACGCCCGTAATTAACCAAATCAACCGTTTGGGCTCGGGTAAGGGGCGGAAGCCCGACTTTACTCCCCACCAGTCGTCTCGACGATCAAAAACAACCTCGTTCATACTAGTACTGACCAAGCGGTAGGCGCCTGTACCAATTGGCCACCCTTTTTTTGGGTCGTAAAACTTGAAGGTAGAAGGGTCTTTATCTCTCCATATGTGTTCTGGTAGGATGACCATGCTACTACCAACTCGCACTGAAAAATAATCTAATTTGAAACGAGGATTGGGGCTCTTCAGATAAAATATGACCTTTAGAAGTCCAACCTTTTCAACTCGTTTGACCCACTGTTGCATACTGGCGGAATCTCCGAGAGATTGTGTGTCATCAGCAAGTAGGGTATTAATGGTGAAAATAATATCGTCTGCTGTAAAGGGTTCACCGTCCGACCACTCAACATCAGGCCGAATCGTTAGCGTCCAAACATCAAGTGCTTGGTTGGCTGTAAAGGATTCTCCAATCCAGGATTCAATTTCTGCTGTCTCATAATTCAGAATAAACAAAGGTTCCCAGACACACTGATTCATACCAGGTCCTGTTGGTGAGGGAACCAAGGGATTGAGATTATGTGGATCAGGAATGACATTACCACCAAGATCAAAAATTACAGTGTCTTTTCTGTCAACTTTTGAAGTAAGAGTTGTATCTTTATCGGAAGTGGGTAATTTTTCAGCTGAGTCTTCTTGTACACAACCATCAACTATGATTAACATAGAGATACCAAGAATTGGTAAAACAACCGGAAATCGAATTAATTTAAAAAGGAATTGTCGCAAGTTGAGCATAAAGTCAAGTAATCATAGTTTCTAAGAGTTGGTAAAACCCAAACATAGTAATATAGTGAAGAAACAAATCAGTCCGATTTATTTCTAGGATAGTTAATTATTGTCTTGCAGTCAATCTATGATTTGATATGTTAATTGCTCAGATAGAGATAAATCTTATTCTAAGACTAAAGATCGACTAGCCAACCAACTAGTATTGCTGCAGAAAGCCCAATACACCCTCCACTTATACAACCAGCGAAAAATGACATAGCTTTCTCCATACTACTAATAAGAAATGGTAATTCCGGATCAGTATTCCACTCTGGCATTCCTCCGGAAATTTCCTTCATGATTTCAGTTCGTCGTTTACGAATAAATCCTTTTTTCTTTTTTATCGATTCAGAAAATTGTTCTAAGGATTGATCGAAATCTCTCTTGTTCCGTTTATT
The DNA here is from genome assembly GCA_002714785.1 of Candidatus Poribacteria bacterium. Lineage (GTDB taxonomy): Bacteria > Poribacteria > WGA-4E > WGA-4E > UBA9662 > TMED15. Next base: position 58,563 of record PAYP01000104.1, on the reverse strand, counting down.
TTTGGTCTTATTCTGAGCTTGAAAGCTGATTCTGGATTTTTGATAACTTAACAGATGAGGTTTAAGTAATTCCTCTAATCTTTCTGTTTCTGCTATAAGATCTTTCTCATTCCAATACTTTCCTAAAATTTCTCTTAATGCATGTTCATAGCGCTGGCGACCTGATTTTAATTGGTATAGCCTGTGTGCTACCAACCCTTTGGTCTTGACAGAAATAGGATCCTTCCTATCGTCTTTGATATGACTGAATCGCTCGAACAAACTATCTGCTCCCCAAGGGATAAAGTGAAATTTATTTGTTTCTGAATTCAAATAAACAAAAAAATTATTGCTGTTTCCTGAGTAACCATCCCAAGCACCTAGTAACCCTTCCATTGCCCAAAACAGATAAAAGGAATTTAAATCAATTAACTCGTTCATCACACTTTCAATTTCATGGTTATCGAGCTGTAGAGCACGAATTAGCTGTTTAATTCTCGGACGACCTATTTTGTCTTTACCTAGTTTTTTCTCAAAACTTCCTGACCAATCTTCAAAAAAATCTACTACGGTCCCCTCATATAAGACTCCGTCATCAGTACCAAAATTTTGTTTCAGAAAAGAGCGATGTATTCTTTCTACGTGTGAATAAACACCTAAACTCTGACCATTGACACTTAAGTGTGCATAAGCACAACGGGGGGCAGGCAAACCGGCCGCACAAAACAAGCCGTAGCCCATAAATTGACTAATTAGACTTGTATCTTGTTGATTATTGTTAAACGTCAAATTCGTTACCCCATCAATCTGGCCTTGTTTATCTAGGTGATTTAGCTTTATTTTGAGTGATGGTCGAGTTGGATTTTGAGAACCAATAAATCCTTTTTTGCGAATACCTACACGATCAAACCCAATCCCATCAATGGAAACCGTGGCTTCGACGTATATATAAGGATGGTCAATAGGATGGTATTGTCGCCTGTCGGCTAATGCAGTCCGAAAGTCGCGACTTTGGTGGCAAATGGTATTCCAATCTTCGGGGTCGATGGTAATTTTAACGTCTAAAACTCGATCAGATGGAAATATAGTATCCCTTGTCAAAATACCATTTACTGACTCTTCGGCATTAACCATGCTCGTTAGATAAGCCAGAATGATTAGAAATACCGAATTTTTTCTTAATTCTAATATATTCCTCAAAACGAAATTTACAATTACTTGAATGGTTATTACAAATACCACTTTTTCAAGGCCGAAAAACTTATTTTAGACAGATGATCTCTTTTTGAGCTTCTGTCAACCCTTCCATAACGTGATCACTAAAAGCTAATCCTTGTCCGCCCCAGTCTGGCATGTAGCCAACGCTGTAACAGTAATAAAGAGTTCGTCGTGGGCGCCCTGAAGTATTGACCATAGAACCATGTGTTAACGCTTCAGTGAAAATGATAGCGTCTCCAACATCCGCTAAGATTGGTATAAAAACTGGGTTCTCATCAGGATGATTACCCCAAGGCCGATTAAAATTACTTTTATGCGATCCTGGAATAGCTGCGAAACAGCCATCCTCGATCCTACAATCAATTAATGGAAAGACAGCCTTGGTTAAAGTCGAAATCATTTCACCATCGCGGAAATGATATTGGCATTTATAACTGATTGGTGTGTTGTGTCCATGTAAGCCTGAATAACCGTCTGCCCATCGATAGATAGTATAGGTGTGATTAAGTCGATATGAACCATAGGTCACACCATCAATTATTGATAAAACTTCAGGAATATCAATCAAGAAATTGAAAGCAGTATCAGATTCCAGAATATTAGAAATATAGAGTTCTTTTTCTGTTTTTCGTGTTCCTAAGCAAAGAGGTGGAGGGAAATCTTGGGGATGCATATCCTCAAGTCGGTCTAGTGATTGATTACATCCCGCTATCACAGATGATGGTACAACACCCTTCAGTACAATATACCCTTGAAGATCAAATAGATATTTCTGCTCTTCGGTCATGTCATTCCCTTATTTTTTAATTCAGGTTCTGAAAGTGGATGACTAATCGTCTTTAAGAAAAATTGATATCAAAATAAATATCCTATCTCCACACCTAACGCTGGTGATAGGCCACGATTTAGCCTAATGTCTCCAAATCTTGCGATCTTTCCATCTGGTGCTTGCAATGAACTAGAAATATAATTCGTTCCAAGATAAGATGTAAGAGCTAACCCTAATTTTGATGATACTACCCTGTATCCAAGGTAGAGTGAAGGAAACAATAATATTTTTTTTATTGGTTGATATGATCCTTTGTAATCCCAGTTGAATCTTCCCAGACCAAATCCAGCTTCATAAAATAAACCTTTGGGGTGACCAGAGTGAAAAGCTCGTATGGATGGATAAAAACCAATTGCGTTTACGTTTGCACCATTAGGCTCAAAATAACCCAAACCTAATCCAATTTCATATCTACCATTACCTACTTGGGTTCCATAATATCCCAAGAAACCTCCAAAACTAAAAGACAATATTTCTACTGCGATTATCCGCTTTTTGTCTGTATGCTCCAGTGCAGGCAGATTAGTTGAAATGACGATGAGAAAAGTAAGCTGCAAAGTTGCTTTATTAATCACTATCTAACTAATGGTTGGTTTAAGCCGATTCGCTGACAACTATTCGGCCAGCGCCTTCTCCGGGATACTTTCTAGCATTAGCACCCGGGTAAGCATATCCATTGATGAATGCTTGGCGTGTTTCTTTTGAGTGGTTAGGCTCGCTACCATGAATAACATAAGGGTGAAAAACTGCTAAACTTCCCTCCTGCATTTCAATAGGAATTGCATCTTCTAATCTGATTTTTCCTGTTGCTAAACAGTTATTCAGATTTTCAGGTAGATCCAGATGTCCCAATTTAACAGAATTAGGAATGAAGCAAACAGGCCCATTAGTAATAGTAATCTCATCCAGTGCTATCAGGGTTTGTACATAACTCCCTTGCCCGTTGATATCTTGCCAATGTTTCCCACCATAACCACGATGGGTACTATCTTGATGCCATTCAAAAAATACTTCATCCCCTGGCAACTTAAAATGAGCCTGATTGATTAGCTGACTCATCTTTTTAGACCCGAGTAATTGGCTGGCCACGGACAACAGCCGGGGATCTTTTCCATATCTTAACAATGTTGGTTCCGCTGCACCACACCATGAAACCCGGCGAATAGCAGGTTGCCCTGAGTGGGTACCTCTCTGTATCTGACCTAAGACAAATTGTGATCCCTGATGCATTATATAGGTCTCTTTCTGTTGTTTTAATCGTTCCAAGTGCAGATTAGCAAGGGAAAAAGCAGTCTTTTGCAGTGCCTGAAAGCTGTTCTTCATGTCGCTAATTTCATCTGAATTGAAAACACATGGCAAGATGAAAAAACCAGTCTGAAAGAAACTATCTTTTTGTTTATTTGTCAACTCAACCATAGGATTACTTACTCAGCTGATTTAATGTATGATTTGAGCTCGCTAAAACACAAATAGGTAATTATTAAACCTCATCTCAAACAAAAATTGATAACTTAGATGCAGTGCGAAAAACATAGAATTAATCAATTTAATCTAAATGTACCGATGAAATTATCAAAATCGTTTTGCCACATCATGACAGTTTTTTCAGGTCCAGTTATTTTGAAAAACCATAGTCCGTCCTTAGTTTCAGCTATTGCTGCCAGTAGGGCATAATTTTTGAGTTCTACTTTGGGACCATCCATCATCATCGGCATTTGAGGCTTAAGGTAAGTTCCTTGTACTGCAACAATATGTACGGGTATTTGATTGATAACCTTGGATTCTTTCCTAACCGAGTCAGGATCTGAACCATTTGGAGGTACTACGAATTGCTTTTTCCATCGGTCGATATTACTACTGATTGATCCACCGATACCCTTAAAAATTGCCAAGGTTGCAGCTTCAACACCCTTAGGACCAGGTAATTCATATTGATCGTGCCTCATTGATGAAGATGGTTGTTGTCGTATCCAACCACTGGCCGCGGTGTAATTCAAATTATTACTTTTTGGGACCTGAGAAGTATTACCTTTTTGGACCTGAGAAGTATTACTGGAGGGTTGGCTCTGGATGGATGTATTTGTTAATTCTTTGGGTGTTTCCTTACTCTGACAGCTAACCAGCAAAATAATAGACAACGCTATTAGAAACCGGTAGTACCACGTATTAACCTGTAGCATTATTTTGTTCCCTCAAATAGATATTATATTTGCTTTTGCACTTAGAGACTGACCAGTCTCATTTATATGATTTGTTTGTGAGTTCAAGTCTAAAAACTTTGACAATATATCCAAGTTCTGTTTTCCTAGTTTGTATCGACAGCTAAGATTATACCTCCTACTTTTTAACAAGAGTCAAATCTATCTTTTCTATCGAATTACCGTGTATATGCTAACACATTATTTAATTTAGGTTAGAATAATCGTTACTCAAATCTATAGCATGACATTGTTTGTAGTTTCCTCTTATCTTGTCTGGTAAACAGAGATCACCCATTTCATGGGTTGTGTTGATGCAGGGTGAGAAAGTTGTACAAGAACACAACTTCTTATAACTCATTTTTTGGTACTAACTGATTGTCGCTCAATACAAGGTGGTTGGCTTTTTCTTCCAGAGCTTGTAAAAAACGAATTTTATTGGTTGGAGATATACTAACGGCTAAATCATCCCCTGTATCTATGTAAAGCCTATCTAAGGATAAGGCTGGGCTGGAACTTGTACTGCGATTCGGAATAACTTTTTTGATACGTTGGTAAGGTATTCTGGAACGAATACGTCCGGATCTTATCAACAAACTTTTGTCTTCGAGTTCATAATACAATGGGAAAATCAGCCCAGCGTAGATCAAACCAACAATTAGAACCACAAGCCAGCTTAGCCACGCATAGGAAATACCAAGTAAGTAGAAACCTAACAGTGTGAGAAGAGAAATGAGGGGCGACACGCATAATAAGATAGCCAGCCACCAATCAATTTTTGTTTTGAAGCGTTTTTTTTTATTCATGCCCTACGAAGAATTTTAGTTCTTCCCTACTGATATCTCATCTTCGATCAAGTAATTGTAACCGCTAGTGTAGGATTTACGAAGCTAAATCATGGACCGTAGAGTGGTACAGTTATTCAGTACACATTTCAGGTAAATTTAAGTGATTTTTTGATTCAATACAAATGAGGTCCAATATTGCTATCTGGATCTTAGGAGAAAGAGTTAGGAGCTAAGTTGTAATACGCAACCTAAATGTTATTTGATCTAGTATGGAATTACAATAACTCAACTACTTCTCGGGCACAAATATCCTTGGTTTCTGTAAAAGAAGCAAAAGCGATCAATTCCTTTGTTTCTGGTGAAAGTCTAGGTATCAGTTCATCACGAATACCATTCTGATAATAAAAATTGTTGTGGGTTGTAGCGCAGGATTAGAAATCTTCTTTCTCGGTCTATCGGTTTCCATATCAACGCTCCATGGGTTAGAAGTTCTGAGATCACAACGACGTCTCTAGCCTTAGGAGTTATGTTTGTAATCTGAGGTGAATTATCAATTGTCGGGTTCTTGAGATCAGGGAAAAAGTAATTTGCAGGGCGTTGAACCTCAGCCTTGTGTGAACCCGGCACAACAATTAATCCACCATCGACTGGATGAACATCAGTGAAGTAAATTCCTACGCAAGTAGGGAACTATTGTACAACGCCCAAAATTATATTTCTATTGTTGATTGGGGTTTATCCACTAAATAGAAATATAAAAATAGCTAAAATGAAGATTGCCAATCGGTTGATGTATCTTAAGAACTATCGTATGGGCTGGCTAAATTTTTATTTCTTGTTATTTTCCACTTTCTGTATTTAGACATTTAAATTGAGCGATGATTTTTTTAGAGAGACAACAGCTATTTTGTAACTTGGGGCGACACTTGATTTTGTTCCTCTATGCGGGAAAATATCCGTTTTTGATCCGGTTTCTTGCTAATAATGTTTTTTTTGTCTAGAATAAGAAGCTAACACTAAATTACCCTGATTTGGTAGTACAAGCCATATGTTTGACGCATTCAAAGTTTCTGCGATTTCACTTCGCCCTGTTAAATGGGATAAAGATGCTAACGCTGATAAAATGGAGTCTTTCTTTGTTGAAGCCGCCAAAGATAAACCAGACCTCATTGTCACTACTGAAGGCGTTCTCGAAGGTTACGTCGTCATGGATGTGATTAACCAAATTCGAACTCCAGAGGAAATGATCGATTTAGCAGAACCAATCGATGGGTCTTATATTCGGCGGTTTCAACGTCTGGCAAACAGCCTGAATACTTGTATCAGTTTCGGGTTTGCAGAGCGGATCGGAAACGAAATTTACAATACAGCTATTTTTATCGATTATGACGGGCAAATTTCTGGTAAATATCATAAAACACAATTAGCGGAAGGAACTCATCCATCCTGGAACTTCAATCGAGTTGGGCAGAGGTTACGTGCTTTTGACACTCCTCTAGGGCGCGTCGGGATTGCTATTTGCAATGACCGGTGGAATCCACTTATCATTCGAACATTAGTATTAGATGGCGCTAATTTGATTTTGATTCCATCATATGGCTCTAAGAGTAAAGCACAAAATCAAACTGTCTTGGCGAGAGCTAGAGAAAATGGAGTGCCAATAGTTGAAGCCAACGTGGGTATGAACCTGATTATTAGCCATGGAGAAGTTGTCGCCTACAAATGGGGAAACGATCAGATTACTACGGCAATAGTTGAAATACCCAGGGACGCATGTGAAGATAATGCTCGAGAATTAGAACAAATTTATCTTCAACAACAGAAGACTGAAATGGTCAAAAGATATGAACAAACGATGAATAAGAGTTAATTAATGGACAAAAGATTAAGCCTGTATGTCAGACAATCAGAAGTTACGTATAGCGTTGTGAGTGTATCGGGTGAAATGACTCCGCGCAACGATACCGCCTCTGTCGCTCAGCTAGATGACGATTCACTATTGGCCGTATGGCACAAGTACCGTAACAGTGATAGAGGAAGTAGTGATTTTGGCAAATGCGATATAGCAGCAAAACGGTCTCATGATGGAGGATTGACTTGGCAAGACGAGGAAAGAATAGTTGCTTGTGCCCCATCTGATAATAATGTACAGGCACCAGCCCTTCGCAAACTTAGGAATGGTGATATCTTGCTGGTTTGTTTGCGTGGCCACGTAGGTGGTGAAAGTAGTACCATGGACGTACTGAGATCAGTTGATGGAGGATATTCCTTTCAGCAGCAAAACCCAGTTTGGCAAAAAAGTGCTGGTCAGTGGCTCCAAGGTGGTTCTACCAGTTTGTTACAACTTCAATCAGGGCGACTTTTGCTACCATTCCACGGAGGTGCAGGACACCAAGCTTCGCAACATAATGTTATTCATTGCTATTACAATGATGACGATGGGGAAACTTGGAATAGAAATGAGCAGGCTCTAGATCTTCCAATGCGAGGCGCGATGGAATCTTCTGTAGCAGAGTTACCAAATAGGGAATTAGTGATGTCGATGAGAACTCAGCTGGGATCAGTCTTTTTGTCTAGATCTAATGATGAAGGAGAAAATTGGCAACTCGCTCAGACAACAGGATTGAAGGCTCCAGAATCTTCTACTTGTTTGAGGGCAATTCCTAACACTGAAGATCTAATTTTGCTTTGGAATGACAGCTGTTATGACCCCGTCCACCATCATTATGGATTGCGCTCACCATTGAGTATTGCTCTTTCAAAGGATCGCGGTGATACTTGGCGTAAAGTGGGTGATCTGGCTAGTCATCAAGAGTATAACTTTACTAATATTGGATGCGACTGGCTAAACGATGAGAAGGCAATAATAAGCTACAGTGTTTATGGACCAAATCGTATATGTGACAACGGTCGGAGTGGCTGGGATAATCCTGATGTCTTCGATTTACATACAGCCATTATAGATAAAGACTGGATTTATTCCAAATGAGGAAGTTGAATTATGTCAATTGAATTTTGGCCAGAAGGTAAAGTGGCTGCACTTAGCCTAACATTTGATGACGCTAGACCAAGTCAAGTTGATCACGGCCTTCCATTACTCGATAGCTATGGTGTTCAAGCAACGTTTTATGTTTCGATCCAGCCAATGCGAGATAGAAAAACTGAGTGGAAACAGTCAATCAAAAATGGCCATGAGATTGGTAATCATACATTCAATCACCCATGTAGTGGAAATTTTTCTTTTGCTAGAAACAAACCCTTAGAAGAATACAACCTAGAACAAATGAGAGATGAGATCTTAAAAGCAAACTCTTGTATCGAACAGGAACTAGGCATACAGCCGAAGACATTCGCTTACCCTTGTGGACAAAAGTTCGTTGGAAGATCCAAAGATGTCAGGAGTTACGTCCCATTGGTAGCAGAATATTTCCTCGTTGGTCGTGATGCTTTTAATGAAGTACCCAACGATCCAACCTTCACGGATCTAGCACAGGTAACCGCACTTGATATGGATGATGTGACTTTTGAAACGGTGCAGCAATATTTAGATTACGCGCGAAAGCATAATTCTTGGCTAATATTTCTTGGGCATGAGATTAGCCATCAAGGTAAACAAACCGTTAATATTTCTGTTTTAGAGAAATTGTGCCAATTTCTGAAAGACGGGGACATATGGGTTGATACGGTAGAAAACATTGGGACATATATCAACCAAAAAAGAAGTATTTAGAGCCAAAGACTTTAGGTAGAAAACAAATTTAAAAAAAATTGTATAGTCTAGTATGATCTTTAATTTTTCAATTTTCCCTACCTGAGAACCTAGTTCATCGCTCATCACTGTGGCTATCATTTTACCGACGTAATAAAAGAGTCATACAAATTACATCTTAGACTCGTACTAATATATTTTTTGGCTAAAGTCTGGAAACTAAGGTTTTCTGCTCCATCCAAGAGACCTCATTTTTCAGTGTTTTGGGCATTTATTTTGCGACAGCCTCTGCGGCTTCCGAAGTAGCCTTCGCATTGGTGATCAGAGGTCGAGACCGTCTTACAAGCACATCATCAACGGTTCTAGCCATTTCATATCGATAAAACCAAACCCGAACTGGTAAAAGTAGTCAAGGAACTAACAAATAGACAAGTCGTAAAAAGAGGAGTATCAGGTACTCCTCTTTCTTAGTCTAAATCCCTTGAAAACAAACCCAATCTTGTTATGATCATTTTCACGAAAAAGGAATATTAAACCCAGAAAAGGACACAAAATGGAGCCATCTATATTGTGTCCAAAACCGTTTGAACCCTTACTGCATAAGAATAAAGTGGAAGAGTCTTTCTTTGACTATTCCTTTTCAACCAAGAAAATTTTAATTCGCTTAATTCATCACTATGAAATCAATTAATTACTAAATAGTGGTTCCAATCCTATTTTGTTGGCAACTACATTGAGTATTGATTGGTGATCGACACCAATCGGAATGCCTATTTGTGCCCATTCTTTTTCTCTTTGGTATTCTAAAGTACCAGGAAGATTAGCTTGGTCGTATCCAGGTGCAGGTATCATTTGTTGAATATCTTTTTGATGTCGATCAACTTCTTGTTTGAAATGTTCTAAATCACGAAAACGTGAGATGTCAATGGCACAAATAAAGGCTCCTTGGTTGGCCCCCTCCCATGCATTCTGATTGACTTCTGGGTCAGACCTCCAAATGCCAGCCATAAACCCGCCCATCATATGTGCGGCTGCCCCTAGACCAATAAATTTAAAAAACGTGGCTGGAATATATTTGAATAGTTGATCTTGTGACAATTCGCCTGAACCACCTAGGTAAGCGCCCATATCAACGACTATTGGGGGCTGTTTACCTGCAGGGATAGCAAAACTAATGGGGGATGCACCAGATGCAGAAAGGATCGAATGATCTTTGCTAGGCCTAAATCGGTGAGCTGAAGTCGCGAACCCAATGCAATCTTGTTCTAAAGCTAGACGTGAGTACTTTCCAGCTGCTCCAAAGTGGAAATGATTTCGAGTTACCGCACCAGCGATACCAGACGATTTAGCCGCCTCTACAACGAATTGTGCAGCTTGGTAGGATGGTAAATGACCCATCCCACCATCACCATCAAAAACAGCAGTAGTCTGACCACTCACTTCAATTTGAATATTTGGTCTAGGATTAACCTTTTGATCTATCATCATTTGAATATAACCATCAAGTTGACGGGTACCATGGCTAAAGACACCACGAAGATCAGTTTCTACTAATAGTTTGGCCATAAGAGAAGCATCCCTTGCGTTCGTACCGGCCTTTTGGAATGCCTGTTGTGTAAAGGTGATTAATCGATTCATATCTAAACGATCAAATTTGGTTGGAACAGAATTCATCGAACATTATCTCCTATCGTAAAAGCGTAGGCCATAACGGTTGAGTTAGATTCAAATAATTATGGAATAAGTGATAGATGTGGTTATCTATCGGGCTGCCTTGACTCTTCCCCAAGTGGTTGCGATCTTCTCTTTTTTCGAGATCAATAGCTTATTTTCCATGTCCATTCGAATTTGCTTGTTTTCCAATGCATAGTTATAAATCCGTAAATCGTCAATAGATCCCTTGAGAAAACGGAGACCTCCTCCTCGACTACCAATATACAAAGATTCCTGGCTTTTTAATAGTTTCCCGGCACACTCGAGTTCTAGGTTCAACTCACCATTGATATATATTTTAAAGGCTTTACCATCCCAAGTACCGGCTACATGTGTCCAAGTATCACGCGGTATTTCATCGCCTACTGCTTCATCATCACAATTATCAGCAAGGTCTTGTGCCTGAATTACGGGTCTTCGATTTTCGTAAAATAACAGACTATATTCGCCATCTCTTTTCCAAGTAGCACCTTTCTCCACCACAATTTGTTTCTCATCAGAACTAATAAACACCCAAGCCTCGATGGTCAAAGCTGTCATCAAGTCAAGATCGTCGCTGTCTTCAATTTCTGCCCAACTGATACCATCTAGTTTTGCGGCCTGATTACCTAACGGGCCTTTAATTTCTCTAGGCTGAACATTAAAAGTTGCGTTATGACCAAAACCTGATTGGTCTTTCACAACAGGACCGGAGAATTTATCGAAGGTTAGATGAAGAACTAGATCTTCGGCTTTAAGATTGCTCGTCGCCAAAAAGAAGATAAAATAAAAGGGCAAAAGAGAGAGGTTGAGTTTAGTCGTAATGTTCCTATTTATTTGGATGATTGAACTCATAGTTAATCCTTTCAAGTTTTCTCAAAAGATTACCATAATGATCAGGATAATTATCAGTCGACTTAATTTCCGGTACGTGTTATCTATAATAAACTACCTGTGGTTTGACCAATAAACTCGACTGACCTATAATGGGCGGCTCTCTTTGTAATCTTATGAATCGAATTGTTAATCAGCTATTTGAGCGAGGCTATGTCTAAATTTGTTGGAATTGATCTTGGGACGACTTCTATCAGTACTGTCCTAATTGATCTGAATATGGTGGATCTTCCTAACCGTAGTCCTGTTCTTCGACAGTTGAGCGTGAATAATGACAGTCAGATAGATATAGCAGGCCAACCGAATTATTCAGAATGGGATTTGGACCGAATGATTGGTTTAGCTTTAAATCTACTGGGCGATATAACAACTGGAATACCAAATCGAGAGATTAAAGGAATTGGTGTGACTGGACAGATGCATGGCATGGTCTTACTGGACAAAAACTACCAACCATGCTCAAACTTTATTGGTTGGCAAGATAAGCGTGGGCATGAGATCCATTCTGGTAATTTAACATATGTTCAACGAGTGCGATCAGTGGCTAATTCGATTCAGTCTAGCTCTTTACCTTCAGCTGGATATATGGGAACGACTTTATTTTGGCTGTCAGAAAATGGTCGTCTGCCAGCTAACACGCAAGCCTGTTTCGCTCCAGATTATCTTGTCAGTCAATTATGCCAAAGTATACCTACGACTGATCGAACTAATGCTGCTAGTTCTGGCTGCTTCAATATCACGAATAACTCCTGGAATACAGACTTTCTCAAGTCGTTGAATTTACCCACAACCCATTTCCCTTTTGTTTCAGAAAATTGTAGTGTGGCCGGTACTGTCAAAAAACTAGACTCGTTAGGTGGAATTCCAGTTTCAGTGGCTTGCGGTGACAATCAAGCCAGTTTTGCTGGAAGTGTAGATGATCCTAAAAATAGTATTCTGGTCAACGTTGGAACTGGTGGCCAAATTTCTGCTTTTGTACCGAATCTGCATCAAAATGAATCTTTAGACATTCGACCTTTTCTGTCAGATGGTTATCTATTAGTTGGCGCAGGCTTATGTGGTGGTAGGTCTTATCGTTCGCTCAAGCATTTCGTTCAACAAATTGGCCAATCGGTCTTCGGTATAGAACCAAATCAGAATGCGAGTGATCTTTACTTGATTTTGAACCAGCTGGCTGACTGTATCCCTATCAAGTCAGAAGGGTTAAGGTGTGAGCCTATATTCGGCGGTTCTCGGAAACAACCGGACCGAAGAGGTATTTGGTCCGGAATCAGCGAAACTAACTTTACAATCGGTCATTTTGCACGCTCTCTTCTGGAAGGTATAGCCAATGAATTTGACGTTTTCCATCAACAAATGAAGAATTCTGGTTTGTCCGAACGAACTAAGCTAGTAGGGTCAGGTAATGGTATTCGGCGTAATAAAGTCTTACAAAATTCGATTGAAAGTAAGTTTGCAACTTCTATTTCGATTCCAATGCATACAGAGGAAGCTGCTGTGGGTGCAGCTCTATCTGCATCCGTTGCTATTGGATATTTTGAAACAATTGTTAATGCTGGAAAACATTTTATTCGTTACCAACCTAAACAATATAAGGACGAATACTAAAATGCACATCTGAACAAAACATTCAGCATAATAAATTAGAATTTGCTACCAATATCATGGCTATACATACCACAAATCCTCAAAAACAGGTTAAATCTGTCTGTATTCTAATTTTCTCTCAGAGCTTAGTCAATACCACTAAGTCAATTCGGAATAACGTAAGACTTTTGGATTGAAATCATAATAATAAGTTTCAAGAAAAATGTTAATAAATAGGGATTCCAATTTGGGCGAACTACCAAGAACCTCCAATTTCATATCATTTAAGACACTAGGCCAAAAGAGCCTTATATTCAAAATCGAACGGTATTGAAAAACCAAGATATAAGAATACGTGCACAACTAATTGGGTATGTACTAGTTCCTATTTCCGTTATCTGGATGTTAAAGATGGAAATGCTGAGCGGTGGTTCTACACAGGGAGGTGGAACAGCTGTTGGTGGAGCATCGTACCCGACAGCCATGTCCATATTCTTCCATGTCGTAGCATTACTGTTTGTTTTAGTTGTGCTACAGAAATTATTACCTCAATCTTGGAAACCCTACTTCCTAAGTACCACCGAATTATCTATTATCTACGCAATTATGACGATTGGAACTGCTGTAGCAGGTGTAGACATGCTACAAGTACTGGTTCCTATTACAGCTTACCCAACTTGGTTTGCTACACCAGAAAACGAATGGGATAAATTGTTTCTGAGCTATTTGCCTGATTGGTGGGTCATTCACGATCGTAGTATTCTAAATGGTTTTTATAAAGGAGAAGATCAATTTGGAGCGTACTTGATACATTGGCTACCTGTTATCGGTGCTTGGACAAGTTTTTTGATGGCTATTATTTTTGTAACAGCAGGTTTATCTGCCATTTTACGTCGCCAATGGGTAGAGCATGAGCGGTTGACTTATCCCATTACTCAGTTACCACTTTCTTTATTGGATTCAAAGAACCAAATCCTACGCATATACCCGTTCTGGGTTGGTTTTATTACAACGGCGATCATTACGCTATACAATGGACTAGCCTACCTGTTCCCCCATCTACCGATACTAATCTGGAGCTTGGACCTAAGGTCTGTTGTGACTGATTCGCCTTGGAAAGCGATTGGCCCTACTCCGGTTAGAATTTTTCCTTTTGTTGTTTCAATGGCTTTTTTAATACCTCATGAACTCTCTTTTTCCTGCTGGTTTTTTTATTGGTTGATGAAGGGGCTGAAAGTGATGGGATTCGCTTTTGGCTGGCGTACGTTACCCCAATTTCCCTATTCTCGCCACCAGTCATTTGGTGCCTATATGGGTATTTTCGCTTTTGTCTTATTTGCAGGTCGCCACTATTTTATTAATGCTTTACTTGAGGCTTATCGGTCTACTAATACGGATGGTGAGGGATCTATTTCGATGCGTTATGCTTTTATCTATGTGTTTGTAGGTGGCCTTTTTCTGATCGGCTTTTCTGTTTATGCTGGTATGTCTGTATGGATTGCCTTGGCTTTCTTTTCGCTCTATTTCACCTTGTCAATTGGATTATCTCGGATTCGTGCGGAGCTGGGTGCACCGGTTCATGACTTACATTTCATGGGGCCACAGCGATTGGTCGTTTTTGCTACAGGTACTCATTTAGTTGATAATCAAAATCTGACACTTTTGTCGATCTTCTCTTGGTTTAATCGAGCCTATCGATGTCACCCGATGCCAGTACAGCTCGAAAGTTTAAAATTAGCACAAGTGCAGAAATTTTCGGGCCGTCACATTTTTTTCGCCCTAATTATTGGCTCAGCCATTGGTGCTATCACTGTCTGGTGGAAATTATTAGATGCCTTTTATTTGGAAGGTGGATCTCGAGGAATTGCTAGCTACGCGGTTTCCGCTTTTGGTAGAGAACCTTATACACTCTTAGAAGGTTGGCTGACCTATCCTGACCCGCCAGATATTCCGGCATTGATAGCAGTTGCTCTAGGCTTCTGCTTAACTTTAATGATGTTAATAGTTCGATCGAGGTTGATATGGTGGCAGATCCACCCGCTTGGTTACACCTTAGCTGATGATTATGCTATGAACTGGATCTGGTCTTCAGTTTTATGTGGTTGGGCTCTAAAACTATTAATGCTGAAATTAGGAGGAATACGTGTTTATCGAACGGCATTACCATTTTTCATTGGACTGATTTTGGGTGAGTTTGTTTCGGGTAGTTTCTGGAGCATACTGAGTTTAATCACCGGACAACCTATGTATGCATTCAAAAATTGGTGATCAACGAAAAGATGTGGAGTAAATTTGTTTTTTAGTTATAGATGGCCCACGACTATTTTACGTATATTTGTTTTTATATTGAGATTAGGTTAGTATAGGAAATATGCCAGAGCGTAAAAGAAAAACAGTCTTGGCGCTTATTGCCTTGCCAGTATACTTTTCATGCTGGATAGTGTGTGCTTGGGGTAGTCTGGATAGTTGCGACCAAATCAAAGACCAGCTCTCCGAATTGGCGAAATTTCACCCAACTTCTTTATGTTGCCATGGAAAAGATCGACCTGATTCAGAATCAACGAACACCAAAACTGATTGTTGTTCCATTAAATCAGTAATCAACCATATTGAAGATAAAACGCCACACTCATATACCTACTACCATGTAATAGATCAAGTTAGTAGAACCTATCTGGTTTCGGCACAGCTGGTTTCCTACTTATGGTTCGGACATCATCCCACACTAAGCCTGTTAGATTCTTTCCTAAATTTTTGTTCGCCACGTTCTCCGCCATTTTCTTATCTGTCTTAGAAATTAGTTTTATTACTTGATCTGAGGTCGCTTGTTTACTGTGGGGGAACCCCTGACCTCAGTCCTAGTACCGTTTAGTGCACTAAGTCATCAACTGAACCATTTAAGACTTAGATAATTTATGGTTAAGATAGGAGATTGTTATGCGACACCTCATTCGATTAATTCATATGTTAAGTCCGATAATTATTGCCTTGGTATTTGCGTTCATCTTTGGTTGTAGTCATCACTCTGCACCCACTAGTTCGAATATCCACCCTGCTCACCCCATATCGGTAAAAATAGATTTAACTAATCTAGATCAATCAGAAAATACTCTTCTGATTCGTCAAAGCGAAAGGGCTAAAATGCCGACAGGTTCAACTTTAGTCTTATCCGACGAATCAATTAAGTACTTGCAAAATATGTTAGAAGCTTACTTCGCAGTCGGTCGTCGGCTAGCTGAGGACAAATACGACACGATTACTTCTCAATCCCGTATATTGTTATCTGCCTTAGATCAGCTAAAAAGTGTAGTGAACCAAGAAGACCTTGATATGATTCAGATTCTAGAAAGAACCCATCAGTATGGTCAGCAACTTGCCTCTTCTAGCTCCATACAATATGCTCGTAAGCATTACGGTTTTTTAAGCCATAGTTTATTGGATTGGCTGCATAAATTAGCTCTTCCTGTGAAAATTTACGGATTTGTATGTGGTATGGCTCCACACGTACCACAAAAAGGAGTCTGGTTGCAATCGGCGGCCGAGGTTAGGAACCCTTATTTTGGTTCAACGATGCTAAAGTGCTATAGTCAGACATTTAAGCTAGAAACTAGTTCACTAATGACTCAAGGAGGAAGTAATGACCAGTAGGAAGAAGGCAATCATTGAAAAATGGTGGAGATTCAAGACATTATTTTTAATGTCGTTCGTTTCGTGGTTAATTGGCCTTATAGCAACTGGTTGTGCTAATTTCTCCGTACGACAAACTTTTTCGGAAATTAGCACCGTTACAAAGCAACAGAACAGCCATCAGCTTAACCTGGGTGTATTATCTTCAGTTAAACGGGAAGAAATGTTATCTCAGCCACTTGACTTGCAACGGACAGTCCAACTGGCTTTGCTTAATAACAGATCTCTCCAGGCTAGTTTCCAGCAGCTAGGCATCGATCAGGCTAAGTGGGTTGCTTCAGGGATTTGGTCAAACCCATCGCTTCACTTGTCTTTGCATACAGATTGGTCAGATGAACATACACACTCAGCAGAGTCGGAGATGGTTATCAGTATGGATATAGCTGATCTGCTATTCAAACCTAAACAACAGGTAATACAAAAGTATTACCTGAAAATGACAACTCATCAAATTAGGGCTGAAGTAATTGACTTGATTAGCCAAACTGAGCAAGCATACCACCAATTGGTAACTGATTGGTATCGTATAGAAGTCCATCGACAAATCGTGCTTGCCAACGAAGCTGCCACAGATTTTGCCACTGGTCTATTTCAGGCTGGTAACCTTACTCGTTTGGATTTCCTACAACAAACTTCCACCTATCAACATGCTAAACTAAGTCTATTAACAGTTGAGGACGATTATCGTCGCAGTCGCGAGCGACTCAACCAACTAATGGGGTTATGGGGCAAAGACATTAACTGGCAGATCCAACCACCCGGTTTACCCTTACCTCTCATAAAAACCAGTATTAAATCAAACGAGCTGAGTCAGATTGAAAATCAGGCTGTCGATACTAATATCAGTCTCAAAATTCAGAAACAGGAAATCAATCTAATTCAGAAACAGATTAGCTTAGAGCAGGGGCGTGGATTGTTGCCTCATTTTGAAATAGGTCTGGAAACCGCTTCAGGCCAGACAGAAAGAAAGATTGGACCATTAATTGGTTTCGCATTGCCTATCTTTAATCGTGGCCAAGCCCAAAAATCAATGCTTGAATCTAGGAAAAAAAACTTAGAGCACTCTTATTACCAATCCGCTGTCGAAGTTCGATCTCGAGCTAGAATTCTCAAGGCAGAACTAATCAGTGCTAAAAGGGTGGTTGACTTCTATCAAAATCAAGTTTTACCTGGACACAATCAAATTTTGGAACAACAACAACTGCAATACAATTCGATGCAAATCGGGACTATCCGTTTACTGGAAGCCAGGCAGCAACTCGCTAAACATCAGTTAGACTATTTTCAAGCTGGTTACAATTACCTAATTAAGGCTTCACAACTGAGACAATTACTGAATGGCCGACTACCAAGTGAAGAAGATCAACAACTAACCTATAATAACAAACTTGAAATTGAACATTCTGATGGAGTTCATTAATATGAAACGAAGAGACTTGTTAAAAGCTGGTGTAGTCACTGGCGGAGGTAAAGCTTTAGGTATAGCTCAGGCAAGCCAAATTCAACAGTGGGATCAATCTTACGCTGGAAACCCAAATGAACCTATTCTATCACCTGGACAACCTGTCCAAGATTATCAGCCAGTCGAAACACCCAACGGGACTCTGTTACCTTGGAAAATCGTAAATGGAGTTAAAATTTACCATCTAGTGGCCGAAGAAATATGGCATGAATTTGCACCTGGTATGAAAGGTAAATGTTGGGGTTACAACGGACAGGTACATGGACCAACTATTGAGGCCGTTGAAGGTGATCGGATAAGAATTTATGTCACCAATAACTTGATTGCACCAACAACCGTCCATTGGCACGGTGTTTTCTTACCTAATGGAATGGATGGCGTAGGTGGGCTAACCCAACCCGCCATAAAGCCAGGTCAGACATTTAAGTACGAGTGGACCGTCAGACAATCGGGGACTTTTATGTATCACTCACACCATGACGAGATGACTCAAATGGCAATGGGCATGATGGGTATGATGATTTTTCATCCGCGCCATCAACCACCCGAATATCAGGTAGATCGTGATTTTGCGATCATGCTAAGTGAATGGAGATTAGATCCTGGTACATTCCGACCTAATCCTAACGAAATGAAAGACTTTAATGTCTTGACCATGAATGCTCGTTGCTTTCCTGGTACGGATCCGTTAGTAGCGAAGCTCGGAGATAGGATTCGTATTCGATTAGGTAATTTAAGCGCTATGGATCATCATTCGATCCACTTACATGGCCACTATTTCAAGGTCGCAGCCACGAATGGTGGACGGCTCCCAGTATCTGCTCAATGGCCAGAAACGACCGTTTTGGTGCCAGTTGGTAGTACTCGTGATATTGAATTTATCGCTAGTGAAAATGGTGATTGGCCTTTACATTGTCATATGACACACCATGTAATGAATCAGATGGGGCATAATTTTCGAAATGTCATCGGCATGAAAAAAGCGACAGCGGCGGACCAAATTAGTCGATTATTACCCGACTACATGCCAATGGGTGAAGACGGGATGGGGGAAATGGGTATACATATCGAAAAGGGAGGAATGCCTGTGCCAGACAACTCGCTGCCTATGGTTGGCGGCTATGGACCTTTTGACTATATCACTATGGGTGGTATGTTTACTTTGCTTAAAGTAAGGTCAGATTTGACTAGTTACCAGGATCCAGGTTGGTATCAACACCCAGAAGGTACAGTTGCCAGCTTAATCTCTACTGAAGATCGCGCCATTCTGGATGAAATTTAGGCTAATTATTTTTTCAGGTAAAGCTATGAGAGCTAAACTTATTGTATTGTATGTGGTACTAGTGGATTTAGTATCTGCATACAATACGAGTGATACTTTGGTCTTCTAAAGAAGTAGAGTACGAACCAGAATGCATTAGTAATTCAACCATTGTAGATATGGGGTACCTGTTATATGTTAAAGGATACGTTGTCAGTAAATCTCAGTGAAAAAGACTATTTCAGATCTTATTCTCTGCCCCAAATAGCTATCGTATATTTGATTAGATTCCCTTAAGTTGAAAAATTTAGAACCATAATGGGTAAAAACAAATTAGGATTTCCGCTTACATATAACAAATTGTACGAGTACTATGACTTACTAAGTGCGAATCAAGATGAGATAGATCGAAAAAATCGTTTTATTGATAAGATACTTAGCCAATATAAAGTAAAGACAGTGTTAGACTTTACTTGTGGTACTGGTGCTCAACTGTTCGGACTTACAAAATTGGGCTACCAAGTGACAGGAGTTGACCTCAGCCCTTTCTTGTTGAAGATAGCAAAAGAAAAATCTCGGCAAAAAAAGTTAGAAGTAGAAATAATAGAAGGCGATGTTCGTGAAACGCAGGTGGGTAGTTTTGATGCTACTATAACCATATTCAATGCTATAGGGCATCTTACCAAAACTGATTTTGAGACAAGTATCAGAAATGTACATAAAAATCTAGTGAATGGGGGACTATATGTATTTGATATATTTAATTTGAACGCAATGACAGATGATGCAATAAAGAACCTAGCAATGGACGTGAAGGTAATAACAGGTAATACCAAAATCTACCATAATCAAAATTCTGAGATAAATAGAGAAAATGGACGTCTTACTTCTTATGATTGTTTTACGATAGAAAAAGAATATGATGAGCCGAAAGTTCTCAAGGATGAGTTTACTCTACAGATTTATACAGCAAAAGAGCTAAGAAAAATATTGGTTAGGAATAGGTTTGAAGTCTTGGGGCAATATGAAATAAATGGTTCAAAATTGTTAGAGCAGGAAACGATAAATATGCTAACAGTAGCAAAGAGAAGTTAGCCAAGGAAGCAGACGATTGAAACTGAACTCAACCAAATTCAGCTGCCCATTTAACAGGTGTTATTTTTCTATTTTGTCTTTTCGGAGGTAGGAGTTGGAGATGGCCGATGAAAAATTAGGTTCTACGGTTTTATTAAACTCAAAGAGCGTGATTCCCATCTCAGATAGTCTGTAAATACTAGTAAGTCTTAACATAGAATAGATAGGGAGTGGAAATACATGCCTCAAATTAAAATCTTTGGTGTTAGTAATAAATTAATACCGATAAGAGAAAAATTGTCTTCGACAGTACATTCATGTGTTATGGATGCACTAGGAATGCCTGAAGATAAACGAGCACAAAGATTTATACCTGTAGAGAAAGAAAATTTCTTCATGCCTAAAGATAGAACAGATGCTTACACAATAATCGAAATTTCCATGATAGAAGGCAGGACAAGTGAAACCAAGAAAAGATTGATACGCCTCCTTTTTGATAGGATTCAAGCACAAGTCGGCATCAGCCATATGGACTTAGAAATTTGTATCAGTGAAAGCCCACCATCGAGTTGGGGATTCCGTGGCATGCATGGTGATGAAATTAAGCTCAGTTATGAAGTAAACGTGTAACCAACCGGCTTTTATTAGACTTTGATTTGGAGTAGAGCGAAACGGTCGGGCCTTAGAAATTATCTGCGAGACCCACATTAATCCCGAGGCTAGGCACCTTAGGAATCAAACAAGATAACCACTAAGCTTTATGAGTTCTCTTCTTTGAACGGGAGTGTTTTCGTAATTCCTAGTTTTGTGTATGGTTAATATAGAATGTTTCTGCGGTCGTACACAGTTTGTATACCAGCCTTGCTGGTGTGAACCTAAAGACTTTGTTATATGGTTTGGATGCCGAATTTTTTATGTAGGTCCTAACTCGTTTGGGTAGTCCCGCAGTTCCAACCGAGCAACGATTAAGTAATGACCGCTGATGAAGGTGCATTGCCTCACACAAACAATGCACCTTTTGTTGCATAACACGGACAACAGTAGAAATGTATTCTATGGATTAGGTGATTGCAAACAAATATTAGGCGTAATAAAAAGAAAAGAAATTTAGAAGTATTAAAGCAATAAACCGTCTTTGTTACTTGGGAGGCTAAACATCTTTCCCCTCACTTCATTTTAAGACATCAATCTATTTCTGGATTGGGATTTTAATTTAAGAATGAGTTAAATTTTGCTAAAAAGCATATAGCGGCTCATTGATCTATTTTATTTTTTCGTACTAACATATGGAAATTCTACTTCATATTATTACCATACTAGGCAAAATATCTTATCTATTTTCTATCGGATTCATGCGAGATATTTTCCCAAAGACCGATGGTCAGATCATTTAAGATACGATTTGATCAATTTCTGCTAACTCATCAGAATCAAATTCTAGATGATTTAGAGCTTCAACATTGTCTTCAATTTGTTTTGGCTGGCTGACCCCACATAGAGCAGTCGTTACTGACTCATTTCGTAGTACCCAGGCCAATGCCATTTGAGCTAAGGATTGTCCCCGTTCAAGTGCGATCTTGTTCAAATAGCTTATTTTTTGCATTAGATGATCTGTTAGGTTGTTTTTCTCCATCGGTGTATGGGCTTTAGCTATTCTGGATCCTTCAGGGATTTGTCCCAGATACTTATTGCTCAAAATCCCTTGATTGAGAACTGAAAAAGGGATACAACCAATCCCCTCATTTTCTAAAGTTTTTAACAGACCATTTTCAATTCGTCGGTCCATTAGATTATAGCGTGGTTGGTGAATCAGGCACGGTGTTCCAAGTTCCTTTAGAATTTGGCTCGCCTTTTGGGTCAATTCAGTAGAATAGTAATTTGAAATACCCACGTATAATGCTTTGCCTGACCGAACAATGCTATCTAAGGCAGACATGGTCTCTTCTAGAGGAGTTTCAGGATCAGGCCGATGGTGATAGAAAATATCAACATAATCGAGTTCCATCCTTTGTAAACTTTGATCTAAACTTGCCACTAAGTATTTACGAGATCCCCAATTACCATAGGGGCCGGGCCACATATCAAAACCCGCTTTAGTTGAAATAATCATTTCATCTCTGTAGGCCAAAAAATCATCATTCAGAATCTTACCGAAATTTGCTTCGGCAGAACCGTAGGGCGGGCCGTAATTGTTCGCGAGATCGAAATGAGTAATTCCCAAATCAAAAGCTCTATGCAAAATCGATCGGCTGGTTTCAATGGGGTCATAACCCCCAAAATTCTGCCATAAACCTAGCGAAATTAAAGGCAACTTGATGCCACTTCGACCACATCGACGGTACTGCATTGTCCCATATCGACTAGAATCGGCAATGTAAACAGACATCTACTTTACTCCTCAATCCTGATATTTATCTTTCAAATAACTTATTTTTACCTGCTTCAGTATGTTGGATTCTGCCAAGATCCAAAAGTGGAAATCGTGAAAATTATCTCCCAGACAGATTTACCAGATACCTGACTACTTTTATATATTTCCAGATAGAAATTGCGATGCAATGTTTTTTCAATTTAATTCAGCATAACCGAACTCATACGCACCTCTACTACTGCAGATGGATAAGACGGAAATATGAAGATACCTTCAATCAAATCTCTGACAATTATAGTCATGAGGTGGATCCTCATCAACAATCTTGCCCCAATTATCCATGTTAACTCCACGTTTTACATTGTCAACTTGGTCAAGCAATAAATTTTTAAAGGTCATAATGAAATCAGATCAGGGCATCCGGACATTCCACTTACCATGTTTTTCCCACACGCGACATGTTTCACATGCGCACATCAACCGGAGTGCAAAACGCGGTTTGTTGCTTGTATTGAGGGATCCGGAGTGAACTAACAAATAATGAAAAAATAGTACATCCCCTCGGTCTGGTATCAATTCGATGGGCTCTCCCAGACCGAATCTTTGTTGCGGGTTCTTAAAATTTGTCAGAAGATGATACCGATCAGGGTCTTGCATTGCCTCCTGAAGGAGTTTCCGGTGCGACCCTGGCCAAATCAAAGTTCCACCACCTTGCGCAACACCAGAATCGAGATAGGTCAGCGAGGAAACACGGAATGATCCGGGAAAAACCTTAGTAGGTCGGAATCCACCATCAACATGCCCATTGATATAATCCCAGTCATTCGAAATCGGAAATACACTGAGTGTCCAGATTGCTTCTGCTTGTGAATTTTGACAGTGAAATGCGCCTAGATTTTTCTGGGCCAACTGTTCTTGCACTTTGTAAAACGCAGGCGTGCAACAGGCCAATAACTCAGGGGATTAAAGTCCGAAATGTTCAACTAAACCTCGGTTGGTGTTTGTTATTAACCCATCTGCTTCTTCTGGAAGAGGAGACCACGAAGTAGGATCATTCCGGTCCATCCCGAGTACGGACCACATCGTGGCTTCCGCATTGGCCAACGTGTCTTCTGGAATCAACCCTGATACCAGCAGACCCCCATCTTGATCATATTGAGCTAGTTGTTTCGATGAAAGCATATATTCCCCTCAAATACTCAACTGAATTTTGTTATCGCTAGAAATTTTCTTTTCGTCTAACCGTTTTCCAGTATTATTGCTAATAAAATATTTCACACCATCCTTATTTCTTTTGGTATAAAATCAACAATTAAAATTCGGCAAATCAAATCCATCAATAACAACCTTAAGTATAGGTTTATTTTACATTTCTAAATCTACCGTTTTCGGATCTGAATTTTCGAAACTGCCAATAGTCCATAAATCAAAATATCAAACAAAAATCCAAAATCCAAAATCCGAATTCTTAATCTTATTCAATTTCTGAATTATCAATTGTTGGTTTCTCAGTATTAAATCCAGAGTCTGGTCGGCATTATGTTTCCTGGTCTTTAACTTTCTAATTTACGTACTACTTTCGTCTAGGTTTCTAGTGTTATCAACATACTCAGAAAACGCCTCTATCGTTTTGTGGTCCCCAACTTAGATAAGGGTCATAAATTACCTGAATCCTTTTATGCAAGTAAGAGTTGAGGTTTTTTGAGGCAGAGAGTCAACTCATGAATAACCATTGGAACTGATAAAAATTTTGATTTAGCTGATCATTTTCAATCGGATCAATCTACTCCAAACCTGCAGGTGCTAACTCGCCAATTGAGTCAGCTAGCTCATCCGAATTTTTTATTGACTTTTGATTCGCTGACGCTGGTAGGGGGGTATCAAATTGATAAGTCGGATCCTCCATTTGCTTTTTCTGGATTTCTAACATTTCACGCCATGCATCCAATAATGTTCTCGGTTGAGGCATATCGTCGGCAATAATCTGGGATAATTTTTTCAAATTATAACAAGGAACCCCCGCATACATATGATGCTCCGTGTGCCAATTCATCCGCCAGTATAAGAAAGATATAACAGGGTTGATTCTAATAGAACGAACACATTTACGGAAGTCTGACACATTGCCTTGTAACCCACAATGTTGTGTCATGCCAACAAAATATCCTAACCAATTAGCTGTGAACGAGAAAAAATTTAGCAAAAATAAGAATATCCACTGCTTCGTTAAAATTGAATAGACCAAAATAGATCCATGAAATATAAGTTGCACCCTTGACCACCAAACTGATTTTCGATGTTGTCTGGGTTGATCATTATGTAAAGCTTGTAACCATTCTTGGCTAGGAATTTGGACCGATCCAACTTTGCCCATCGCAGATCTAAAAGTTAAATAAATCGTGTAAATTAAGCCGCCCTTTCCAAATGACCGACCAGGTCTAGAAAAGATATTTATAGTGAAAATTTGAAACAAAAAACTAATTCCCACATTTGGTTCGAGAGGGAAAACATTTTCGCGATCACCATCTACATATTGTGTATATCTATGATGATAAGTATGGCTGGTAGCATAGTCAAAAGGATCCCACCAACTTAGGAGGCTGAAAAGATACATAAAAAACTTATTCAACCACTTAGTTTTAAAAACAGTACCGTGTCCTAATTCATGTGGTGCAACACCACTAAAAAAACTTCCAATGGTTCCATGTGCAAAAATTGTAATCACTAGAATAGGCCAGTTTTTGAGTTGCCAGAAGTAATAAGATAACGTTGCAGTAAATATGAATAAAGTAAGGTGTCCACCAGCTTGAAACCAACCTTGCAAATCACTTCTTTTTGATAATTCACGCAATGTTGCGGATTCTATAGGACATCTATACCAATCGACGCGCAGTTCTTTTCTAACTTCAGATAGAGAATGATAGTTTTTTTCCATTTGGTTACCACCATATAAATCTCAGCCCAGAACCTATCATAGCTTACCAAATTGGTCAACTTATATAGGTAAGCAAACTTTTCCTACTTTTAAGTTTAGTCGTAAAAAGGAAATTGAATATGTGCAACTGTTGAACTCTCAACTTGATGAATCTAGAATTTTTGTTAAAAATCAACTGATAGTTTCATTTTCTAAATATAACTAAATGTAAAAGACCTGAAATCTCTATGTACAAGGTACCTTCAGGGAAATTCTTCATTTAAATTTTGGATGATCCCTGTTACTTGTTTGGCAATAATTTTTCATTTACACGTAGTATTTTGTATAAAAAAGAAAAGTAAATAATTAAGAATTCCATAACCCAATAAACTCGCGTCCAGTTTGCGCTTTTTGAAATCAATATAGCCTTACATAATCACAAAGTAGACAATGTAGCACTACATGTATGTGCTCATAAATGTGGTAGGTACTTAAGAGGGACAAATAACCCCTAATGATCAAATAGATGTTGAATTGGTGACCTCTTCTACAAAAGTGCTTGTATAGCTAATATATTAGGTTGTCCTTAAATTTCATTCAGACTAAAATAGTAATCTCGACTCTTGTACTTGGTATTTTTTCTTGATTAGGGATCCGACTAATGAATTATAAAAAAAATCAGATGTTGCCTTCCAGTCGCGAACAGTTACAAAACGAAGGTTATTGTATCCTGAAGGATGTGGTAAGTAATGAGCTACTTAGCCGTACAAGGGACTGTGTCTATGAAGCGATTACCAAGCACGCAGACTTACAGTCAAATAAAAATCAGTCTCCTGGTTTGATGGTGGACTCGGATGATTATCCGGAACTGTCCGGAATAGTCGGTAACCCTGTTGTCTTACAATCATTAAATCAGATGGGATTGAATGATTGTGCTTTCTGGAAAGCTGTTATAATCAGTAAGCCACCAGGAGGACCTCGTCTCTATTGGCATCAGGATTGCCTAATGTGGGATGACCCAAGGTCATACAGTGAAATTGCCCCCATGATCTTTTTAATGTACTACATGGAAGACACTAGTAGAGAAAATGGATGCTTAAGAATTTTACCGGGGACTCATCGAAAGAGACATATACTGCACGAAATGGGCGAGGCGCACACACCAGAAATCAACGATATGAAAAATCTCAACGATCCTAGATTTTTGGATTACGAGGGAGAAAAAGATCTACCTATGTATGCTGGAGATGTAGTGATTGGAGATGCACGTATGTTTCATGCAACACACGAAAACCAATCAGATGAACGCCGAACCGTAATTACGATCTGGTATCACCCACATTTTGATGACCTTCATCCAAGGACAAAAAGTTGGATCTATCAGCAATTCCATAGGAAGCATGGAAAATGGCCAGAATCTGCGCTTTCTGAAATTTTGGAAGTTATTCCCAATTACTCTGGTGATACTATACCGATGGAGTATAATAGATTTCCAGATGAGCGGTTAATTTAGAGAACGTCCATACTACTGACGTTTGCTCAATGTAATTGGCACACCTTAGGAGTTACGCTTGCTAAGCCATTCAGGATTTTAGACCAATTCTACCAAGAAAATCAAACTTTAGAGAATTTCAGTAGAAGTCAGTTTGATCTAAGATCGACATAACCAATAAGTTTGGTTGTGAACTAATCCAATGGTGGCCAAATAGTTGATTAGGTTTTATAAGTTGATCTAAAAATCATATGTTAAATACTTTTCAGCGATTGATATTCCCGATTGGATTGCCCCATCAAATCTACCGTTGGTAAAAATATCTCCACACAATCCCAAAAAGCCATCGGACTGCAGAACCAAGGATGTATCGCGTTGGTAAAAGGATTTGGGTATCGAATATCGCCACTTGTGATTGGACAAGATTCTATATCCTCCGTGGAAATATGCTTGTAGTTCAATGTCTAAAGCTTCGTTTATCTCGTCGTTGCTTTTGTCAAAATTATCCAAGCTAAACTCTGGAGAACAGTGAATTGTATAAAAATTGATGGTGTCAGAAACATTTTTCACATAGTTATCTCCAATCCACGAAATTTTGCCATTTGCCACTTTTAAGCCAAGCTCATTGTTCCTTTTTTCAAGTTTGTTATTCGCTTCGACCATTACTACTAGACACATGTTATAAGCTAATTTCTTCAAGCTACCCAAAGTGTCTGAGTTAACTACTACTTGGCTATTCTCTAGTATTTCTAAAGTTTGTGGGATCGGAGAGGACAAGATCATATCATCGCAAACATAATTTTTACCGTTTTCAAAACTGATTTGAAAACCTTTGTCTCTAGAGGAAATGGAAGTCAGCTTGTGTTCTTTATTGATTTGATGATTTTGTAGTAGATATTTTGCAATATTAGTCATACCCCCAGGAGTAAAAAAACGGTTAGATCCTGAAATCGAAGTAATTATTTCTTTTTCAATCAATTCTTGAATTTCTGGTATGCCTGATATGGATTCAATATCAAAGTATTGGAGTCCATGATCGAATTTACCATTTTCGGACCTTCTTGTCGCCAATCGTCCTCCAACGCCCCTTGCTTTATCAAAAAGAATAACTTTTCTATCCGACCTTTCTTGAATTATTCTCGCTGCAAATATCGCACTTAAACCTGTCCCAATAATGGATACATTTCTTGTACTATCATCTCTTGTTTTCAATTTTTAACCAAACCTACTTTGTACTTAGGTTGTTATTGTCTTTTGTATAGAGTCCAATTTCAAATTTTTCCTGAGAAAAATTTTTCTTAACTTGGGTAAATAATAATGTTCTTACCTTCATTACCAAATGATTTAGAACTCAGTTGGCTTCTGAAAACAGATAAATAGTAACGCAACCACAAAAAAGGGACACCTAAAAAATTAACTGTACTTCAGGTAGAAAAAGTAGTTATACAATTCGACATTAAGAGATAACCAAATGAAAAACGAGACAATTTCAATCCAATTTTGGGGTAGATGGGAAAAATAGAGTTACAATGGTAGTTGAGGCAAACAAAAAGATACCAAATTCTGGCTTGAGGCAAGTGCGAATTAGGATATGGATTGCTTGTTAATCCGATTATCCAAAAAATTTCTTCAGGTTGATACTTTATATAAAATAATAGACGTATACGGTCCTAGTTGTACACAACTGTTTAGTTTTTCAGCTATTTTCGGTGGTCTTCTAAATGCCAAATCGTGATCGATCAAGGTACTTCTGATATCTATTGAGGTATTTATTTTTTAGCAATTCAAACTCTGGCTCTGTGATCAATCCTTTCTCTTTTAATTTTGTAAATGTGGCTATTGAAGAGTTGATTTCAGCCATTTTTTCCCTTGAGCGCACTCTTCTTTTTTTAGATCGAGAAGATGAAAATAGTGAAGCCATAATCAAACTACTCATATTAATTCTTTCCTTGAACTGTTAAAACCACTAGAAGTAGAACAGCATTTCGCATGCCAAACTTCAGGGATATAATACATGAAGGGCTAATAATCAAAATTTGTCTAGGTAATATCTAGTTTTTAGATATCGACTCTCTAATCAGCTTGGACCGAAATTTCTCAGGGAAGCCAAAATTCAGGACGGGTTCAACGTGTGATCACATAGCTAACAACAACTATCAATACTCACCTAATTGATTCGTATGCACAGCAACTATTTTTTGTGACACAACCGGGAGTGATATTTCAGTAGGCAGGAACGAAATGGCCAAAAAGTATGTTATTAGTGTAGACCCAGCAATCAATTCGATTTTGTACCCGTATGCTAATCTTTTCCAGTTAGAGACAATGAATTATATGATAGCTGCAATTATCAAAGAGGCCCCGGAAAATAGAGTTAGTCTGGCTAACCATAAGTGCCGATTTCTTTGTTGAGTAGGATTAAGTTGATTCGATAAATGGAGATATATCATTTCGTATTCGCCTTCACTAATCATTCTATTTGCCAACTAGACGATGGATAAGTTTTTCATTTTTGGGTCGGCTTTTGATTCCTTATCATTTATTGTCAATACATAGTCTGCGCGATTACCTACGATCAGTGACCAGTAGAAAATAGTATACAGAATTCTTCAATTTTAGTAAAATTTATAGAAATAAAGAAGCCAAATGAATTTAGTCAAAGTAGAAACGGTGAAAACCCATGTCCCTAAATTGAATAACGTTCATGATTTGGTGCATCTCAACGATATGTCCGCTGGATTTCTTGTAGAACCTGAGTCTACAAACGGTTAATTAATCAAGGCGAAAGATAGGGTGTGGAAGTTGTCCGATTGTCAATTTCCGCAAGTGAATAAAAAGAAAACTAGCATTGTTTCGTTGATCAGATTCCTTGCTTCTACTCTTAATAAAAAATGACGACCACTAAACCAGCTAAACCTAACATTGTGTATTTTTTTGTCGATGATATGGGATACGGAGACGCCTCCTGCCTAAACCCGAACGGCAAGATCCACACACCAAACATTGATCGTTTCGCTCGAGAAGGAATGACGTTCACTGATGCACACTCCAGTTCTGCGGTATGTTCCCCTTCACGCTATAGCTTACTAACTGGCCGTTACAACTGGCGGTCACTTTTGCAAAAAGGAATTGTCGGTCTTTATGGGCCACCTNTGATNTCGACNGATCGACTGACTGTNCCTGCTTTCCTACGTCAGCACGGATATCACACTGCTTGTATCGGTAAGTGGCACCTAGGACAAGGTTGGGACTTTGAATTCAACGAGAAAGATTTTTATCCTCGTAGCAACTACGTTCCCGGCCTTACGGTACCAGATGATGGAGAGCAAGCCAGTTTTGAACAACAACAACGCTGGCGTGAAGCTTTTTCCAGACCGACTACCGGTGGGCCAACCACTCGTGGCTTTGACTACTATTTCGGTGTGGATGTTCCCAACTGGCCTCCTTACTGCTTTATCGAGAACGATCGTACGGTGGGAATTCCATCCGAATTCCTACCCTCTCGTCTGGTTGGTGATAACTTGGCTAGCTTCTCAGGTCCTGCAATGCCCTATTGGAACTTCGAGCAATTGCTACCAACCTGGGCTAAGCAGGCTGACCACTATATTCAACAACGGGCAGCTTCAGACCAACCATTTTTTCTCTACCTTCCCATGACTTCCCCTCACACGCCACTTTCGGTCAATAAGCCTTGGATTGGAAAAAGTGGATTGAATAATTTGTATGCCGATCTGGTGTTAGAGACTGACGACATATTCGGGCAAATCCTAACCTCACTGAATAAGTATGATATGGCCGACAATACCTTGGTTATCTTTACCAGCGACAACGGGTGTGCTCCCTATATCGGGGTGTCAGAAGATGGTCAAGGTAATTACGAAAAAGCTATGGAACCGCAGGGGCATTATCCGAGCGGCCCATATCGAGGTTATAAGTCTGACGTTTGGGATGGAGGCCATAGGGTTCCGTTCTTAGCACGATGGTCAGGTGTAGTCGAACCCGGAACTGAATGTGACCAACTGATCTGCCTATCTGATTTGCTAGCTACCTGTGCAGAGGTCGTGGGTGATACACTTCCTGATAGTGCTGGTGAGGATAGCATTAGTATGCTACCTTTATTGAGTCAGGATAGTTCTTCAGGTAGAAGGAAGGACCTGGTACATCACTCCATTTCTGGTAAGTTCGCAATCCGAGGTGGTCGATGGAAACTGGTATTGTGTCCCGGCTCCGGTGGATGGACTTATAACGATGCTGAGGCTGCCAAGGCAGGCTTCCCCTTAGTTCAACTCTATGATATGCAAGATGACCCTGAAGAGAAACACAATCTATATATGGAAAATCCAGCCAAAGTCCGGGATTTATTGGATTTGCTGAGGAAACAGGTTTCCGATGGGCGAAGTACCCCTGGTTTGCCACAAGCCAACGACGTGTCGGTGGATATATGGAAACTTGATACCATGCCTGAAATCGATCCCTACGTTGTAGACGATTACTAAATCTTTCAGGAACAAATGGTAAGCAGCATCCAAAGAAATTTTTTGACTATATATTGATATTGCTTGCTACAATTCCAAGCTAAACGAGAATGAATCACTATCTGTTCCTTCAATAAGAGTATATCTCCTTAATTATATTCCCCTTCACTTCATAACTGATCATCCAAACGGTTTTGTCATTGCCTCTATCTCTCAAGCGAATTCTTCTGCTTAATTTGACCCCAAGTAGTACTTAGTCTGCCTATAGGCGAAACGGGAAACAGGTCTTCCACATTTGGACCGGTAACTTTGATATGGTTATACATTGGCGACGCACCTGCCGCGGCAAGACCCAGACGACCTTGGGGGGCGGTTTTTTTCCTAAATACATGTTTTTCTTTCAATTTCATCCCCTTTGGTTTAGAATCGCCAAATAGGAATACATCATTTCCTTTAATTTCAATCCGGATGTTATACCATTCCTTGACAGCTAAAGGCGTTTTGGTTGGTAAACCTTCAACAACATCGATCCCCCAGTTACCTCCCTTAGCTGCAGTCTTTGGGGTTAGTCGGAAAAATNGCCACTTCTTATTTCCTACTCCCGCTCCAGCTGTATAAACTTCATCTTCGTTTTCATAGGAAAAGACTATCGCAAAATTCTGCCATTTTCCATCTCCCATATCACTACATTGTGCTTCAATCACCATTCCGTCTTCAGCTTTAATCGGTAGTAAACTCAAGGCAACCGTTTTTAAGTCGGCTTTCCCCGGTGCCCAATAAAACCCGTCTGTGATCTTCCAATCTCGATGAACTACTTCCCAAATCTCTTTACTTTTATCAATATCGCTAAAGTCATCGAAAAAAGTGCCACTATACCCAATCGAAATTGCAAAAAATATCCAGAGAACTATCGAATATTTTGTGATTGTTTTCATCTGTAGTTCTTCTTAGTTTAGCGTGTTATGTCTATTACCATCATAATGGGAGCCCTGAGAAACGGGTTCCAGTCATTCCAGTAGATTATGCTTTTCGCTCCACTGCTGATACTCATACGATACCAGATTAGTTGCCCATCGACCATAGTAGCTGTAACCGTTACGGCGTTCTTGTCCCAGTTCGGCGAACGAGTAGCGAATCACCGAATCTCGGTCAACAAAGATTGGCCGGTTACTACCAATTTCATAGAAACGTGCCCAGATCGGATTGTCGTCAGAGCTAGCTACCACCCGTCTATCTTTCTTTCCGCTATCGTCGATGAACTCTTCAATATGAATACCATGAATGGCTACATCTTTGAACCAGAAAATAGCACCTTTAACAGCCGAGATAATCTCCGGAGTTGGCTCTTCGATCGACATCAGAAAGCGCACAATACCAACACTTTCAGCTCCCGAAATTGAAGGTGGTTCATAGGAGCGTGCCCACGCTGGGTCCAATGTTTCTTCGTCGTGCTGTGCACACCAAGCAGTTAGTTTGCCATCCCGTTTGATTTGTGTCCTCAGTATGCAACTGATGCCACTTTCCACCGAGGTCATGGCCCTTGCGTGAAGCTTTTTGTCTGCCAAATCGTAGGGCGCTTGACTTTTAGCTACGTCGCGAATCATTTCGAGAGCATTGATCATTGCACCATCATTATAGGTAATACGGGAATAATATGTATCACCACGTAGAGGAAAAAATTGGGGGAATCCGCCGTTAGAATACTGACTATCGAGAAGATAGTCCACACCAAAATTAAAAGCAGTACGGTATTTCTCATCAGGGTTGAATTGATAGACCAACGCAAGGAAACGCATCGGCGTTACGGTAGCACCATTATCAATTGTGTTAGCTTTACCCCCCTTATTCAACGTCTCCAGAGCTTCAACAGTTATTGTGGCAGTTAAGTCCCAATTTTTGGGCCAAGCGCCAAATTTGGATTGATAGATCAGCACATTGTCTGCGGTGGCTTGCGCCGTGGTGGAAGCATACCATTCTGGTTGTTGTTTTAGGGCGGATTTTCCCCAATTGATTGACTTGGCGTGGCTTTGAAAAATCAACAGCAAACTGATGAATATCCATATACGAGCAGCGAGTTTGAGTTTTATCGGTATATCAGGGTGCAAGATTTGCATGAAATTCATTCCCACTATTGTTTAGTACTGTAGATTGAGAATAATCGGAGCTTGGGGGCTGTCATTCATGTTAACGCATAATTCCTGCCCATGTACAATGGAGGTAACATCTTCGATTTTTGGCTTGTCCTACCAATATCATTGTAGAACAATCACCAAGTCGATATCTATNGCCCATTACTCATCAAGGTAGGTAGAATCCGTCGATGACAACGAGTCGAGTAGCGTGGTTATGATTTCGGTGGCCAATTCAATTTCTTGACGTTCGACTAGAATTTGTCCGCAACCTGGCGCAAATCTGTGATCAAGAATCCCACCATAAGCATCGTTATCGTGGGATTTCAAAATTGTCCTGACGTTAGCACATTCTAAGGCATCCAAAATGATTTGGCGATTAACTGGATCAGAAATGGTATAGACAGGTTGCCAGTCCACATAATCTAAATTGTCGTCTATTGTTCGTGTTGCCGATGTCTTGTTAGGTCCATATCTCATAGATTTTTCTCCGTTCTTCATTTTTGTCGGCGTTGGCAGAANCTGGCCCGTCGATTTGTTGTCATAGAACCGACTTGGAGGGCTTCTAAAAAAATAGCAGTAAGCCATAATATCTGCCCAGATCAGTGGGTTTTAGTCATGCTAGTACATAGGTATCCAAGGCTTGAATGAAATTATTTATTGCCTCTAAATTAAAATTGTCGATGACAGAAANTTTATGGTCTGACTAACGAGTGTATATTATTGGCATTTGGAATACCAGGAGGAAAGAAGAAGAGTTTGAGCTGTTAATAATGTCCATCCCACTTGTATTAGCTGCCTTTCAACTAAGTTTCACAAGTTCAGTTAAAAAACTAGTTCGAATTTTATAGATTTGGATTTTAGGTTTTATGTTTTGTTCAATTTGAAGACGACCGAATAAGGCCAACCACTTAATTGGTTTAATTTTCTCTCATCTTTTACCAAGTGATATTTGTCTTCCCGGATCCTGGGTTCTTCAAAATCTTCTATTAAAAAGCCAGCCCTCTTAAAGGATTTAAAGTAGTCTGAGAGTGGTCGGTGAAACCAGATGAACTCGTCCGTAAAATGGGACCAAGGTGGGTCAACACGCTTTCCAATCTCAAAGTAGGGATGTTCCCACTTGAAAGTGCGACGGGTACCTCCTTCCAGNCTTTCTGAATTACCAAAATCGAAACAGGGATGTGAAAAGACTANAATAGCAACCCCGTTTGTTTTCAACACTCGGTAAAATGAATCAACTGCTCCATTTAAATCAGGCATGTCCATCAGTACATAGTTAGAAATCAACAAATCGAATTCTTCATCACCCACTGTACTAAGTTGGCAACAATCATCTAATTGGAAATCAATATTTGGATAACGGCTTCCAGCAATCTCCAGCATTCGAGTAGAAAAATCAACACCAATGACTTTTGCTCCTAGTTGTTTTAGTTTATTAGTCAAATAGCCTGTACCNCATCCAGCATCGATTACTTTTAATCCATCTACCATCCCTGCAAATTTCCATAAAACCGGGTCAGAGTTTAGGATACGATTACGGTCACCTTCATCCCCAACTTGAATCAACCAGTCGTCAGCCAGCTTGTTCCACAAACAACGAGTTTCCTCTACTTCTTTTTGATACATAAATTTTCCTTATAAGATGAAAATTGGGACTTTCAACAAAATGACATCTGTCTGATTCTCTGGGGCCGTCCTTACTTAGGTGTTGATAATCGATAGTCCCATTTGTCACCAGAATGTCAAAGAATAAACTATCAGGCTTGTCAGCATAGCAGTTATCACCGAGTTCGGTCGTCGAATACATATGAATTCTTCATTCGGAACAGGCCACGGCTGTAGTAGTATGATGTTTGTAATGGTCAGTGGTGTCAAAAAAGGACAGGTGATTTGTGCCTGGAGAGGATTGAAGTTTGATGCTCTTGAAGGCCCAGTCTATCTACTAGTGACTACGAATTATCGGAAGATTATCGTTTCGNTTCTAAGATGCCACGATGACACAGGCCTGAGCGCTGTCCTACCAAAGTTTGACCTCTCATCTCAGGCGAACATCTAAGTTTGAACCCATTATTCAAAGGCTTAGAATTAGTTTAACGCTAGTAGGACTCATCATAGGATGCACAATCTGAAAATAGTTTTTTAGACCTATTCTATTGTTCACAATTTGATACGAAATTGGGCACCAACAGAGAATAGTAAAGATGGTGATTACGACAGACAAAAAATTTAGTTAGAAACCTACACTAGAGAATTCCTATCTTTTCAGCTCCTTAGATAATCAGAAGTAACTTTAGTTTTTTGTTAAACCGTTCTTATATAATATTTTCAATTTAACATGTAGATTCTTCCTATGATCTATATACGAAGAAAGAAGCCACTTCTCTTAGTTAACCCAACCCTTGGCCTCTTTTGTGTACCTTAACCTCAATAAAGGTTACTTTCTTTTCTTTGCAATTACATTTCTTGTAATCTTCGGCAAGATGTCATTCAGAGACCAGNTATCTCGTTCGCATTTTTCAACCAGATACGCAATAGATTATTACCGGATAAAACGAACTCTAGGCCTTTTGTAATTCCTAGACANAATTGACGTACCTAGATNCTTGGATTCTAATTGGAATTTTTACCGTAATCCCAACTTTATATTTCCCCAACGAATGGGCAATTTATTCGTGATATCAACTGAGAGAACTTCAGAAAGTTCTAAATCTGGCCACATGCTGGGATTTTCCCAAAAACCATTACCACAATTCTTTTTGTCCCACTGGAACTTAGCTCCCCCTTTATCCACAGAGTAGGTGAAACCAATTGTTGCATTGGGATCATAGCCAGCTATAGCTTTCTTTGCAATTCTAGCTTCGATAGTATACCCCTGACCTTTATCGACAACAAATGCCATGTCGACTAAATCGCCTTCATTAGCATAATCATAAATAGTAGCTTTAATATTGTCTTGTGCTCGATGCCATTGACCAGCATAACCTTCCTTTCCTTTTCCTTTGACTGGAACAAACCAGAATTGCTGATCGTTCTTGTCAAAGGTTGCATTTCCTTCATTTCCCCAATCAAACCAAATTTCGATACCGCTACCTTCCCAGAATTTCTGTGGATTNACTACATTGATCTTGGCATCTTTGACTTCTGCTCCAATATATAATTCATCTTTCATAGGAACAAGGTAGAGTACACCAATATTCGTTGCGCTATTAAGTGGTGGTACTTTTTTGTATGCAGCCTCATTCAATGCACCGTCAACATCAACATTAAATCCGACGGCTTCACCTGAAAACAAAAAAATTGTAAAAAAGAAAATGAACAATTGAGAAATATTGGTTCGAAAAAAAGTATACATAAAAGTCTTTATCCTCATTCAATAAGATTATTGGGTGGCATGTACACAAAACACAACGAGGTATTTTTTATGATAAATTGGGTGAAACCTATTGTGGGTTTGTGATGTACCGTTCGTTTACGGATTTGTAAACTCTAACTATCCAATATTGATAGACAACAATAATCTACAACAAAAAAAACTGATAGTCAAAGGGGGTAATCTTACGCGAAGGAAGAGATTAGTTAGGGCAAAAAAGCTTGAGAAGAAATACAGAGTACCAAGGGATTAGAAAATAGAAATTATCAATTCTTCAGCAGAAGAAATAACACTCCATTAGAACTGATGGCAAAGGGATTTTTTTTTGTTTACAACATGAGGTGAATTAAACTATACAAAAAGTATGGATTCATTATAGGTACGAAAAATCGTTATTTCTATCAGCCAGACTCATAATTGTATGGATAATTTATGACCATTGTTCGAGTTGACCAACCTAAAGTGTAAGATATAACTTCATTTTAAATAACAAACTCAGGAGTAATGAAAAAGTTTTGTGTCTTGACGGGATTAAGAAACTGTGAGATAAGAGTACTCGGCTTTGCCAAAAAGAAGGACAAAATCAACGATGCCTCCCGAANTTTTCCGTAAAATTTTGGGAATTTACTGGAATAGATCTGTTTACAATCCAATGCAACCTCACGCAATCCATTTGTATGTAGTTCCCAATTTCTTGTTACACTTTAGTTTACTTCTCACCCCCGTTCAATCAGATTTGTCCTGATCTTTTACAGTAAATTTAACCCGAAGCAGATGCACCATTCTCGTATTCGATGGTTGACGGTCATATTAATAACAGTACTCGTTCCAATTAATTGCTGGTGGATAGCGGCAACGCTATTCAATGGTGGCGTTAGCCCGACCCAAGTTTCACTCTATTTTAACGCTATTTTTTCCATCTTGGTTTTAACTCTAATAAACCAACTTTTTGGTTTGAGACAGAGGAATCAACCTGTTTTCAACCGTATCGAGCTCCTGACTATTTACACTTGTATCTCGGTTGGTTCAAGTTTGGCNGGGGTCGACCGAATGATGGTAATGGTGTCATTAATCGGGCATGCCAATTGGTTCGCAACTCCCGAAAATGACTGGGTTAATTTATTNCACCACTACACCCCAACTTGGCTATCNATCAGCGATAAGCATGTCCTGAAAGACTATTATCAGGGATTTTCGACTTTTTACAAACGACCTAATTTATTTGCTTGGTTGCCTATCATTGTCTGGTGGAGCCTATTACTGTTTGCCCTTCACCTGATGATGTTGTGCCTCAATTCCATTCTGCGAAAACAATGGGTTGAGTCAGAACGGCTCAGTTATCCTATAATTCAACTACCAGTGGAAATGACCCAGAGTAAGNGCCATTTCTTCAGATCTCCCTTAATGTGGTTAGGATTTGCTCTTGGCATTACCATCAATATGATCAACGGCCTCAATTTTTTGTTTCCACATTTACCCAGCCTAGGGGGGAAATTGTATGATCTACAGCTAATACTAACCGAGCGTCCTTGGAATGCTATTGGCTGGAGTCCTCTAGCAGTCTTCCCTTTTGGCGTTGGACTTTCTTTCTTTATTCCCTTGGATTTGTCTTTCTCTTGCTGGGTTTTTTGGATTATTTGGCGACTAGAGCGGCTACTAGGTGCGATCCTGGGGATGAAAAACTGGCCACGTTTTCCTTATGAACCAGAGCAGTCACATGGGGCTTATTTAGGCTTATGTGTCTTCGCCCTGTGGATGAGTAGACACCATCTTAAGAAAGTTCTGGAACAAACCTTGAATTCAATGGTTNCTACNGGTCAGAAAAAATCATCTTATATGGCTCCTCTCATTGGTTTGGTAATTGGAATGATCTTCATAGTGATATTTTGCCTGAGAATGCGAATGTCAATCGGGATTATTATCCCTTTTTTCATTATATGGTTTGCTATTGGTATAGCTATCACTAGATTAAGGGCTGAACTCGGTTCACCGGTTCACGATCTGCATTGGGTTGGACCGGATGAAATGTTGCCCAGTATTCTGGGGGTTAGGCGCATTGGAGTATCNAATCTGGTAGGATTCACTTATCTTTACGCCCTAAACCGAGCACATAGGTCACACACCATGCCACACCAATTGGAAGGATTCAAAATTGCGGAGATGGTTGGTACTCCATTAGTCCGTTTAACCTTATTGATGTTACTAGCCTCTTTGTTAGGCGCAGTAGCCTCATTTGTAGCGTTTGTAACCCTTTCTTATCAGAATGGTTCTTTATCTTGGTTCGGGACAGAAGCCTTCCAACGATTGGAGGGATGGTTGACTAATATGCCAGAGACTGATATGCCGGCTGTAGGTTTTGCTGTCTTTGGCTTTTTTGGCACTATACTACTCTCATTATTGAGAATACGATTTTTGTGGTGGAATCTCCACCCCGTTGGATATGCAATTTCGGGCAGTTGGGCTATCAATCCAATGATAGGATCAATTTTCATCGGTTGGTTACTTAAATGGATTGTTTTNAAATATGGTGGAATCAGCTGGCATCGGTCTGCTATACCCCTATTCTTGGGGATTATATTAGGAGAGTTTACAGGGGGAGCAATTTGGAGTTTGCTGGGAATTGTGTTAGAACAACCAACATACAGATTTCTATTTTAAATATAATCATCTTTAGTCAGTGAAATTATGTTTTATGATCGGACAAAAGTCGGACCGCTCNCTATCTAGCTCATTGGCGGAAGCAAATTGTTCAT
Source organism: Candidatus Poribacteria bacterium (assembly GCA_002714785.1). Classification (GTDB taxonomy): domain Bacteria; phylum Poribacteria; class WGA-4E; order WGA-4E; family UBA9662; genus TMED15. The sequence continues at coordinate 18,681 of PAYP01000104.1, read as the reverse complement.
TTTTAAGTAAAACACAAAAGAACCTTTAGAGTATGATACGAAGATGCGAATTACCTGAGATCAATACGAAAGATTGACTAACCGAAGTTGAATAAGAGAACAAAAAAGCAGGGATACAATCTAAACTAAAAGATCCCAGCTGATACTAATGTTTTGAGTAAATAGCTAGGACTACAATTGATTCCCATTAAACTTTTGTTCAGCAAGCATTCCCAAAAAATTATATGCGGATCCGGGACTTAGTAAGAATACGTTCACCTTTGGTAGGTTAGAGTACGTTTCTGTTCTATTTCTTCCTGACTCATCATTTCAATTAATTGTTTCCAATGCCTAGGAGGGGTCCTTGGATCTCCTGTGAATTCGAATCCTTCGTTGGTTAAGTGAATCTGACTCTCTTCTAACCCTTCATAACCTAAGTTTTTACGCAATTCAATCATTTTTCGGCTTGTTAATATGGCTCTCTCATCAAATAAGCCGCGTTCTGCTTCCAACTCATCGATATAAGGTAGATGACGATAACATTCATCCAAAACACTTTGATTCATAAAATGGATGTAAAATGTACGACGGAGACTAGCAGACTGGTTACCTCTAGAACCATGTGGAGCCGATAAGCAATGGAAACTGACGTCGCCAGGTCCAAGTTCGATTGGTTTTGCTCCCATTTTGGTGAATAANTGTTCGTCGCTAAAGTTCTCTAACCGCACGTGGCCAACCAGATGATGCCCAGGAATTGCCCATACACATCCATTGTCAATAGTAGAATGATCTAAATAAATATCCGCATCAATATTTGGGATTGGGTGTGTCTCCAGCCATGTTAATGCTCCGAACGGTGGATCTTGGTGCCAACGCACCGGCACGTTACCAAAAGGCAGCTTGCAGACAAAAGAATCAACGATTGGCATAAACGGATGACCGATTAGCTGACCATAGAGGGATAAGAGCGTTGGGTTTACAGTTACAGCTTGAAATATTGGGTCTCGATCCCACATACGCTCGCTGCGAAAATAGGTGCGAGAACCATCTAATTGGTCGTAATAGAGGTGGTTAGTTACGTCATTAGCCGCAATTCCGTCAGAAGTAACTCGACTAGCGGCCTGTTGGAGTGTGGCTAGCTCTTGGCCTTGGATTACGTTTCTAGCGATAATAAAGCCATCTTGGTGAAATTTGTCTATTTCTTTTTGGCTAAACATCGTTTTACTCCTTTACATTTTTACTATGAGCTGGTCTTCAACGTCGAAATTTTGGTAGCGATTAACGTCACAAACTGGTCTAACACTCATAAAATAGATTTGTATCTATTCAAAGACATATTGGGCACTTGCATACCGAAATATGGGGTCCCTATTCAGATAAAAGCAAAAAAGNCACTAACTAGCGTTGNTACTCGTCTGACATTCTAGTCAACGATCTGCTGGAAGCCAAATTTCAGGCTTATTGAATCAATCCGATTTTTCAATCGTAGCTTGGCTTCTGTTAATAGAAATAATCTTTACTTAACTCATTGATCATGATCCTCATCGTTATGATCTTCTTCCTTGTATCTGAGTTGCTGAATTTGCTCTTCGCTAAGTAAATCTTTAATTTGAAGCATAGTTTTGAGCTCTAAGAATTTTAAGTCCCCATGAGATTTAGCTATAGCGCTGACCTGATCAGCTATTGCTTGCTGGTCAACTTTTTCCGATCCAAAAAAAGCCTTCCGCAAGGAGATATGGATTTCTATTTCTTGAATGCGAATTTCAGCCATTATCTTAATTTGTTCTTGCTCTAATCTGAGCTGTAATAATTCTACTTTTTCTCGACTCTCTACANTTAAAACTTCATGTAGATTTTCCATATCTAGGTCTACACCGACATCAAGGTGAAAAAGTTGGTGTCCCGTTCCGTGAAATTCACGCTCCCTCATTTCTATTTCACGATTGTGCTGTATCCGCATGGTCTCCATTCTCAAGTGATGTTCAGTCTCCCGACGTTCACGCTCTTGGTCCCATTCTTGTTCTCGCTGGGCTAGTTGTAGTTGGAAATCCATTTGTCTTTGATGAAATTCCCTTTCCAGTTCCATCTGGTATAACTGGTTCGGATCATGATGCTTTAACCGATTTTTTCGGGGAGTGTNCTCCTTATGTTTTGTTTTTGTGTCTTTTGCTTTATGAGATGGTATTTTTCTTTCCTTACCTTTNTGAGAATTTTCTGGTTTATGATGTTCAGCAAGGGGTTGACCAGCTATAAAAAGTGAGCAAAGCACGAATAAGCATAAAAAGAACGGATAGCGTTTCATATTGACTCTCCTGATTGAGATAATTTATTGTATCACGTAGGGCTTACATTAGCTTGAGGGTTGTTCTGATTCTAACCGTTAGTAGTAGAAAGTAACATGAAGAAATAAAAAACGATTGTTTCTGATGACATTTGCTTACTTATCATCGATGACTGAGCTTTGAAGCGATAATCAAAATATTTTATTCACAACATTCCGTTGATAGACAATCTTCTGAAACACTATCCCTATTCCCAATAATTTCTTGATCTCTCACAAAAAAGAATTCCCAGTTATAGCCATTCGGGTCAGACACCCATATTTTATCTTGGAAAGAGTAACAGCAATCAATGTCTTTCTCCANTTTCGTCGCTAAGCCTAAACGCTCAAGTCTTTTCTGTGCTGCATAGACTGCTTGACTATCATCGACTTCAATACCCATGTGATTGATAGCATTATGATTGATAGGATTAGATACATAATTGAGGGTTAAGTTGACAGATGGGTCATTAGAAGAAAACTTAGCATAACCATTTTCCAGTCTAACTGGTAATAGGCCGCATAGCTTAGTGTAAAAATCTACCGAAGCCTCAAAGTTATTTGTATTTAAGGAACAATGTCGTCTACTCATCTATTTTCCTTTATAGTCTCGTTGTTTGAAATAATCAATAGATTTCTATTTTAACGATCAAATTTGACAAAATTTAAAATTTAAAATTNAAAAAAACTTTAACTAATGATGACATTTTTGACGCTTGGCCGGTTGACACAAATCCATTAATCATAAGAATAGGTTCATACTAAGGAGTATCAGAGACAAAGTGTCCCACGATAGTTTTAAGCTTCTAGAGGCAAATCAATCCATCTACGATCGCGAGCCGATATTTCAACGGCTTCTAGTATTTCTTGGTTGCGCAGTCCATCCTGAAAGTTGGGCTGCATTTCTCGATCGTCAATAATAGACTGAATAAAGTTTTTCAGGTTTTGGGTGAAGTGGTTTTGAGATGACTCTTCTCGGCTAATTTCCTTAAACCGATCGGGAATAGAAATGGAAGCCCACTGCGCTTCATTGACAAAAGCAGGCCCTATTGAGGCTTTGAGATGATCTGTATCTTCCCACTTATAAACCAGTGCACCTTGGTCTCCATAAATTTCAATTCGCTGGTAATTACGACGGGCCGTGGCATAACGACTGCTGACAAAAGTGCCCATTGCTCCACCATTAAATCGGGTTAGAAAAGTAGTACTATCGTCTACGTCTACTTGTCCCACACCAGAACCATCAACTAGGGGGCGTTGATGAATAAAGGTCTGCATGTCGGATACTAGAGAGACGATTTGTTGACCAGTTAACCACTCGACCAGATCGATGATGTGCGACCCCAAATCACCTAAAACACCTGTACCAGTCATAACCTTTTGTAATCGCCAAACTAGAGGAACTTCTNGGTCTATCAGAAAACCTTGCATGTAAGCAGCATTGATTTGGAAAATCCGTCCGATATATCCTTGCTTGATGAGATATCGAGCATATTGGGCTGCTGGGTGATGGCGATAGACAAAGTTAATCCCATTTTTGACTCCAGTATCTTGTGCTACTCTTGCCATATCTCTTGCTTGGTGATAGCTCATAGCTAAAGGCTTTTCACACATTACATGCTTACCTGCTTCCATTGCAGCAAGTGCGATGGGAGCATGGGCTACGTTGGGCGTTACAATATCAATAGCATCAATGTCGTTTCGTTCAACGAGTTCTGTGAAGTCTGTTGTCGTAAATTGGGCTCCGAACGTCTTAGCGGATTCTTCTGCCAGTAGAGGGTCAATATCACAAACGCCAACNAATTTGACTTGAGGGTGTTGCNGGTATACAACCATGTGTCCAGAATTAGCCCAACCACCTGTACCAACTACACCAATACGAACTTCTTTGTTTGCGATGACATTCTCCTAGATACTTCCAGTGCAACATAGAGTATAAACACTATTAAGATTAAAATAAATAAAAAATCGGAAAGATAATTACCAAAAATGACGAAATCCACCTGACTCTCAAGGTGACTGTTTGTCTCCTAAACCTTTCCGTATCAAACTAACAGAAGATCTTGAGAATCATCAGACCACCCTTCCTGGCACTGTAGAATCTGATTCGATTTATCAATTATGATTTTTAGAAAGAACCCGTCAACTTTACCGTGAACTTGTACCCACAGTATTGACTGATAGCGTTTCTGCCTATCTTTATTGCATTATGCCTTGGGGGTCCTATCTGNTNTTATATGTATTTTTCTGAGAAATTTTTGAATTGCAAGAAAACATCATACAATATTTATGTAACTTCAAAAACAATAGGTTGACGAAAACGATTTAAAATAAAACAACACCTGTCAAGTATAAATTCTGTAGTAGCTAAAATTAGACAATCGGTCTCAATTTAGATAGCATTACAGATATCAGGCAAAACTAAACCTTTCTAAAAAAAGTTTTCACGCAAGGCATGTAGATTCTTGCTATCTGGGTAAATCCTTGCTGCGTACGTTGTANTGCTTACTAGGAGTACACCTTAGTGAAACTAGATATATTAGCTTTATAATTAGAATGAAAGATTGATCTAGAATTATTTACTTAATTTTTCGTGAATAAGGTGGCTCAGTATTAAAATAACAGGAGTGATAATTCAAATATTCAAGAATCATTCAAGCAATTAAAATTGTTTTTATTAGTTGACTGGTCTATCTATCAAACTAGTTACTTAGTTGCAACTGAATAAAATTCAGGTCTACTGAATATGATTTATAATCGTTCGGATCTAGTTAATAAAATAGCTTTCGGTTTGCTCATTTAGTGTGGGTATTGATCTCCTGTATCGGCATTGATATCCCTCAACATCAATGACACTTCGACTTTCTAAAGAGTTTTATTATTTGACATTTCGACAGCGCTGGTATGTTCCAAAAAACCTAGTAACAAATCATGCTAATTTGTGTTAGAGAAATTTTCTAATGAAGTCTGCTAAAATCTGGGTTAAGCTCATTTTAATTAATTATATTCGGAAGACGAATGAGCCTAGATAACTAGCATTGTTTATCGAATGGTATAGTGCAGGCAAAATAAAAATTTAAAGCTATTAAGAAAAATTCATCCGAATAAATAAAACATACAAAATAAGGNTTAAGTCCAAATTTACCCTAACNAACTTCAAGGAACCAATGTCATCATTTTCAAATAAATTGTCGATTCTTATCTCCGGTATAATTTCTGGGATGATACTATTTCAAACCGCTATTGTTGCCCCTGTTGTATTCAGATCTCTTGATGGAATAGATGCTAGTCGATTTCTAAGATCGGTTTTTCCCAAACTCTTTCTTTCAACCCTGATACTTGGTGGCCTGAGTCTAGTACAAACTTTTTTGTTAAAAAGCTACTCCACTATTCAACTAACTGTTTCTACTCTGACAATTATCTTAATGGGTACGTGCTACATAATAGTACCAGCTACTAATCGCGCAAGAGATATTGGCAATGACCTGAATTTCAAAAGACTACATACAGTGAGTGTTGCATTAACTCTGATAGTTCTTTTGGTTAACCTAGGCTGGATTCTTCTATAATTTTTTAGAAATTAATAATAGTTAGATTATTTTCTTAGACTAGTACTANAAAGTAGAAAGGTGTGTTTTCGAAAAGATATAGAAGTTAAAAAAATCTACTACTATAAAAGGGTTTTCAATTAACATATCCAGCTGATCAACTTTTATTTTCAGTCAAGGACAAAGATGTTGCAATCAAATAAAAGCCAGAAAACGATTAACCTCATTGAATCCACCATCGAAACAGTAATGAAAAAGGAATATCCATGAAGCTCGACCAAAATTATTGTCTTTATTCTCCAACTGATTATGCCGAAGCTCTACCTCGCAGCCAGTTTATGGATTTTCAAATCAAGCCTCTTTGGTCTCCAATTCCCAGAATTTCAGGTTTCGCTTTTACCGTCAAATTAGCTCCTTCTGACAACCTGATGCTTCATGCGGCAATTTATCAAGCACCACCAGGTTCAATCATTGTGGTTGAAGCTGGNGACACAGATTTTGCCGTTGCTGGAGGAAATGTCTGTGCTATCGCACAAAAAAGGGGAATATGTGGATTAGTAATAGATGGAGTCATTCGAGATCTAGCAGAAATTAGAGAAGCTCAATTTCCAGTGTTTGCTCGTGGGGTAATGCCAATTCCGGGTCAAAAAAACAAAAAAAGTCCGCTGAATATCAAGGTAAACTGCGGAGGTATAGATATTTCTCCTAACGATATTGTTGTCGCTGATGAAGAGGGTATAGCTGTTATACCACACAATCAAAGACAAGAAATTTACATCAAAGCAAAATTAAGATCAGAGTCAGATGCCTCAACCCCATTGCATGAATGGGAAGAAAAACATTATCAAAAGATTCAATCTTTACTAAAGGGAAAAAGTTAACAAAACAGATCACTAAGTCAATTAATAATTAGTATTTATTAGGCTTATTTATTACTACCCACGAAAAAGAAACTTATTTAATCACTAATCAGGCAAATACCAGCTGTCAGCTTTTTTCAGTATTTCTTCCTTTTCAGACACTACTTGTTTCTACCAGACAAGTCTTTACATTTCTTCAAATATCACTCTAATTTTCTATTCTGCATTTCTCTAACTTGTCTTCGATATTATCAGAGATAATTGCCAACTTAGTTCCCCAATTTTTAACTCTTATTTACTTCTAAATCAATCTACAACAAACAATTATTCAAGGAATTAGTAATATGGTTTTGGATTATTCAATGATGCAATGGGTTTTATCAATTGTAGTTGGCGTTTCTTTAAGNCGATTTATCAATACGCTTGCTCTTTTATTGGAAGGAAAAAAGATCAGGTTAAATTTGATTTTCTATTAATCAGTATCTTATTTGCAACAACTACACAAATGATACATCTTTGGTTCAATTCTCCAGGTTACTTTAGTAACATCGAAGGTATATATATACCATACATGCTTCTGTTTTTAATCACGNTAATCTACGCTACGGCTATCGAGTCTTTATTGCCAAATTCGAGTGTGCTTGAGACGGTTGGCACAGTTGATTTGAGGAATGTTTACTACCAGCAAAAAGATCTTTTCTATTTGGCGCAATTCTTGATTGGTGTGATCATGTTATCCCTATACATTTTTTATCCACAAGTAGAAGGTATGGCCTTTGGCCTAGAATCGAAAATGGTTGAAATACCAATTTTGTTTATCTTGACAATCGTATTTCCAATAATACTGATTATATCAAATAACTACTTTTTGCATGTGTTTAATATGATGTTGATATCATTGGGTTTTTTAGGTCAAATACTTAAATATGCGACAACAATGACATAAGAGNANAAAATACAATACNGAGANTGNTCAGCCTGTANATATNAACGGAACCTATTAGCATTAGCTCGAGGAATAACTCTTCTTCTTAACGACACTTAACTTAATTTCTATTTNTCAATCTGTACAGTTTGAAATTCTTTCCATCAGTTCGTAAAGGAATGACTCTGTGTAATTTGTCCAAAAAANTTAAAGGACTAGATATTCACAGGCGTAAAAAAGCCGAGAGAAAATTGATAAAATTGGACTGTGACTTTATTATCGGCGGCGGCTANCAAGTTCGCTACCACAGTGGGTCTATTNGGTTAAATTTCGAACCTGTTTTGTTAACTTTAGTCTTATTTGTTTGAACAAATCTATAGACTAGATTATGGAAGCAGTTTTCTTTATCCGTCCTTGGGATAGGTATCATTTGTTTTTCTTCTGACCAANATCGTTACTACTGTCAGCATTATTTTTGATCTGAGTCTCGTTACAGTAGCGTAAAGGTCTCACGTCCACTTCGGTANTACAGGTAAATCAAATTGAATTATGATAGAGATCTTCCAACTCGCATCATATTGTCAATAGAATATAAATCTGCCGAAACAAATTTTTCATAATTAAATTGTTTAAGCATATTTTGCCAAGATTTAGGTTGATCTCATGTGATTAACACCCTATTGATCCAATCAAATTCCAGATGAAGATCGCAGCTGTTATACCAAATATAAGTCGTCGTAAAACTTGATTTAACATCGTATTTTAGCGAAGTTTTATTCCAGGCTGTCTAAGAAAAATAGTCTTTCTGATAATCGAAATTATCATCGATGTTGATTCGTCGAATGATAGAATGTCTTTCTCATAATACCAGGTAATATGTTGGAATTAAACACCATTCAGGTAAATCAGTATTAGGGCAAATATGGAAATATCAGCCAACTGGCTATGAAAGATATGGCACCGATTACTTTTCTGATACTTACCCTTCATACTATGTCTACCGGTGTTCACCTCACAAAATTGAAATACAAATAATTTTACACCACCTTTTTTTTTTGCTACACTGTCGATCTGAGTAAATCAGATCGAATCATTACACGATATGATCTCCTCAAACAGAATATTAAAATGAGGCCATTAAGTAGTGAAAATCCTCTTACTTTATCACCTTCTATGGTGTTTGCCAGATCAGCATTTACCTGTAGATAAGGATTATCAGCTGTGTTATACAGCTGATTCAAGTGGGAATTGGGAGATTTATCGGTTGAGTATAGATGGGTTGAACACTATTAACCTAACACAACATCCAGATTTGGACGCTTACCCGTCATGGTCTCCTGATGGAAACCAGATCGCTTTTTTTTCATCAAGAGATGGAAACGAGGAACTTTACTTGATGGAGTCTGAAGGACAAAACCTTCGTCGTTTAACCAATCATCCTGCGGTGGATAAAGCCCCTTGTTGGTCCCCAGACGGTCGTTTTCTGGCTTTTAGTTCGAACCGCCGTGGTAATTTCGACATTTATCTACTTAGGTTGTCCGATCTATCAGTAACTCCTGTAACTGAGCATTTCGCAGATGATGAAGTTCCTGCTTGGTCCAGTGATGGTTCGAAGATTGCTTTTCAATCGTATCGCCAAAATAACTGGGATATATATGTGGTAGAAGTGGAGTCAAAGCAGGAAAAGCGTTTGACAACTCAACGGCTGCCCGATATGTATCCGGTTTGGTCACCCAGTGGGCACCAAATTGCTTATGCTTCTATGCAAANGGACAACCTAAATTTTGATTTTGAGCTTTTTATTATGGATGCGGAGTCAGGTCAGTACAAAGTGCAACTAACCGATAATGATACAGATGACGCTTGTCCTGACTGGTCAGAAGACTCTAGAGCGATTGTTTTTCAACACGAAAAAAATGGCCGTTGGACGATCAAAAGTATTGAGATAGAAAGCAAGCATCAGCACTTACTAGTTGATAATGATCATGGTTGGTCAATACAACCTCGGTGGAAAAAAGGTCAGTTGAAATCTGTTGTACCGGTGGTACAACAACGTCAATTACCCCAGTCATGGGGACAAATCAAAAAGGAGAATGAGTAATATGCAAAGATCTATGTTCGTGCTAGGGTTACTTTTAGTGATAGCTGGTTTGGCTCAGGCAGGAATCAAGGGGGATGGGATTGCANTCGAGGCTGAATTAGCTCAGAGGATAGAAGAGCCGATGAAGATTGATGATAGTGATAAAGGTAAGGGGGGCGTCGAACGAAAAGTTCATTTGGATGGAAGGTGAACCGGCTGTCGGAGGAGGTGGTGAAGGTTGGGCTGAGTTTGATATTAACATGTCTGAGAAAGGTGAATATGCTATTTGGGGACGTGTACTAGCTTGGGACGGTAATAGCGACTCCTTTTGGGTCACATGGAAACCAACTGATCCAGATGAAGATGCTCAGGAAACTCAAAACACAAAATTTCGGTGGGCTGTCCAACAAGGTNCTGAATGGCACTGGGATCGTATCAATGCTTGGCTAGATGGTGGTACCCCAGAGCGGACTTGGAATATAGATCAACCGGGTAAAACTACTCTTCGCATCGCAGTGAGGGAAGATGCTGCTATGCTAGATGCTCTGTTTATTACCACTAATGTCGAAGCAAATGACCCAGCGGATGTCAATCTCAGACTGCCCACNGCCGCAGACCGAGAGCTACAGATAACGGGATCAACAGCTGTCAATCCCGGTGAGAAAATAGCTAGTACTTGGGCTCATCTTAAGCGGCAATAGATGATTAATTTCTGGACTGGTGGAGGTTCACCCGGAAGAATCTCCGCTAGTGATTGACAGGTTCGGTTTTTGTGAATTGACATAAAAAAGTGAGGAGATATATCTTGAAAAAGAAATTAATAATACTTGCACTACTATTTTGTGCAGGCTTCATTATTGAGGCAAAAGACATAGAGATTGCATTGGAAGCTGAATTGGCTCAGAGAATAGAAGAGCCAATGAAAATTGATGATAGTAATAAAGGTAAGGGGGCATCCAATGGTAAATTTATCTGGATGGAAGGTAAGCCTGCTGTTGGAGGAGGAGGTAAAGGATGGGCTGAATTTGATATTCCCATCCAAAAAAAGGGCAAGTATGCCATTTGGGGACGCGTCCTAGCTTGGGATGGCAATAGCGACTCCTTTTGGGTTACATGGAAACCCGCTGATCCAGATGAAGATGCTCAAGCTACTCAAAACACAAAATTTCGATGGGCTGTCCAACAAGGTCCTGAATGGCATTGGGATCGTGTTAATGCATGGTTGGACGGAGGTACACCAGAGCGAGAGTGGGATATCAAAACGGATGGAGAAACAGTTTTACGGATTGCAGTTCGAGAAGATGCAACCATGTTGGACGCCTTATTCATCACCAGCAATATCAAGGCCAAAGATCCTGCAGGTGCCAACGTTCGTGAACCGACTAAGAAAGACCAAGAAATTCAGAAGAAGGGGTTTGGCGGATTAGCCGTAGACTCTAATGGAAAAATTTCAACTACTTGGTCTATTTTAAAGAATCAGTAACAGCCAGAATTTACTTACTTCGGCGTCGCTCTTATGTTCGTTGAGCTTCGCCGATTTTTTATCCCAATACATGAAAGAAGATACACTCATAAATGGTACCAATTAAACTGATTAAATTTAGTGTAAGTATTTGGCAATATGAAAAATAAACAGAACCTGACGCAGAACAGAGACTTTCTGATGATTTGCCAGATGACCAATATACACAACAACCAATTTCTCGAATTTGTTATCTCTTCCATTNNCTATCTGAACACTCGCAGATAATCACCAAAGTAGAAGATTACTCATACTTCCCAACAATTCCTATCGACACTTTGCAAGGTTCCGGTTTAATAGCTAAGTGTTGTATCAGTTGATATTGACCTTTTCAAAAGCGATATTTTGATCTCACCGAGTTACCAATATCATGCAGGATGTCCTGTTTTCTAATTACCTATTTCTGGCTTTGAGCTTTTGGTNTATATCAAAAAAGTTTTAGTGTTCGATGACATATTTCTCTAGATGTAANCAGAAATTTCCTTCCTAAAATCAATTTAGACTTTTAGCCGACAAATAATTAAAAAACAAGAAAATTGATTAATTACTTTTGCCAAAAGTAAACCTTGNTCTCGAATTGACTTGATATGAAATAGGTCGAATAGGATAATTTAGTGGCGAAAGAGTTGTGACCTATTGTCTTGAAGGGTAAAGTTAAATTTCAATAACGTTGGCTGCCCCTTTACATAAGACTTTCTTAAATCCCTAATTTTTACTAAGNTCTNAGGGTTTTCAGATTGAAGATTTTTATATAATTTATCAAAATTGAGTTTTAACACAGACCGAATTCTCAAAAGGTTACCTTGAATATACAAGAAAANACAGTGATTTGGGAAGAACGAGGCTAATGAGAAATTCCCTACAGATCTTTTTGGTTTTAATACTGCCACTTTTTACTTTTTCTGGTTGTAAGGCATTACACCAAGCACAAATCGATAGACAGAAAAAAAGAATGGAAAAACTAGTTTATCACGCCGATAATCTAAGACAGAAAAATGATACCAAATTACCCTATCATACTTGGCAAGAAGAAAAAGTACATCAACTAGTAAATCAATATCGTCAGCAGGTAGGACTTCGTACATTATCCTTGAAGTCTGAAATATCAGTAGTCGCACGNCAGCATAGTCAAAACATGGCTGATAAGGTGGTTTCGTTCGGGCACGAAGAATTTCAAAAAAGAACAGACGAAATCAAGACCCAAATCATGTTTAAGAGAACATCTGAGAATGTAGCAATGAATAATTCCCCCATACCTGCTCAAGTAGCCGTCAGAGGGTGGATAAATAGCGAAGGCCACAAAAAAAACATGGAAGGTGATTACGATTTAACCGGAGTTGGCATAGCAAGATCCAGAAACGGTAGTTGGTACTTTACCNAAATCTTTGTCAGTACATATTAGTACAACATTTTCCGATACTCCCTGATTCTTTACAGTCAGTGCCCCTTTCAATTTCTTCATTTTTATTTAAATCCCAATAACTTGTTTTCTTTTGAAACTATTTCAACTTTACACCAAGACCATTATATTTTTGTGCCATTAAACTTGTAGGTGTGTGATCGTTTATCGTGTATTTCTAGTACTGTATGTAATTCTCTCTTTTTTATTCATTGTCTGTTCAAGGTCATTCTTCGGCCACTAAATTCATCCCCCTCTTCAAAGAAACCCGTTGGTCTTACATAAGGAAGTTCCATAGGTTTTTCTCCAGTATTAAAATCAAACCTATGACGAGGTTTGACAATTTGTATTTTATTCTTACTCAAAAATCGAATGATACAGGGAAGAATATCCTCTAAATCTTCTTTTGATTCTTCATCTTTGTAACAATATACAATATCTAAATGGATCGGATTTTTACTACTATCAACTTTCCATTTAGATTGATTAACTTTATCAACTTTTTTTTCATTGTNCATAACTTGAAAAATANAGACAGNCGAACCATCCTGNTTGAAAATTAGAGTTTCGTTTTTACGATCATCTGACCACTCGCCAATGAGTTTCTTTTCTATTTGATCACTGCAAGACAACAGAAAAACAGATACCAATAAAATTGCAGAGATTNTTAGATTTTTTGTACTTATTTTCATAATCACATGTTTTTGGCAGTTGAATAAGAATTGAACTAAAAAGTGATAAGATAGTGAAAGTAAACATTATCCCTGAGATGAAGAGAANGAACCCAAATACCAACCAGAATGATGAGAATATAAACCTAAGTATTCCATGAAATAATTCCCTAATTTTGTACCGAAAACTGTTGNCTTCTTTCCAACCCAACAAAAGGTCTTTTAAGTATATAAAAATTTCTTATAGGCCTGTCTCGGATATCCGAACCCCACCGTAAAACACCACACTAAACGAGAAGTACCAAAATTGAGGTCATAATTATGCCCCCAACCCCTATACTTTCNGATGGAAAAACCACAGACAAATGGAACCATGTTTCAAAGAAAGAAATAGGTAAGATCTCCCCNCAAATAATTTTATTAGTAGACCCATGTTGTCATTTGTTGCAACCTTTGACTGTTTTTCAGTATCGATTCAATAAGTAAATGCCCAGACACACAAGATCTTAACAAATCGTACGTGGAAAAGCCGTACCATCCTGTGGCTCGTAGCCTAGAATGCGGCAAGCATCTTCTACATCCTGCCAGCTCTTTTTGTGGCGTGATATGCCGGGTACGATAGCGACGTTGACATTCTCAACATCTATGCAGCGAGAAAAGAGTTGCGCCATGTCGCGTGGGCTGATCTGATGGGATGGATTTTCCGGGTCCCAATNTCCTCCTTGGTCAAAGTTCGGGCTNCCAAGTCGTACACTAATACATGANAAACCATGCTGNTCAGCGTAAACNCGGCCTAGGGCTTCGCCAAAACATTTGGTAGCACCGTATACATTCTGTGGAAAGACGGGCACATCCCAAGAAACAGATTTGGCACCCTGATAACCCAGTACCGAATTTATACTACTGGCAAATACGATTCGCTGGCAGCCAGCGCGTCTTGCTGCTTCAAAACCGTTGTAGCCACCGATGATATTAAGATTTAGCAAAGATTCATAAAAATCAGCTGTTGGGCTACGATCGGCAGCTAAGTGCACGAGAACATCCATACCTTGGCATGCGGAAGCAAATGCTTCGAGATCGGTGATATCCAACTGAGTGAAATCTTCATGTACTTGAAGATTTTCGACTCTTCGTATATCAGCTAGACGTAGGGAGTAGCGGTCGGCCCAGTACTGACGTAAAGTCGTACCGACTAAACCCGCGGCGCCAGTAATAATTACGTTTTTCTTTTTAGTCATATTCAACTCCTTAACTTCTGTAGAAATTAGTTCAAAACCATACTAGTTTGCTTCCTGCTTTAGACTAACTGACGGTTGACCCAAGATGGGTATGAATGAACACAGAGGAGATTTTGTCATCATTCCTCTCCCCATCTATTTTTTATCCAACAAGGTGCAATAATATTAATTAGAAAATCCCCTCTACTTGGGTAAATGATTAATAGTAGGTCTACATAAGGGTATTTAAACTATCTTGTGCTATTCAAACTGTACACGTCAAGCTAGAATTGGCAGATGAGGTTAATCTGAAATTGCCCATTTATTAATGAAACTAGGAGTAATATTAATACTGTGTGTAACTATGTTATGATCTTGGACTGGTGTTCTTTTGGCCTATTTCATCTATCTAGCCACTAACGCACCTCACGATCCACTTGAAATTGAGGACGGATACGTAGAGTATTACAGACAAAAGGGATTGGCTGAACCGGTATCGCGTGTTTACGGTATGGTAGAAAATATCGATGATAACCTTGGCCGACTGCTAACCTATTTAGATTTCTTGGGCCTAGATAATGACACAATCATCATTTTCTTGTCTGATCATGGTCCCTCTTCAGGTCGATTCAATGCTGGATTTCGATCCCACAAAGGCAATGTTTATGAAGGTGGTATTCGCCTGCCATTTTTTATCAGATGGCGATGTCATATCCAAGCGGGTGTGAAAATTGGCCAGGTTGCTGCCCACATCGATATTTTGCCAACACTTCTTGATCTGTGTAGAAATACCAGACCAGTTGAAATTGGATAGAACTAGCATAAGATCTTTAATTGAAGATCCAACCAGTGAATGGATAGAAAGAACACTATTCATCCAAACGCACCGAGGTAGTTCCCCTCGCCAGTACCATAATGCGGCTGCTATTTCTGACCGATACACATGGTTATCGTATCCAGGTTGGGGGGAAGGTTGGTCGATTGATACCTTTACTCCGGAGATGGAGCTTTACCAAATTAATAAGGATCCAAGGGAACAATCAAACTTAGCAAGAAAACAACCAGATATTGTTCAGCGTATGAGACAGTTATATGATGATTGGTTTCAGGATGTAACGGATGGTTGGAAAGTGGGAATCATTCATATTGGAAATGATATTGAAAACCCGATAAGTCTATGTAGATATCAAAATTCTGAGTATGACAACGTGTTTCCACTAGGATGGCGTGTAAGAATTGAATAAGATGGGGATTATAAAATACGGATCAAACGAGGTGTGTTTGATAAGTCGGGGACGTTGAAAGTCAGTTGGCAGAGAACGATTAAGTAAACTACATTAAAAAAAGACAAGAGGAAGCGAGATTCTCACTTTCAGCGGGAAAAGATCGGTTGGAGGTCTGGTTTGAATTAAACGAAGTTGGACGAATTACATTCTCTGACAATACAACTATTGGTGATGTAGAAATACTGCGTTTATAAAAGAAAAAGGGCTGCCAAACCAAGTCCTGATAGTACTCTTGACAAATGGTTTTCTCTGCGGACTTCCAAATCTTTGCCCTGATCTCATCTATGGTACGATCGATGTAATGCAGTTACCTCTACTTGACTTTTTCACTACTTTCGAGTCTCTGAAGTCTGCTGACATGTCTACATTATCTTAAAAGGGAATTAGTTGAAATTAGATTCGTTAGGTTAATTATTTTGTTCCGGGACCATTTTTTATTGTTCTAATTATTATTTCTACACCGTACTCTTTCGCACGGATTTAGGCGTTGGAAGCTTATATTTCACCAGTACTTTTGTTAAATATTGAGCTAAGTTTCACTTCTACAATCGATTTTCGTTCCTATTCTCTACCATAACCAGTCAACTATTTTTGTAATTTTGTAACTAAAAATGAATTATAATTAAGCTAAGTGTGAATCGATAACTCAAAGGATCATTTTCACTGGTTAGTTAACATGTTCAAAATTAGACGAAGTTTTGAAAAAGTTTTCGAAAATAGACATTAAATATGAAAGAGAATACAAAATGACCCTTCATCTGAAACCTACAGCGAAATCTCTTCCCAGAAAAAGGATCAATCTGGTTAAAAAAATTCACTCCTATTACATAGTATCGATAGTTTCAGGAAAAACTTTAGGGAAGGTCGGTGTCTTTCTTTCTGACAAAAGATGAATTTGTTTTTTAAGTTCGATACTCGTCTCTCATCTCTTCCAGGATTTGTTCTTTTTCTTCTACTGGTAACAATTCTGATTGCTGGTAGAGTCTGGTAATCATCCCTCGACCAAACGGTTTGCCTGTTTGGGTTTTATAACCCAAGTTATATAGGATTTTGGAGATCTCACTGTTGGTATGTTTTCCTAACCGTAGTTGTCGTACTTTTTTGACTAGTTCAGGGTCTTTTTCTAGGTAAGATTTCCTGCCACTGATTTTGCCTATCCCTTCTAGATTGACAATTCCTTGTTCCTGGTTCTTCTGTTTAGATCGAATTCTAGATAGTGTTAAACGTAATTTCTCGTATCTCATTACGGTCTGAAATAGTTCTTCGGCGTCCTTCTCGGTTGATGAGTCACCACTGATAAAACCGTAGTAACTAACACAGACCAATTGGTAACCAATTTTACGAATCACCTCTTGCACCAACTTTTGTTCGAAAGGTTCAGTTTGACCGATAGCAGAGAAGAAATTATCTTCCACTAAAATTTGTTCAATCCCTTCTTGTATACCTTTTAAGAATGCCAATCGGTCTTCATATCGATCAAATGCCCAGTCAGTATCGTCAGACCGGTAATCATAGAACCAATCTCCTATTACTTCGAGTTGGTTATCTTCGATGTACTGTTGCATGACAGATTTATCATGTTCATCCACTTTACCGCGGATTATTACCACACATTTACTCATTGATCTTTTTTCCTTAGCTAATAAGTAACGATACGAATTGTAACTTATAACAATTAAGATTACCATCCAGAGATGGTATCTCTGCTGATTTGAAAGGGAACAAGTGCTGAGTCCTAAAAGATAGAGGTGTTAGCAAGAATTGGGGAATTTGTAGGAAACTAGTTGAGTTAGGATTTGGCGAAGATCACCTTTGGAGTCGATAGTTCCCAATAGATGGATGACCGAAAGTAAGACCATTACCTGCCGTAAATTTTCCCGTCGTTGTTGTTTGCTTTGCTGGTTCCAGGTATTACGACAATTTTGACTCAATTATTTTTTGAGTCCGGTTTGTAATTCCTTGCTAACCGACTTCACTCGTTGCCAGAATAACGTATTCTGGTTAGAAGTGTCTAGATCGGAGATCGGTTGTTCTGAGGTGGTTGATTGAGTCGAAGGGGTTACTAATTTCTCTTATTCTTTATCCTTGATAAATGTTTTAAAAATTTTCACGATTGTCCTCCCAGTAATTTACCCCAAGATTGTTGTTTTACCGACATCTGGTTTCTGAGTCCAGTTCGGTTCTTTTGGATAAAGTCTTGAAATGCTTCCTCGGTGATCGAAGATAATGATCGATTGGTTTGAGTGATTGACCAAGTTTGGTTGCTTTTCATTTGGTTCCTCCTTACAAGTAACCTGATTTACCTGTATTCATAAGTTGTCTGTTTTTGGAGGGATAAATGATGGTGGAAGCTTATTACCCACACCCACCACTATCATTTTCTAAAAAAGTATTAATTTTCGTTTCTTATTGGTAGAAGGCGAAGTGGTTTTTAGTTCAATAGGTAAGAATCACAATCGAATTGGAATTAATTACTAATATTTGGAATAGATAATTACTAATATTTTGTATTTAGAACTCTACATAATCAATTCGTTTATTAAATGGTTGTGTAGGTGGAATAGAAATAGGATATAGGATAGTAAAAACAGGGTTATTATATGTATATAGATTTTGAAAAATGATAGGGGTGAATGTGGTAACTCAGCATTCTGACTTACATTCCTCCTAAACATCAGGTGAGGTTCTTTTTATAACTCACCACGATAAATCATCCCAATATCGTCCGATTAGTTGGATGTATGTAACTTGCGGGTAAACGGAAATTGTCTAGAGCCACAAATCCCGTAGGGGGTACAGTCCAATGCACGAGTCTGGTTAGTCAGATATCCTGCATTATAGGTGACTTCCAGCGTTGCATTCGCATATACAATT
>PAYP01000103.1 GCA_002714785.1 Candidatus Poribacteria bacterium | reverse complement strand
CCATATTTTATTGGATTTTCGATATTGAACTGACTCTTAGCATTTGATATAGGTGGTATAAATAGAGCGATGAAAACTGTTAAAAAAGTCAGGTTCATTTAGCAAAAAATTGGATTTGAAAATTTAAACGGTTGACCAGATGTTAGAACAGCGGGTTTGATTCCCTATGAGTCGTCGTGCAGAGGGGTTTTATGTTTTAGTTCGCATCATTATCTGACCAATCAACTTCTGAGAGATCCACTATTTCGATGATAACCTTTCGTTTCCTAACCTCCAACATGATTAATTATCGAATCGGATTTATTATGATCAAATGTGAAGATCTTCCCAATAACTCTTGGTTTGCTTCCTAAGCTATTTTATAATTACTCATTAGTTGATCCGAAGGAACTACTATTACTTCTTTTTATCGGTTGCCTCGACGAAAGTAATGTAATCTAATTTAGTTACAAATGTTATTGAAGAATATATTCCTGTATTAATTAGTGCATTGATCAAAAATCATAGCCTTGGTCGGAAGATTCGCTATTATTTCAATTGCAGCAGGTAATACATAAAGATCGTTTCTGGCATATTTTTGTCCTGCCTTGGCTCACTGAAGTCTACTGACTAGATATAAACCTGTACAGCGAAAAGCAAACAACGTATCTCGTAAATGGCTTAATGCCGCTGCCTTATCTTTCTGCCCGTTTTTCTTTCTCACGGAGTTAAAAAGTTAGTAACCTACTTTTCTAAATAAATATTGAATCCATAAATGCCAGAATAGTGTTTCAGACACTCGTCTGTTCGATCAACTAATTACTACGACAATTAATTATTAATAGTTCTTTGTCAAATATCAGTACGCAGGTAATCACGGACACGTGCTTGCCCCCCGAATTGGTGGCTATTTTCTTTTTCCTAAGAACCCTCATAATAATCAAAGTCTCTTAGTACCCTACTTATAGCAATGGTTCCTGAAATTTATCAGGCTAACATTTGACATGATCTGATGAACAATTATGTATAATCATTCAACATCGATACTTCGGGGTAAGTCAATGGGTAAAAACTACGTTGATAGGCTGCTTCAAAAAGCACCAAAATTAATTGCCAACATACGCTCAAAGAACGAGTGATGCCCGAAATTTAACTAGCTTGATTTGCTCAAACCAACAAAAACATCCAATGCTGGGAAAAAAACATCTGCTTCGTTACAGTTTGAAATTATTTGGTGAACCGATGTTCATCTTCTTTAGCCAAGGGTTGTTTATATGTGTGATACATGAGTGCCAGCCACCGGTTGAAAGTTTGATCCATTTTGACCAATATAGTGGCAAATAAAGCTACGCCGCCAACGGTCATTCGTTTGGTTTTTTTCAGACCCATGAATCGTTTTACCATCAAAAAATAGTACATCACCAGGTAACATATCTACGCCAATGGGTTGGTATTCACTTGGAATAGTACACTGCACATTGGTGAATGAGACACTTGTATCTGCCGGTTCCACCTGATATAGCCCACCTTGGTGTAAACCTTGTCCTCGTCCACCAGGAGGCTTAAAATAGAGCATAGTTTGGTAAAGTTTGGGTTGGTCTTGAATCAGTTGTCCAATAACCGATAGCAAGACACCGGAAGTCGCCCAAGTCTGGGATTCTTCATCCCAATTGTGCATATTGATCAAGCGGGGATATTGATGTGTAGGGTCATCGGGGTCGTCGGGCGTGCCGCCAAAGTCTCCTGGCTTAGACCCTTCAGATCTCATCTGCATATAGTGGTGTTTCATTTGTTCTACTAGTTCGGTTGGGAAAATACCACTGACAGTGAGATATCCGTAATGCTGGTAGGAGGCGATTTGATCAGCCGTTAACTGTGTCNGTTTCAAAAGTGCCATTGAATTTTATTTCTCCCNNCCAAGTCAGTTTATTCGTCTGAGTAANATCTGTCAAGGACGTCAATATTCTGTTTNACTTCTGTTTGTACGATGATCAAGTTTGGTAGAGGAAACTGTTACTGGATATTTAGAAAAGATTGTTAATTTNTCNTCNTCNGTATATACATAGACTGAAAAAATCAACAAAAATTAAAACAGCAACTTATCTTTTTAACTACCTAAACGACTCTTCTCTTTTCAGACTAAACTTGTTTCTTCAGANTCCCACAGTCATACATAACAAAAATTAGGGCAATATTTAGATAGGTCAGAACTTCAAAAAGACAAACTCGGCCTTGGAAACTAGAACTGGCAAAGTAAATTTCAAAAATGATGGCGCACACAAGTTANCATTCGAATGCAATTTTGGTATTTGTTTGTGTCAGCNCTTNTTGATAATTGATAAAAACAGTAGTCCCCATCTCAATGTACANATCTTTATCTTCTGGCTNAACACCTCGCATACAAACTGCAACACCNGTATCATTCAACTGTTCGGCTACATGTTGAACACAATCTTCGACCGTTTTTAGAAAATGNTTAGGATAACACTCTAAACTAAAACTTAAGTCTGCGGGACCGAACGAAACGCAATCAACGCCTGATTTGGCTAATTTCTGGGCGTTGGTTACCGAGTTAATGGACTCAACTTGTATCCACAAAATCCCATTTTCTTTCCACCATTGGCTATAACCTAAACGGCCCTGATGATGCTCGGGAACTGGCCGAGATGCTCCTCCCCAACTACGTTTTCCAAATTGTGGGTAGTAAAACGCATTGATTGCAGTATCAACAGTAGATTCAAGTTCTACTTGTGGAACCTCGATACCTGCTGGNCCTANGTCAAGCATATTGCCAATCAGATATGCTTGCTCAGTGTGCTTGATACGAAATATTACTTCTGCTTCGTATTCATCAGTTAAACGACAAAAATGAAATAGCCGTTCTTCGTTGAAAGGGTCGTGTTGACTATCGGTAGCTATAAAGTCAAAANTACCTTCGTCTAAAATAGATCGTATCCTCTCTGGCTCAGTCATAATTGGAATATGACGACCGTTAAGTACTTCTCCGTTTTTCATCCGTTGCTTCAAATTACCGGTCAGCATCGATTATTCACTCCTTTTTGCTTCAATAGTATTTTTATTGTCAGGGCTCGACCTCGGTTTTTTCCCGTTACCAGACTTCCTGTTTTTATTCCGTTTTGACAAAAGTTTAGCCCTTTTTTTCTTATGTAATAACTCCACCACTTTATTTATTACTCCTCGATTTAACATGCTTGGTATTACCTAGATAAATTAAANCAAAATTGTATAAATAAGTACTCTGACGAANGAACGAATACTAGATAGATTTATTTGATAATTCTTGGTTGAAAATTATTCAAGTCCTAGAGATTTACAAGCATCAAAAAAGCCGAGGAGGACTTAGATAGGTTGGAATGTGGCCTTATTATTTTTGGTAAAGCTGACGGGTATTCTCTCACAGTTAGCCTATTCTGTAAAGTCAACAACAAACTTTTTTCTTCCTCTTGATTTCTATTATTCTCTACAAGCTTTTNTTTAAAGGAGAGTGTCCAATAAGGTTTTACTTTCGTAGTAGGAGAACTAATAATGTAAATTAGTAGACGTAAAAGAGNTAGAATCAGAATGGGGAAAGCTAATTTCTTGACCAAAAGTATCAACTTGACGATCCATTAATGGAAAAAATCGTAGATTAAGATTGTACAAATGGTAAACCNCAATCGAATCTAAAAAGTGATAATACTGAAAATCATGAAGTATATTGATGAATTGACGTAAGAGGNCAACCGATAATCTATTTTTGATGTTGCCCAGAATCCGAGAGGGTATTGGGCTAAACCTGACTAAAGAAGAAGTTAGAAATGAAGGTATAGAGTCAATTTCGGTATCCGACGGACTAACCATCGTCGACAGTTTTGATTTCGCTTCGAATACAGACGTGAAAATCCAAATGGCAAACCTGTGTACTAATTAATATCGAATGANTAATCTTGACACATCACCTGNGAGATCATTCAATTTCTGTTNGTGCTGTTGCTGTAGACANACTCTTTACTTGAGTTTNTGACNCTGAGAGCATAGAAGAGAAGAAGATTATTGNTTAGCTCTCTTGTGTTAAATTAATATGAAAAATGNTTCTATTATTGATAATTAGATAGCCATGTGTCAATTAAAGCTAGCAATAAGACACCCACTAATACAAACCACCATATTTCTTTATTCTTTTCCAATTCAAGACCTTGGCCAAGAGTAGCTTGCGTATTATCATTAGGTTTTATTAGTATNTCTGTCTTGTAACGTTTTTTTATTAAGTCCAAAACATCTTCTTTTGTATAAGCTGTCAAATCCGATTCTACTGTATCAATGTTAACTGCAAAATTTGTCCATTTCTCATCATTGAAACCATTTGTAGAGATCTTATAGATACCAGCCAATTCAATAGTTTGAAAATACGCATATTGATTTTTTCGTGTAACGAGTCTGTGTTCTTGACCTGAAGGGTCGCATATCAAGACTTCTTGGTTAACGTTTTTTACATTTTTCAAAATACTTTTCAAATCTATACTATCACTAACGATTTGACTAGGAATTGTTATATTTTTTGCTTGTGCAGAACCTAANTAACTAATTAGAGAGTGTAGAAAAGGAAGATAGATTGACCGAACNGGGAAATCCGTTGTTTGCCGATCGATTCGNGAATTGAAAAAAATAACTCGGCCNAGACCAACTGTGTGTTCAACAAGTAACGGCGTTCCATCTTCAAAACTAGCAATAACTCGGGCTGAAGGTTTGGGAAAGCATGCACGTAAGGCCTCGAAGTGAATTTGAGCAAAATCACCTTGGTATTGTTGCTGTGAACGAAATATTGGATGACTGAAATCAATNTGAGTCAACATTTTGGGCAGCTTAACTAGATCTGGACTAAATTCACAAGGGTAAAGCTCAGAAAGAAGATTTGTCGGTTTTGGCAGAGGAGAAATCCCAGCAGCTATCAGCAATTGTCCTCCTTGTGTGACGAATCTATGAAGTGTTGATTGTTCTAATTCCGTCATTTGTGCCTCATGCATCATCACTACACTGTACCTGCTAGACAGATGGGATGGTAATTGCCTATCAGTTGTATAGAAAACTGATAGAATTGACGACATCGAGTTCAAAGCTGATTGAACATAGAACATCTCGCTATTAGTTTGATCAAGTAAATGAATAATAATCGGGCTGTTTGGTCGTAGACAAAAATAACGACGGTTATCAGCCTGAACCGATTGATCAATAATTTCTANATAACCAGTATGTTGATTTTTTTTAGTCTTCACCTGGATTGAAAATTGAGAATTTACAACTTGTTGGGGAGAGACATTAGCAACTTGGCTATCGATNAGGGTCTCGTTCAGAAATAAGCGGACGATACTTTCCTGCTGAACAGAACCGAAATTGCGAATTGGTNCTTGAATCACAGTTCTGTGATTTTGTTGTTCAATGTTTAAATCAGTAATAGCCAAATTAGCAGGCTTTTCTACAGTTCCATTTGGTATGAATTTGACAGTTAGCTGCNTAGTCATATCTCCCTTTATCTTGTTTTTAGCAGCTAAAAACTGTTCCCAACCTACTTTTTGTTGGTCACTAGCTATCCAAATTTCTCGAGTNCCAGAAGTCGTTTTTTGTAATAAATCTTCTGCCAATTGTAATGCTCGTAACAAATTAGTGCCTCGGGAGCTGATCTGTAGACTATCAAGTGTAGCTTGTGTTAATTGATGGTTTTCATCTAGTCGTTTTTCTTGCTTAGCATAATTAGAAAAGCTAACTAGTGCCGAGCGGTCACTGGTAGTTAATTCTTGTAGAGCAGAACCTACAGATGATTTCAAGATAGCAAATAAATCTTTCTCTTTATTTACTTTAATCCCCATGCTGTAAGAGCAATCGACGAGTACGATTACATTCCGATACGAACTAAAATTGGAAGCGATTGGTCGTTGNGTCCAAGATGGTTTAGAAAAAGCTACTGCTAAACCTAATAAAATCAAGATACGAATTAAGAAAAGTAAGTTTTTTTTGAACTGACGANGTTTTTGAGATACTCGTTGTGCTTGCAGGATAAGACGAGTAGTACCAAAGTCCAACTTCTGGTTGACGCGACTATTCAATAGGCGGATCACAATGAGAATCCCAGAAACAAAGATACCAATGGCTAAGAAAATCGGATTTATAAATTGGATCATATCCGAAATTTCACAACAATATTTTTCGATTAGCTGGGTGAGTAGAAAGCGGGAAATCGATTGGAGTTGGTATGTTTATCGTGTTATAATCGATTTTCTGTTGGTGGTCTTAAACGTTTGGGTGGAGTCATTAGCCTCGAACTGAGACGATGCTATACTGGTACTCATCTAATAGTGCAGAGTTGACCACTTGCGACTGTCAGATCATTAAAGAGATAAATCGTATAATCAGGTTTGCTGAACTTGCTTTATGTGCAATTCATGAACAACTAAAGAACCAATTCATTTCTTCTTCAGACCATTTTACATGGTACCGATCAGTTAGGCAATAGTCCTTTTCAATAGAAGAATGCGAAATACCATTTCCNAAGACATATTGATTGTAGCNATCTAAGTCTACATAGAAGCCATAGTGGAGGTTTTTTCCAATGCTAGAAGCAAAACCTTCTGTCAAAATCCTANCAANGATCCNTAAATTGCCAATTTTGGATAACACAGCTAAATTCAAGAATTTTATACCTGAAACGACTGGCTATAATTTTTATCTCATGTTTTTCACTTATATTTTTCAATTTATAGCTTGCTTGGGGTCAGTCCCCTTATTTTTGTTACTGCTAGTACTAAACGGTTGCCAAGCCCCCCTCAAAAACAAGCCGGTTAATTCAGGCCAGTCTGTTTTTTTCTCTCCAGATCGAATTAGAACAATTGCTGTTATACCACTGAATGGAACCAACGCCAAGCGAGCAAAAGAAATGACCCGAGAATTAACAGTACAAATTTTGCAATTGAATCGCTTCGAAGTTGTAGATCAGTACAAGGTAGCTAGATTAGTAGAAGATGAAGGGTTGGAAGATATCGATCTGAGTGACACATTGGTGAAGAATATCAGCAGTAAACTAAAAGCCGATGCCATTCTACTTGGTGAAATTACATTTTTCCAAGAGCCTGAATCTCCTTATCCAATTTTACGAAAATCACCCCTCATTGCATTGAGTCTACGCATCGTAACCAGTGACCCTACAGAACCGAAAACAATTTGGAGTTTAAACGATACTTTTGATAGCAAAGATCGTCAAGTAAAGCAATACGTCAGTCGATCAGAACGTGGGAAGCTCACCAAAGATCCTAGCTTCTTGATCCATATAGTCTCTAAAGAAATTGCAAAAACCTTCTCATTTTGACTAGCTCGGCTGATTTTGTTGAGCTAGCATCGCGGCACCAACTAATCCGGCTTGATTACCCAATTTGGCTGAGACAATTTGTAAGCTTTCTGCATTGGTATCCATTGCTCTTTTTCGTACTTCAGCTCGAATTGGTTCAAATAATAGTTTTTCACCAGCAGAAGAGACTCCTCCTCCAATAATTGCCATTTGTGGGTTCAAAATGTGTGCGAAGGAAGTCAAGGCAATGCCAATGTATCGAGCAGTTTCTGTAAAAATCTCGATTGCGAGCTCGTCACCTTTGGCTGCTGCTTCGGCGATAATTTTAGGGGTCAGTGAGTCCATTTGTGCCTCTAATATAGGAGAACAAGATGCTGATTTGATAATTTTCGCTCTCGTTCGTTCCACAATCTGGTCTCTGCCTACATAGGCCTCTAAACAGCCGTAGTTTCCACAGCCACAGAGTCTTCCATCTCCGAATATAGTCGTATGCCCAAGTTCGGCCCCTACATATCTACTACCATGAAAAATTTGGCCATCTAGGATAATACCGCCACCAACGCCAGTTCCTAAGGTCAGGCAAATCACGTCTTTCATACCGACACCAGCACCTTGGCGTAATTCACCATAAGCCATAGCATTACCATCATTTTCGATATGGATGGGTAAATGAGTTAGTTGTGCATCTAGCTTTTGCCGAACTAAATCAACTAATGGAATGTCATGCCACCCGTCAAAATTAGGTGAGAAATGAACGATCCCACGATCCGGAATAATCAAACCAGGTGTTCCAATACCAATACCAACGAGATCCTCAAGCAATAAATGGGAATTCGTTCGTATTAACTGGTGGATTACCGAAGCGATATTACCTGATACTATCGAGGCCCCATCGTTAGCTTGGCTAGGCTTCGACAAGCTATCAACCACCTCCCCAGTACTTAGTACCAAACCTGCTTTAATTTGTGTTCCACCAAGATCAACTCCAATGCTGTACGAACTACTTGATCGACTCAACTAACCTACCTCCACTGCAATTTGAGACCAGTAAAGAAACTCTCAATGACTGGACCAGTTCACCAAGTGCATCAAAATTTGAGATAATTCCTGGCGACTAGAGACTCTATCGATTAAGCCATTATCGGGCGGCGGAACCATTTCTGTTTCCATAGCTTTTTCAACAATTAATATATCACCCATCGGAAAATTAGGAGAGAATTCCTGTGAAACAAACCCATCTTGAAAACGTGGATCTGGTGATGTCAAGACAGTTATACAGAGTAATCCTTTTAACTGTTTCTGTTCAAGGGTTAGAAGGGTTAAATCAATTGCTGAGAGATATTGTATCTTAGGCTTTTGGATATCTGGTAAAAACACGATAAAAGGGCATCGTTTTTCTTTTACAATTTCGAATGCTTGAAGAGCAAGATCTACTGATTGAGGCAAACCGGACAGAACAACAACTTTTTCTGAGCCTAACAGGCCAGTTGCGAGACAAGATGGATCATCATTTTGTTTAGTGGGTACGTATGTATACTCAACTGAATTTAGTATTTGTTCAATTCGGTACTGGTTTGGCAAAGCATTATTACATTGGCAATAAGGACAAGTATAAAAATTTCTGATCAATGTCTTGGAAAATACTAATTCATTACACTGCTGACACTTTTCCCAAAGGCTAGACTCGCTAGAGGCCAATACTGAAACCGACTCCGTTGTTTCACTTGCCTCCATTGGATCAGATATACCACCGGATGGAATTGTCAATATTTCTTCTTGGTCTGATTGCATTTTTAAATTACCTCTCACTAGCTTCTTAACTAATATGCTTAACCATGGTAACACCAGTTACCTCGTATTTTACCTCATCCATATAGGCATTGATTAGTTGTAGGCCACGCCCACTAGACCGCCAAAGATCACTATTTTCCACATGTGTCGGATGCACACCCTGACCACTATCCCGTATAACGATAGTTATTTTATCTATTGCGGCTCGAAACTCAAAACGAATATGAGAATTAGAACCGGCCGTACTACCGTGTTTTATAGCGTTTGTACCGGCTTCGATAACAGCTAGATTAATTTGATGACGTATATGCTTGTCTAGTCTTAATAAGTCTAACATTTCAGAGATCAAGACATCGAGCAAATGAATACTCTCTAGACTCCTCGGCAAATCAAGTCGTACAGGGCATCCATTTATAAAAGAGTCTGACATACTAGTTAGTTTCCAAGTCAAACGTTTGATTCTCTCCTACTTTAACTACAACCATAGCTAAATCATCTTTCAGTTGAGGAAACGATTCGGGTGGGGAATCAGCATTCAGTCTATCTATTTTACCTGTTCTAATAAACTGATCTAAACTACTAGAAATTCGTTGACAAATCCCATCTGCTGATAAATAGCGACTTTGCAGTAAGACTTGCTGTAAACGTTCTTCACCATAAGGCTGACCATCTGGTCCTTCTGCCTCTACGATGCCATCAGTGTAAAATAATAGTATATGCCCAGCCTTGAGTTCAATCAACTCTTCATCAAAATTAGCAAATTCGAAGCTACCTAACAATAGACCGCCTACAGTCAATGTCCGAACCTGTTCATCTGCTACGTGAAGTGGATAACAGTGACCAGCATTAGCATACCTAAAAGTAGGAGGTTGCTGGACATTTTTATCTATAGTCGGATGAACATCTAGAATACCATAAACAATAGTTGCAAAAAGATCAGGGGCAGTATCCGTAGCAATCAGATCGTTTACTCGTTTTAAGACATTTGCTGCAGGAGAAGTGTGTCGTGTGGCCTCCTCTCGGCTGACCAAACGTAGCGCAGTACGAATCATCGCCATCAATAAAGCCGCTGGAATGCCCTTGCCTCGAACATCAGCAATAACAAGCCCGAAACAATGATCATTCAACTGGATAAAATCGTAGAAATCACCTGATATTGACATAGAGCTATGAAGATACCCGGCGATATCAAACCCCGGTATCTGGGGCGTTGTTTTGGGTTCCAGTCCTCTTTGAATAGCAGCCGCGGCTTGTAGATGGGATGCTAATTGCTCAACGGCATCTTCACTATACGAGTTCCCCATAGCAGAAATTAAAGGGTTCATATACTTGACAGGTAATGTTCGATTTAATACTGATTCAATCCGTAGGATCAGCTCTTCGGTATCAAACGGTTTAGTAATATAATCTTCAGCGCCAGCTGTTAGACCTTTGATTTTTTCTTTGGCTTGAGCCATGGCTGTCAACATAATAACCGGGATATTTGCTACACTAGGTTTGTCTTTCAAAGAAGAAATGACAGCATATCCATCCATACCCGGCATCATCAAATCCAACAAAATCAAGTCAGGTTGATGAATATCAGCGTAGAGGAGACCATCCACCCCATTGCTAGCTTGAAACACTTCGTAGCCTTCGGTTGTCAACAACATTTCCAATAAATCTAAAATGTCAATTTCGTCATCTATAACTAAAATTTTTGCTTTGTATGTCATTACGTTTTTACAAAGGTAAGGTAAACTGAAAGTTACTACCTTGACCTCCTTCTCCATCATCCATCCACAATCTACCGTGGTGAGCAGAAATAATACTTTTTGCGATAGCTAAGCCAAGTCCAGTACCGCCTTGTTGTCGCGTATGAATATTGCTCTGTTGATAAAATTTATCGAAAACTTTTTCTCTTTCATCTAGTGGAATGCCAACCCCATTATCAATAACTTCAATATGCAATGAAGGAAGATTATTACTTTTGACAGCCTTAATATTGGCAAGTACCCGAATTACACCACCGTCTGGTGTAAATTTGATAGCATTTCCAATTAAATTAGTTAGTACTTGGCCTAGTCTTGCTTCGTCTCCATAGATCGTAGGGAGCTGAATTCCATCATCTAATATCAGCTGAATTGATTTTTCTTCGGCTTGTGGACGTAGATCAGCTACTCGATCTTTAATGATCCTCGTTATATTAACTAGCTTACGTTCAAATTCTGTTCGACCAGCCTCAATTCTGGAAACATCAAGTAAATCATTAATTAAATCTGCTAACCATTTTGATTGGCGGTGTACTCGTAATAAACTATCTTTTTGTTTTGAGTTCAGATCCCCGGCTTTCCCGTCTAACACAAAAGATACAAAACCAATAATAGAAGTCAGAGGAGTCCTTAATTCATGAGAAACTAAGGAAATGAAATCTGATTTCATCTGATCAATTTCCCTTTCTCGTGTCACATTCTCAAACACGTATACCGAGCCTAGAATCTTTCCTTCCTCATCTAGATACGGTACTGTCACTACTCTCAGTATAATCTGCCTTTCTTTTTGGTCGGATTCTATCCGAATAACCTCACCCTCATTCTCTTTCTTATTTTTATCTCTACCTAGCGTAATCTCAGTTGTCACAACATCGGTTATCGGGCTATCAGAAGTTTGCCTCTTTTGCAAATGATGAGTTTGGTTCAAATTTTCCGTTGTAGTACGTTTGGCTCCTTGCAGTAGTACTTTAATAAGGTTTTTGTCTTTTATAATAGTCGCGAGATCTTGGTTTAAAGCACTACTATGAACATTTAACAATCGCTCAGCCGTCGGGTTAATATGCAACACTCGATATTGACTATCAACTACGATCAGCCCTTCGGATAGACTATTGACGATAGCTGTCATCTTTTGTTCTTCTTGCCTCAGATTTCCTACTGCAGACTTGAGATTACGTTCCATGGCATTAAATTCTTCAGCTAGTAGACCCAATTCATTGCCGGTTGTAACTGGAATTTCTTGGTCAAATTCCCCTTGTCCAACAGCGCGCACACCACTAACCACTTGCATAATAGGAGTCACAATTCGTTGTGATAATAGCCAGGCAATAGGAATGATTATGGCACAGGAAATCATCGTAAAATTAAGTATTCGCTGAGTTAAATCTGTGATACCTTCGAAAGCTACCACCGCTGGTTGGGAAACTAAGACTGTCCATCTGCTAAAATTTGGTCTTGTTTTTCGGTTATGCCATCGCTGGTGCCACACCCTGCTCCTTGCCCAACCATATACCTGGGCGAGCTCTCTGGCATCCGTCAGCTCTTTTGAATCTCTAGTTGGAGTGTTTGCTTTTTCGGCCCGCATGTGGTAGTCGTACCACTTCTCTTCTTTATATTCGCTTTGACTTGCTATGATGGCTGCCATGGCGGCATCACTCTGATCGATTCGCTCACCAAACTCGTACTCACTTGAATTTGAAGCTACAACAACTCGGCCATATTGGTCAATAATGACTGTTTGAAGAACTGAAAGCTCATCTCCCTGCCGATAATTAGAATTTTTCACTAAGTCAACTAGCTCTGGCAATACCAGCGTAGCCTTCAAGATTCCTATAACATTATCTTGCTTCTCGTCTCGAATAGGCAAAGCAATCGTCAATTGATATTGCTCCCTCTCAAGGACAATATCACCGATGACGTCGTATCCTAGATTATTGTTGTAGGCTTTTTCCCACCATTCATCCAAAACGGATGAATAGAGAATATCTTGGTTTGAGGATTGAATGATTTGCTTCGTTGCATTGGTAATGATAATCTGGCTATTGGGACCAGCATAACCCTCTAGCTGTTTTACGTCATCTCGTAGTAGATTATTCGATTCTAGTAGTTGAAGTTCTGTCGGTAGATTAGTCGTTAAGCTATCATTGCGATTACCGTTTGAGAGTGCAACCTTGGTTTGAATTGTTTTAATATATTTCTCGATAGTATCTAATCGCAGGGTGATACTTTGGTCAGCTTGATCTAATTTCCCTTGTGCAACCTGGACTAACCCTTTCCCAATGGTTTTTTCCAATGCTTGTTTACCATACGTGTATGCAATTGCCGACGCTACCAACAGTGGAATTAGTGAAATGAGTAAAAATTGTAAAACGAACTCACCTCGTAAACCCAGATTAGGCCAACGGGCAGTAGCTAATTGACCAATATTTTTATGTGCGATATTAGTCATTGGTATTCACATATCAGATTTGGAATTTCGTAAACAGCAGTTGGTTAACTAGAGGTTAGCTCATTCCGGCATTTCATTCTTAATTTCTAAGACTGTATCCAATCGAGTAACCTGAAAGACATGAAGGACATTAGGCTGAGGATTCAATAGAACTAATTTTCCACCACTTGGCCTAAGCCTTTGGGCAATCAGCATAATTACACCCAGAGCACTACTATCAAGTAGTGAAACTTCAGATAAATCAAGGGAAAAACCTTTTGGGTTAGATTGACTCAATTTTTCCATCTCTTTTTTGAGGTTTTCCGATTTTAAACCGATTATTTTTCCCGTGAAATGAAGTGTTGGAGGTTCGCCCTCCGAAATCCGGATTTCACTACGATCGTCAATTAGTGGCATGATAACTACTATTGTCCCCGCTTAATCGCTATTAGATTTTCTCCGTAAATGTCAGCAACCTCAGCCCCAAACTGAGATAAAACTGACTGAGCAGAATCAATCTCTTTCTCAACTAATTTTTTCGGACCGGACTTGTAAGCATACCAAGTACCATTAGGCTGCAACAATGGTAGGCAGTAAGTGGCAGAATCTGAGATGTCAGCCACATAGCGAGTCACTATGACATCCGCTGGAACATATGCTAGATATTTTTCCTGGCTAATTAGCGTTTCAGCACGGTCGGCAAGAACCTCAAATTGGCCAAAACTATGTGGGGCCGTTTGTCGGAATTGAGCCAAAACAAACTGTAAAAAACTAGCTTTTTTACTAACCGATTCGACTAATAATAAATTGATCGACGGCTGATATATTTTAAGCGGTAAACCGGGAAAACCTGCACCACTTCCAATATCGATTAATCTACAAGCAAGTGGTAATTCAATAAATTTTAGCAGTTTTAATGAATCCAAAAAGTGCTTATGAATGATACCTAACTCATCATCGATACTAGTCAAGTTAATATAACTATTCCAAGCCTTAAGTTGCTTCAGATACAAACCAAATTGATATACTTGCAAATCAGATAAAGGAAAGCTACTTTTTCGAAACTCAACTTCAATTGAGGTGGACTCCACAGTGTTAGCAATTAAGAACCAATTCGTAAGGCCTATGCCAATAGGTTCTTATCCTCTTTCTTTTCATTGTTAATTTCTTTCATTTCTCGGCTTTTTAGCCAAACCATCAAAATTGATATGTCAGCTGGTGTGACTCCGGGCACGCGCGATGCGTGCCCGATAGAAACGGGTCGAACTTGAGACAGCTTCTTTCGTGCTTCAGTTTTCAGTCCATGAACTGCATCAAAATTAAAATTGCTGGGAATAGGAAGAGTCTCCAATCGCCTAAACTTTTCAATTTGTAGGTCTTGTCTGGCTATATAGCCTGCATATTTAATCTGAATTTCGACTTGTTCTCTAATTGCACAACTCACGTCCTGATCTAAGTTTATAGTAGAAGAAACCCCAATTTCAGTAGCTAGATCGCTAATTTGCTGGTAGGTGATATGCGGACGTTTCAGTAGATCCGCTAATGTCATAGCCGTCTTAATGGTAGGTAACCCAACCTTTTCAAGTTTTTTTGCCATTTCTTCAGTAGGTTTAATTTGTGTTTGAGAAAGTAATCTAAGTTCCGTCAATACAGCCTTCTTTTTTTTCACGAACTTATTGTAATCACTTTCACACACAGTTCCAATTTGGTAGCCTATTTCGGTTAGTCTCCAGTCAGCATTATCTTCTCGTAACTGTAATCGATGTTCAGCCCGAGAAGTAAACATTCGGTAAGGCTCTCGGATATCTTTTGTAACTAGATCATCAATCAGTACGCCAATGTAAGCCGAAGCTCGATCCAATACTAGCTGACTTTGGTTCTTTGCTTTCAAGGAGGCATTGATACCAGCCATAAGTCCCTGGGCCGCAGCTTCTTCGTACCCGGTTGTACCGTTCAACTGACCCGCAAAAAACAGGTTTCTAACTCTCTTGGTTTCTAAAGTTGGATAAAGTTGGGTAGCTGGTGCGAAATCGTATTCTACGGCGTAGGCAAATCGCATAATCTCTGCTTTTTCGAGTCCTTGGATACTTCTCACCATTTCTACTTGAACATCTTCTGGTAAGCTTGCTGAAATACCATTGAGATAAATTTCTTGTGTGTCTCTTCCTTCGGGTTCTACAAAAATCCTATGCTCATTCTTTTCTTCGAACCGAACTACTTTATCTTCTATAGAGGGACAATAACGAGGTCCAACACCTTGAATACGTCCACTATACATGGCTGATCGTTCTAGGTTATTTCGGATAATGTCATGTGTTTGAGAATTAGTGTATGTGATGTAACAAGGTAGTTGAGATTGGCCAATCGAGTGATTAGAAAAAGAAAATGGCTTTGGTACTTCATCACCAGGTTGTATTTCCATTTTGCTAAAATCAACTGTTTGCGCATTAACACGAGGTGGTGTCCCTGTTTTCAACCGTCCTACCTCAAAACCAAGATCCAGAAAACTCTCTGATAGCTTTTCTGCGGCAGATTCCCCAGCGCGACCAGCGCTATAGGATACATCACCAATATGAATGGTACCTTTCAGAAAGGTACCAGTGGTTAAAATAACTGTTTGTGCCAGGTAAGCTGTTTGAGTATGTGATATAACGCCTAAGCATTGGCCATTTTCAGTCAATAACTCCTCAACTAAACCTTCTTTCACATCTAGATAATCTTGATTCTCAAGTACCTGCTTCATATAAAGCTGGTATGCTTTTTTATCAGCTTGAGCTCGGCTAGAACGAACAGCTGGCCCTTTCTTCGTGTTTAATTGGCGAAATTGAATACCTGTCTCATCAATGGCTTTAGCCATTTCACCACCTAGCGCATCAATTTCTTTGACCAAATGTCCCTTTGCTAAACCTCCAATAGCTGGGTTACACGACATTTTCCCAATCGTATCTAGGCTGATGGTCAACATAAGTGTCTGACACCCCATCCGAGCAGAGGCTAAAGCTGCTTCACAACCAGCATGTCCTGCTCCAACAACCAACACGTCATAATTTTTGTAATAGTAATTCATTTCTTTTTGACTCACTGGATAGAGATCATCACCTCAGTTCCACCTTTGGGTCATAACCTTTATTGTAACTAGTTGAACGTTTAGGAATATAATGACAAATGAAGGTCTTGCGAAATCTGTTCACAGAACGATTAGGTAGAGAACCGTGAATCAACCTACCATGAAAAAACAGGATATCTCCTTTTTCCATTTCAACCATTTTAGTTGAGTATTGAGGATTTGGTCTTACTGCTGTATGAGTAAATGAAAGTGTTGGGTCAGTGGCTTTCATTTCTAATACAGGCTCTAGATGCGAACCAGGACAGATCATCAGTGCACCATTTTCAGCATCAGTTTTTTCAAGAGCAATCCAAGCGGAAATGCAAGAGTAAGGCTGCGTTTGTAAATAAAAATCGTCTTGGTGTAAGGCTTGACCAAGTGCCTGCGGTGGCTTCCAATAAATCATAGTTTGTAAGCCAACTGCCGGTTCACCTAATAGAGTTTCCAACTGATCGACAATTCTCGGATGTCTCAAAACGTGCAGAGATAGAGGATCTACTCGATGCGGGTGCATCATACGAGGGTAAACTTCTAGAGGGTCTTCGGCATCTGGTTTACTATTGAAACATCCAGCAATGTTTTTTTGTTGGTGAAGTTCATGAGCCCGTTCAACTATCTGATCACATTCATTTACTGATAACAAAGACTTGCAGACTACGAAACCATGCGCAAGGTATTGATTTTGTACATTCATATTATTTCTTTCCACTACCACCCCAAGTATACCACATCTCTACAAGATTAATATGTTTCTAGTTGTTGGTGGAACTTGAAAACAACTGGATGGTTTGTTATCTTCTGGGTAGTAATTTCAATCCCTTCTGACATACATCTTAAAAAATTAACAACTTATCTCAAACCAAGATAAAAAAGCGGTCATGGGAAACAAACCAGTTCGGTTTCTTATTTCTGGTATAAAGGAACAAGATTTGAGAAATACAGAAAAGGGGTGTCAAATAAAAAGCTTGCTCATAAAACTTAAACGCCAATCGATTGTTCAGCAATAATATCTTGTACTACTTTTAGCATAGGAGTTGTGATAATGAAAGAGATATCAGGCCAAACTAACGTGTTATCGATGCGTTTTGGATCTGGGAGTACTAAAGGAATTGGTAAAGAAATTGGCAAATTTGTGATAGTTACAATGGAAATTCCATGGAACCTCACCAAGACAGTAATTGGAGGAACTCCTGAACAAGTATTGTTTGTGGACTCTGTAGATCAGGTATTTTTGGACCAAAAATTACTATGTCTCCCAGAATGCGACACTATCGTTGGGATTGGAGGTGGTTTAGCCGTAGATGCTGCTAAATATTTTTGCTGGAAGCGAAATCTGAGACTAGTGACTATCCCTACAGTACTGAGTGTGAATGCATTTGTAACTCCAGCAACTGGAATTAGGATTAACCATGAAGTTAAGTATATTGGTGTAACAAGTCCTAATCCTCTAATTATAGATTACGATATTCTTCGTACTGCACCACGGGGTTTGAATATTGCTGGAATTGGAGATTTACTTTCGATTCATACTGCTAGCTTTGATTGGGAATATGCTGAAAGTAAGGGGAAATCCGAATATGCATTTTCTGACTTGGCAATCAAAGAAGCTAAATCAATACTAATCGATATTTGTTCCATGGCCTCTGAGATAAGAGATGTTACAAATGAAGGCTTATTGGCAATTGTTGAAGGCTATATGAAATTGAACGCAATTTGTATACCTTTAGATCACTTTCGTGTAGAAGAGGGGTCGGAACATTTTCTATTTTATGAATTAGAAGAACGGTTAAAAAGATCCTTTATTCACGGTCATATAATTGGACTTGGAATATACCTAATGAGCCGGTTACAAGATAATCAGGTTGAGAATATCACTGAAATTTTGAATAAGACTAAATTAGACTACCATCCTAGAGACATGGGGATTGAGCGACAAGATTTAGTTCGTTCCTTAAAAAATCTGAAATCCTTTGTCCAAAATAAACCACAACTTTGGTTCACGATTATAGATGGTTCAGAGATATCTGATGAGTGGATAGATTATGTCTTGGCAGACCTACGTTTCTAATCATGGCTCAATTCATTGTTATTTTCTCCTAGATAGAATATGCTGAAGTTGTAAAAATCACGTGGTAATAAACCCAGTCAAATTTGAACTGATTATAAGGTAGCCTCCTATTAGAAACAAAATTTGTTGATTTTCTGATAAATTCACGGTCTCTGCTTAACGTAAATCCGCCACGTCTGAATTCGTTTAGCTTTTTATAAAGATGGATTTAGTGAAAAATTCTGTGCAAGAGCAAAATACGAGCTACGAACGTTTTTCACAAGTTAGAGATACAATCTATATTTTCGAGCTAGTTCTAACTGTCTAAAGATGAATCTGCATAACATATCTATTTTGTGTATCCATAGAAAAACGAATTTAGTACAATACTTTTCACGAGGAGGTTAATGAATGAAGATTACATTTAGGTTCTCGGTTATTTATCTTTACCTATTTATCTCAGTTATTTCTTACGGCCATGATCTACCTTGGCTAACGGCTCCCTACTTACAGAACGTGAAACCAAATGGAATCACCATCATGTGGGAAATTAAAGAAAAAAAAGACATTTACATTAATTACAGTACCGATCAGACTTTAAAGAAATCAAAGCAGGCTAGATCAAATGATTCCAAGCATAATTCACACATATACAAGGTTGAACTCATAGATTTGAAGCCGGGGACGACATACTATTACCGGATGAGCCATGAGGGTATGCATTCATACATAAGAACATTTCGAACAGCACCTTTGTCGCCTCAACCCTTTAGCTTTGGTGTTTGGTCCGATAGCCAAGGTCATAACCGCGGTGCATATAATATAGACATTCACGAACCAACAAAAAGTATGATGAAGCACATGGCTGATAGCGGTGTGAATATTGCTCTGACTTCAGGAGACCTGGCGGAAAATGGAGGAAACTACCAGGATGTCCGAAATTACTTTCTCGATCGTATAGCAAAATACCTTGGACAATCTGTTCCATTCTTCCCTGCCTGGGGAAATCATGAACCTAATCGCCAAGATATCATCAGAAAGTTTGCCGATACACCAGCCAAAAACCGAACTGGCATGGACCCGGGATGGGGCAGTTACTCCTTCGATTATGCTGGAGTTCATTTTATCTGTATAGATTTCAGTACAATGAAAGAGGATATAAAAACGTGGTTGGAAGATGATTTAAAATCTTCTTTGTCAAACAATCCGCGTTACACATTTTTGTTCATCCATGTACCACCATACTGCGAACTTTGGATCGATGGAGACAAGTGGCTACGTTCACGTTTAGTACCTTTATTAGAATTGTATGGAGTTGATGCTGTATTTAGTGGACACACACATGAATATGAGCGCGGTTACAAGGAACACGTTCACTACATCATAACCGGTGGTGGCAGTTGGTTGGATTGGGAAGAACCCATTGTAAAAGATTGGGAGCACATGTTTGTTGGTGGAGCAAAAAACTTGGCGGAATTTCGCCACGGTCTCATTAACGAATATGTACGAGTAGATGTTCAAATGGATGAGTGGATTGGCACTATGCACGCCTTTCAACCAAATGGAGACTACATAGGTGTACGTGACCGCTTTGGATCCATGATGAAAGATACTAATGGTGATGGGTTATTAACGGGATCAGAGCGNATGATGCCATCAAATTACTTGACGGGTTTGCCCTCAGATGCTAAGACAATTAGTGTTACTGATCCAACGAAAAAAAAGAAAAATGCAGAATAATAGAAGTATAACTGCCCAAGAATTTTACGGTATACTTCTTTCTCAGATTAACTTGTTATAAATTTTGCCTTTCTTCTTGTTCTATGTATTCTAGAAAGTCTCCCAATTTTGTTTGAAGAAAGTAGAGATCTTTTAGGAGTAAGATGGATACGCATGTAGAGAAAACTTCTCTATTTAAGTGAACAATGTCNAATTGATAGGACATGANCCAACTANTTTTGTACTTGACANACTACTGACGAGCTCAACATANAGTTTAAAACNCATCTTCTTGATGACAATCTTACTCTGTTTAACTTAAGTTNATTTGGAATGTAGACTATGATNTTCAATTGACTNGTGGAGATTTTGTTACTTATTTTGAGATTATCTAATNTTAACNTTTCAACTTCTACGAAATAGAACTTTGAAATGATCGACGCTCAAAATTCTTCTCTGACACAGGATAGAGCACTCAAAAACCTACTTGTAGATGAAGATAAAATCATGCCTATGAAATCGGGCTATCACCAATTTTGATATATCAAAGCTAATCCTTCAAAGATCACCTACGTATTGAAAATCAAAACAGATCATTAATTAATTGAAATACGACTGTAGAAAAGCGCNAAATGGATACTATGAGCAAGGCTTGAAGGGTAAGCAGAGGTATGATATAATCCTCCCGTTTGGTTTGAATAATCGGTATAGAAANNAGCTATGAAATCTTCCAGAGACCTAATTGCTTCNGCAAAACAAGAGATACCCGAAGCTTCCGTTTCAGAAGTGAAGCAGAAAATTGACGGTAGTGATGATTTTGTTTTGCTTGACATTCGCGACAACGACGAATACNGAACAGGATATATTCCTTCAGCTGTTTACATAAGCCGTGGCATGTTAGAGCTAGAAATAGAGGATTACGTTCCTGATCGAAACCANGAAATTGTCTTGTACTGTGCAGGTGGNGTTCGCTCATTGTTAGCGGCTCAAACGCTCAAGTCATTAGGATATACACGGTTAGTTTCTATGTCCGGNGGCTTTAGAGACTGGCTTAGTAGCGGTAATGCAGTTGAAAAGCCCGTTGCTATGACGACAGAGCAAATGGAACGTTATAGTAGACACTTCATGCTTCGTGAGATTGGTGAAAATGGACAGGCCAAATTATTGNATTCACGTGTNTTATTGATTGGGGCTGGTGGATTAGGTTCGCCTGCGGGGGTATATCTAGCCGCAGCTGGTGTGGGAACTTTGGGTATTGTTGATTCTGACACGGTAGATCTTAGTAATCTACAACGCCANATNCTGCACTATACCGCTGATGTCAGTAAACTGAAAGTTGATTCAGCTATTGAAACCATTCAGGCGATGAACCCTGATGTAAACGTAATTCGACATGCGTTTCGTTTGGATGAGTCTAATGTGATGGATATTTTCAACGATTATGACGTAATCGTTGATGGAACAGATAACTTTGCAACCCGATATTTAGTTAATGATGCAGCTGTTTTAGCCAAAAAACCAGTGGTTCACGGTAGTATTTTCCAATTCGAAGGACAGCTAACAGTTTTTGATACTAACCGGGGACCTTGTTACCGTTGCTTATTTCCCTCACCACCACCGCCAGGCTTAGTGCCTGGCTGAAACGAAGCTGGTGTACTGGGCGTGCTCCCAGGAACAATTGGTGTTCTGATGGCAACAGAAGCAATGAAGCTACTACTAGACGGTGGGAACCCCTTAGTTGGTCGCCTCATGACCTACGACTCAATGTCAATGAAGTTTCAAGAATTCAAGGTGAATCGTGACCACGATTGTTTAATTTGCGGTACTGCTCCACAACTAACACAACTTCTTCCAGACTATGAGACTTACGCAGACACTGGCCAGCTATCCATTCCTTGATCAAAAAACTGAGACCTAGAATTTAAGATGACATGGGCCGAGGTTGATCTGACAGTGGTTCGACAGAATGCCTTAGCTATCAAGTCGTCTGTCGATGATCGAAAGCTGATAGCTGTCATCAAATCGAATGCTTACGGTCACGGGTTAGTTCCTATTGCCCGAGCATTAAGGTCAGTTGCAGACATGTTAGCAGTGGCGACTGTTAACGAAGCAATCGAGTTACGTAATAACCAGATTGATACTCCGATTATGATTTTGTATAGTAGCTTGCCACAGGATGTGTCAGCTATTATCGAACATGATCTGCAGCCGACTGTC
Source organism: Candidatus Poribacteria bacterium (assembly GCA_002714785.1). Lineage (GTDB taxonomy): Bacteria > Poribacteria > WGA-4E > WGA-4E > UBA9662 > TMED15. Next base: position 11,101 of record PAYP01000103.1, on the reverse strand, counting down.
TCTAGCCCTGAATTTTGCAAAAGTTTATTTCAATTGGCCAGTGAAAAGCGGCGGACCGTTCGTGCCCATGTTAATATTGATACCGGTATGAATCGAGATGGTATCCGGTATCAGCAGGCAACTTCCTTTATTGATTGGTTGTTATCTTTACCACAGATTGAAGTAGCGAGTATATTCACTCATTTTGCTACCACCGACGTCAATAAATCATCCCAAATGCACAAACAGCTGGACCGATTTAAGGTTGTAGTGTCCGAATTACGCCAACAGAATATTCTTCCTCCGATAGTACATGTGGCCAGTACTGCTGCATTATTGTCACCTATTTCGACGATTGGAACCGATTTCAATGCAGTTCGAGTTGGTCTTGGGCTTTATGGAGTTTTACCCGTAATGATGAAACGGATGCCATTTCCATTGTCCCCAGCTCTAACTTGGAAAGCCCCTGTTATTTCAGTTCGGAATGTTAAGGCTGGCGAATCAGTGAGTTATGGAAGTGATTACAAAGCTAATATTGATCAAAAGCTTGCTACATTAAGGGTCGGTTATGGAGATGGTTACCCAAGGCAATTATCAAACAATGGGCAGGTTATGATCAAAAACAAACTTTATCCGATTGTTGGTCAGGTTTGCATGGACGTCACTATCTGTTCTTTGGATTCGTACAACACGGTTTCAATAGGAGATACTGCCATTTTAATTGGTCAGGAGATGGCGACTAACTTGCCGGTTAATCAGCTGGCTAACCGTGCAGGCACTATTCCCTATGAGATTTTGTCTCAGATTAACAAGCGAGTACCCCGACTATATAACACCAGTTGAAACAATGAAGTCTACGACAGAACAACCTTGATCTAGCTAGTTTACTGGCTTTTAGGCCACACTCTACCTTAGTCGGTCGATGTAGGCATGGCTAGTTTTGTTCCTTCGTTTCGTGTAAATAAAGCCAATACTTGTCTAATGATTAAAAAACTAGTTGAGCAGATATTTGTCTGGGTGTGGCCTGTTTTTTGTTTTTGTGCCCCATTATTTGCCAACGATCTGGATAACCTGATTAATTGTCTGGAGTCAGTACCATCAGCAGAGAACAGTGTTTATCAATTGCGAGACAACCAGGGTCGATCGATGGACTGCCTGAAAGTTTGGTCAATGAATCATGGTGAATATATGGCTATTTATCATTCTTTCAAAGAAGGCGTCTTTAGTGTTCGGTTGGCTAGATCTAAAAATCTACTCGATTGGCAATTTCTGGTCTGCCTGGATGAGCACGCATCGCAACCCAACATTTGGCAATCAGCAAATGGACCCTTCATTGCTGCCTATGAAAAAGATGCTCCTAATTCGTGCTGGATCAAACTGCGATTTTATCCAGACTACGCGCATCTGATCCAGGCTAAGTTTTCAGCGGAATATGATATTCAACGTACTTTGGCCCCGACAGCAGAGGGTACACCTAGTTTTGAATCAGTTCGGTTGATTGACAATCAAATTGACCAATCGGAAATTCACCTGAGATTTCACTATTATAAACGCGCTGAAGTTGATCGACTTGCAGAAGGCCGACTAACTAATTTTCGCCACTGGGAAGCGAAACCACTGGATCAAATTAATCGCCAGATTAAAAAACAGGGATCGAGTGGAAATTTCGGCGATCGAGATAAATTTAATTGGAAAGGGAAATTTTACTATCTACAGGAAGTACAAAAAACAGCAGGTGATTGGACTTCTTGGCAAATCTTTTTGTGTGATTCAGGTGGAATGCCCAGTAGAAAGTTATATATACAAAGCCATCATGGGTCGGTTTCTTATTCTAACCCAAATATAAGTTGGGTCAGAAACGTAGAAGGTGAAAACAAATTAGTTGTTACACTTTTTTTACCTTCTGAAGGAAATGCACCGAAGGAATCCGGTCAACTGTTATATGTGTTAGACCCATCCAAGTGCTCTAAAGCAACCCCTTAACCATCCCCCCATCAACTTGGATTGTGGCACCAGTTATATAACTAGCTCGAGCAGAAGCTAAAAAGACAACCAAGTTAGCAAACTCCTCTGGGGCACCGATTCGGCCAAGCGGTATTTCTTCAGTCATATTTTGAATAGCTTCCTCAAAACTAATACCACCTTCTTTGGCTCTAATCGTAGCCAGTTGCTGAATTCGATCAGTGAAGATAATACCTGGGCAAACACTGTTGACCAGTATATTTTCACTTGCCAACTCTGTAGCTAGCGTTTTGGCAAAACCGATCACGCCTGCTCGAGCTGTATTGGACAGCATTAACCCACCAATAGGTTGTTTGACTGAGACTGAGGTAAGGTTGATAATACGCCCTCCACCTCTGCTTCGCATACTTGGGACAACTGCTCGAGTCATGTTGATCGTGCTCATTAAGTTGAGATCAATGGCAGACTGGTAATCAGCTGAATTAAGATCGTCAAACCCACCAGCTTTAGGTCCNCCAGAGTTGTTAATCAAAATATCGATTCCATCAAAACGTTCTATTGCAATTTCAACTAGATTATCGACCTCCTTTGGATTACTAACGTCAGCTACAACTGACATTACTTCGCCACCAGTCTCATTTTGTATAACTTGTCTGGTTTGAATTAGATCTTCTTCATGCCTGGCGCAAATAACAACAAAAGCTCCTTCTCTGGATAAACCGAGTGAGATCGATTTCCCAAGCCCCTTGCTAGAAGCGCAAACGATCGCAACTTTTCCCGACAAACCTAAATCCATCCTATCACTCCTTCCGATTATTAATTGTTAAACTGACGAGTAAATTATTTAAGGCCTTTCCAAATCGAAACGGCAGAAAAATAAACTCTTATTTTCTGACTATTGAATTTTAGCTTAAAACCATTGAGCTTTGTTGACTAAGTTTCGTAGCGGTTCACCNGCAGCAAAACGACGCGCATTATCAAGTAATAATTCAAATTGACGGCTTGGTACATCTACAGCATCCTTAACTGCGATATGTGGTGTTAGAATGACATTTGGTAAATTCCAAAGCCGGTGGTCAGTTGGGAATGGTTCTACCTCGTAAACATCCAAAGCCGCACCGGCTATGTGACCATTTTCAATAGCTTGAGTCAAATCTTCTATTTGGGTGGTTGCACCTCGCCCAATATTAACAAAGTAGGCTGTAGGTTTCATTTTTTTAAACCTGCTCAGATTCCACATACCTTCCGTTTGAGGTGTATGTGGGACAGTGACAATCACAAAATCGGCTAGCGGAATGAGTCGATCAAGAGAGTCAGGTTGGTATTTTTCAATTTTCTCTACTTGGTACTCCCAACGGATGTCAACACCTAGAGTTCGCATGCCGAAAGCCTTGCAAAGTCTCGCAGTTTCTTGACCAATTCCACCAACCCCAACAATCAAGGCTGTGGCATTTTTTAGATCGATGTATGGAGTTTTACGAGCGTTCTGGTCCCAATACTTGTTTCTTTGAGCCTCTATATAAGAAGGTAAACCGCGCGCGAGTGCCAAAATATACATCAGAATATGTTGGCCAATATGATCATTATATACTCCCCTAGGGTTACATATTTGGACTGGGTGAGCAATTAATTCTGGGTAATAAGATCCTGCAGGAGGTCCAGCGGCAGGGCTCTGAATCCAGCGCAATTTTTTTGCTATAGGAAGAAGATCAGGTGCTACCCAACCAAATACGGCATCAGCTGTAGCTAGCTCGGTTCGGACTATCTGNATCGTGTCTGGCATGACGATATTGTAAATTGGTAGCTGTTGACGAATTTTCTTCGCCCATTCATGGAGAGACCGAGTACAAGGAGGCATCATCAAAAGCTTAATCATTTTCTTAATTCCTTTGAAGACCTAAGTAATTACTGGCTACACTTTTTATAAATAATTGGTTAACTATTTTATGTGTGTGAACAGGTCAGCCAATTGAAAGAAATACCCTACTTTCGTTGATCAAGAAACACAATCGTCGATTTTAATCATCCCAGTGGTAAACTAGGAACGGGNCTAAACTCGACGGTTTAAATGAGATTTTCAAAAATATAGTAAGAAACAGTGTGAGAGTTCAAAATTGAGTGCTTGGAACGGTGACGGTTAAACCTTATACCCACCAATAACTGAAAACCTTACCGAGTCGCAAAAATTCGTTAGTTGCTTNATCCGCAGAAACAAATAATTTTCAGGCCTGACTTATTTTTTCTGATTAATATTGAATCTAGGCAAGAGCATTCATCACTTCGTTAGTCTACATTATTTCTAAAGAAAGTTCTAGACGACCTCTCGCAGATTATATGTTTGATTATCCGTTGTTCACATACTTAGATTCGAATTTCGCCAATATCCAGCTCTATGTAATATCAAGGTCCGTCATATTAGTGTGACGGAGGCAATCCACAAATATGCACATCAAGTAAAATAATAACCGTAAAAATTGATTATTCAATAGCTGAATAATACAATCAGCAAACCAGTCTTTTTTCTTTCTGTATCTGCATTCATTTTGAATTAATTTTACCTTACTGAGCAACTACCTCAAGCTATTGAAACATCTATTTGAATACGAGTCATTCGAAATAATTATAAGATGCTCACCCTTTAATCATGATAGTGCCAACAATTGCAGCAACTATGACCATGCCAATGCAAAAAAATGTAGCAATTTAGCTGTTCCACTAGCCTGTACTTTATAAATTCTAGAACTATTTTAAATTTTATCTAATAATTTCATTGATTAACCGAGATAAACTTAAGATTAAACCTAGTAAGAAGATTTGGCATTACTTATGCTATTGTGGTATCAAAGATCGGAAGGTAGTATCCAGCGGCAGAATTAATGGTGTGGCTTCTCAAAGGCGAGAGTCATACCTAGGCTACTAGATCAGAATTTTCTCAAGCCATTATTTGGTTTAAAACGGGCAAAGGCGTCCATTGTTACGAGCACCGGCTGTGCTTGTAGATGGGCGCCTTTTTTGTTTACAGGTTTCAAAGGTGTATTGTGGAAAAATTAGCGAACAACTATCAGAGCGTTTTAGTTGCTGATAGTAACGAAAAACGAAGACATGTTTTGTTAGAGTTTCTGGAAGTTAGTCGTTACAGAGTAACCTCTGACCTATCTCTTCCGGAAGACCTGTTCGCTCATGTCGAATCGGTAAAACCAGACATCATATTCATCGGGTCAGATTTCCCTGATCAGGAAGTAATGGATTTCATAAGTTCGGTTACTGAAAATCGGCCGTGCCCAATTGTTCTGTTTGCACAAGATGAGAATCCTAGAACGATTCAGGTTGCCACTCAAGTTGGTGTATCTGCCTATGTAAGTGGTGATCTGAGCGCCAAGAACGTCCAGACCATTACTGAAGCTGCAATTGCCCGGTTTTGTCAACTGCAGAATCTGAAAAGTGAGTTAGAAAAAGTTCAAACAAACCTTTCTGAACGGAAGGTTATTGAGCAGGCAAAGGGTTTTCTTATAAATCAGAAAGGGTATAGCGAAAAAGAAGCTCACAGGGCATTGCAGAAAATTGCGATGAATAAAATGAGACGTTTAGCTGAAGTAGCTCGAGATGTGGTTTCTTCTTACAAAAGTAAAGCTATAAAAAAAAACAACCACAAAATTGAGAGTCTAACTCCCGAACAACGGGTACTTAGGTGTGTTTGAATAGTTTTGGAGGGGATCTGAACCCCTAACCAATTCACATTAAGAGACGGGTAGATTCGTCTGTTTATGATTCAGACATGGTGTTGAGATTAAGTTTTTCTATTTAACAATTTAACAATTTAACATTTGTTATGCTAATCCTTTTGGCTAACATATTTTTTAAAATATAGGAGATGGTTTTTTTATGCTGTTATTAAACAAAGTTAAAATCTATGCACTATTACTGGCAGTTATTTTGTCTATTAGTAGCTTAGTACCGGTTCAAACCTATGCGGACGGCCACCCACCAACATCTAAGGTCAATACTACCGGACTAGCAGTTACTGATGACACGGTGACTGTGGGGCAACTTCATTCGATTACCGGAACAATGGCAATTAGTGAGACTGGATCAGTCGAAGCTGAACGTTTAGCTATATCACAGATTAATGCAATGGGTGGAGTTCTTGGACGAAAAATTGAGATCATCCAGGAAGATGGTGCTTCGGATTGGCCGACCTTCGCAGAAAAGTCAAAAAAGTTAATTATTAAGGATAAAGTCGCGTGTGTTTTTGGGTGTTGGACCTCTGCTTCCCGAAAAGCGGTGCTTCCCATATTCGAGAAAGAAAATAACATGCTTTACTACCCAACTTTCTACGAAGGTTTAGAAGCTTCCAAAAACGTTGTTTATACTGGTCAGGAAGCGGTTCAGCAGATTCTTTGGGGACTTGATTGGGCTTACGAAAATTTGGGCGCGCGTACTTTTTACCTAATTGGCTCTGACTACATATGGCCGCGCACCTCAAATAAGATTGCTCGTAACCATATCGAACGTTTTTTAAAGAAAAAAGATCCCAAGTGTAAGGTTGTAGGTGAAGACTACTATCCCCTTGGTCATACTAATTTCCGTTCTTTAATCAATAAAGTTAAATTAAAGAAACCTGATTTGATCTACAGTATAGTCGTGGGTGGAAGTAACGTCGCATGGTACAAGCAGCTTAAAGCAGCTGGAATAACTTCCAAAAAATATAATTTGCTTACTATTTCGACGACTGAGGATGAATTGCTAGGTATCGGAGGTGAAAATGCTGAAGGTTTCTATGCTTGCATGAAGTATTTTCAATCTCAGGAAAATCCCAATAATCAGGCCTTCGTAAAAGCATTTAAGGAAATGTGGGGCGACGATTCTGTAATCGGAGACGTTACTCAGGCAGCATATCTTGGACCTTGGATTTGGAAAGCTGCAGTTGAAAAAGCAGGAAGCTTTGACATAGACAAAGTGCATGCTGCTCACCCCGACATTGAATTGCCGGACGCTCCGGAAGGATATGTACGTGTACATGAAACTAACCAACATCTGTATAGTCGAGCAAAAATCGGAAAGATCAGAAAAGATGGTCAGTTTGATGTGATGGCGATTTCCGAAGACTTAATTGAGCCCGACCCATTCCCAGAGGGATACCAGTAAACAATCGGTTAATCTATTGTTTTGATAGTATTCGTGGGATTTACTGCTCAATGTGCTAGTGTGGTGGATCCCATGAATAACATCAAAGTGTTTGGAGATGGTTTAGCAATAGATAAAGGAATATTAAATGGGTGATTATACAGCAGCAGAAATTTACGCGATTGTGGCCATGCAAGGGTTTAGCGGAGTTAGCCTGCTTTGCATTTATGTTCTCATGGGCCTTGGCCTCTATATAATTTTTGGTCAAATGGGTGTTATCAACATGGCTCATGCCGAATTCTTGGTTCTTGGCTCATATACCATGTGTCTATTTTCCGAGTTTGTGACAAAGAATGTTCCTTTTTTAACCACCTACTATGTCATCCTGGCAATTCCGTTATCCTTCATCATCGCTTTTGGTGTTGGGTATTTGGTTGAATGGGTCTTGATCAGTCGTCTTTATCAAAGGCCTCTTGACACCTTACTCGCAACATGGGGATTAAGCCTGATAATGCAACAATCTTTCAGGACTTTTATTGGTGCACGTGAGAGAAGCGCAGATTTGCCAGAATGGCTTCTGGGGTCATGGGCCGTTACCGATATGATCGAAATTCCGATCAGTGGGCTCGTTCTACTTTTTCTCACTGTTCTACTAACCGTTGGTCTAATTGCCTACACGCAAAGGTCGCGCATGGGGCTGCGGATGAGAGCGACAACACAAAATCGTCAAATGACTAGTGCCTTGGGAATCAATACTAAAATGACTGATCGTGTTACTTTTGGGATTGCTTGTGGGATTTCTGGGATTGCTGGTGCTTTTTTTACAACCATAGCTTCCACCTCTCCGTCAGCCGGAACTAACTATATTGTTGATTCGTTTTTGGTTCTAGTTGTAGGTGGATTGGGCAGTTTGTTGGGACTCTTCATATCTGGAGGTTTCCTTGCGTTGCTTTCATCGATCTTGGAATTTTTCATGACTGGTTCAATTGCCAAGGTCTGGCTCTACATCATTATATTCGCTGTTTTGATGAAATTCACCCGTGGGCTTTTTTCGGAAAGAATTCGCTCATAAACCAATATTATTATTATCCATTATTAGTCAATTATGAATCTTTACGATCGACTTTTTAAAAACAAAGAAGGTTTAGCGGCCTTCATCATCTTGGCCATTATACTACTGGTTATTCTTCCAGTTTCACTTAACGTTTTTCGACTGAATCTGACTGGTAAATACCTGTGTTACGCTTTCGTAGCAATTGGTCTTGTAATGTGCTGGGGCAATTCTGGCATTCTCAGCCTTGGTCAGGGGTTATTCTTCGGAATTGGTGGATATTGTATGGCCATGTTTCTAAAACTTGAAGCCTCTGACCCAGAAAGCACCTCCATTCAAACTACGCCCGGAATTCCAGACTTCATGGATTGGAACCAGGTTACCGAATTACCTTGGTTTTGGTACCCGTTCAAGAACTTAGCCTTAACTCTGTCTCTGATCTTGATTCTACCTGTACTAATGGCTTTTATATTGAGTTTCTTTTACTTCAAGGGGCGTGTTACAAATGTGGTTTTTGCCATTCTTACTCAGTCAATGGTCGCCTGCCTTTGGTATTTCATCGTAGGCAACCAAGGTTACTTTGGAGGAATCAATGGTATTACTGACTTGAAAACTCTCCTAGGTTGGGATATACGACCTGAATCAGCACAGAAAAGCCTATATTACGTCTGCGCAATTTTACTTCTTTTTTGTATTCTTGCCAGTAGATATATTTTGTCGACTCGTCTGGGACGTGTATTAGTTGCTCAACGTGATAAGGAAATGCGTGTTCGTTTCACGGGATATAACATTACGTCTTTCCGTATTTTCGTTTTCTGCTTTGCCGCCCTACTTAGTTCAATTGGAGGTGCATTGTTCACCTTACAAGTTGGATTCATGTCTCCTAATTTGATTGGTATCCAGCCATCTATCGACATGGTCATTTTTACAGCTGTTGGTGGACGAGAGAGCCTTCTTGGTGCAGTCTATGGCGCTTTAGCGGTTAATGCTGCTAAAACTGCTTTCTCGGAAGCCTATCCCGGGTGGTGGCTGTTTTTATATGGTTCTACATTCATCGTTATTGTTCTCTTTTTACCTAGGGGTTTAGCTGGACTATATGAAAGTAATATTAGAGGATGGATCTCTAAGTTGAGAAAAAGAACTGAACCCGAATCCACATCTGTTATTAGTCAACTAGAAGAGGAGGGATCGAATGCGATCGAGTGACACCGATTATGTACTGGCCATAGAGAATTTGACAGTTAGTTTCGATGGCTTTAAAGCCGTCGACGATCTTACTCTCTATATTGACCAGGGAGAATTAAGAGTAATTATCGGACCTAATGGGGCTGGAAAAACTACGGTTTTAGATCTAATCAGCGGTAAGACTTCTGCAACCTCCGGAAGTATCCGCTACAACCCGTATGCACAAAAAAAGGGTAGAAACATAGAGCTTACCGAAATGCGTGAACATGAAATCGTTCGTGCTGGAATCGGGAGAAAGTTTCAAACACCATCGATCTACGAGAGTCTGACGGTATTTGAGAATCTTGAAATTTCTTACCCCCGCGGACGAACAGTGTTGGGCTCATTGACCTTTCAAAGATCAGAGGAAGTAATGGATCGTATTCATGAAGTGGCTGAAGCGATATTTCTGATTGAGATGCTAGATTCTCAAGCTGAGCTTTTAAGCCATGGACAGAAGCAGTGGCTAGAGATAGGTATGCTGTTGGTACAAAGTCCAGATTTAATAATGCTAGATGAACCAGTTGCTGGGATGAGTGCCAAAGAACGTGATGCAACAGCCGAGCTGCTGCGCGAGGTTTCTAAGGAACACTCGGTGCTGATTATCGAACACGATATGGATTTTGTGGCCAAGATAGCAGATCAGGTGACCGTGCTTCACTTGGGACAAATTATCATGGAAGGGACAATGGAAGAAATTCAAAACGATTCAGTCGTACAAGAAGTCTACCTTGGACATTAATAATTTAGATAATTAACCAAAACTAAGAGTAATTAATTATGTTCCACATAAAAAATCTTAAAGTCGGTTATGGTGAGAGTACGGTAATCAGCGGATTGGACTTGGATCTTGGTGAAGGAGAGATTCTAGCCATAATGGGTCGCAACGGAATGGGTAAGACCACATTGTTCAAATCCGTCATCGGTATTTTAGATTGTGGCAATGGCTCTAGTATCAAAATCGGCGAGCAAGAGTTGGCAGAGGCCCCTAGTTTCATGCGGGTTCGTCGGGGGTTAGCCTATGTCCCACAAGGCAGGATGATTTTTCCGAGTATGACTGTGAAGGAAAATATTGAAATAGGAATGGATACCACGGATTTAAATGAGGTTCCTGATTATATTTATGAGCTGTTTCCAGTGTTGGACGAAATGGGGAAACGTAAAGGCGGAAATTTATCAGGTGGCCAGCAACAGCAATTAGCAATTGCTCGGGCTTTAGTCACAGAACCAAAAGTATTACTTTTGGATGAGCCAACCGAGGGGATTCAACCATCAATAATCAAGGAAATGGCCCAAAAACTTAAAGTGATCAGAGACATGCATGGTATTTCTATTATCGTAGCAGAACAAGTTCTGTCTTTTACTTTGGATGCTTGTGATCGTTTTTTAGTTATGGAAGGTGGATCAATTGTTCATTCTAGTGATCGAAAGGAGGTGGACGCGGAAAAAATTAAAAGTTTCCTTTCCGTATGATTAACAAGTTTAAGCTCCATCATTTAAATGAGTTTATTAGGCAAAAAAACAAAAACTAGATTTTGTCAAATAGCTCACTTACGGATATAGTGGTCGAATTTTGGCTGAGAACACGGGAATTCAGCCGGAATCTTTGTTGAAGGGAACTTCAGGTTTTACTCCGGTATGTTTGAAACAGTAGAAAAAGATAGTGTTCAGAGAAGGTAGTATATTTTCATTAATACGATTTTGAATCAAAATAAACCACAGCGTAAGTTTAGTTTTTTATATTTATAGGATTTTAATATG